>CALRPI020000099.1:0-17346 GCA_943370025.1 Phormidium lacuna HE10JO | reverse complement strand
GACTAATCTCTCGGTTCTTTCAACTATAGCGATGAACCTTTACCGATTTTTAGGTTTCATGTCAATAACAACTGGGCAAAGATGGCTCAGTCAGAGGCTTTGGGGTTTGCACATTTTGTTAGAATGAAACAGCCCTGCCCCTCCGGGGGAGCCGTTCTCAACCCATTTAGGATCGCTATAGCAAATTGTTAAACCCATTTTCGGCGAATGCAATCATGCAGAATCATTATGTACAGCAGGTTGGGCGTGGATGGCTGTCGCCGCTCACACCCAAGCCTAGTCAATATTTCAGAAAATGCGGCGTATTCCATTTCCATGAAAAATGTTGTAAGTAGCGGCAAATAACAAGAACTAGGAAGCTAGCACAATTCCAAAATGTTCCTTAAGGAGAGATTGATAATGCTCTTCACTAGTTACAGGATACTCTTGTTTTTCGGTTCCTGTAGTGATTAGTAATACCTTATCCGTGAGAGTAATTCTGCCTTCAATGGTTGCTCTAGTACAAAGGCGACCCTTGGTAAAGATGGAGTCGGGGGAAGTTTGTTGGTATAGACAAAGATTTTTGAAATCCTCAAGCTTTCTAGGTTCTAGGGTAAATAGGTAGAGGGCTTGTTCTTGTTGCTCTGATTTAGGTCTTTGCAAAAGAATCCAATAACCTGCTTCTTCAGCAACTAAACGGTAGGTGTTTCTAACTTGCTCGGATACCGGTCCAAAGCCGATCGGCTCCCGGAAAGAATCCCCAAACCCCACATCTACTAGCCATGAATAGTCGGCTAGTTCTACTAATAAAACCAAATGCCCAAAATCTGCGCCATAGCCGCCAGCGGGGATAGCTACCCGTGCCGAAAGGAGGGTGACCTGAAACCCCAACTCTTGTAATAATTTAGCAAATAAGCCATTAAGTTCATAGCAAAAGCCACCCCGCTTTTGGTCTACAATCTTGCGATAGAAAGCCGACTCATCTAAAACGATCGACTTGCCAAGGATGATATCCAAGTTTTCAAAGGGGACTGTTAACATATGCTGGTAGTGCAGAGCCTTGAGGGTGGCGGCGGTTGGCTCTGTACTACCTTGATAATTAATCCGATCTAAGTATGCTTGGGTATCAAACATGAGTTACTTACCTTGGGTGGTGAAACTTTGGTGAAACTAAGGTGCAACTATTTTAGCCTGAGCAAGGGCTTGCTGAAGAATTTGAAAATTTTTGTGATTAATTTGGGGTTCGATCGCTGGGGCGGCAGCTTGGGCTGTGCGGTTGCCGAGGGAGCGATTAATTTCTCCTAAATACAAAGGCTGAGAAACTCCCGGTTCGGGATGAATAATCGTTCTGGCTCTTACTACTAATTGACCATTGGTTCCCCCCAAGCGTCCGGAGGACGAAAACTTCTCGGCAACTTGCTGGAGGGTAGCAGTCAGGGCTGTTTCGGTCACATCTGGAGCTACGGCAATGACTAGCTGATTGCCACCGTTGTCATAAACCAAGGAAAATCTCGCGGCTCCGGGAACGAGGGGATGGCTAAACGGCACAATACTCAAACCAAATAAGCCCGCTACTAACACCCCCATAAAACCCGTAATTCCCACCAGTCGGAACCGAATGCCCCACTGGAGGGCAAAACCCACACCAGTCAAAACGGCGCAAACCACCGTTGCGATCGCCATCCACTGGGTATACATGAGAAAGTCAGCAGTTGAAATCATGAGTTCTAGCCTTAGCAAATTCCTAAGATTCACTATACTACACTACACATAGCAATCCCACAGCAGTTAGGTTGTAGAGGCAATTAGATCCAAAATTTGCTCAAATTCAAATTGTTGGGTAAGTTTTTCCAGATTTTTTTTTAGAGAAGATGCAGTAGCGGGAATTTCTTGAATTAGTTGTCTAATGTGATCAATATCGCCTTCTATGGTGGCATTGGATAGTTGCGATCGCCATTCTGCTCCCATAGCTGCCAATTCGGTGGGTATTAGATCCGCTAAAGCTCGATCGCCAAGGTGATTTTCAGTATCTAATTCCTCGTAAATATATTGCACGCCTAAATGTTTGGAGAGGGCATCAAAGATCATATTTTCTGTAAAAGGTTTTCGTAAAAAATCATCAAACCCTACTGCTAGGACGTTCGCTTTCTCTTCTTCCAACACATGGGCAGTTAAGGCAATGATCACCGTGGTATTCCCGTTAGGTTGAGATTTGATGTATTTTGTTGCTTCGTAGCCATCCATCACAGGCATTCGGATATCCATCCAAATTAGATGGGGTTGCCAAGCCTCCCAAATCTCGATCGCATCTTGACCGTTCCTTGCTTCTTTAATCTCAAATCCTAGAGGACTTAGTAGTTTAACTAATAATTGCCGATTAATTGGTTTGTCATCTACGGTCAAAATTTTATAGGTAGGCTGATGGGGAGCAAGGGCTAAAACCTGGGGAGAATTTTGATTAATATCTGCGGCACGATTAATTTCTTGTGCAACATTCGCTTGTACAGAAAATCTAAAAGTCGTTCCTTTACCTACTTCACTCTCAACTGCGATATCTCCCCCCATTAACTGCACAAATTGCTGACTAATGACTAAACCTAATCCTGTGCCTTCCTGAGCCGATCGCCCAGATTCAGTTTGACTAAAAGCTTCAAATAGCTTGGATAATTCCTCTGGCTTGATACCCACTCCAGTGTCTATCACCCGGAAATTCAAAAGATAGCTTGGGGTAGTTTGATCCATTGGATTCAGTTCTGAGATCACCCCTAAAGTCACGCTGCCTTGAGGTGTGAACTTAATGGCATTGCTTAATAAATTAATTAATACTTGACGTAGTTTGACGCCATCAACATAAATATAACGGGGTAAGTTAGGGCTGCGATCGACAATCAATTCTAGTCCAGCTTTAGCTACTTGGATTTGAAACAGATCTTCTAGATCATCAAGTAATTGATAAAGATCAAAATTATTTTTATTGAGGGTAGTTTTCCCGGCTTCGATTTTAGCAAGATCCAAAACATTATTAATTAGAGTTAATAAATACTCCCCACTACGATGAATAATACCTGCATTTTCGTATTGATCTATAGGCAAGTTTTTGGTGTATAGCATTAGCTGAGAAAAACCAAGAATAGCATTCAGTGGTGTTCGCAACTCATGACTTATATTAGCAATAAATGAACTTTTTACCTGATTTGCTATCTCAGCTTTTTCTTTAGCAATCACTAATTCTGCTGTCCGTTCTTTTACTCGACATTCCAAGGTTTCAAAAGAGTTTTGTAGCTGATAAGCCATACTATTAAAGGAATTAGCTAGGACTGATATTTCGGCAATATTTTTGGTTTTCATTAAATCATAGTCTTTCCCAGAACCTTGCCATTCTCTTAATACTAAAGTCTGACTTGCTTGACTTAATTGTAAAATTGGCTTAGTAATCCATTGAGCTGTGAGAATCCCAATTCCTGTGGCAAATAATAAAGTTAGAACACATAAGAAAATTGTTGTTTGAGTATTAGTATTAATTTCTTTCATAAAATCAGACTCAGGAATAACTATAATAGTCAGCCAGTCCAAATCTATTTCACTTTTAAATGGAACAATCTGGACGAAATATCTCTGATGATCAATGACCATAGAAAATTTCTGTGTCTCTTCGATTTGATCGAAACCATTGAAGTGCCTCTTTAAGTAATCGGCTACTTTTTGAGTTACTAAATTATTACTATTAAGAACATTTAATCGCCGTTGATTAGGATCATTATTCTTACTCAAATTTTGTTGGGTATCAGGGGCAATTAAGCCTGAAATAAAAGGAGTTTCTCCGGTGGAAGTTCCAATAATTAATCCCTGTCGATCTATAATGAGAGCTTGACCAGTTTTGCCGATTTTTAAATTGCCTAAGAAATTCCCTAGCTGGGATAGAGAAACAGAAGCACCAAGCACTCCTTGAAAAATATCTTTATCATCATAAAAGGGAATAATACTAATAACAACTAAGGTAGGATTATCAGCCCTAACTCGTGAAACATTAATTCTCCAAACTAACCGATTTGCTTTTTTTGTGTTTTGATACCAAGGGTTATTGGGTGGATCATTGTGGGGATCATATACACTAGAACTTCTAATTAATTTCAGTCGATTCCCTTGAACGTCTGTGAGATAGCTATTAAAATTATAATCTGTTGTTTTATCCCGAATACGAATAGCATTAGAGCCATCATCATCTACTTGGACAATTAGAATTTCCTTTTGCTCATTAGTAATAGATAAGGAACCGATTCCCTTAAAAGTTTGTCTTTGTTGCCAAAAATATCGCTCCATTGCTCTTAGATCTTGCCAAGGAAGGATACCTAGTTTGATAGCACTTGCATTATTGTTGACTACTTCTTTCGGCTTTTCAAGATAATTAATCAAGTTTTGATTGACTCGATCGCCAATTTCCGCCATCAAAGGTTGTGCCATATCTTCTACCGCTTTCTGCCCACTACGATAGGAAAGGTAGCCCACCAACCCAACTGCGCCCACAATTTGCAAAACAAAGGGGACAATTAAGACTAACCTCAAAGGAATTTGTCTAGCTTTGAGAGATTTTCGATCAGACTTCTGAGGGTATAGCTTTTTAGAGGAGTAGTTGCTACTCATAGGTTAACAGGATTTATATTCAATTAAAAATCAGCTTCAATTCCACCAAGGAAAGTAAAGTCAAAAATTTGTTCGACATATCATAATTCAGAAAAAATCCCCTAGGATAGATTAGTTTTACCATGGTATCCAATATAGATTGAGTACTGATCAATACTGTAGATGAATGAGAAGGTTGCATGGATCCTTCTCAACCCTACACTGCTCTCAGAGACTGGAATGCTTAGACTAAACTCTAGTACATATCTATTGCAGAGGCCGAAGCGATCACCGTAAATCCCCCATCCCTACACTCAATTATGAAATTAACCCGCCTTGGGCTAGATTCATAAATTAAGGCAGATGAAAATTATGTTACATTTAGTTAAGATAAAGCAATAATTAAGATAACTGAACTGAACTATCTAGGAAAAATAACAAATGAAACTTTCTTGGCGTGTAATTTTACTTTGGACTCTCCCCGCCTTGGTCATCGGCTTTTTTGTGTGGCAGGGGGCTTTTGCTGGGGGTGGAGAATCCGGCGGTGCTAATACGGCTAGCACGAGAATGACCTACGGCAGATTCTTGGAATACCTAGATGCCAACCGAGTAACTAAGGTTGATCTATATGATGGCGGTAGAACTGCGATCGTCCAAGCTACAGACCCAGAATTAGACGATCGAATGCAGCGTCTCCGGGTAGATTTACCCATTAATTCTCCAGAATTAATTGCCAAAATTCGCGATGCGAATATCTCCCTCGAAGCTCATCCCATGCGTAACGATGGAGCTATCTGGGGTGTGCTAGGCAACCTAGTATTTCCTGTATTGCTTTTGGGTGGTTTGTTCTTTCTCTTCCGTCGCTCCGGCAACGCCCCCGGCGGTCCCGGTCAAGCGATGAACTTTGGTAAATCCCGCGCTCGGTTTGCCATGGAAGCAAAGACTGGTGTGATGTTCGATGATGTGGCGGGGATTGAAGAAGCTAAGGAAGAATTACAAGAAGTTGTCACCTTCCTGAAACAGCCAGAGAAGTTTACCGCCGTGGGAGCGAGAATCCCTAAAGGTGTGTTGTTAGTAGGACCTCCGGGAACGGGAAAAACCATGCTAGCCAAGGCGATCGCTGGCGAAGCTGGAGTACCTTTCTTTAGTATTTCTGGTTCAGAATTTGTAGAAATGTTCGTGGGTGTGGGTGCGTCCCGTGTCCGGGACTTGTTTAAGAAAGCCAAGGAAAATGCACCTTGCCTGATCTTTATCGATGAAATTGATGCCGTAGGTCGGCAACGAGGAGCCGGGATTGGCGGCGGTAATGATGAGCGGGAACAAACCCTGAACCAACTCCTCACAGAAATGGATGGTTTTGAGGGCAACACCGGGATCATTATTATCGCGGCGACTAACCGCCCTGATGTTTTGGATTCTGCTTTATTGCGTCCCGGTCGGTTCGATCGCCAAGTTACGGTGGATGCCCCAGACCTGAAGGGCAGAATTAGTATTCTTGATGTCCATGCTCGGAACAAAAAACTAGCTCCAGAAATTTCCCTAGAGTCGATCGCCCGCCGCACTCCCGGTTTCACCGGAGCGGATTTGGCAAACTTGCTAAATGAAGCAGCAATCCTCACTGCTAGACGGCGCAAGGAAGCGATCACCATGCTGGAAATCAACGATGCGGTCGATCGGGTAGTTGCCGGGATGGAAGGAACTCCGTTGGTGGATAGCAAGAGCAAGCGCCTGATTGCCTACCACGAAGTCGGTCATGCCATGGTGGGAACCCTGATCAAAGAACATGACCCTGTTCAAAAAGTTACTCTGATTCCTAGAGGTCAAGCCCAAGGTTTGACTTGGTTCACCCCCGATGAAGAGCAGGGCTTAGTCACCAAGAGCGCATTAAAAGCGAGAATTACGGCTGCTTTGGGTGGTAGAGCGGCGGAAGAAGTGATCTTTGGTGATGCGGAAGTTACTACCGGGGCTGGTGGCGACCTGCAACAGGTAGCTAATATGGCACGGCAGATGGTGACTCGGTTCGGTATGTCAAACCTTGGTTTGCTCTCTCTTGAAAGTCAAGGTGGTGAGGTATTTCTCGGTGGTGGTTTCACTAGCCGATCGGAATATTCCGAAGTAATTGCTGCCAAAATCGATGAGCAGGTAAGGCAGATTGCTGAGCAATGCCATCAAGAGGCAATCAATATCATCAAGCAAAATCGTGAAGTGATCGATCGCTTGGTTGACCTATTGATTGAAAAGGAGACGATCGACGGTGAAGAGTTCCGGCAGATTGTTGCTGAATACACCGTTGTGCCTGACAAAGAACAGTTTGTCCCTCAACTGTAAATAGTTTGAGTACTAAAAAAGCAAGGATTTCCCCTGCACTGCGGGGAAAATCCTTGGGTGTAAATAGTTTAGAATGGCGCACCCAAAGGGTGCGCCATTCTAAATTTAAATAGGACAGCCATATAACTGCTTTAGCAGTTGCTATAAGTATCGAACATCGCTACTTTTGGCTCAAGAGATAAGCGTTAGATATCACCTTGAAGGAGGTTCTTTGCTCAGAGGAATTAGTTGATTTAAAAACCATCCCTTCTCGCTTTTTCTGTTGGTTGATCTTAGATAATCCATTGGACATTTCAATCAAGGTTTCAAGACTATCTCCCGAATCATTCAGGCTAAAATCTTCCCAAATAACCGGCACATGATCTATAGAGTGAGTTTCACAAAGAGAACTCCTAAATTCTGGGCTAAGATATTCTCCCTTAGCGACATCATAAATGTCGTAAACAAGAAATTTATGACCCTTGATTTTATAGTAGTTCCCTTGAATTCCCTCCCCAATTAATTCGCCTTGAAAAGCAGCATTATCTGCAAAGATAGTCCTCAGTTTATCTTCTAGATTGTGGGCGATCGCCACCTTCCACAAGGTATTATTTTCATCTTCTAGCAGGTTAAGATTCCGGGAACAAACCCCAAACTCTCCCTTGATTAAATAGGCTGTCATGCTAGAGCCTTCGACCTTCTCCGTCACTTCGTAGGATTTGGATTTGATTTCATCCCACTCATCAGCTAGATTTTGGATTCTCTCTTGATCTGTTTTCGGAATAACAGAAGGAAATCGTCCTTTAATTTTTCCTGCTAGTTGTGCTGGGATTGGTGGTTCATATTTAATGATGCCCAGAGCTTCGGTCAAATCAGTTCCTAAAGGATAATTTTCCACTAAGGGCAACAGTAATCCTTGGGATACTTTGCCTCGAAGTTTGACCGATCGCAAAACATGACCTCGCACCCCCTCAAATTCCCGACTAGATTTATCTACCAAGAATTGCCAGAGTTGATTTCCCTCCGGCAAGAAGGCATCAATCTCGACATAGATTGCCAAATCACCTACTTGATATTCATCTTTTTTGACAACAACTTTCCAACCGCCAACAACAGCTAATTCAATAAATTCAGCTTCTTGAATTGGCTCAATGCCATCAATTTTTACGACTCTTGCTAGTTGTCTCATGAAGCTAATTCCCCTCTATGCCACACCTTTGTAGTATCTTGTAGTATCATTGTAGCGCTGTTTTCCAAATACTTTTGATCCAAAGTGAATTCAATGGAAATCGATGTAACTCTTATGGCTTTAATGACAATAATAGTTACAATAGGTACATGAAATTTGAGTGGGACGAGAATAAAGCAGCCAGAAACTCTGCCAAGCATGGAGTAGCGGAGCGTGAAGCGTATGAAGAAGGCTGAATTAGAAGATGACCTTAGAGCAGAATATGACCTAAAAAATCTACGAGTAAGAAAGCTAGGCTCAGGTCGAAAGAGCTTTGGTGGGTCAATAGTACGAATAGAAACCGATGTCGCAGAAATATTTCCTAGTGCAGAAGCAGTCAATGAAGCTCTGAGATTTTTGATCAAAGTAATGCAACAAAATCAGCTCCCTACGTCCACAGCGCAGTCTAGCACTGAGTTAGAGCAAATAGATGAAGGATACTAGTGCATTGAAAAGCTTATCTATAGTTCTGACAACTAAGCTTTTTGCAGAAATAATAATAGGGTCTGCAATAAACCTACCACCAAGCCCAAGATGCCGCCTAGATTGACGATCGCTTGTAATTCTCCCTTAACGATCGCCTGAATATTGCTTTCCAGTTCTGCCGGAGATGTGGCTTTGACTCGATCGATAATTACTTGATCGATCGAGAGAATCGGAATCGCTTGAGCGACAATTTTCTCCAAATCTTTTTCTAGATATCGCTCCAAAACTAATGCCAACTCTTGGCTGACAACTCCGAGGGAAGTATTCACCGCTGCCGAAGTTTGCAAACGGCTCAAAATTAAGATTGCCACATTGTCCCAATCCACCGACTGACTTAAGCCTTGCAAGAGGTCAGTGCCTTTTTCTTGGAGATAGGTGCGAATTGCATCTCTAGTACTTTTGCGGAGTTGCCGCACCGTGGACATGGGCAGATTTTGCAGCGAGAGGGTTTGGAGCCATTCTTGGAGGCGATCGCTAATCTTCAGGATCGTAATTAAATCTTTAATCCGCTCATTACTCAGATCCTTCTCATCAAGGCAAAAAGTCCGCAGCCGGAGCAGAGAATTTCGCAGCCCAAACAAATTTGCTACCACCCAATAAGTTCCGCTGGATCGTTCTCGAAATACCTCATCAATAACTTGAATATTGCGATCGGTCAAAAACTCAATCACCCCCTGCCGCACCACCTCAGGAGTGAAAACCACCTGCAATGCCCATTCCGCCAACTTCCCCGCCTGCTCTGGATTCAAGGACAGCTCCAACAAGACTTGATCAAATATCTGGTTTACCTGAGCTTCTAGGAAATCTTCCTGCCGTGCCAACACCTTCAGCAATCTCGGTAAAGATTCCCCCACTAGATCTCGGAGAATCCCCGCCAGAATTTTGGCAGTTTTCTGGTCTTTATCGACTTTGACTTGATCAAGGGCAGATTGCAACAGCCAGAGGATCGCCCCTTGGACTCTTTCGGTTTGCAAAAGACGGCGGGCAATTCCTTCCAGTTCACTGGGGGTAAGCAAAGCCCCCATGATGGTGTCAGAGATGCGCTGTGCCAAACGTTCTTGACTGCCGGGAATCAGTCCGGGAGTAAAAGGGAGTTTATATTTCCCCAGATAAATGGGCTTATAGGGGCGAAACAGCATTTTGATGGCTAAATCGTTGGTGAAATAGCCAATAATTGCCCCTGCTAGGGGAGGAGTTAGATAAAGCCAGAGGTTAGAAAATTCCAAAGGAGTAGATTGGGGTGTAGAAGTGCAGTCCACTCTATTCTAACGTTGAGGGCATGGGGTTGAGATGCTTTTCGATCGCTTAGATTTGCTTTAGGGCTTTATTTGCTTGCTCTTACAGCACCTTGCGTTCAAATGAGACAAGCCACCAATATTGAAAGTCCTATCAATGTTGGGTTTGAGAGTGGGTGGCTGTAGCCACCCACTCTCAAACTGCTGTAAATAATCTCTAGAGGGGGTTGAGAACGGCTCTCCCGGAGGGCTACGGTGTACACACAAGTCCACTCCGACTACGTTTCAGGATTCGATCCCCCCCAGCCCCCCTTAAAAAGGGGGGAGAATTAATTTAAGTCCCCCTTTTTAAGGGGGATTTAGGGGGATCCTCCCCATTAAACGAGATGATCAATACTTGTGTGTACACGGCAGCCCGGAGGGAGAGCCGTTCTCAACTCTCTAAAATTCTAAACTCAATTAGGACTGCTATAGATCAGTTTATTGTCGTTGAGTCATAGCCATTACAGCATTAACCGTAAGTTCTGAGAACACTCCTAAGCTGGGTAAAATATCTGCCCCAGCGCAAATTAAAGGGAGATCCTCGCCCTGCCAAGCCCAAACTTGCTGCCGAGACAAGTCAATTAACCATGCTAGTTGGGTTCCGTTACTGAGGCAATAAAGAATTTTATTTTGTAAATCTAGAGTTCCTTGATCTGGTGAACGAATTTCAATTAGCCAATCTGGTGCGCCGTTGAATGCTCCATCTTCGTCAGAGAGGCGATCGCATTTAATAACTGCAATATCTGGTACAGGAGAATAGGGAGGGACTAAGCAGCGTAGCTCTTGAATAGCTTCATATTCATTAGTCTGAGCGTTAATATAGTTAACCAAGTTCCGTTGCAGTCGGGAATGAAAAAGGGTAGGCATAGCTTTTTGAATGGCTCGCCCAGCAATCAATTCCCATGCTGGCGAGGACTCAATATTAGGTTGAGCAAGGAAGTCTTTTAGAGGCAGGGAGGCGATCGACTGAACCATAATTTTTTACTAATCTCCTATTGAAGAAAGTACAATCGAAAATCTAAATTAGTTATTTTTGTTCCGGCTTTAGTTTTAGGAGATTCAATAGACCATCTACTCCATCACTAACAGATAAGGTATTAACTTTCTGCATCAGGTTTTCTAGGGTTTCTAGTTCTTTCAAACGGAGCAGAATGGGATTATCTTCCATTAATTTAGCGGTGTTTAATAGCGATCGAGTTGCCGCTGTTTCTTCGCGGCGCTTAATCAAGTTGGCTTGGGCAGCTTTTTCGGCTTGGACTACTTGATTGAAAATAGTCCGCATTTCCCCGGGGAGGATAATATCTTTGATGCCAATTTTTTGAACTTGTAGCCCTGTCTCAGCAAAAGTTGCTTGGATTGATTCGAGAATTTGTCCATCAAGGGTATCTTTGTTTGCTAGTAGTTCATCAAGGGTTTTTGATTCTACACTTTGACGGAGAGCAAATTGTAGTTGTTTGTATAAATAAGTCCGAAAATCTGCTAATTGAGAAATCAGCAATAAGATATCAGTAATTTGGTAATAGCAAGAAAGATTAATCCGAATACTCACCCGGTCTTTGGTTAAAATCTCCTGCCCAGCAATTTCAATCTCTACTAAACGTAGATCGTAAATTGTCACGCTAATATTATGTCCATACACCCAAAAAGCATAGGTTCCCGGCTCAAGCAATCTAGTGACTTGTCCATCAACTACTAAAATTCCGGTGCATCCTGTATTAATTTGATGGGTAACAAAATAGGTTTGACTGCTTTTTTGGTAGCGGGTGAGGAGGTCTAGTTTCTGGGAGGAGATTTCGTAATCAGTGACTAGATTGATTTTTTCTAGGGTAATTTCTTCGAGTTCCTTCCAAAATAATTTAGTCTGCCCCGGAGTCAGCATGGAGAGAATTTTGCCATCACCATAAACTATGCCCATTTCGTTGTCTTTGAGATCAACTACTGTGAAATATTGCTCAACTACTCGGGGGTATTCTTTGCGGAGAGTTTTAATATATTTGCTTTCAAAGACTGGGGTTTCTAGGTTATGTTTCTCGATCGCGATCTCTTTCCCCGGATCAAAAAAGCGGTAATTGCCGGGAGTTAGGATTGAAATGAATTTGCCATCACGAAACATTAAAACTCGTTCATTCGCTTCGACTTTAATAGTTGTAAACATAAGTTTCTTAATAGTAGCAAACATAAAATAACAATATTTTTAATATGGTTTTGAACTTCCCGGAAAACCACTCTGTAAGAAAATCAGTTGAGAACAACGGGGATGAAATTGAGTTAATTCTTTACCTAAACCATAAACTAATTTAGGTTTTGCCTTGGGTATTTCCCACAGCATCACTGCCATTAATTCTGGTCTAGATAGCCTCCTAACGGTATCCTCGCACCCACAAAGCCGCACCCAACCTGCTCACCCCAGCCGAGACTAGGTAGAGCGCTTCTCTTACAGACTGAATCCCCGGTTTTTAGAAAGATTGGGAGTCTTTTGCTTTTACCATTTAGCTAATACCCCTAAAATGGCGGAGTATACAGGAATCGAACCTATAGGCGTGGCAGCATATCAGGAACTTAGATAACAATTTTCAGCTTTACTAAGCCAGACCAAACTCACGAGTTGGAACATCACCACATAGGTAGCATAACCAAAGTCATATTTATTGGCAATAGATAATACTTGCCAAATTCTGCTGGCAAGAAACATTTAGCAACTACCAAGGGGGTTCCTACAACATAACCTGCTAAGCGACGGCTATAAAATATAGTAGTCGCCGATTTGATTAGGACGTTTTTGAGGGCGCGCGGAGCGCGCCCTCAAAAACGTCCCCGTCCTAACTAGAATGGCACTTACTATAACAATATTTTCAATATGGTTTTGAACTTCCCGGAAAACCACTCTGTAAGAAAATCAGTTGAGAACAACGGGGATGAAATTGAGTTAGTTCTTTACCTAAACTACAAACTAATTTAGGTTTTGCCTTGGGTATTTCCCGCAGCATTACTGCCATTAATTCTGGTCTAGATAGCCTCCTAACGGTATCCTCACACCCACAAAGCCGCACCCAGCCTGCTCACCCCAGCCAAGACTAGATAGAGCGCTTCTCTTACAGATTGAATCCCCGGTTTTTAGAAAGATTAAGAGTCTTTTGCCTTTAACCACTTGGCTAATACCCCTAAAATGGCGGGGTATATAGGATTTGAACCTATGAAATTGTCAAAGCAGCATCAGGAACTTCGATCGCAATTTTCAGCATCACTAAGCCTATCCAAACCCACGAGTTGGTAACTACTTTCACTCTAGGCAGTGTAATCAAAATCTTTCTGGTTTGACAACTAAATTGCTACATAACGTTCCATAAATTCTATAATGTAAGCAAGTACTTACATACTTGATAGTTAAATATGCCAAAATCGAGTCCCAGCAAAGTCAGCACTAAGGAACGCCTGATCCAAGCAGCGATCGCTGTTATGGCTCAAGCAGGGATTGGGGGAGCGACGACTAGGGAAATAACAAGGGTTGCCGGAGTCAGTGAAGTGACATTGTTCCGGCATTTTCAAAATAAAGAACAATTGCTCCGTAGCGTTGCTCAATACATGACCCGCCAGCAAGCAGAAGCCTTCAGCCGGAACGATGAATGTACCGGAGACCTGCGGACTGATCTGCTCTACTATGCCCGAAATTATGACGAGATGCTGGAGGAATACCAAGCCTTAGTCCGGGTGTTTATTGGTGAAGCAGAGCGCCATCCCCAAGAAGCGCAATCTTTCTTGCAAGAAGGGGTGATTCCTCTGCGGAACAACTTAATTGATTATTTAGCGCACCATCAAGACCAAGGCAACTTGCCCCTAGAGTTGGATGTGACTTTGGCGGTGGATCTCTTCACCGGGATGATTTTGGTGGGAGCTTTACGCCGCCATATTCCCCTAACTCGTCACTACAGCCGCGATCGCTACCTCGAATCTTGCGTTGATCTATTTATTCAAGGGCTTAATCCCCAACAGTCTTTAGGAAAATCTCTGCAAAATGCCGAGAACTTGGTTGATTTTCATCACTCACGAGATAAATCAGGAGATAAATAATGTCCCAATCTCAATTAACACCAGCCGCATCAGAAAATCTTGCCACTTCCACTAATGGCAAAGTACCTAGTCAAACACCCCAACTAGAGGAAGTTACAACCATCCAGACAGCGGAGGCAGAAACTCCAACTAAAGAAGAGACCGGGGATACTCTGCCCCCAGTAACCATTCCCAAAAAGAAAAACCCTCTATTTCTGGCGATCGGGGCGATCGCCCTCGGCACTCTCGCGATCGGCGGCTGGAAGTATTGGGAATTTGCCAGTACCCATGTGAGTACAGAAAATGCCCAAATTCAAGGACACCTTTCGCCGATCGCCGCCAAGATTTCTGCCAATGTCCAGCAAGTTCTAGTTAAAGAAGGCGACTATGTGGAAGAAGGGCAGGTGTTAGTGGTGATGACCGATCAAGATTTACCTTGGAAACTCCAACAGGCTGAGGCGGGAGTGGCGATCGCCAATGCCCAACTCAAGACAGCCCAAGACACCGTGCAACTTACCAGCCAGACCTTCGATGCCCAACTCCAACAAGCCGGTTCGAGGATCAATGCCAACCAAGCCACAGTCTTAGCTGCTCAAGCCAAAATCGCCCAGAGCCAAGCTACAGTGAGTACCAACCAAGCCAGAGTTGCCCAAGCCCGGACGGAAGTGGGGCGAACCGAGGCAGATTGGCGACGCTACAGCCAGCTTTATAGCGAAGGAGCTGTATCTGCCCAACAAGCGGATACAGCCAGAGCCGCCTATACCAATGCCCAAGCCAACCTAGCGGCGGTGGAACAAACCGTGAGCCAAGCTGAAGCAGATGTCGCCAATGCTCAAGCGCAACTAGCCCAAACTCAAGCCAATGTAGATGTGACCCAAGGGCAATTGACGGAAACCCAAGTCAGTGAGCAAGGGGTGACGGTGAAGCAGGATCAACAACAGTTAGCCCAAGCTCAGGTGAAGCAAGCCCAAGCCAACCTATCTTTGGTGAAGCAACAAATGGAATACATGGTAATTCGCGCCCCCATTAGCGGCTACATTGGGGAACTTACTGCCCAAGTGGGACAAAAAACCCAAGTGGGTCAGCCGTTACTCTCCTTGGTTCCACTCAATGCAGAGCAAATCTATGTCCAAGCTAATTTCAAGGAAACCGAACTTCATAAATTAGAGGTGGGGAAATCAGCCATCGTCACGATCGATGCCTATCCCAATGAAAAATTCTCCGCCACGATCGCCGGGATTAGTCCCGCCACCGGAGCTAGTTTTGCCCTGATTCCCCCGGATAATGCCACCGGGAATTTCAACAAAGTCACCCAATGGGTTCCAGTCCGCCTGACCTTTGCCCCCCAGAGTGACCCCTACCATCACCTCCGTCCCGGCTTGAGTGTCACGGTGACGGTAGATACGCAATCGGCTAAATAAAAACTATGGCAAGTACTAAACCTCGATCGCCCTCATCCCGAACGGCTAGTATAGATCAGGCTGGTTATGTGCAGGGAGCGAGGAAATGGATTATTGCTCTGACGGCTTCCCTCGCGGCTCTGGTGGAAATCATTGATACCAGTATTGTCAATGTGGCACTGAAAGATATCCAAACTAACCTAGGGGCAACCATTAGCGAAGTTGGTTGGGTGGTCACCGCCTATGCGATCGCGAATGTGATCCTGATTCCCCTATCGGCTTGGCTGGGGCAAAGATTTGGACAGAAACGCTATTTTATATTTTCCCTGATCGGTTTTACGATCGCTTCGGTGCTGTGCGGATTTTCCGTGAATTTGCCGATGCTGATTGGTTCGCGGATTTTGCAAGGATTGTGCGGGGGTGGTTTGTTGGCTAAAGGGCAGACGATTTTGTATGAGACCTTTCCCCCCGCAGAGCAAGGAGTGGCGCAGGGATTATTTGGGGTCGTGGCTTTAGCGGGTCCTGCGATCGGTCCAACGCTGGGGGGATATTTAACCGATGCCCTCGGTTGGCGATGGATATTCTTTGTCAATCTGCCCTTGGGGATTGTGGCAGTGGTGATGGCGATTATCTTTCTGCAACCAGATCGCCCTACTACCATTGCGAGACAACGAGTTGATTGGTGGGGGATTGGCTTACTCGCGATCGCTATTGGCAGTTTGCAGACCTTTTTGGAGGAAGGAGAAAAGGATGGCTGGTTTGAGTCGCAGTTTATTATCGGTTTAGCGATCGCCGCAGTGGTGGGTTTAATTCTCTTTATTTGGCAAGAATTACGGATCAGAAACCCAGCCGTTGATTTACGAGTATTAAGGCATCGTAGCCTAGCGGCGGGGAGTTTGTTTTTTGGCGTGCTGGGAATGGGGCTATACGGCATCTTGTTTTCTGTTCCCTTATTTGCCCAGACAATTTTAGGCTTTTCTGCCACCCAAACAGGCTGGCTATTAGCTCCCGGAGCCTTGTGTTCTGCCCTGTTTATTATTCCCTTCAGTCGATTAACTAGCAAGGTCGATAAGCGCTTATTGGTCGGATTAGGGGCGATCGGCACTGCCCTAGTTGCTTTTCAACTGGCAAATATCACTCCCCAAACTGGCACAGACCAACTATTTTATCCCTTGATCTGGCGGGGACTCGCCACCGTAATGATGTTTGTGCCTCTCAGTATGGCAACATTGGGGGATTTACCCAAGCAAGAAGTTGCCGCCGGAGCCGGGTTTTCTAACCTAACTCGGCAGTTGGGGGGCAGTATCGGGATTGCGGTGATTACGACAGTTCTGGAACAACGGGCGGCTTTTCATAAGGTTGTTCTATTAGCTCACCTCAGTGCTGCCGATCCCCAAACCCAGCAACGTTTGAGTAGTTTAACCAGCTTGTTTCAGAGCAAGGGGGCTGATCCCGGCACTGCCCATTTACAGGCGATCGCCATTCTCGAACAGATGATTAATAAACAAGTCGCCGTCCTAGCCTACGCTGATGTATTTCGCCTAATGGGGTTTGTGTTTCTCTGTTCCCTGCCTCTAGTGCTGTTCCTCGGCAAAGGAACCAAGGGCAAAGTAGAGATGGGACATTAGGCAGAATTTTTCCGTGTAACGTCCTGTATAGGTTGATTAGCCCGAATCTTGACATTCAGCCTATATACCCTATAGTCAGATTAGACAGAAAATTTCCATCTAATATAGTACTGAACAGAATAATTAGGACGTGATATATAATAAAGAGAAAAGTGTCATACATCGGTGAAAAACTATGGCAAAAGCCTATAGCTACGATCTGCGCCAGAAAGTGCTCAATGCAATTGAGTTAGTGTCATTATTTATTCGCCACTAATAAATAATAGGGGAAAGTAAGGAGGATAAAGCGATCCAAGCAACCTCCAATGAACATAGCAGCACGAGAACAACAAATACTACGAGTCAAAGCCACAAGTTTTCAACCAGAACTGGAT
>CALRPI020000098.1:0-18119 GCA_943370025.1 Phormidium lacuna HE10JO | reverse complement strand
GGTGAATACGAGACCAAGCTAAAGCAATATCAATCTATGGGGATTTTGTACTATGTGGTATTCAACCCTCTTATTGGTAAAAAAAGAAGAACTCGTAAACAGCGACAAGGTTTAGAAGTTTATAAGTTGATCTCAGGGGCATACCAACTCCAACCGGGAGAAAAGATGGTGTGGTTGCCAGAGATTGGTTTAGGCATTGGTTATGAAGAACAATCTTCTGGTGGTTGGCTGGGGGAATGGCTCTATTGGTACAACGAGGAGGGTGATCGCTATCAAACCGCCGAAGAACGATACCAAACTGCTGAAGAGCGCTACCAAACCGCCGAAGAATTAGTGGCTCAAGAACGGAGGGCAAAGGAAGAGGCAGAAGCGATCGCCGATCAAATACGTCAAGAAAAGGAGAAATTGGCAAGGTATCTGAGATCGATCGGGATTAATCCTGATCAGATTCCCCAGTAAAAAGCTATCGGCTGGTGCAGTATGAACTAACCATGTTCTAGGTAATAGTTCCGCTCTAGGTAAGAGTTGAAGAGCAGTTCTTCGATTGCCTGACTAGGGGAGGGCTGGGCAAATAAATAACCTTGACCAAACTCACAACCCAATTCTTGCAACCACTGGAGTTGCTGGATGGTCTCGATTCCTTCTGCCACTACTCCCAACTCCAGTTGATTGCTCAGAGCAATGATCGTACTCACCACTTGATAGTTCCGGTTGTCCTGCTCCATATGCCCCACAAAAGAGCGATCGATCTTTAAGTTATCCGCAGGTAAACGAGGTAGATAGCTCAAAGAAGAATAGCCAGTCCCAAAATCATCAATACTCACCTGAATTTTTCTGGCTTTTAACTGCTCTAGGAGAGCAATAGTTTGATTAATATCATCAATGAGAGTACTTTCCGTAATTTCGATGGTGATAGATGCTCCACTGACCCCAGTCGCTGCCAGAACAGCATCAATATGGGCAATCAGATCACCTTGTATTAGATCTTGGGCAGAAAGATTCATGTTCATTTTTAGGTTATAGCAAGGAAACCTTGTTTGCCAATCTGCTAACTGTTTACAAGCAGTAGCAAAGATCCAGCGATCGAGAGCGACGATCAACCCCGTTTCCTCCGCCAAAGGAATAAATTCCAAAGGAGATAATAGACCCCACTGGGGGTGCTGCCAACGGACTAGAGCCTCGAAACCCACAATCTGCTCCGGGCGAATTTTCCTAGAGTCTTGCTGTACCACGCTCTTGGTGACCCGAATTTCCCGGAGGTCAATAATTGGCTGGTAATACACCACCAATTCTTGCCTTTCTAAGGCTTGCCTCAGATCATTTTCTAGTTGGAGTCGGTGTAATGCTGCCTTATGCATAGCTGTATTAAAGATTTCATAGCTGCCCCGCCCCTGTTTCTTGGCCTGATACATGGCAATATCTGCATCCCGGAGAATATCAGCGGCTTGAGTATAGGCATGAGTCCCAAAGGCAATTCCAATACTCGTGTTGATGTAGAGTTCTCGTCCCTCTATAACTAAGGGGATTGCCAATTCCCGGAAGACCCTTTTGGTTGCCCGCACCGCATCTTGAATATCTTTGATCTCATCCAAAAGAATCACAAACTCATCGCCCCCTAAACGCACAGCTAAGTCACTATTGCGGAGGATAGATTTCAGCTTGTGGGCAACCGCAATTAGTAATTGATCACCAGCCCCATGACCTAAGCTATCATTAATCACTTTGAAGCGGTCTAAATCAAGAAATAAGACGGCAAAGTGGTAATTGTAGTGGTGCTTGATGCGGCTAATTGCCAATTCCAAACGCTCTATCAATAAGTCTCGATTGGGCAGCCCGGTTAAAGAGTCGTGAAAGGCTCCATACCTCAGACTCTCCTGTGCCTGAATCCGCTCGGTAATATCCCTAGAAGTGGTTTGGAGTTGGATGATCTGACCTTGAACATCAACGATCGATTTAGTTAAGGTTTCTAGCCAGATATAATCTCCAGATTGCTGGCGCATTCGGTAGGTAATGGGCTGAAGTTTAGCAGATTGTAAGGAGTGTAGGGCTATTTGTGCTTCTCGATGAAAGCGATCGCGGTCTTCTGGGTGAACAAAATTATAGAAAGTCTGCCCAATTAATTCCTCACAGTCATAGCCGAGCAGTAATTTACAGGAAGGACTGACGTAAACAAACTTACAATCTAGGGAGTGTAAACAAATCAGATCATTGGTATTTTCCGCCAGTAGTCGATAGCGTGACTCGTTGGCTTGAGATGCTTCTTCTGATCGTTTTCTGGCGATCGCTAACTCTGCCAAATGCACCACCACCTTGATTAGATCCAAGTCATGAGAAGTAGGCAGCCGAGGCTCTCGATAATACATGGCAAAGGTTCCCATCACCTCTCCCGATTGCGCCAAAATAGGTGTAGACCAACAAGCCCGCAAGTTATACTGCAAAGCCACCTGCCAGTAATCTTGCCAGAGGGGATCATGCTCAATATCAGCTACCACAATTTGCTGTTTCCGATAGGCAGCAGTCCCACAGGAACCAGCTCCATCGCCAACTAAAAAACCATTGCTTAAATTAATATAATCCTCAGGCAAGCTGGGGGCTACCCCATACCATAGACGCTGCTCTGACAAAAGCAAGATCGACCCCAGCATTTCTGGTGATTGTTCTTCGGTGACTTGAATTAGCTGCTGTAAAATATCAGACAGCGATGCCCCCCTAGCCAACATTTCTAGCACCCGCTGTTGTCCAGCCAGAATTTGTTCTTGATATCGATGCTCTGTAATGTTGCGAACAGTTTCTAATACTTCTTGATCATTGAGCTTGACCATCTGAACTTTTTCGTACTGAATTTTGCCATCAATGAGATTTTTCTGTTCACAAATCTGAATCTTGCCTGTGGCTAAAGCTTGGCGGATCATATCTAACTTGCGCTGGGCAATCTCTGGCGGTAAAAGCTGGGAAATATGCTTGCCGATCGGGTTAATATCCGCAGGCAGTAAATTGGCGACAGAATTACTGGAAAAGCCCTCTAAATAGATACCCTCAGAGCTAATGCAATAGATTAAATCAGGAATTGCCATCAGCATTGCCTGTTTCTGGGCTTCGCTCTGATGGAAGTGTGCCTGTAATTGCTGCTTTTCAATTTGGAGTAAGGTTTCGTGGCTGACTAGACCGACAATTTGATTGGCTGTATTGACAATTGGCAAGGGCTGGAGGTGTTTTTGCAGTAATAAATTAACAGCAGCAAAGATATCTGTGAGGACAGATTCCGACAAAGTGAAAACTGGATGAGTCATCACTTCAACCATAGTTAGATCGGCAAGAGCTTGGGGCTGGTAATGAGGCTGTGCCAGAATCCGCACCAGATCCCGCTCGGTAAAAATTCCTACGAGTTCTCCCTCGACCGCTACTAAAACACAACTCGATCGCACCAAATTATGTAAATTATCTAATTTTCTAGAGATATTTCCTGTTAATAATTTGGGATCGATTAATTGGTTATCTATTAATTGATCATCTATTAGTTGGTAATTGATTGATTGGTGCTCTAAGAGTGGATCGTAGCTTGCCTGCATTTTAGCCATCAGATCGATCGCCTCCGTCACCTTTGTCTGCAAACCAACAATCAGAGGATCACGGACGATCACTGAAGCTAGCATAGCTGGGGAAGGAGTCATGATTAGTGTGGCCATGGGGAAGAAACCGCAAGTCCTAATTATTAACAGTCTTGAATGTCAGGGAATGATTAACAGTAGCTATCTCTAGGGGATGATTATCTCCCCAGAAAGATTATAATATTACCCTAACTTTATTCTTATAGGACTTAGGCAATGCCAACGAATTATTTAGGGTTTTGGACATTTTTACTGACGCTCTGCGCCAGCAAAAACGTCCAAATGCGTAAGTTCTATCTTAGAGAATGTCTGAAAAGGGTATCTGGTTAACTAAAGTAGCAGCTACAAAAACAAAGCCTACCTATGCAGGTTGCAGAAAGTTCCAGATTTTTCTTAGTCCGTGACGGCGGACTTTGTTCTTGTAGTCGCAGTTTTAACCGCCAGACTTCTCAGACATCCTCCTACGAGGCAGGAATGCAAAGTAATTATTCTTCTGCAAGGTATTGAGACTCAATACCTTGTTAGTTGATGACTATCAAGATTCCCGGTAACAAGATTCTCTGCAACAACAGGGCTATTCTCCAAAATATATAATTATTATGACTGATACACTACGTTTTTTAATGTGCGCTCCTGACCATTACCATGTGGATTATGTAATCAATCCGTGGATGGAAGGCAATATTGGCAAAGCCACCTATGATCGCGCCGTAGACCAATGGGAAAAATTGCATCACCTGATTAAAGACCATGCGATCGTCGACTTGATCAACCC
Source organism: Phormidium lacuna HE10JO (assembly GCA_943370025.1). GTDB lineage: Bacteria > Cyanobacteriota > Cyanobacteriia > Cyanobacteriales > JAAUUE01 > JAAUUE01. Next base: position 13,736 of record CALRPI020000098.1, on the reverse strand, counting down.
AGAAAAAGGCGTTCCCGATCTGGTCTTCACCGCCAATGCGGGTTTAGTTTTAGGCAAGAAGGTAGTCCTGAGCCGCTTTTTCCATAAGGAACGGCAAGGAGAAGAACCCTACTTCAAAACATGGTTCGCTGCCCAAGGATTCGAGGTATTTGAACTGCCCAAAGATCTACCCTTTGAAGGGGCTGGGGATGCCCTGTTGGATCGGGAAGGACGCTGGCTGTGGGCGGGCTATGGCTTTCGATCGGAACTAGATTCCCACGCCTACATTGCCAAGTGGTTAGATATCGAAGTCCTATCTTTGCGCCTGATGGACGATCGCTTCTACCACCTCGATACCTGTTTCTGTCCCCTCGCCAACGGCTATCTGCTCTATTACCCACAGGCTTTTGATTCCTACTCCAATCGCCTGATTGAAATGCGGGTTCCCCCAGAGAAAAGAATTGCCGTAGAAGAGGCAGATGCCGCCAACTTTGCCTGTAATGCAGTGAATATTAATTCCCTGATCATTATGAACAAAGCTACTGCCAAACTCAAGGAACGTTTGGTCAGCTTGGGGTTTGAGATTATCGAAACACCCTTGACGGAATTTCTCAAGGCGGGGGGAGCAGCCAAATGTTTGACCCTCCGAGTGACAGAACCAGTTCATGAGGCAGTCCATGCCAACATTCCCGTAGCCAGCCGGACAATTCGCCTAGAAGGGCATCTGTTGGATTCTGGTTTGATTAGCCGAGCCTTAGACAGCATCACCGAGAATGGCGGCAGCTTTCAAGTGCTTAACTTTAATCTGGGAGAGCAACGCCAAAGTACCTCGGCGGCGGAGGTGAAAGTTTCGGCTCCTTCTGGGGAAATCATGGAGGATATTGTCTCTCGGTTGATTGACCTAGGGGCGGTGGATATGCCCCAAGATGTCCGGGATGCCCAGCTAGAGGAGGTCGTCAAATCTGGTGTGGCTCCCGATGATTTCTATGTCAGTACTATCTATCCCACGGAAATTCGGGTGCGGGGAGAATGGATTATCGTCCAGAAACAGAGAATGGATGGGGCGATCGTGGTTAATTTTGAGGATGAGGTCGGTAAAGGTAAAGGAGGTAAAGGAGGGAAGGTCGGTAAAGGAGGTAAAGGAGTTAAGGAAACCAAGATTACGGCTGAATGTAAACTCTTGCGGGATCTGAAGAAGGGCGATCGCGTCATGGTTGGGGTGGGGGGCATCAGAACCATCCGCAAAACCGAATCTAGGGAAACCCGCAGCAGCCAAGAATTTAGTTTCATGTCTGGCAGTGTTTCCAGCGAGCGGCGAGTGGAAATAGTCGTGGAGCAGGTGGCTTGGGATCTACGACAAATTCGGGATCAGGGCGGCAAGGTGGTAGTCACAGCGGGTCCTGTGGTCATCCATACCGGCGGTGGTGAACATCTAGCGCGGTTAGTCCGGGAAGGCTATGTCCAAGCCCTCTTGGGGGGAAATGCGATCGCTGTCCATGATATGGAACAAGCGATGATGGGTACTTCCCTAGGGGTGGATATGCAGCGAGGCACCGCAGTCAGTGGTGGGCATCGCCATCATCTCAAGGTGATCAATCACGTCCGTCGCTACGGCAGTATTGCCGAAGCGGTGAAACAGGGCATGGTCAGTCAAGGGATTTTCTATGAATGTGTCAAAGCGGGGATTCCCTTCTCCCTTGCGGGTTCTATTCGGGATGATGGACCTTTGCCAGATACCCAGATGGATCTGATCAAGGCTCAAGAACATTACTCAGAGTTGATCCGGGGGGCAGATATGATCCTGATGTTGTCTTCCATGCTCCACTCGATCGGGGTGGGTAATATGACTCCGGCGGGGGTGAAGATGGTTTGTGTGGATATCAACCCGGCGGTGGTGACGAAGTTGAGCGATCGAGGATCGATCGAATCTGTCGGCGTAGTCACCGATGTGGGCTTATTCCTCAGCCTTTTGACTAAGCAACTAGACAAACTCACCAGCCCCTACCACCTCTTGGCTAAAACCTAGATACGGCGTTTACAGCAGTTTGAGAGTGGGTGGCTACAGCCACCCACTCTCAAACCTAATCTTGATGTGAGTTTTGTTCAACCCATTGATGATCGCTACACCTAGAGCCGTGCCGAGGGAATTTTCAGGCAAAGGTAGAAAACCCCAAATCTGAAGGAATATCCTGTAGTCTGCCATCTCCTACGGCTTGCAGAGCTTCTTTGAGGGAGATATCTCCAGTGTAGAGAGCTTTTCCGACAATTACCCCTGTAACTCCCAGCGGTTCTAGGGCAAGGAGACTGAGAAGATTAGTAATAGAGCTAATGCCCCCAGAAGCAGTTACAGGAATTTGGACTGACTCTGCCATCTCCCGCAGAGCAGGCAGGTTCGCGCCGCTGAGGGTGCCATCTCGATGAATATCGGTGTAAATGATGCCCGCAGCTCCCAGGTTAACCATGGTTTGGGCGAGGGAGGTGGCTGTAACTTCTGAGGTTTCTAACCAGCCATCGGTGGCAACTTTGCCATTGCGGGCATCAATGCCGACAAGGATTTGTTTAGGAAATTCCCGACACAACTGTGCTACCAAATCTGGTTGTTTGACGGCGATCGTTCCCAAAATCACCTGAGCCACACCTAGTTCTAAAACTTGCCTGACACTAGTTGCGTCTCTTAAGCCGCCGCCGATCTGAATTGGGATCGAAATTTGGCGAGCAATCGCGGCAATGATCTCTCCATTAATTACCCTGCCCTGTTTGGCACCATCTAGATCTACCAGATGCAGCCTAGTTGCGCCTTGGTCTACCCATTGCTGGGCTACGGCTACAGGGTCGTCATTAAAAACCTCTGCTGCCTCGTAGTCTCCTTGGTAGAGGCGGACACATTTCCCGTCCAAAATATCGATCGCTGGAATTACAATCATTACTATCTTTTTTATTGCTATTTTTAATCCTTCCCTATACAAGTATCGCTCTAGACATGCCAAATTCAAAAACCTAGGAGGATTTCTCCACCTGCTCCCAAATCTGGTGACGAGAATATCCCTATTTTCTGAGTCTGCGAAGAAAGTATTGGGTTATGTGGTGGGAACCTCCGCGAAGCGGAGGTTCCCACCACATAAAACATCTCAACCCCCTTGGCGGTTGCTATATCAGCCAATATCTACCAAAGACCAAGCTAACTTGGCAGCACCGACCATGCCTGCTTGATTCCCCAATTCTGCGGGGAGAATTTGTAGTCCCGCCCTCGAACTGGGCAAGACCCGTTGCTGAATTTCTGCTTCGGCTGCGGGCAGGAAAAACTTTGCACTAGCGGCAATGCCACCGCCAAGGACGATCGCCTCTGGAGTGAAAATATAGATTAGTGTGGTCAAGCCAATACCTAAATTACGCCCATACTCTGCCCAAAATTCCAATGCTTTAGCATCTCCTGCCTGAGCCATTTCCCCTAGGGTGATAGGTTCCAATCCGGTTGCTCTATGGATTGCCCCGATCGATAGATATTGCTCCAGAGAACCCCGATTCCCACTGTTGCAAGGATGACCATCTGGGTAGAGAGTGATTAACCCCAACTCTGCGGCGGCGGCTTGGTGACCGACAAATAGTTTGCCGCCAAGGACGATCGCCCCACCGACCCCAGTACCGAGGGTCAAAAGCAAGGAATCCTGAAAGTTTCTTGAAGCCCCCAACCATGCTTCCCCCAAACCAGCACAGTTGGCATCATTGGCTAATACAGCGGGATAGCCAGTTTTCTCTTCTAGCCAATGCCCCAAGGGAACATCATGCCAGCCAGCGAGATTGATGGCAACTCTGGCAATTTTGCCGGAAATATCCGCAGGTCCGGGGATACCGAGACCGATCGCCCTAGGCAGTTCTGGTTGCTCAGCAGTTAGTGATTTAATTCCCTCGACTAGGGCGGCTAAAACTGCTTCTGGGGTACTGGGTTGGGGTGTGGGGATGGTATGAGAGTTGAGGCAAGTACCATCAGCCAAAAACCGACCTAGTTTAATGGCTGTTCCTCCCAAATCAATCCCAATTACTTCTTTGATCTCTGTCATGGTTGATTATTTTTCATTTCTCGTCATGGCTAGAGAGATATTTTACCTTTTAATAGGTGTTTTCTTTCCTTAGAGGTCATTTATAAAGTAAAGCTGAAGTAGGACAAAAAAAGAAGAAAGTAGCATAAACTTCAAAAAACAAGTTTAAGACAAATAGGAATAGGAATGACTAAATCAACGTATTCCAGTGACCTAAGTGATCAAGAATGGGCGATCTTAGAGCCACTGATTCCCCCAGCTAAACCGGGAGGACATCCCCGAACTACAGACATGAGCGCGGTGTGTAATGCCATCTACTATCACCTCAAAAGTGGATGTCAATGGGAGATGCTGCCAAAAGATTTTCCCCCTAGTTCCACCGTGTATGCCTACTACCGCAAGTGGCAAAAACGAGGATTTTGGGAACAACTGAACCATAAACTACGAGACCAAGTGCGAAAACAACTAGGAAAATCAACACAACCGTCAGCAATAGCGGCTGATAGCCAGTCGGTAAAAACGACAGAAAAAAGGGGGAGGTATATGGATTTGATGGTGGCAAGGGAGTAAAAGGACGTAAACGTCAGACCATAGTGGATAGCCTAGGATTATTATTGAAGGTCGTAGTAGCCGAAGCAAATGGAGGAGAGAGGGTATTAGCCGCTTATGCCCTAATGGAGTTACTAGAAGAGCATCCAGAGGTACTAGAAAAAGTAGAAGTATTGTGGGTGGATGCAGGCTACAGCGGAGATAAGTTTGCACTGGTAGTCTGGTTAATGCTTCAAGCTCGTGTAGAGGTGATGAAGCGACTAACGGAACAGTTTGAAATCCTCCCAAAACGGTGGGTAGTGGAACGCACATTTGGCTGGCTGAATTGGTTCCGTCGGCTAAGCAAAGATTATGAGAAATTGCCAGAAATGAGTGAATCAGCTATTTATGCGGCAATGACAAGGATTATGCTGCGTCGATTGACCGCCTAAATATTTACTTTATATATACGCTCTTAGTCAATTACTAAATGTTGTGTTAACTCGCCATCGTCAGAAGTTGGCTAGTTACAATCTTGATATTAGCAAGTTTGAGGAAATTTATAAGCTGGATTCGAGGCAGTTTCAAGAGCAGTTTGCAGCAGGAACGTTAGGGGATGAGATGGATTTGTTTGAGTGGTTTGGTTTGTGTGAGTTGCGGCAGGATATAGCCATCCTAAATGGGTTGAGAACGGCTAACCCTTCGGGTTAGACGTTCTCAACCCTCTAAAATTCTAAACTCAATTAGGATCGCTATATTTTAGTTAAGATTAGTAAGTTAGAGTAGGCTTTGTGATGACTGCGGAAGATTATTTGGCTTGGATAAAATCCTTTGTTATATTAGTCGTGAACAGATGGGGTATGAAAGTAGCGAAAGCCTAGAAAGATTAGAGAGTTAAGGTCTGCCCTCTCAAAAGCAGGTTTTCAATTGATTAGAACTAGGGGAAGTCATCAAAGGTGGGTTCACCCTCTTTTGCCAGAATTTCCGCTCTTGATTGCTGGTAAGGATGGTGATGATGCGAAGGCTTATCTTGAAAAATTGGTTGAGGCAGCATTAAAAGCTCTAGAGGATAAAAAATGATGGAAAGATATAAATATCGCATTAATATTGTCTGGTCTAATGAAGACGAATGCTATTTGGTGGAGCTTCCTGAGTTTTCTCACAAGTTACAGCAATATTTTACTCATGGTGAAACCTACGCAGAGGCGATCGCAAATGCTCAGGAAGTTTTGGAACTGCTAATTGAAGATTATCAGGCAACCGGAAAGCCTTTGCCTGATCCTCAAATACTCCAAGTGGTATAACTCGCATCTGGGCATGTTGGTCTGGAAAGGACTGAATTATACTAGGTGAAGATACAGCGAGGTTTTGCAGGTCTTATAAAAATTGATATTCCTTTGGAGCAACCTGTGTGAGGATAAATTATGAATCAAATTACTTTGCAAACGATTAAACCAGTTGTGATGGAAATGCTGCAAAATCTTGCCCAAGCAAATCAAAGAACTTTAGAGGAGGAAATTAATTCAATTTTAGAGAATGCTGTGCTTGTTAAACAGGCAGTTGATTTGCCAACCGAGGTTCAAAATGGGGCGACAAAAAATACCTTCTGGAAAGGATTACAGGAATTTAGATTGGCTATTCAAAATGAAGGAATAAACTTTACTGATGAGGATTTTGCTGATCTGCGCGATCGCAGTGGGGGAAGAGAGATTATTCTATGAGTTTTCAATACTTACTTGATACGAATATTATTTCTGAACCAGCAAAACCTATTCCTACTTTTGTGGATGGACAGATTGCTAGCTAGTATTGCTCACTCTAATAATTTAATTTTGGTGACTAATAATGTTGCAGATTTTCAGTTCTTTGAGGATATAAGAATTGAAAATTGGTTTCTAGATTAAAATCGTTTTACTATCGCAACAGGGGGGGGAAATGATGAAAACAAAGTTGTTGGAGATGATCGCAAATGCTCAGGAAGTTTTGGAACTGTTAATTGAAGATTATCAGGCAACCGGGAAACCTTTGCCTGCGCCTCAAATACTCCAAGCGGTATAAGCGATCGCATATTTACGTTATACTCTATAGTACCTAGTGCTATAGTAAAGAGTAAGTCATGTCAATTTATAAAACTCGTTGGTTTGATCGCTGGGGGCGTAAGCAGGGGATAAAGACAATTAGTTTATGTAGAGCCGTGCAGGAAATAACGGCGGGGTTATATGAAGCTGATCTCGGTGGTGGATTAATCAAAAAACGGGTTGCTCGAATTGGGCGGGGAAAAAGTGGCGGTTTTCGGACATTACTAGCAACAAATAAAGATGACAGATGGATTTTTGTATTTGGCTTTTCTAAAAATGAACGTGCCAACATTAACAAATAAGAAGAGGAAGCTTTGAAGAAGTTATCAACTCATCTGCTGTCATTATCGAGAGAAGATTTGGCTGTAGCTCAGAGTAAGAATGAATTGATAGAGGTGATTTGTGAAGAAGAAGTCAATAATTCTTGAGGCAGTACATGAAACGGCTCAGGGTTTGCATCAGGCTGGGGTGATGGATCAGATGACGTTGCGGGAGTTCGATCGCTTATGTTTGCCTCCTGTAGAACTGCTAGAACCTGAGCAAATTAAGCAAATTCGAGAAGCTTGTCGTGTAAGTCAGGCAGTATTTGCTTCTTTGTTAAACACGAGTGTCTCTACAGTCCAAAAGTGGGAGATTGGGCAAAAGAAACCAAGTGGAACTGCGCTTAAGTTATTACACTTGGTAAAAAAGCGTGGGCTAGAAATAATTACTTTTTAGATTGCATCTTCAAGTTTTTGGGATGGGGAATTTATTTAGGAAGGGGGCAAAATGAGGACAGCGGGGTTGTTGGAGGTGGATCGCCAATGCTCAGGAAGTTTTGGAACTGTTAATTGAAGATTATGAGGCAACCGGAAAACCTTTGCCTGCTCCTCAAATACTCCAAGCGGTATAGGCGAGTTGAGTTTTCAGGTTTTGAGGGTGGGAAATTTATTTAGGAAGGTGGCAAGATGACGGAAGCGGAGTTGTTGGAGGTGATTGCTAAGGCGGCAAGGGAGAAAGCAACGTCTCTTGATTTATCAAAGAAAGGAATTAAAGCTATTCCTCCAGAAATTGCCACCTTAACTAGTCTGACTTGGCTTTACCTCTCTAACAACCAAATAACTGAGATACCAGAGTCCCTCAGCAACCTAACTAGTCTGACTACGCTTTATCTCTCTAACAACCAAATAACTGAGATACCAGAGTCTCTGAGCAACTTAACTAATCTGACTACACTTTATCTCTCTAACAACCAAATAACTGAGATACCAGAGTACCTGAGTAACTTAACCAATCTAACTAGGCTCGTCCTCTCTAACAACCAAATAACTGAGATACCAGAGTCCCTGAGCAACTTAACTAATCTGACTGGGCTTTCCCTCTCTAACAATCAAATAACTGAGATACCAGAGTCTCTGAGCAACTTAACTAATCTGGCTACACTTAACTTTAATAATAACCAAATAACTGAGATACCAGAGTCTCTGAGTAATTTAACTTCTCTAACTTTACTTTACCTCTTTTATAACCAAATAACTGAGATACCAGAGTCTTTGAGTAGCTTAACTTCTCTAACTTCGCTTAACCTCAATAATAACCAAATAAGTGTTATACCAGAATCCCTAAGCAACTTAACTTCTCTAAAAGAGCTTAACCTCAATAATAACCAGATAACCCAGATACCAGATTCCCTGAACAACTTAACTTCTCTGACTTCGCTTGACCTACGAGATAATTCTTTACCTATTCCTGTTGAGATTCTCAATAAAGATCAAAATCCGGCGGCGATTCTTAGTTATTGGCAAAAGCTAAAACAGGGAGAGCGAAAACCTTTAAACGAGGCAAAGGTGATATTGGTGGGGCGGGGGGATGTGGGGAAAACTTCCCTAGTTAAGCGATTGATTGATAATGAATTTAATGCCAACGAACCCAAGACCGAAGGAATAAATATTCGGGAATGGCAGGTATCAGCCAGAGAAGAAAACGTGCGGTTGCGGGTTTGGGATTTTGGGGGACAGGAGATTATGCACGCCACCCATCAGTTCTTTTTGACTGAGCGCAGCCTGTATGTTTTGGTGCTGAATACTCGCAAAGACGAACGCATCAGCGATGTGGAATATTGGCTGAAACTGATTCAAACCTTTGGGAAAGATGCACCGATTCTGATCGTTGGCAACAAGTGCGATGAAACTGGTTTTGACCTTGATGAAAAAGGCTTGAGAGATAAATATGGAGAAAATATCAAACAATTTATCCCCACTTCTTGCAAAGATGGTACAGGTATCGAGACCCTCCGCCAAGAAATTATTCAGCAAGTAGCCGAGATGGATCATGTCTTCGATCTGCTACCCCAGCAATGGTTTGCCGTCAAAACGAAATTAGAGCAAAGCCAAGCAGACTACATTCCCTACTACGAATATCAGCAACTCTGCCAACAAGAAAAGATTACTGATGCCCCAGAGCAATCAAGACTCATCAAGCTACTCCACGATCTAGGGATTATTCTCAACTTCCGAGACGATCCCCGCCTCAAAGATACCAACGTTCTCAAGCCAGATTGGGTCACAGGTGGAGTTTATAAAATTCTCAACAACAATGAATTGCTGACCGAACACAAAGGCAGACTCGAATGGAAAACCTGCCAAAGCATTTTGACTGACGACTGCTATCGGGAAGACCAAGAAAAACTCTTCATCCTCGACATGATGAAAAAATTTAAGCTAAGTTTTCCCCTCGATACTACCCCCGCTATCCCCACCTATCTGATCCCCGACCTCTTGCCCAAATCTGAACCCTACACCGGAGAATGGCAAGATACCCTAACTTTTGAATATCACTACCCCATTTTGCCCAACAGCATCATCTCCCGTTTCACCGTGGAAATGTATCAGCTTATTTTCATGCAGACCTTCTGGCGGACTGGCGTAATCTTGAAATTTGAAGGTAACAAAGCCTACATCAAAGCCGATCTAGAAGATGCCAAAATTTTCATCCGCATTTCCGGCAACCCCACCACCCGCCGCAGTTTCCTCTCGACCATTCGCACCACCTTTGCCAAAGTTCATGGCACTATCTCTGGCTTAAAAGCTAGGCAGTATATTCCTCTTCCCAGTGATGACCCAAATCAGTTTGTAGAATATGACGAATTGATTAAACTTGAAGCTAGAGGCAAACAAGAATTTTCTACTGGAAAACGTGACTATAAAATTCAAGAATTACTAGATGGGGTTGAAGATAGGCGATCGCGCAACTCAAACTCTGAAAGCCGGGGTGACACTTATATTTTCCAAAAAGAAGTCAGTCAGGTAGTTGGCGGCAATATCATCTCCCAAGGAAGTAATCTCGGCACTCAGCACAATAAAATCGATCCAAATCCCGCTCCTGAACCAAAAGCAGAAAGTAACATGAAACCGCTGAAAACTATCCTCCTACTGGCTGCAAATCCCAAAAATACCGACCCCCTCCGACTCCAAGAAGAAGAACGAGATATCAAAGAACGCCTCCGCCTCAGTGGTTATGGCACCGAACCCATCAAAAGTGCCGTTGCCGTTCGCTCCAGAGACCTGAACCAAGCTCTTTTAGACTTCGATCCCCAGATTGTTCATTTCTCCGGTCATGGCGGCGGGGAAGAGGGGTTAGCCTTCGAGGAAATTGATGGCACACTCAAACTGATTAGTGGTCAAGCCTTGGCAGGTTTATTCAGCCTCTTTAGTGATCGCCTAGAATGCGTCGTTCTCAACGCCTGCTACAGCGAAGTTCAAGCACAGGTGATCGTCCAACATATTGATTACGTCATCGGCATGGATCGAGAAATTGGCGATAAAGCAGCGATCGAATTTGCTGTGGGTTTCTACAGTGCGATCGGTGCCGGGAAAGACTATGAATTTGCTTTCAAAATGGGCTGCAACGCCATCGATCGAGCTGGAATCAACGAACACTTCACCCCCAAGTTGTTAAGGAAAATCTAGTATACTAAAATCTATAGGAGCCAAGTTGGGGTTCGACCATCTTTCCAAAAGTATAAAAAATCTGTATTCCTATTAATTAACCGATCCTAAAACTATGCAACCAGTTGTCACCAACCAACCAGATACTACCCTCGATAGTCCCAAACAAGGCTTACCCGTCACCATCATTACCGGATTTCTTGGCAGCGGCAAAACTACCCTTTTGAACTATATTCTCACCAACCAGCAAGGATTGAAAACTGCCGTATTGGTGAATGAATTTGGCGAAATTGGCATTGACAATGAACTGATTGTTTCCACCACAGATAAAGGCATGGTGGAATTAAATAATGGTTGTATTTGTTGCACCATTAATGATGATTTAATCAATGCTGTTTACAACATTCTTGAAAGTGACAAAAAGATTGATTACCTAGTAGTAGAAACCACTGGATTAGCCGATCCTCTCCCTGTAGCTTTGACCTTTCTAGGAACTGAATTGCGAGATTTTACCCGCCTAGATTCGATTATTACCTTAGTAGATTCAGAGAACTTTAGCCTAGACCTATTCAATAGTGAAGCCGCCTATAATCAAATTGCCTACGGCGATATTATTCTCCTCAATAAAACCGATTTAGTTAGTCCAGAACGAGTAGATCAACTAGAAACAAGAGTCCGGGAAATCAAGTCTGGGGCAAGGATTATGCGGACTACCAAATCCCAAGCTCCCCTGCCACTAATTCTCAGTGTGGGATTATTTGAATCTGATCAATACTTCCAGCCCGAAGTTGAAGATCATAGCCACGACCATGAAAGCCATAATCATGAAAGCCATGATAATTGCGATCACGAAAGCCATAATCACGACCATGACAGCCACAAACATCATGACCATGCCCATCATAGTCACGACCATCATGATCACGATCATCACGACCATTCCCACCACCTAGAAAACGATGGTTTCACCTCTCTTTCCTTCCAGAGCGATCGCCCCCTTGCGATCAAGAAATTCCAAAACTTTCTAGATAATCTCCTGCCAGAAAGCGTATTTCGAGCAAAGGGAATTCTTTGGTTTGCCGAAAGCCCCAGTCGGCATATTTTCCACCTCAGTGGCAAAAGATTCAGCATCGAAGATGAAGAATGGCTAGACCGGAAACAGCAAAATCAATTGGTGCTGATCGGGCAAGAATTAGAACATGAAACTCTACGATCGCAGCTTCAGGAATGTCTATGTTAATCGCCCTAGCCTTGATTTCTTGGATTGCGATCGCTATCTATACTCGTAAATTATCCACCTCCGTGACTGCTGGATTGGCATTGATTCCCGATGCCCCAGAGATGGCATTAAACAACCCAAATTTGGCAATTTCTCCAGCCAACTCCCCCACGGTCACCGTGGTGATTCCGGCTTACAATGAGGCGGAAAATATCGAAGACTGCATTCAAGCGGCTTTAGCCAGTAGTCCTCCATCGGCGGCAACTAATCGGGTGGCGGTGTGGGTGGTGGATGATCAATCCACAGACCGGACTTTGCGAATTGCGCAATCTTTACAGCAAGAATTAGCTGATACTCGGCTACATATTTTGGCTGGCTCACCTCGTCCTGAAGGTGAAACATGGGTCGGCAAAAACTGGGCTTGCCATCAGGTGAGTCAGCAGATCACCAGTGATTATTTGTTGTTTATCGATGCCGATGTGCGTTTGCGACCGGGGGCGATCGCGGCGGCACTCCAGAAAATGGAATCAGAGCAGATCGACCTACTAACGGCGGTTCCCCAAGTTATCTGTGGTTGCCTAGCCGAATGGTTGGTGCAACCGGTATTGATGCAGACGATTATGATTGGCTTTAATTTCCGTGATGTGAACAATCCAGAGCATCCCAACGCCTTTGGCGCGGGGATGTTTATGCTGTTTCGCAGGTCGACCTACGAGAAGTTGGGAGGACACCAAACCGTGGCAGCGGAGATTGTCGAAGATGTGGAATTGGCAAGGTTGGTCAAATCTTCGGGTTTTAAGTTGCGATTGATCCCCGCCCCAACCTGGGCAACGGTGCGGATGTATCGATCGTGGTCGAGTCTGTGGGAAGGTTGGACAAAAAATATGTACCAATCCTGCGATCGTAATCTCGGCTCAATGCTCTACCTGTCCGTAATCATGGTGTTGATTTATCCCCTGCCTTGGCTGATTTTGGGAATAAGTCTCTGGCAAGGTTTCACTCAGGGCTGGACGGTGCTGGGAAACCTCACCATCGCGATTGGGGTGGTGATCATGACCATGCAATTTTATCTGCGGCAGTTGGGGGGAGAAATCACCAAAATCCCCACCAAGTATTGGTGGCTGGGGTGGTTGGGAGGCTCTCTGGTGGGGGCGATCGCGATCGGTTCGGTGATCAAAACCGAGACGGGTTGGGGTTGGACATGGCGGGGGCGCAAACTTTCAACCTAGAAAAGTGCTGTATTAGTTAATTACTCTGATCACACTTTCTGAGTAGCTTTCTCCGTTGGGAGTGGTAACAATTAGCAGCCGGTCATTCATATTCAAGGTGTAGGTAAAGCCACCATTTCTTGATGTGTAGACTTGATTCGTAGCAGCAACATTCAAGATTAATGATTCACTGCCATCTTTAGCTTCCCCCACATAAAAAGAACCATTGGCATTAGAACAAATACTGACTACATAGCTCTTGGTTTCTACCGCAAAGCCTCCACGACAATCTATTCTGCGAGTAATTCCCACTGGGGTGGGGTTAGTTTGGGCGTAAGTAGGCAGAATCAGGGCAGGAGTGAAACCTGTAATTGTTGCTACTGCGGCAAGGCTAAGATAAAAAAAACGAGTATTCATGGTTATTTGAGATGGTTATTCAGAAATTGGTCAAAGAATTCATCGGGAAAAGGATCATCCCAAGTATAGCAACCGCTAAAGAATTGATTCTTAATATTGACTCTATAACTTTATCAATGTTTCTGAAAGATTCATAAAGTTAGACTTTCTAGCCACTTTAATCCAGCAGTTTGAGAGTGGGTGGCTACAGCCACCCACTCTCAAACCCAACATTGATAAGATTTTCAATATTTGTGGTGTGCCTCATTTGAACGCAAAGTGCTGTAAATGACCGATGAGAATTTAGAGATTATTGATAAAGTCAGGACTTACGCATTTGGACGTTGTTGTGGGCGCTCCGCGCC
>CALRPI020000097.1:0-18338 GCA_943370025.1 Phormidium lacuna HE10JO | reverse complement strand
CTTTTATCTGGCAATGATTCTAGTATTTGGCGAAAGTCTCTGATAATACTGTCAAACGAACCTAGCTGTTTCACTTACTTTGTTATCTCTTTCTTAATGTCAGTTAGCATACCTGCTTACTTCCTTTTTCCATAATGAGAATTGCTGATTGGTAAACTCTAGAATTGACAAGGGATACCTCCTGAAGTTAGGGAAATGTTAATTAGGTTATTAGCCGATCGCTTGACCTACTTCCGTGGCTTTGGGAACTTCGATCAGCTTGCCTGTTTTTACGTCGTAAATAAAACCGTAGATGGGGATTTCTTTAGGAACTAGGGGATGATGGCGAATTCGTTGCACATCAACTGCCACACTTTCTGCCAAGTCCGAGAAAGTCAACCAATCAACAAATTCTCCCTCGTTGGAGCCTTCCCCTTCTCCAGAATCGTGCCAACCCTCGGCATCGATCGAGGCAGTTTTTAGGCTGCTAGCTAGCAGATTACGAATAATTTGATCAGAAAATAATTGCATTCCACAGTCGGAGTGATGGATCACAAACCATTCCTTGGTGCTGAGGAGTTTGTAGGAAATCACTAGCGATCGAATAGCATCATCACTGGCTCTTCCCCCCGCATTACGAATTACGTGGGCATCTCCTTCCGCTAGTCCGGCATATTTTGCTGAGTCCAGCCGGGCATCCATGCAGGTCAAAATGGCAAAGTGACGACCGGGGGGGAGGGGCAAGGATCCTTTCTCCCCAAAGTTTTCTGCATAGACTTGGTTAGCTGACAATACTTCTTCTAAAACCTGACTCATAACCCGATTACCCTTGAATTTAGCTTGATAATTATTTGATAGCCCTAAAAAGGTAATGATCTTTGGGCAGGGATTTCCCCCGCAGCGCGGGGGAAATCCTTACTTCTTTAGCACCATCAATTATTTTTTGCAGGTAAAATGTGTTCTAATCTACTGTAAATTGATCTAGATATCGTAGATTAGTCTATAAAAGTTAGCATCTTGGCATAGAAAAAGCAAGTCTTTAGATGGCATTGTCTAAGTTCTGTGGATTGCCGAGCTAATAAACTCCTCAATTTTAATTTTTACCTGCAATCGCTATGGATCGGAAAACTTTGAATGCACCTGTACCGCCAACGATCGCAATTGTGGGTGGCGGATTTAGTGGAACTTTGGTGGCTGTCCATCTCTTGAAAACTGCAACCCAACCCCTAACAATTAAGCTAATTGAGCGGCGGGAACAGATTGGCCAGGGGATTGCCTATAGTACAGCTACCACCTGCCATTTACTAAATGTGTCGGCAGGAAATATGAGTGCATTTCCCAAGGATGGGGGGCATTTTTTACGCTGGCTCTACCACAACTACCGGGAGTTAGCCCCATTTCTGCCCTTGGAGATCAGTGCTAGTACTTTTATTCCCCGCAAAGTTTACGGATTATATATCCAATCAATCCTAGAAGATGCCCAAGCCACGGCTCCGACTGAGGTGAAACTAGAAAGAGCGATCGCCGAAGTCGTAGCGGTGGAAAAATTATCACCCCCAGATCCAAATTCCTCGGAGATCAAACTATCCCTAAGTAACCACCAGACCATCACCACTAATAAAGTTGTCCTTGCTCTAGGAAATTCCCCCACCGCCCCGCCCCAAACCCAACCCCTAGACTATGCCCGGAATGCTTGGTCGGCTGATGCCTTGGCAAGCCTCGATCGAGATGCTCCGGTTTTATTAATTGGTACAGGACTAACCATGGTCGATATGGTTCTATCCCTCCATGAGCGTCAACACCGGGGCAAAATCTATGCCATCTCCCGCCGGGGATTATCGCCCCAACGCCACCAACCAACTAAACCCTATCCTGCTTTCTTGACCCCAGAATCAGCCCCGAAAACTGTCCTTGGTTTATTTAAGCAACTCCGATCAGAGGTGAAAATTGCTGCATCCCAGGGTTATGACTGGCGATCCGTAATTGACTCCCTCCGTCCCCTCACTCAGAAACTTTGGCAACTGTTACCCCTAGAGGAACAACTAAGATTTTTGCGCCATGTTTCCCCCTACTGGGATGTGCATCGCCACCGGATTGCCAGTCAAGTCGCAGAAGTGATTGATGAGTTATTAAATTCTGGGCAATTGACGATCGCTGCTGGGCGGATTCAAGGCTATGAACAGACTCCTCAAGGCGTGGAGGTAACGATTCAGCCCCGGCAAAACAAGAGTCAAAATCAAGATTATCAAGTTAATTATGTCTTAGCAGTTCATCGGGTAGTGAATTGTACGGGAATTGCGGTTAACTATGGTCGATCGACCCATCCCCTTGTGGAAAGCTTGCGATCGCAGGGTTTGATCAGCCCGAACGCCCTTGGCTTAGGCATAGATACGGAAGCTAACGGCGCAATTGTAGACAAAACAGGGAAAGCCTCCCCAGATTTTTATACCATTGGCACTCCCCGGAAAGGAGATTTGTGGGAAACTATTGCCGTTCCCGAATTGCGGAGTCAAGCTCAAGCTTTGGCTGAAACTTTATTGCGATCGCTGCCCCTACGAGTCCGGGCGATTCCGACTAGCCACTTATTAGTGGGTGATCCTCTCCATCAAGCCTCCCCCTCAACCTTACTATTCCGGCAATTTCTTGATCCAGAAACTAGTAGTTATACTTATCTAATCGCCGATCAACAAACCGGGGAAGCCGTGTTGGTGGATCCGGTATTAGAACATGTAGAGCGGGACTTGCAAATAATTGATGAATTGGGATTAACCTTGCGTTACTGCCTCGAAACCCATCTCCATGCCGATCACATTACAGGAGCCGGACAGCTTCGCCAGCAAAGAGGTTGCCAGATCCTCGTACCTCAAGATGCAGCGGTGATTAAAGCCGACCAATCCCTAGCTGATGGTGAAACCCTAACTTTAGGAGCGGTGACTATTCAAGCGATCGCCACCCCCGGTCATACCAATGCTCACTTAGCGTATCTAGTTAATCAGACCCACCTGTTAACAGGGGATGCCCTCTTGATTCGGGGTTGTGGTCGCACTGATTTTCAAGGCGGTGATGCTGGCACTCTCTACGATGTCGTTACCCAAAGATTATTTACCCTGCCCGAGGAAACCTTGGTCTACCCCGCCCATGACTACAAGGGACGCACGGTTTCCACCATTGGGGAAGAGAAACGATTGAATCCCCGGTTTGTCGATCGGAGTCGGAGCCAGTTCATCACCATTATGAATAGTCTCAATCTGGCTTACCCCAAGAAGATGAAGGAGGCTGTACCCGCTAATGAATACTGTGGTGATTTTATCCCCCAAGAACCAGTGGCAACTCAGCCTACTGATACCGATGCCCAGGAAATTGAACTCACTGTCTTGAAAAACACCGAAATTTACAACGATTACTTTGCTATGTACATCTAGAAAACCGCTATATCCTCGTCTCTTCGAGAAGTTGCTGGAAGAGGGAGTCGGTGCTACCGTTGGCTAGGGTTTGAAGTTTCTGGTGCGGGAGGTCTAACTTTATTCAGAAGATGGGTCTCTGATAATTCTTGTCATATTTTCTCCAAGTCGTGTGAAGTGTTTAGGGTTAAGGGTCAATAGAATATCTACATTTGCTTTCAAGGCTGCTTGGGCAATAATTGCATCATAAACTCCTCCTCCTACAATGTTTAGTTGACTAACATTTTTTAAGATTTTCAGATAGTCATCACTTCCTAAATCAATGGTGTTGAAAGTTTCTAGGTTATTAATAATAATCTCTTGAGCTTGTCTAGGGTTGATAGAGTTAAGCAAAGGTAGCCGTGTTATGACGGCATAGAGTTCTGCGATCGAGTGGGTTGAGTTATAGCCAATAATTTCTTTGCTTCTAGCTTGTTTGATCCAAGGTAAGCTGATGGTATGGCTGGGATGAGATTCAATCATAGCAGCCACGAAAATATTGGTGTCAAATAATACTTTCATAGTTACACCAGATCGCTAATTCTTTCTTCTCGAACGAGGGAAACCCAATCAAGATTTGATGGTAAATTATTCTCTTGAATGACTATAAAACCATCGATCGACTTAAGTTGTTTTTCTAATGTATTAGCAACTGGACTAGAATCATGGGGCTGAGATTGCAGAAGATGTAAAAAGCTTAGTAACTGTATCACCAAATTTTCCGGGGCTTGTTCAATCTCTTGAATTAGTTGTTCTTTGATGGTCATGGGACTTTCCTCCTGTTGATTTCAGGATAGCGTATTGTTTGCGATCGTTCTCTCAACTCTTGGAGAAGCTGCTAGGTGAGGGGGTGGGCGTTGCCCTGAGTTTGTCGAAGGGGGGAGAGGGAATCGGCGTTGCTGTGGGCTAGGGCAGGGATTGCGAACTAGTCCAAGGATTGACAATAGGAACACCTGTTCCTACAAAATCATTTTCGTTGCGGGTAACTAGAGATAGAGAATTTTACAGGGCGATCGCAGCGATGAGAGAGTCTAGGGCAGGTAGTGGTCGTCCCTGTTGTTCGAGGTTTCCTACTAACTCACCCCATAGCAACATGGTTTGTATATCTATACCTAATATTCTTCCTGTGAAGCGATTTGGGAGGGTTGTATTGAGCCAAATATTTAGGGAATCTTTGCGTTGAGATGAGGGAAGTTTACTAATACCTTTAGCAATTTCTCCTAGGGTGATGATGCTTAAATATAGCGTCTGTGGGATTTGAGCATCAAGCCAGTCTAGAACTTGTTGATTAGGCTGTTTGGCAACTAATTCAGAAATTAGGCAGGTATCGAGGAGATAGCTCATGGGATAAAGCGAACCGTGCCGGAAAAATCGGGTGAAAGGGGACGGGGATCTCGGCTGAGGTCTAGTTCTCCAGTGGCGACTACTTCGACAAGGGGGGATTGACGAAAGAATTCGGAGAGTTTAGCGGGGGAAATTTTAGCTGAATCGGCATACTTTTGTTTGGCAAGTTGCCAAAGCTGCATCAGTTCGATCAGAGATTCTTCCGGGGCTTGTTCAATCTCTTGAATTAGTTGTTCTTTGATGGTCATGGGGCTTTCCTCCAGTTGTTTTTAAAGATAGCGCACCACCCAACAAAACGATGGATGAGCCAGCGCAAGGAGACAAAGAATAGCCGGAAAGGTGAGAGCAAAATTACTGCGATCCACTGCCACCAAGTAAGGGAAGGAGATTTTTGCTTTTGACGTATTAACTGTAAGCCTTCACGAATCATTTTAGTATTAGGATGATCTCGACCAAGAGCAGTTTCAGCTATTTGTAATGACCGGAGATAGAAAGGTTCCGCATCGCTGTAGCGTCCCATAACTCGGTAAAGTTCCGCCAAATTGTTGAGGCTGGTGGCGGTGTGGGGATGGTCTGCCCCTAGCTGAGTTTCTCTGATCTGGAGCGATCGCTCAAACAAAGGTTCCGCATCGCTGTAGCATCCCATAGCTTGGTAAAGTATTGCCAAATTGTTGAGGCTGTTAGCGGTGTCGGGATGGTCTTTCCCTAGCTGGGTTTCTCTGATCTGGAGCGATCGCTTATGCAAAGGTTCGGCTTCGCTGTAGCATCCCATAGTTTCATAAAGTGCCGCCAAATTGTTCAGACTTCCGGCGGTATCGGGATGGTCTGCCCCTAGCTGGGTTTCGCTGATCTGGAGCGATCGCTCATACAAAGGTTCGGCATCACTGTACCGTCCCATAGCATAGTAAAGTCCCGCCAAATTGTTAAGGCTGGCGGCGGTGTCGGGATGGTCTGCCCCTAGCTGAGTTTCTCTGATCTGGAGCGATCGCCCATACAAAGGCTCTGCATCGCTGTAGCGTCCCATAGATTCGTAAAGTGCCGCCAAATTGTTGAGGTTGGTGGCGGTGTGGGGATGGTCTGCCCCTAGTTGGGTTTCCCAGATGTGGAGCGATTTCTTATACAAAGGTTCCGCATCGCTGTAGCGTCCCATAACTCGGTAAAGTTCCGCCAAATTGTTGAGGCTGGAGGCGGTGTGGGGATGGTCTGCCCCTAACTGAGCTTCGCTGATGTGGAGCGATCGCGCATACAAAGGCTCGGCATCGCTATAGCGTCCCATAGCTTTGTAAAGTATTGCCAAATTGTTAAGGCTGGAGGCGGTGTCGGGATGGTCTGCCCCTAGCTGGGTTTCCCAGATATGGAGCGATCGCTCATGTAAAGGTTCGGCATCGCTGTAGCGCCCCATAGCATAGTAAAGATTAGCCAAATTGTTAAGGCTGGTAGCAATATCGGGATGATCTTCACTATAGACTTTCTTATCGATTTTGAGCGATCGCTCAAACAAAGGTTCGGCATCGCTGTAGCGTCCCATAGCTCGGTAAAGTACCGCCAAATTGTTAAGGCTGGAGGCGGTGTCGGGATGGTCTGCCCCTAGGATTTTTTCTACGGAGCTTAAACATTTCTCATAAGGTTCTAGGGCTAGAGCGTAGAGTCCTTGCCCCTGATAAAATCTGGCAATTCCTGTAAATGCCCATACTAGATTAGAGTCCTCGCCGGGGTTGGGGATATCTTCGAGCATTTCTCGGCTGAGGATTTCCAGATGGGGAATAGCTGGGGCAACTTTTTGAATCTGGGATTTTGTTGGGGTTTGGTCAATTGTTATTGATATCTCTAGAAAATAGGTGACAAAAGCCGTGCGAAAGGTTTGGTTTGTGGCTGGGGCTTGAGCCAGCTTCCATTTCATAAACTCCCGCACCAAAGAATGCACCCCAAACCTTGTCCGCTCCTCATCCACTGCCTTGAGGAAATATAAATTATTCAGATGCTTTCGGGCTGCCCGGATCTCCTGCTCCCCCAAATTCAGTTCCTTGGCAACATCTTCCACCAAATACCAAGCAATAGATTCCGGATCGAAAAGCCCCAGCAGCATCGCCACCTGCGCTGTGGTTTCCCCTAGTTCCTGCCAACTCAGCTCAAAGGCAGCAATTACCCCCCGCGTTGCCCCGATGTCTTCTGCTTCCTGCAAATCCAGCGACTCATCGGCAATATGGATTTGAAGCTGATAATCTCTCAGCTTCAAATCCTCATCTATTTGCAAATATCGCCCCGCCAACTCCACCCCCAAGGGCAGATAACCCAAATACCGACAAATCTCCTTCGCTACGGTTAGCTCCCGCTCCACCCTTGCATCCCCCAGCAGATTTCTCAACAACTGCAAAGCCTCCCCCTCAGAAATCACCTCCAGCGCTATTTCCACAAACTGCGAACTCAGCTTCCGCCTGCGGGTTGTCACCAACAACTGAAACCGAGGATATAGGGGTCTTGCTGGCTGAGGGATACTTTTGAGTTCCGTTACATCATCCAAAATCACCAACAACTTCCCCTGGGCTGGCAACCAATTCTGCCAATACCACGCCGCCTGTGCCTCAATACTCTCAGCCTGTATCGACTCCGGCAAACTAATATAGGGCGCTGCCAAGGTCACTACCGCCTGTGCTAACCCCATCTCCCGCAAATTTAACCAATACTGCGCCGTGTATTCTTCCCTGTAGTGCTGGGCATACTGCAACGCCAATTCCGTCTTCCCCACACCTCCCAAGCCCTCCACCGCACAAACAATTACCCCCTGCCCCTCGGTCAGCTTGTTGTGGATATTCTCTAGTTCTTTCTCCCGTCCCACAAAGTTCTTCGATCCGGGGCGCATATTGCTAGGAATTTCCTGATGCTGTCGTGGGGAGTTAATTCGCTGATTAGCCTCTATCTGGGCATTATCATCAAAAATTGAGTTCTCAATCCCAGTCTGCTTATTATTCATAGGTTTAGGGGAAATAACGATAAATTTCTTTGCGATGCAAGACACGAACAAAAGCAACAGCACCATCCTCTACAAATAAACCAACCCGATAATCCCCCACTCGAATACGATAAAAACCCTCATATCCTTAAAATGATTTTAATATTGCGGATATCTAGTAGATTATTTGCTGCTTCTACCTCTTCAACAACTTGCTGAATACGTTTTAAAATCCTCCGATCCTTGAGACTTTTCAAATCTTGGCGGAAAGTTTTGCGAAACTCAACTTGCATAATTACTGTTCAAACAACTCAAAAATTTCATCACGAGAAACGTTTTCACTATCTTTCCCCTCAGCGATCGCTCTAACCATCGCCACATCTTCCATCACCTCATAGACCAAATCCATTAACCAACTCCGCTCTTGAATCAACAACTCGTGAAGTAGTTCCTTAAGCAAAGGCTTTAACTCTTCCGCCTGAACATCCAACATAGTTATTACCTAGTTATTACCTAATTAATATTTTGCTTGATCTTTAAAATAGCATCTTCCTCAGCCCCATCGAGAACTTAGGCGATCGCCTATTCCCCATCTCCTAAAATCAAAGTCATCGCTTGGTCAATAAGGGCATTGCGATCGCCCCTTGTCTAGCTTGCTCGTATAATTTTCCTAGGTCACAAAGGTAGGCATCAGAAAAGGCTGGGGCAATGAGAGTGATCCCAAAGGGTAAGCCATCATCACGAAATCCGGCGGGTAGGGCGATCGCCGCTAAATCCAGTAAATTGACAAAGCTGGTGTAGTAGCCCAAATTAGTATTCAAAGCGATCGGATCAGCTTCGACTTCGGCAGTGCGGTAGATGGTTCCCGTGGTGGGTACTGCTAAAACATCTATATCTCGCCATACTAAATTTATTTGTTGTTGCAGGGCTGCTAGACGGTGGAAATCGGTAAATACATCGCTGGCAGAATAGTTTAAGGCGGTGTTCAGAATAGTTTGCAGAATGGGCAGAATTGCCTGGTCGTGGGTAGTGACAAAATCCTTAAGGGCGGTGTAGCGCTCCACTACCCAAGCCCCTGAGAATAAAAGCTGTGTCACTTCGGAAAATGGAGTAAAGTCAACGGCTACGGCAGTCCCGCCTAGGCTTTCCAAGTGGTGGAGGCTCTGGTGGTATAACTTTTTGTAGGCTCGATCGCCAAAGAAGTTAAGTGAGCTAGGGACTCCAAACCGGAAACCTGAGGGGAAAATTGACGGTGAAGGATCTGGGAGATGATTCTGGGAATGATTTTGGGGATGCTTTGGGAAAGTCCTTAGGGAGTTACCGGGGGAAATTGTTAGGGATGTAACAGGCTGAGAACTGGGGCGAGAGTAGCTATCCGTGGGGTCAAATTCGGCGGCGATCGCCATAACCTGTTCCGCATCAGCCACAGTCAAGGCAAAAATAGAAACACAATCCAGCGATCGACAAGCCGGGACAACCCCAGAGGTACTAATTAATCCCCGAGTTGGTTTGAGTCCGACTAAGTTGTTAAAAGCCGCAGGAACTCTCCCGGAACCGCCCGTATCCGTACCGAGGGAAAAACTAACCAACCCTTTTGCCACTGCCACTGCTGAACCCGAACTAGAACCACCACTAATAAAGTCAGAATCAAAAGCATTAGGGCAGGCTCCGTAGGGCGATCGGGTACCAACTAAACCTGTGGCAAACTGATCGAGGTTGGTTTTGCCAATTAAAATAGCTCCTGCTTGGAGTAATCGATCGACTACGGTGGCATGGTGATGGGGAATATAGCTAAAAGCTGGACAAGCTGCGGTGGTGGGCAAGTCTTTAACATCAATATTATCTTTAACGGCAAAGGGAATTCCCCACAGAGGAAGAGTATCGGGATCCTGTCCCTCCAATGCCTGAGCCGAAGCAAGGACTGATTCCAGCGATCGAAGAGTAATCCAAACAGGGTTTACCGTTTCCATCCCTAGGCGTTGATAAATTAAGGCGACAACCTGAGTAGGAGAGACAGTCCCAGCTCGGTAGGCGGCGCTAAGTATTTGCAGATCGAGGCTTAAGTTATCTAACATCACGGTTCCTAGAAATTTTCGGACTTCTCTTATTTATACATCAGGTATTGTAATATTCTACGGTATGTACTAGTATTTACCGTATATTTCAGATGAGCAAGGAATAAATTAGATGTCAAAGTTACTCGCCCTATTCAGTCAACTCCGGCGATCGCCCGCCAGAATATTTGCGGTACTGTTTGCCGTTGCCCTCAGTATTAGTTTAGTTGTCTCAGCTTGTTCTCCTGCTAGCAACACAACCACTACAACCTCGGCTAGTCCCGCTGCCAGTGCCAGTCCTAGCAAAAGTTCTAGCCCCAGTGCCAGCCCCGCCGTTGAAGCCGTAAAGCTGAGGATTGGGTTTCAAAAATCAGCAACCGTTCTTTTTTCCCTCAAGGGTAAAAGTACTCTAGAAACCGCCCTAAAACCAGCCGGAGGCTCGGTGACGTGGAATGAGTTTCCCGCAGGTCTACCCCTCGTCGAGGCTTTGAATGCTGGAGCCGTTGATATTGGGTATGTGGGGGAAGCACCACCAGTATTTGCCCAAGCTGCGACGGGTTCCACAGTGCGCTATATTGCCTACGATCCCTACGGTGTAGAAGCAGAAGGAATTGTTGTACCCAAAGATTCTCCGATTAAAACCCTTGCTGACCTCAAAGGTAAGAAACTTGCTGTGCAAAAGGGTTCTAATGCCCACTACCTTTCGGTGAAAGCCTTGGAATCTGTGGGTTTACAGATTAGCGATGTGGAATTTGTCTTTCTGAAACCTTCCGATGCGCGGGCAGCTTTTGAGCAAAACAATATTGATGCTTGGTCAATCTGGGATCCGTTTCTGGCGGCGGTCGAGCTTGATGCTGGGGCGCGGATCCTCACAAGTGCCAAGGGATTAGCCCCCAATCGTGCCTACTATCTTTCTTCCCAAGCCTTCATCGACAAAAATCCTCAAGCACTCAAGCTGATTTTGCAAGAACTGAAAAAAGAGAGTGATATTGTCAAAAAAGATGCTGCGGAAACGGCGAAGTTCCTCTCTCCCGCCCTAGGCATTGATGCCAAAACCCTAGAAAAAGGCGAAAAGCGGCGTGACTACGATATTTTACCGCTGACCGAAGAGGTGATTTCCAAACAGCAAGAAATTGCGGATACCTTTGCCAAACTCCAACTAATTCCAAAGTCAGTAAAGGTTAAGGAAGCTGTTTGGGATTGGAAACAATAAAACTGCTGGATAAACCAAACCCAGAATCCTAGGTAGGGTGGGCATTGCCCACCCCTTATCTCTGTAAAATTAACTACTACCTAAACCTCAACTATGACTATCTCCGATTGCAATTCCCCGCCCATTAATACCCAAAGACTGGTAACTGATGTTCTTGTCATCGGTGGAGGGACGGCTGGCACGATGGCAGGAATTAAGGCAAAGCAGGCAAACCCCGATCGTGAGGTTTTGATTTTGGAAAAAGCTAATATCCGCCGCAGTGGGGCGATCGCCATGGGCATGGATGGGGTGAATACGGCTGTGATTCCCGGTAATTCTACCCCAGAGCAGTACGTGCGGGAAGTCACGATCGCCAACGATGGGATTGTGGAGCAGCAAACGGTCTACCAGACGGGGAAACTTGGCTTTGAGGTGATTCAAGAACTAGAAAGCTGGGGAGTGAAATTCCAAAAGGATGCCCAAGGAGAATACGACCTCAAGCAAGTCCACCGAGTCGGCAAATACGTCCTGCCCATGCCGGAAGGGAAAGACTTAAAAACCATCTTAGCCCGACAGGTCAAGCGCCATAAAGTCCGGGTAACTAATAGAGTCATGGCAACAAGGGTTTTAGTCGAAGGGGGGAGGGCGATCGGGGCAGTGGGCTTTGATGTGCGGAGTGGAGATTTTGTAGTGATTCAAGCCAAGGCGGTGATCCTGTGTACGGGAGCTTCGGGCAGGTTAGGTTTACCAGCTTCCGGCTATCTCTACGGAACCTACGAAAATCCCACCAACGCTGGCGATGGCTACTCTATGGCTTACCATGCCGGGGCTGAACTATCTAATATTGAATGTTTCCAGATTAATCCTCTGATTAAAGATTACAACGGTCCCGCCTGTGCCTACGTCGCTGGTCCCTTTGGTGCCCATACAGTGAATGCAGAAGGGCATCGCTTCATCAATTGCGACTACTGGAGTGGGCAGATGATGCTGGAGGTTTGGAAGGAATTAAACTCTGGCAAAGGCCCTGTGCAACTAAAAATGACCCATCTTGACCCCGATACTATTTCGGAAATTGAATCGATTATGTGGGCAAACGAGCGCCCCAGTCGGGAACGGTTCCACGAAGGTCGCGGAGAAGATTATCGGACTCATGGGATTGAAATGAATATTTCAGAAATTGGGCTGTGTAGTGGTCACAGTGCCTCTGGGGTTTGGGTTAACGATCGAGCAGAAACGACGGTGGCAGGGCTATACGCGGCGGGGGATATGGCAAGTGTGCCTCATAACTATATGATTGGAGCCTTTGTGTTTGGCAGGATCGCAGGTATTGAGGGGATGAAATATAGCGAAGATTTAGAGCATGTTGAACCAAATCCTGAATTTCTCGCCGCCGAACAAGCCAGAATTTACGCCCCTCTAACTAGACCCAACGGGATTCCCCATACCCAAGTTGAGTATAAATTGCGCCGTTTAGTTAATGATTATCTGCAACCGCCCAAGTCTACTAACAAGATGGAAATTGGTTTAAAGGCGTTCGATCGCTACCAAGAAACTCTTGATTTGATGGGAGCGCAAGACCCCCACGAATTGATGCGTTGTATGGAAGTACATTTCATTCGAGATTGTGCAGAAATGGCAGCAAGGGCTTCTCTTTTTCGGAAGGAAACTCGCTGGGGATTGTACCACTATCGCCTTGATTATCCAGAGAAAAATAATGATGAGTGGTTCTGTCATGTCAATCTCAAAAAAGATGAATCTGGGGAAATGGTTCTCTTTAAGCGTGATATTTCTCCCTATATTATTCCCGTAGATGTGCAACAGGAAGTTTACGATGTTGCAGTCCGATAAATAAATATTCGATCCCCCCAACCCCCTTAAAAAAGGGGGAAAAGATTAGAAATTAGGAAGTTTTTGGTATATAGTTATGGCTTTAATTAAACAACGTGTTGATGTTCCTGTAATTGTTGATGAATCTAAATGCTTAGAAAAATGTGTCGCCTGTATTGAAGTTTGTCCCCTTGATGTTTTGGCGAAGGATCCGGTAACAGGTAAAGCCTATATGAAATATGACGAGTGTTGGTTTTGTTTGCCCTGTGAAAAAGAATGTCCAACTAATGCCATTACTGTGCAAATTCCCTTTTTATTAAGATAAATTTTCTTGCTAATTATAGGATTTATGAAAAATAAAATCTTATCTACTATGAGTGATGTAAGGTGGGCATTGCCCACCCTACTTATGGAATCTATGCTATTAAAACAAATAACTATTTAATTATGTCTATAACCGTGAGTGCTGAATTACAAGAGTGGATAGATTTATTGAAATCGCCCGACCTGAATGATCGCCTAGTTGCTATCAAAACTTTGCAGCATCTGGGGGATGAAGAGACGATCAATATTATAGTTACAGCCTTAAAAGATGAAAGCCCGGTAGTTCAGAAAATTGCGATCGCTGCCCTCTGGGAATTTGCCAATCCTCAAGTAATTCCAGATATTTTGCCTAGCCTTGGTTCCCCCGATGAAGAGGTTAGAACTGTAGCATTGTCTACCTTAGGGGAGTTAGTTTCTCAAGATTCTCTTTTATTATTACTAGATGCTCTACAGCAAGATGATTTTCATCTGCAACGTAATATTTTAATTCTCCTTCGTAAGATTCATGATGCTCAATCTTTACCCTATTTATTACCTTTTTTAGCCTCAGCCCATCCCGAACTCCGAGAAGCCGCCATTACCACCCTACGCTATCTCAATCAAGTCAAAACTAGCCCTACAGCTTTACCCTTATTGGCAGACCCCATAGATTTTGTCCGCCGGGAAGCTGCCCTAACCTTGGGACATTTGGCTGATCCAGAGGTAATCCCCCTTTTGAGTCAGGCTCTACTCACAGATCCAGATTGGCAAGTCCGGCGAAATGCAGCTAAGGCTCTAACTATTCACGCTGATTCGATCGCAATTCCATCTCTGATTCAGGCGATCGCCGATGACCATTGGCAGGTACGCAGGTTTACGGCTCAAGCCCTGCAAAAAATTCTCCAAACTACTCAGGATGAAGAGTCGATCCCGGCTTTGGTTACAGCCCTAGCTGATGAATATCCCGATGTCCGCAAAGATGCAGCGATCGCCCTAGGAAATCTTGGGAGTCCCTTAGCCATTTCTGCCCTCCAGCAGGCTATTGATGACCCCGATCGAGAAGTGAGTATTCAAGCGGAGAGAGCAATTCAGCGAATCAATCAAGCCTTACAAACACAATCTTTAGAGCCATCGGTTCAGGAATAGGTGAAAAAATGGTCAGCAGATCTCCAGAGTTTTCCAGTTCAATACCAACAACCCTAAGTAATGAGCTTCAGAGCGATCGTCAACAGGAAGTCACCCAGCTACTCAAGCAAATTCAGGAGCCAATTCTCAAGAATGATATTGTCAGTTTGGGTATGGTTCGGAATTTACGGATTGTTGATAATTACGTCTATTTACGTCTCTATGTCGGCTCCCATCAACTCGATCTCAAGGAAAAAGTTACGACATCTCTCTCAGGTTTAGATTGGTGTAAAAAAACTTATGTCGAGCTTTGTACCATTCCCCAAGTGCGGACGACTCTAGCTATTTCCAGTGGCAAAGGTGGGGTGGGAAAATCAACCGTGGCGGTGAATTTGGCGGCAGCTTTGAGTTTGACTGGGGCAAAGGTAGGCTTGCTGGACGCAGATGTTTATGGTCCCAATGTACCGCAGATGTTGGGCTTGGGACAGGCAGAGGTGGAAGTAGTTGATACTCCCGCCGGGCAGAGATTTATCCCCCTAGAGGCTCATGGGATCAAGATTATGTCCGTGGGTTTGTTGGCAGAACCCGATCATCCCCTCGCTTGGCGGGGTCCCGTGCTGCACAAAATTATTACTCAATTCTTGCATCAAGTGGAGTGGGGCGAATTGGATTATCTGCTGATTGATTTGCCTCCGGGGACAGGGGATGCCCAGATTACGATCGTCCAAGAAAGCCCCATTTGTGGCGTAATTTTAGTCACAACACCCCAGCAGGTGGCGATCGCTGATGTCCGCCGCAGTGTGCATATGTTCCGGCAAGTGGGTGTACCGGTGTTGGGAATTGTCGAGAATATGAGCTATTTGCTCACGGAAAATCTGGATGCAAATCTTGACAAGAATCTTGAAAAAATTTCTAAAAAAAGTATCGATCGAACTATCAATCAAGCTATTAATCAAGCTATTAATCAAAAGGTTGATCAAAATTCTGCTGTAGGGCTTGATCCTCAACTTAATTCCCAGCTTGATCTATCGGGAGAGAATCCTCATTCTCCTCAATATATTTTTGGTAAAGGTGGTGGTCAACAACTAGCGGCGGAATTGCAAGCTCCTTTATTAGGAGAAATTCCCCTCCATGCCCAAATTTGTGCAGGGGGCGATCGAGGAGTCCCTATTACCTTGAGTGATCGACATTTTCTCGGTAGCCAAGTTTTCACAAAGATTGCCAAGGCTTTAGTTAGGACATTTTCTATACCTCCTCTCTGCCAATAATCAACCATTTAAACTATTTAAGGAGTCCCTAATGCTGAATCGTAGAAATAAGAATAAAATCAACAAGTTCGGTTTGTTTAGCCGTCGGCATTTTACCAGTTGGATATTATCTTTAGTAACGATGTTTTTTCTGGTTACTGTCAACAGTTGCGCCAGTAGTCAAACAACTTCTCAATCTAATCCTCAGCCAAGTAACAGTGCAACCCCGGCAGCCCAAGTTAGTAAGCCAGACAAGATCAAATTGGATTATGCCTACTACAATCCTGTAAGTTTAGTCATTAAGGAAAAAGGCTGGTTAGAGGAAGATTTGAGTAAAGATAAAGTAGGCGTGGAATGGGTTCTGAGTCAAGGTAGCAATAAGGCTCTGGAATTCTTGAATGGCAGTAGTTTAGATTTTGGGTCTACGGCAGGGGCAGCGGCTCTGATTGGGAAATCCAATGGCAACCCAATTAAATCCGTTTATGTCTATTCCAAGCCGGAATGGGCAGCCTTAGTGGTGGCGGCTAACTCCGAAATTAAAACCGTTGAAGAACTCAAAGGCAAGAAAATTGCCGCAACTCGTGGTACAGACCCTTTCATTTTCCTCTTACGAGCTTTAGATAAGGCGGGTTTGAGCGATAAAGATGTAGAAATTGTCCCTCTGCAACACGCTGATGGTCGGGCTGCTCTGGAGAAAGGAGATGTGGACGCTTGGGCGGGGCTTGATCCCCTAATGGCAACCTCAGAAGTTGAGAAGGGTTCTCGCTTGTTTTATCGCAACACAGCCTTTAATAGCTACGGAGTTTTGAATGTGCGGGAGGCTTTTGCTAAGGAATATCCAGAGTATGTAACACGGGTATTACAGGTTTATGAAAAAGGCAGAGATTGGGCTTTAAAAAATCCAGCAGAGTTTAAGGCAATTCTGATCAAAGCCTCGAAGCTGACCGATGCAGTGGCGGCGAAACAATTGGAACGCACGGATCTATCGAATTCGGCGATCGGGGAAGAGCAGAAAACAGTCATTATTGCTGCCGGAGATGTCTTGAAAAAGAGTGGGGTGATTAAGGCAGAAACCAATGTAAATCAGGTGGTTGGCGAGCTTATTGATCCGCAGTTTGCAGCGAAATTAACCAAGAAATAGGAAATACACGTCATAAATACAAGAGTGAAGCCATGAGTAGTTCTTTTTCGCCCCAAGAATTGAGAGGAGATGTGCGGGGTCAACGATCGCCCCAAGGATTCCCCCCTCAATTATCTCAGCTAGGAAAATTCCTAGACCAGTTAGGCTGGTTCAAGGGCTTGATTGTGCCGATTATTCTCGTCATGCTCTGGGAAACTGCCTCTAGATTGGGTTGGGTTGCTCCGAATCTTTTACCTGCTCCTTCCACGGTGTTGGGGACGATCGCTGATTTGGCAAAAACTGGCGATCTGTGGAAACACATTGGCATCACTCTGTATCGGGTATTTTTGGGGTTTGCGATCGGGGTTGGTTTTGCCACCATCTTGGGAGCCATCACTGGCTATTCTCGCCTCATCCATGACCTCATCGATCCCCTCATGCAATCCCTCCGCAGTATCCCCTCTCTGGCATGGGTTCCCCTGTTTCTGCTGTGGATGGGCATCCAAGAAACTCCCAAAATTGCCCTGATTGCGGTGGGGGTCTTCTTCCCGGTCTATTTGAATTTGATGAGTGGGATTCAATCGGTCGATCGCAAATTAGTAGAAGTAGGCAAAATCTACCGTCTAAATGGCTTCCAACTAATTCAACGGGTATTCTTACCCGCCACGATTCCTGCCTACATTGTCGGTTTACGCAGTGGTTTAGGGCTGGGGTGGATGTTTGTGGTGGCAGCAGAACTGATGGGGGCAAGTCAGGGATTAGGTTTTCTGTTGGTAGATGGACAAACCACCGGGCGACCAGAATTAGCCCTTGCTAGTATTCTTCTTTTTGCCGGGTTGGGCAAGATCACCGACGGGGCGATCGCTTGGCTCTCAAAACGGTTTCTCTCTTGGCAAGATGTCTATACTTCATAATTCTCTAGGAGTTCCCCATGTTATTAATTGAAGGACTACACAAGCAATTTAGTAATGGTTTTATAGGTTTAGAATCTGTTGATCTGACTGTTAATAAAACCGAAATTGTGAGTTTGATCGGCACTAGTGGCTGTGGGAAAAGTACCCTGTTGCGGATTATTGCAGGCTTGGATTTTCCTACCTATGGCACAGTGCGGATTGATGAGCAGATTATTACTAAGCCCCATCCAGATATCAGTATTATTTTCCAAGAAGCCCGCCTCATGCCCTGGTTAACGGTGTGGGAAAATGTGCAGTTTGGTTTACAGCACTTACCGAAATCACGCCGCAATTTATTAACTGGGGAAATTATTGCCAAGGTTGGCTTAACGGATTTTGCGAAACTTTTGCCTCGGCAATTGTCGGGGGGGATGGCTCAACGGGTAGCGATCGCCCGTGCCTTAGTAACTCAGCCAGCAATTCTCCTTTTAGATGAACCCTTCAGCGCCTTAGATGCCTTTACTAGATTGCATTTACAAGATCATCTCCTGAAAATCTGGGAGTACGATCGACCGACCATGATCTTAGTGACCCACGATGTGGAAGAGGCTTTGATGTTGAGCGATCGGGTAATTGTCATGCGGGGAAATCCGGGACGAGTGCATCAGGAATATGTGATTGATCTGCCCCGTCCTCGCAAGCGTACCGACCATCAGCCAGCAATTCTCATTATGGAAAAAGGAAGTAAGCAGGTATGCTAACTGACATTAAGAAAGAGATAACAAAGTAAGTGAAACAGCTAGGTTCGTTTGACAGTATTATCAGAGACTTTCGCCAAATACTAGAATCATTGCCAGATAAAAG
>CALRPI020000096.1:0-18638 GCA_943370025.1 Phormidium lacuna HE10JO | reverse complement strand
TGCCCAGGCTATCGTAGATCGTTTGGCGAAATTGCTGAAGTTGTTTGAAAATCATAATGTCAATGGAAAGTTTACATCATTGACATTACGGCAGTCGGTGCCTATCATTGACTGCCTTCCTACTCGTTTTTTAGTCCAAACTCAAGTTCAAATAAGACACGCCACAAATATTGAAAGTCCTATCAATTTTGGGTTTGAGAGTGGGCTGAGCGGAGTCGAAGCCCACTCTCAAACTGCTGTAACATTAGGGGGATTAAAACGGCACACCCAGAGGGTGTGCCGTTTTAATCCCTTTGGAATTTCTAGATTCATCCTAATTCCAGCCTAATAGCTGGCTAATTTGCTGAGAAATCTGTACAGGGTCAAAGGGTTTCACAATTAGCCCGACTACTCCTAGTTGCTGGTAATGTACTTGTTCATTTGGCTGCACCTTCGCCGTCAAGAAAATTACGGGAATTGCCTTGGTTTGGGGATTGTTTTGTAGGTGTTGCAGGGTTTCTAGACCATTCATTCCCGGCATGGATACATCTAACAAGATGGCATCAGGTTGGGCAGTGGCAGCTAGGTCGATCGCTTCTATTCCCGATGCCGCCATCAGGGTTTCCCATTGGGCAAGTTTGACTAAGCAGACTCGGACTACTTCCCGAATCCGCTCTTCGTCATCTACGATCAAAACTAGTTTGGTTGGCATATTTTGTGTACTAAAATGCTGACTAGAGTTCGGTTTGTGTGTGGGCGGCGACAGCCGCCCACACACAAACCTTAGTTCCACTATTTTACGGCAGGGGCAGGGCAAAAAAGAAAGTACTACCTTCTCCCCAGATGCTTTCAGCCCAAATTTGTCCACCGTGCTGTTGCACGATCGATTTACAGATGGCTAATCCCAGTCCAGTTCCCCCTTGATCACGAGAATCCGAGGCATCTACCTGCTGAAAACGCCCAAAAATAGTTTCTAGCTTATCCTCAGGAATTCCCCGCCCTTGATCTTGAACGGAAAAGAGAATATGACTAGAGAGGAGGCGCTGGGGAAGGGGGGGGTGAGAGCGGTTTTGCTCATTTTGGGTTTCGAGGATTACTTCATCGATAATTTCTGCTCTCAGAGCCACGACTCCTCCACTGGTGGAGAACTTAATGGCATTGCTGAGGAGGTTTGTAAAGGTCTGAATGATCCGATCGGGCGCTACCCAAATCTGGATCGAAGGGGCAACTATTTCTAGGGTGACCCCCGCTGCTTGGGCGCTACTTGCCATTACTTCGGCAGATCTCTGGACAAGATCGGCTGCATCACACCATTCTCGGATCAACGAAATTCTGCCCATTTCCAGCTTTTCGAGGTCAAGGATATCATTGACTAACCGGACTAGCCG
Organism: Phormidium lacuna HE10JO; assembly: GCA_943370025.1. Lineage (GTDB taxonomy): Bacteria > Cyanobacteriota > Cyanobacteriia > Cyanobacteriales > JAAUUE01 > JAAUUE01. The sequence goes on along the minus strand of CALRPI020000096.1, from coordinate 17,271 downwards.
CTCGGTATCGATCGCGGCAATTTCAATCATCCGTTTCATCGCTGTGGGATCGTCATCCATCACCCCCGCCATCAATAATCCCAAGGATCCCCGGATGGAAGTTAAAGGAGTTCGCAATTCATGACTGACAATAGAAATAAATTCATCCTTGAGTTTCTCCACTGCCTGCCGCTCGGTGACATCTTCTCCAATGCCAGTAACTCCCATCACTTCCCCCTGCGCATTCCGCAGGAGGGTATTATTCCAGTTGATGACTTTCTCTTCTCCGGTTTTCGTGAGAATTTTATTCTGCGTAGCTGGGAAATTAGTGTTTTTTAGATGGGATTGAAATAGTTTAATTTGCTCTGAAATTTGCCGGAGTGGGAGAAATAAAGTAAACCAATTTTTCCCAATCACTTCCTGTTCGGCGTAGCCTGTCAGCCTTAAGAAAAAAGGATTTGCCGCTTCAATCATGCCTCTAGTATCCATACTGACTACAGCAAGGTTGGTATTCTCAAACAGCAATTGCCATCGGCTCTCTGATTCCCTAGTCCGGGTTTCTGCTTGGCGGCGTTCTTGGAGTTCGATTTGCAGTTTGGCGTAGAGTTGAGATTGTTGAATGGCGATCGCCAGTTGGCTAGAAATTTCCTCCAGTAAAGAAACTTCCCAAGCTTCCCACGTCCGGGGAGCCGTATTTTGATAAACCGATAGCAAACCCCAAAGGATATCTCCTGCAAAGATGGGGGTAACTGCATAAGCTTTAGCTTGGAACTGCTCTAGAAGCTGGATATGGCAAGAATGCAAGGATTTATCATGGATATCATCGACGATAAAGTTTTCATGGTCGCGGAAACGCCCACCCTGAGTTTGTTGCAGATAAATATCTTCGCAAACCTTGGGCACATCACTATCTACCAGTTTTACCCAGCCCAAACTGACAGACTCCACCACAAAATCGCCGCTCCAGTCTGGATTGAATCTATAGACAGAGGCTCGATCGACCTGGAGAGTCTGATGGACTTCTTTCACCGCCGTAGCCAGAATATCTTGGATATCTAAAGACTGGCGGATCGATTGGGTAATATTCCACAGCAATTGCTTCTGGATCATCTGCCGCTGGAGATCCGCCTCGGCTTGTTTGCGTTCCCGTAGGGCAGCTTGCTGTTGGGTAATATCATTATTAATTTCTAAAACCTTAATCGGCTTGCCCAATTGGTCTTTCTGCATCACCCAGCGACTATTAACAATAATGGTCGAGCCATCTCGGCGACGGTGGATCAACTCCCCTTCCCAGTAACCATGAGTTTGCAACTGGGCTTTGATCTCGTCTAGGGGTTGGGGAAATTGGGTCTGGAGGAGTTGATGGGTTTCTTGCCCCAGAGCCTCGGCATTTGTCCAACCGTACATAAATTCAGCCCCTTGATTCCAGAAGGTAATCACGTCTTGGAGATCATGGGTCATGATGGTGTCATGAGCCAGATCCAGGAGTTGAGCCTGTTCTTGGAGAATAACTTGGGTATGTTGTTGATCTAAGAGAGTTTCTAGGAGGCGATCGTTCACCTGAGTTATCTCCCTAGTCCGTTCTGCTACCCGTTGCTCTAGTTCGGCATTAAGCTGTTGGAGCGACAATTCTGCTTCCTTGCGCTGGGCTATTTCTTTCTGTCCTTGGGCAAAAAGAGTAGATTGTTGCAGGGCAATGCTCAACTGTGCTGCCAACTGCCGCAGCAGATCGATTTCTCTAGGCAACCACTCCCGTGGAGCTGTACAGTGATGAGCAACTAATAATCCCCATAACTCCTCCCCGTGCAGGAGGGGAACTACCAAGTTTGCTTTAACTTGAAAATTATCAAGAAGTTCTAGATGGCAAGGGGTAAGTTGGGCTTCATAAATATTAGGCTTTGCCGTTACCATCCCTTGTTTAAAGGATTCCACATAACTTCCAGCAAAACAGGGATCATCAATCTGGATTGATAAAATTGCTCTCCACTCTGCTCCTACGGACTCTACAACCACGGTTCCCCGCCAATCAGCATTAAATTGAAAAATTATGACTCGATCGGTCTGGAGAAACTGCCGAACTTCTTCCACAGTGGTTTGGAGAATATCTTCTAGGTTGAGCGATCGCCTAATTCGCTGGGTGACTTCCATGACTAGGCGTTGTTGTTCCAGTTGTTGTCGAAGTAACATTTGTGCCTCCCTATCTCTAGCTTCGTTGTGTTTGCGATCGTCGATATTCATCACTGTGCCAATCATCCTCAGGGGTTGACCGTCGGGGGTATATTGTACCTGTCCTCGCCCTTCAATCCAATGCACACTGCCATCTGGCCATACGACTCGAAACTCTTTGCAGTAAATACTTCCGTGATCGATCGCCTGCTTAACTGCTCGATTGAGGGCTGGGCGATCGTCAGGATAGATGCAGCCATCAAAAGTGGCATATTGACCATCAAAAGTTCCGGGAGTTAAGCCAAAGATTTGCTCCTGCTCTGGCGACCAAACAATTTCTCCAGTCAGGAGATTCCAATCCCATACCCCCATTTGTGCTGCTGCCAAGACAATTTTTAGTTTTTCGGAACTATGGTGGATTAATTGCTGATTAAGTCTAGAAATTTTATGTTTAGTTTTCTGGAGACTGCTAATGATCAAATTAATCGTCATGGAGACGGTAAAGATTAGCACTAATCGGACGATATCTTCCGGTTGATAGATCCAAAACGAATAAGTAGGATGAATAAAAAAGTAAGTAATTGCGGTAATCGAGAGAATTATGCTTACCATTCCAGCTCGCCAACCACCATACCAAGCACTAATCGTCACCGCCAGATAGAAAAATGCTCCTACAGCCCTAGGCAGTAGTTGGTTCAGCCAAAGGGTGAGGGACAATGCAATGATTGTGGTAGCGATCGCCACCAGATAGGGCAAACTTTGGGAGTAAAGTTTTGAATGAATCTTGAGATATAAGTTTTGGTAGAGCTGCTGGTAATATCTCATGGTTTTCCTTAATTAACCATCCGGGGACTATTGCCTGTTGTTTATGACTTACTCATTGTGAACTAATTATCTAGGATTCTGAAGGTTTTTGCTGGCGCGAAGCATCAGCAACAACCTCCAAATGCGAAATTCCAGTTGTTTTTGTTTGTTCCATTAAAGTTAACATCAACTGCTGCTGCCGTCCCTGTTCTGGGTCTAAAAGGCGGAGAACACGAGCAATTAATTCTGGAGGCTGGAGAGGTTTGCGAATATAGTCATTTCCCCCAGAGGCAAAGGCTTGGATCATCATGGCTGGGTCTTGATGCGCCGTGAGGAATAAAATTGGCAAATGTTCCCATTGGGGATCATTGCGGACTACCTGGCACAGTTCAATCCCATTGAAACCGGGCATTTCTATATCCAGCAGTAGGATATCCGGAGCAGTTTTGGTCAATACTTCCCAAAAACGGCTTGGCTCTAGGAGTGGCTTGACTTGTAATCCCCAAGCCGAGAGGAGGATGGATAGTTGATGGAGCATCATGGGGTCGTCATCCACCGCCATTACCTTGCCAGCAATGGGAACTTCTAGGGGATGAGTTTGCTTCAGATTAGCTTGAATGGCTTGAAATACTTCTGCATGGGTAATCGGTTTTTGGAGAAATGCCTGCGCTCCGAGGCGGACTGCCATGACCCGATCGCTTAAACTATCCCTGCCCGTAAACACCAAGACGGGAATTTGTGGGTATTGCTGTTTTAGGCTAGCCAACCACTGCCAGCCATCTTCTTTCCCCTCAGCAAAGGTTAAATCGAGCAGAATCAGATCGGGTAATTGTTGGGCATTAGCCTCACATCGGGATATAGCCAGTTGGGCGGCGCTGGGATTGGGGGCAATTTCGATCCTCAGAGTGGGCAACATCGCCCCGTGAGCAAATTGCCGATGCGCCTCAATTTGTAGGCTTTCGGCTAAGAATTGATCATCATCTACCACTAGTACTAAAGAAAATTGGGGATTTGCCTGAGGCATAGCTGCTAAAGGATTGATCGTATCCAAGCTGACATCTGGCTCCCGCGACAACTGCTCATGGGGCGATCGATGGTCAGGTGATTTTGGCTCAGATGTATAAAAAACTGGCTCTTGACGCAGTTCCTGCCGGAGAGCAGTCATTAATTCCTGCATTTCTTGAAGAGTAGTTCTGGATAGGGGAGGCTCCGTCGCCAAGAGAGATTCCATTTTCTTGGCCAGGACAGAGCCTTGGGGAAACCCAAAGATGCCCAAGGAGCCGACTAGTTTATGAACTGTTTGTTTTGCTTCTTGCTGGAGTTCTGGAAGTAATTGTTCGGGTTGAGAAATATCTATTACCTGCTCCAAAAAAGCAAGTTGCTCTTGGAAGGAATCCTTAAACCGCTCCCAAAGTCCCAACATCATTGTTTCTATGGCATCTAACCCCGGATTTTGGGGCACTTGCTCTAGAGATTTTTCTGGAATGTGCTCTGGAGCTTTATCTAGAGGTTTCTCTAGATTTATAGGTGTTTTTCCCTCTAGGTAACGCAGGCGATAACCAAATCCATAAATAGTTTCAATGAAATTCTGAGTTGCCCCAGCGGCTTTTAATTTCTGGCGCAGGGCTTTGATGTGGCTACTAATGGTGCTTTCGGTGGGGGGTTCTTCCAGTTCCCAGAGGCGATCGAGAAAATCACTCCGACTGAGAATGCGCTGGGGATTGAGGAGTAATAGTTCTAATATTCCGTATTCCTTGGGAGTCAGCCGCAGCAAACAATCTCCGTGGCTAATCTCCTTGAGAGTGCGATCGAGCTGTAGTTCTCCCCAAATAATTAGGCTACTTGTATTGACACTGCTGCGCCGGAGTAATGCCCGAATTCGCGCCAATAGTTCTAATAGATTAAAAGGCTTAATCATATAATCATCAGCCCCAGCATCTAAACCAATGACGCGATCGCTAGTCAGATCATGACCTGTGAGTAAAAGAATTGGCATTTGATAATTCTTGGTTCGCAGGTGTTTACAAACACTAATGCCATCTATCTTCGGAATCTCCACATCCAAAATCACCAAGTCATAATCAATATGTTGGGTGAGATCGATCGCTGATTGACCATCCATTGCTACATCAACATTATAAGCTTGGGCAATGAGATTATTTTCCAGCAAATTACGAGTTGCCGGATCATCTTCCACTAACAAAATTCTGACAGATTGCATGATTAGGTTGCCCAATCTCCTAACTCATAAAATCATTGTGGTCATCAGGGATCGCAATGCCCGAAAAGGATCGGTAGGGGTAATTACCAGAACGGCTAGTTTTTTGGATACTTTCCTTAATGTGGTCAAGGTCAATATAGCGATCGGCGACATTGATGAGACTATCACTAGTCATCGATCGTAAACTCACCACTTCCACCCGGACTCCTCGATAGCTAGCGGCATCTACGGCATAGGCCAAATCCCCATCGCCACTGACTAACACCGCTGTGTCGTAAGCTCCCGCTAGGGCAATCATATCTACTGCAATTTCTACGTCTAGATTAGCTTTTTTCGAGCCATCTGGTAGCTGGACTAAATCTTTGGAAATGACTCGATAACCATTGCGGCGCATCCACAATAAAAATCCCTGTTGTTTCTCATTGGTGCGATCGACTCCCGTATAGAAAAAAGAACGCAATAGCCTTGATCCCGCAGTTAAACGGCATAATAGCTTAGTATAGTCAATTTCAATTCCTAACTGTAATGCTGCATAAAAAAGATTAGAACCATCGATAAAAATTGCCACCCTGCCCCGATTCTCAAGCACCTGTTCCGGAGTAAAAATCGGATCGTTATTAAAATTATTTAACATGGTTTTTATGCCTCTTGAGATTTTATTGGATTTTGAAAAAATTGTGAAATAAATGAGAAAATGTTATGAGTAGTATAGGGAATAGCTATGAAAGTTCTAGCTTTTGAAAAACTGGTTTAGGAGGTAATAAAACTTGACCGCTTGGTAAAATGCCCCAATTAACATGAGTAGAAAACTCTATTGTATCTTTGATCTGCGATGAATTATTAAAATCAATATTAAATCCTAATTGTTGATAGATTCGACTACTGAGGTCTGGAATAATTGGAGCTAATAAATAAGCTGATAACCTTACAGACTCTAGGACAGAGTAAAGAACTAAAGCTAATGCTTGTGTTTCTCCTTGTTTATAAAGTTTCCAAGGAGCCTGATCATCAATGTACTTATTGCCAGCTCGGACTAGAGCCAGAACTTCGTTACAGGCACTACTAAAAGCGAGGGCATCGTAATGAGCAAAGGCGCGATCGCCCAATTCCAGTCCCATATCCCTCAGCGGATGTCCCGGTTCTATGTTGATGACATCTACTTCAGGAACCACACCTTGACAATATTTATGTACCATCCCCAAAGCCCGATTCAGGAGATTACCTAAATCATTAGCCAAATCAGCATTTAAAATATCAACAAAGCGACTTTCATTAAAGTCTCCATCCTTACCAAATTCTATTTCCTTTAGGAAGTAGTAACGAACAGCATCAGCACCATATTTATTAATTAAAGCAAAAGGATCAAGGGTATTACCTAAGCTCTTCCCCATCTTCTGCCCATTCTGGGTTAAAAAACCATGCCCATATACTTTTTTAGAAGTGGGCAACCCCGCCGACATGAGCATTGCCTGCCAATAAATTGCGTGGAAACGCAGAATATCCTTGCCAATTAAATGCAGATCGAAGGGATACCACTTTGCCAAAGCATTAGTTAGGGTTGGTTCATCTTCAGGTTCTAATAGAGCCGTAACATAGCCTAATAGGGCATCAAACCAGACATAAATGGTGTGGTGAGGATCTACGGGGATTGGGAAGCCCCAATCTAAATTAATCCGAGAAATAGAAAAATCCTGCAACCCTTGTGCCACAAAATTAAGAACTTCCTTCCGCCTACTTTCTGGTTGAATAAAATCTGGCTGATTGGCGTACAATGCCTCTAGCTGAGACTGGTATTTAGAAAGACGAAAAAAGTAATTTTCTTCATCTCTCCATTCGGCTGCTTTATTCGTGTGAATAGGACAATGACGGTTTTCTAGTAGTTCTCTTTCTTCTTTGAATTCTTCACAGGCAACACAATACCAACCCTGTTGACGACTTAGATAAATATCTTCTTGTTCCCAAACCCGCTGGAAAAATTCCTTGACGATCGCTCCATGCCTCTCATCGGTAGTCCGACTAAAGCGATCGTATTGGATATTTAATTGTTGCCAAAGTTGCACAAAACTAGCTGCTATCTCATCACAATGAACCTGAGGTTCTAAACCTCTTGCTTCGGCAGTGCGTTGAATTTTTTGCCCATGCTCATCAATACCCGTAACTAACAAGACCGCCTCCCCTTGCAGGCGCTTGCTTCTAGCCAAGGCATCAGCCGCCATTGTGGTGTAAGCACTGCCAATATGTGGCACGTCATTTACATAATAAAGAGGAGTGGTCAAGCTAAATTTGCGAAGCTTCGTTTCAAAGATCATGTATAGGAAAAAGTAATGATTTAGTTATTGTTTTCTGATGATTACAGTTAAAAACAGTTAATTATTATTATGTTAATCATACTAGTCTATTCCAAATACTTGTTGCCCAGTAAAGATTGAGGGGAATACCCTAGGAAAAGTAAGGGAATCCTTATTTATTAGAGGTTATTTACCAAAATTTTCTCAATAATTTCTTAAGATTATCTAATTTGATCAATAGATACCTTGCCAAGCTGTTTATGTCATGAAACCACTGTACAGTATGGGTTTCATAAGCGATCGCTATAGATGCCTAGTTAGTACTATAGCCATCCTAAATGGTTTGAGAACGGCTCCCCCTCTGGGGGAGCCGTTCTCAACTCTCTAAAATTCTAAATTCAATTAGGATCGCTATAGCTTCAGTTAAGGTTTTAGTAAAGATTCCAGTTCACCTGATTGTAGAATAATTCCTGTTTGCTACGTTACACATTGAGGGCGCAAAGCCTTGCGCCCCCTATAATTCGCTATACCTCACTAGATTAAGAATCGCTACAGTATCCTCTAAGTGGTTCCTAAAATCTCTGGTAGTTGAGGTAAGAGTAATTGAAAAGCCTTGCCTCGATGGCTAATTGCTTGCTTGAGTTCTGAAGACATTTCGGCAAAAGTTTGCTGATGTTCGGGAACATAGAAAATTGGATCGTAGCCAAAGCCATTCTCTCCACGGGGACGACGGAGGATTTCTCCGGGACAAACTCCTTCGGTAATTGTGGCGATCGAGCCATCAGGACGTGCCAGAGCCACGGCACAAACAAACTGCCCCTGTCGATTCAATTCATTCCCCAATTCCCCCAAGAGCCTCTCAATGCGCTGGGGGTCGGTCTCTGCATAGCGGGCGGAATAAATGCCCGGAGATCCATCTAGGGCATCAACTTCCAAGCCTGAATCATCGGCGATCGCCCAGTGTCCAGTAGCGATCGCCACCTGAGTAGCTTTAAGGCAAGCATTTTCTGCAAAAGTATCTCCCGTTTCCTCCACTTCTAGATGCTCTGGTTTTAATTGCAGATCGCAATCTATGCCGTGGAGATGATCCCGGAGTTCTTGCAACTTGCCCGGATTCCCTGTCGCCATCACAATCGTTGGTTTCATAAGTAAATCTTATACTATTTTTTTTGAGGTTCCAAAACCACCGCATCTACCATAACTATGCCAGTGTCTTCACTATCAATACACCGAGCCGCAATAGCTGAGAGATCTAGCACCCTAGATGCAACATAGGGACCACGGTCATTAACGCGGACAATGACAGATTTATGGTTTTTTTGGTTAGTCACCTTCAAATAGGTATTAAAGGGCAGGGATGGATGAGCTACGGTCAAAGCGTGTTGATCGTAAATTTCCCCATTAGCAGTTTGGCGACCATGGAAATAATTTCCGTACCAAGAAGCTAAACCACTAATTCTATTACTAGTTTCGGATAGACTATACATTTTTGTTTGTGCCTGAGCTAGATCCAGTGCCGATACTCCCAAAGCTAACCGGATGCTGTTGGTTAGTTTTACCGCGATCAAATCCTTATTAGTCCGGATACTAGCCTTGAGAGCATCATCGATCATAAATAATAGGCGATCGCCCAACTTGATCGCGGGTTCTCCATTCACCAAACCGGGCTGCAACTGTTGAGCATCCAAATTCGGGTTACTCACGAGCTGCTGTAACCGCTGAGCTAGTAGGTCTGCATCTAACTTTTGCTCAAACTCGGCAATTAAATGACGCTTTAACCACACCTGAAACTTAGGAGTCGCAGAAACAACCGGCACCCCCGGAGATTGTTGGACATCGCTGAATATATTCTCTGGAGATTTCTGAGAAAAGAGCCAGAAATTACGTCTTGTCTGGGGGGGCATCAGGGCATCCGATCGAGCCACTACTACCTTTGCTGGGGTCGGCTTGGGCTTAGTGACAAAGTAATCCTGCCACCGAAATAGAATATTCAACACCTGTATAACTTTAGGAGGCAATGATATCCTTGAGTCTACTTGACTTGGTATTTCTAGTCCTGAGGACTTTTCCCCATCAATATTCGGCAAATTAGACCCAGAATAAGCTAAAGATGTGGTTTCTGCCAAACAGAAATTGTCTTCCCCACTTTTCAGCCACCAAGAAGCAAATTTTGCTGTAGAAGAGGGTTTATTACCTGTATCTGGCATAAAAAAAACAGAGGCTTTTGCAGATGAGTCTAGGGAGGGAGTTAGTGAAGAGCTAATGGCTGTAATTATTAAAGGTTTGGTGATAGGGATACTCGCTGTAGCGGTATTTGTGGGGACAAAAATAGGCTCAATGGCTGTAGCCTCTTTGAAAGTTACCTGAGAAGTGACTATTTCTGTTGCTAAGACCGAAGCTTGGCTAGCTAGCTTTACTAACGGATTACTCATATTAGCAGGGGTCTTATTCTTGAAAGCTAAAGATTGTTTAGTTGATTTTCCTAATTGATTACTAATATTAGTCAGGGGCTTATTCTTAAAAGCTGAAGCTAGGTAATCAGAGATTCGTGATCCCGGAAAACCATAACTAAGGGAGCAGTTAAGCCAAGAAGCAACCCATAAAATTCCAAAAAAAGGCATAAAATAAATTAAAGATAAGGAGTAGTAAACACTCTGGTAGGATCGTGATATCAATGTTACGTAATCATAATCAATAATTTGCTATGCTTGGGGATCAAGGTTAATGAAAATTATTATTCTTTCCTGAATCCCTTTTCCACAGTTTCCGGGATTTCAACATCAATTCATCTCAAGTTACCAATTTCCTAAGCAATCCTCAAACTAAAAATATCCTTGCTCGGATCAATGGAGGGAATCCTTCCATGATCAATGGCTTATTGCAAGTTAGTGGGGGCAACTCTAATTTATTCCTGATGAATCCGATGGGGATAGTTTTTGGACAAGGAGCAAGTTTAAAGTGAATGGCACATTCTCTGGTATTACTAGTGGAACTGGTGCAAACATAGTCAGCAATCTCACTGTCCCGGTTCCCCCGGAAATTAATAATTACGGCACTAATATCAGCATCCGCACCTCCACCGCTCCCCGGAGCGTCCCCGCCTCCACCACCTCAAACACCTCCAATCTCGCTCAACTTCTTCCCCTCCTCCGCAATCCCGATGCTCCCCCAACTCCCGCCGCTGTCATCGTTGGCTCTCCCTCTGTTCCCGAACCGATCGCAGTAGCAGTAGCAGAAACCCCAGCCCCACCACCCGTTATTCCTCCGGTGATCCCTGTTGTGATCCCAGAGCCAATTCCTAGCCCCCCAGTGGTGACTAATCCCGTGTTACCTCCCATAGCGATCGCCCCGGCTCCTTCTCCCAGCCTAACCTCAGAAATACTTACCACAATAAATAGAGGCAATTCGGAAATAACTCCCGAACCACCTTCTGGAACCCTGACCCTGATCACTAACCCCAGCAGGGTAGAAGTAGCCTCTATCCTGAGCAATGTCATGCCCTTCTCCAACTTCCCATAAATTCAAAATAACCTAAATCAAACCAGCCAAACTGCCGGAATTAAATCAGCTTTAATTTATGCTTTCTTTGCCCCCGATCGCAGCGGCATTCCAGAGAAAGATACCCTCGAAGTTATTTTGATCACCGAGAAAGGCGAACCCTTGCGAGTGCAATTCCTTGACACTACTTGCCGTCAAGTTTCGGCTGTAGCGAATAAATTGCGGGATAGTGCTGGTGTGGATGATCCTCTGTTCGATCGCAGTGCTGCCCGTCAGATCTATCAATGGCTGGTTGCGCCCCTAGAGCAGGAACTACAGGCACAGGGTATTGATAACTTGGTGTTTTTAGGTGGTGTAGAATTGCGAGGTATTTCCCTAGGGGGGCTGTACGATGGACAGAGATTTGTCAGGGAACGGTACACGATCCGTTAGACAAATTTTAGTAGGGGTATAGAAGAGGTAAAATTATGAACCAAGATTTTTTGTTGACGGATATTCCCAATGCTAACCCTCTTAGCCTAGATGAGGAAATGGAGGTACTTGATCGAGCGATCGCCATTGCCCGCCAAGCCCATGCCCAGCAATTAGACAAAGCTGGCAAGCCCTACATCGACCATCCCCTCAGAGTCATGGACAAGATGCAGAGTTGGCAAGAAAAAATTGTGGCAGTGTTGCACGATGCTGTGGAAGATTCAGATTTAACCCTTGCAGATTTGCACAGCGCGGGGTTTCCCCAAGAAGTAGTAGAAGCGATCGCCGCTATCACTAGAAATGTGGGTGAAGATTATGAAACCTATCTGCAAAGAGTCATGGGGAATGCGATCGCCCTGAAGGTGAAGATCGCCGACATGACCGACAATATGGACATGAGCCGGATTCCTCACCCAACAGATAAAGACTGGCAACGCCTAGCCAAATATCAACGAATTTTACCTCAACTAATTAATGCCAGTTTTGAGGGTCGGTGCAATGCGCCGACCCTCAAAAAGCAAGATTAAACTAGTAATGACTGCCAGATTTGCGGTGATGGACAGCGGTGACACCTTCCTGCTGGAGGACTTTCCCATTCTCGGTAGTGGCATAAATTACCCAGTGGTCACCACACTCCATCCGCTGCTCCACCTCACATTCTAGGTATGCCAAAGATCCCGTCAGGATCGGGCAACCATTTTCGGCGATCGCAGTTTCTACCTCAGCAAAACGGTCTTCCCCCGGTGCAAAGGGTTTCATAAAGTGTTTCCGCAGTTGCTTACCCTCCGCCAGAATATTCAGGACAAACTTCCCACCGGGATAGAGGAGAGATTCGATCGCCCGTTCTTTCCCCACAGAGATCGTTAAGCCCGGCGGATTAAAGGTGGCTTGAGAAACCCAATCAGCCAACATCCCGGTGGCAACTTCCCCCTGTTTGGCACTCAGGACACAGAGAGAACCAATAATTCTACCCACGGCTTGCTCTGCTCGAGCCGCTTGGGATTCAGTAACGGGCTGCCTAGGAGTGCGGAGTTTACGAGATTTTTTAATCGCTTGGGCAAAATCAATCCCCGCTTCTTCGCACATCTGGATATGCACTTCTGTGGGCTTAAACTTGACTCGGATCGCCTCAAACCCAAAAGTGTAGCCCGCATCCTTGAGCTTGCCTTCGAGGAGATCTACTGCTTCTCCACTCCAACCAAACGATCCGAATACTCCGGCTAGCTGGCTCTTAGAGGCATTGGCGAGGACAATACCCAAGGCAGTTTGCACCGGGGTAGGCAGATGACCACCGAGGGTGGGGGAACCGATCGCAAATCCGGCAGATTTGGCGATCGCAGTTTTGATTTCTTCTGGTTGGGCAAACTCACAGTTGATGGTTTCCACCGCCACACCAGCTTTGGTGATGCCTCTGGCGATCGCCTGCCCCAAAATTGCTGTATTACCGTAGGCGGAGGCATAGATCATCGTTACCATAGTTTCGTTAGCTTGTTGCGCCTTACTCCACTGTTGGTAATCATGGATTAATTCCCGCAAACCGTACCGCACCATTGGTCCATGACCGGGAGCCACAACAGTTTTAGTCCGGCTCAGAAAAGGCTCCAGTTTTTCTAGAGCGGCTTCCACCTGGCGGGCATAGGCAGCCATAACGGCATCAAAATAATAGCGGCGATCTTCACTAAAGGTAGTCCATCCTTCATCAAGAACTTGATCGCAACAAATATGTGCGCCAAAGAGCTTGTCAGTGAATAAAGTTTCTGTCTGGGGGTCGTAGGTGCATAGTTCATCCGACCAGCGGGGAATCGGGGTGGTCAAAAACTGAAGCTGATGCCCCTTGCCCAAGTCTAGGGTTTCCTCACCTCGGACAATCTGCAGATTTAACTCCGTATCTGGCAGCAGGGAACGCAGGGCGATCGCTCCCGGATTGGAACAAACAAAAGTGATTTGGGGAGCTAATTCTAGGAGGGCTTTAATCGTGATTGCCCGATTGGGATTGACGTGCGCCAAAACTAGATAGTTGATCTTGGTTGGATCAGTTCTCTGCTGCAAAGCCTCCAGAAAAATCCCCGTGAAAGATTCTCCCGGCGGGTCAAACAGCGCGATTTTATCTCCTTGAATCAAAAAGGAATTAGCCGTAGTGCCGCGTTCTCTGGCGTACTCAATTTCAAACTTTAATCTGTCCCAAGTTCTCGATCTCAGAATTAGGGTATCTAATCCCAAGGGCAGAACTTGAACATCACGGGGCTTTGTAGTCATAGGAGGTACAGGGAGGTAAGGGGAGGTACAGGGAGGTAGAGAATAATCATACGCTATCAGAAAGTTGAATGAAGATCAGTCGGGTGGGCAATGCCCACCTGATAAGTAATCTGGTACACAGAGGAGAAAATGAGTATCTGTTGCTGTAGCCATCAACTTCAACCCAAATAGTTAAGCATTACCCAAATTGGTGGGCAGTGCCAACCCTACTTTACTAATAATGATTACCAACTTTTCTGTGATGCACGGCGGTAAGGGCATCGGCTTTGGAAACTCGCCCTGTATCAATGGTGCTGTAGACGATCCAGTGGTCGTGTGCCTCCATGCGGGTGGTGACTTGGCATTCTAGGTATGCCAAAGCATCGGTGAGGATGGGGGAGCCATTGTTGGCGGTTTGGGTTTTGATCCCGGCAAAGCGATCGGCACCGGGGGCAAATCTTTTTAGGAAGTGCTTCATCAGGGGCAAATGATTGCCTTCTTCAAGGATATTCAAGACAAAGTTATCACCCACCTGCATCAAAGATTCGATCGCCCGGTCTTTGGCTACAGCGATCGTGATGCCCAAGGGTTTAAAGCTGGCTTGGGTCACCCAAGATGCCAGCATTGCGCCTTTAGCGTCGCCTTTGTTGGCAGTAATAATGTATAAACCACCGCTCAATCTGCCGAGGGCTTTGTCTAGATCCGTATCAAGGGACTTCATCTGCTTGATGGTGCGATCGCGGGTCAACCATTGCCCCAAGTCGGTTCCAGCTTCTTCGCAGAGTTGGTAGATAGATTCTGTGGGAGTTTCCTTGATCCGAATTGGCGGAAAGGCAATTTTTACCCCGGCTTCCCGGAAGTTGGTCAACATGGGGTCGATCGGTTCATCGTCGCCACCGTAGGATTCAAATAGCCCCACGGATTGCTTGGTGGTAATGGCAGCTAGGATCGTACCAATGGCGGCACTGGTGGGGTTAGTAGTCTTCCCAGAACTAGGGGGCATCCCAATCACAATCCCGGCGGATTTTTTGACGATTTCTGTCACTTCTTGGGGATCGGCAGATTTTAGATCCATCATTTCCACCGCCACATCGGTTTTGGTGATTCCCCTAGCTACGGCTTGGGAAATGCGATCGCTGTAGCCATAATCTGCCACGTAGAACACTACCACCCCGGTTTCCGCCTTGGCTTTGGCTTGGCTCCAGCGTTGGTAGCGATCGATCAATTCCTGCACATTAAACCGCAACAAAGGACCATGCCCGGTGGCGATCGTATCCACAGCAGGCAATTCTCCCATCCGTTTTAGGGCGGAGAGAACCGATCGGGCGTTGGGAGCCATGAGACAGTCGTAATAAAAACGATAATCTGGTTCCAATGCCTTCAGGTCTTCATCAAACAGATCCTCGGTGCAATAGTGGGAACCAAAGGCATCGCAGGTATACAAAATTCCTGTGCCGTGGTCGTAGCTAAACATAGTATCGGGCCAATGCAGATTGGGGGCGATCACAAACTCTAAGGTATGTCCCTTGCCTAGTTCGATCTTGTCACCATTTTTGACGATCTGCCGCTGAAAATCTTGATGGACAAAATCTTCAATAAACTGAATCGCCACCTTGGAGCCAACTACCGTGACCTGAGGTGCTAGTTTCAAAATATCTCGCACCAAACCGCTATGGTCTGGTTCGGTATGGCTGATCACCAAGTAATCAATGGTGGCGGGGTCAATCACTCCCCGGAGGGTATCAAAATATAGTTGCCGAAATTTTTCATGGGAAGTATCCACCAGCGCCAGCTTGTCTCCTTGAATCACGAAGGAGTTATAGGTTGTTCCGTTTTGCAATCCAAATTCAATATCAAAGCGATCGCGATCCCAGTCTTGCGATCGAATCGCTACGGTCTCGGCGGCAATTTCCTGTACTTGCATGGTGAAACGCTTGCTAGCGGGCTTCTCTGTCATCATGACCATCACCATAACCTCCCTGCTGGTTAGTTTCTTAAGTATATGAATTGTTGACCGCCTTCGGTGGCAAACAATTCACCCAAAGTGTTTAATTTTTCTATTTTCTTAATACAATCATAGTTGGGTAAGAATACCGATGACAACTCTAGACCTATGACAATTATCTAGTACCAGCCATTAGCTATACTAATCGTTATCCTGATTTTTCCTAAAACACTCCTAAATTGAATATAGCGATCCTAAATCATTTGCGAATAGTTACTAAGTCAACTTGCTTCTGGCAGATGGTTTCACCCGCCTCCGGCAGGTGAAACCATCTAGGGTTGCTATAAGACCTCCAAAACCCTAAATACAGCAGTTTGAGAGTGGGCTGAGCGGAGTCGAAGCCCACTCTCAAACCTAATATTGACCAGACTTTCAACATTAATTGCGTGTCTTATTTGAACGCGAAGTGTTGTAAGAATAGGCAATCAATCCAGAAATCAAGTTGACCAGAAAGTTAAATGGAAGCGCTCTCAAAAGTCGGGAATCTAACCCAAATCGACCCATCAACCCCAAAACCCCGCCAGATGCGCGACTTTTCCTTTTCACATCTTCTCATCTCTACCAATCCCTTTCCCTAAGCCATATAGTGGGATGAAGGGGGATTTTACCTTGGGGGGATGCCGCACATAGCTCGATCGCTATCATTAGCATTGGGATTATTCATAAGATAGTCCCGCACCCACGCACACCCTTTTACCATCAAATCATCTATGTCTAGATTCCACAGTTTCACCGTTTTGTCATCACTCCCGGTGGCAAGGGTTTTGCCATCGGAGCTAAAGGTGATGCTATTGACACTATTTCTATGCCCCTTCAAGGTTTTCAGCTCCTGTCCCTCCAGATTCCACAATTTCACCGTTTTATCATAACTTCCTGTGGCAATGGTTTTGCCATCGGGGCTAAAGGCTACGCTCTTAACACTATCGCTATGACCTGTCAAGATTTGCAGTTCCTGTCCCTCTAGATTCCACAATTTCACCGTATTGTCAGCACTGCCCGAGGCGATGGTTTTGCCGTCGGGGCTAAAGGCGACACTTGTGACATAAAAGCCATGACCGCTCAAGGTTTTTAGTTCCTGTCCTTCTAAATTCCACAATTTCACCGTTTCATCAGTACTTCCCGATGCGATGGTTTTGCCGTCGGGGCTAAAGGCGACGCTCCTAACACTATCGCTATGACCGGTCAAGGTTTGCAGTTCCTGTCCCTCCAGATTCCACAATTTCACTGTATTGTCACCACTTGCCGTGGCAATGGTTTTGCCGTCGGGGCTAAAAGCGACACTAGTAATATAAGAGCGATGACCGCTCAAGGTTTTTAGTACCTGTTCCTCCAGATTCCATAATTTCACCGTTTTATCATTACTTCCTGATACGATGGTTTTGCCGTCCGAGCTGAAGGCGACACTTGTGACATGAGAGCGATGACCGGTCAAGGTTTTCAGTACCTTTTCCTCTAGATTAGACCTCTTGCGTGAATCAAGATGCGGAAGCAAGCTCAAAGTTAAGGATAGCCGCAATCAAATTGAAGCGTAAGCCAAAACGCTTGCGACGATTGCGATAACGCTCGGACAGAATCCGAAAGACCTTCAACTTGCGGTGAACATG
>CALRPI020000095.1:0-19048 GCA_943370025.1 Phormidium lacuna HE10JO | reverse complement strand
TATTGATCATCTCGTTTAATGGGGAGGATCCCCCTAAATCCCCCTTAAAAAGGGGGACTTAAATTAATTCTCCCCCCTTTTTAAGGGGGGCTGGGGGGGATCAAATCCTGAAACGTAGTCGGAGTGGACTTGTGTGTACACCGTAGCCCTCTGAGGGAGCCGTTCTCAACCCTCTAAAATTCTAAACTCAAATAGGATCGCTATAGATGAATATTTGACAGACCTTATTCACGTTTTGCCACCAATTGGTTGAGCAAAATGAATAGAGAGCTACCTAATAGTACCAAAGTTGCTGCCGCTGCAATTTCGGGAGTGATATCTGTGCGGAGTCTCGCCCAAATTTCTAGGGGCAGGGTGTTGTCTCGCCCGGTGAGGAAGATGGTGACGATTACCTCATCGAAGGAAAGGGTAAAGGCTAATAGAGCACCAGAAATCACCGCACTGCTGATGTAGGGCAAGATAATATCCCGAAAGATGCGCCCCGGCTTTGCCCCCAAATCCGCCGCCGCCTCTTCTAGGCTAGTCGGGAACTGGGTCAATCTAGTCAAGATCGATCCCATCGCTACCGGCAGCCCAAAAACACCATGCCCCAGAGCTACGGTGACTAAAGAAAGATGCACATCTAGGCTAGAAAAATATGCCAGCATCGCTACCCCTGTCACCACTCCCGGCAGCAGGATGGGCAGATTAACCGCCAGACGGAGGGCGTTTCTGCCCAGAAATTGGTAGCGATAGATTGCCCAGGCGGTGAGTAAGCCAAATCCAGTCGCTAAAATTGTGGCGACTGTGGCAACTTGCAGGGAATTGCCGAGGGAATCCATCAGGGGGCGATCGCTAAAGGCAAGACTATACCACTTCCCCGTGATCCCCTGCCAAGGCAAGGAAAGAATTGTCGAGTTATTAAAACTCAAAACAACCAGCACAATGATGGGCAGATAAAGAAATAGATAAGTAACTCCTGTCCACGCCCCCAAAAAGATCGGCGATCGCTGGCGGTTAATAATTATTGGTTCTAGAGGTTGGGGCATAGGTTAGGAGAGAATGACGTATAAATTCTAAAAGAGGACGCATAAATTCTAAAAGAGGGTGCAATGCCTTGCGCCACTGCTAGGTGTGCCATTTAGATGAATTTTGTGCGAAACTGCTGATGGAGCTTCTGTCTGATTATGAATCTATTGCGGTAGTCATGCATTGTAATGGTGTTTGGGGCACGAAGCGCCCCAAACACCATTACCCAAATCATTACTTTGCAGCACTACGTCTGTTGCATTATTAAATCACTTTTATTGAAATTTTTATGGTTGCCGTTGCAATTTTAGCCGCCGGGAAGGGAACACGGATGAAATCTGACTTACCCAAGGTGTTACATAATCTAGGGGGACGATCGCTAGTGGAGCGGGCGATTCTCTCTTGTCAGGGTTTGCAGGTGGAGAGGCTGTTGGTGATCATTGGCTATCAGGGCGATCGGGTTCAAGCTGCCCTAGGGCATCATCCCCAAGTGGAATTTGTGGAGCAAACCCAGCAACTCGGTACGGGTCATGCTGTCCAGCAATTACTACACCATTTGCAAGATTTCTCTGGAGATTTATTAGTCCTCAATGGCGATGTGCCACTACTGCGCCCAGAAACTCTACAAAATCTGCTGCAAACCCATCAAACCCACGGTAATGCGGCAACTATCCTCACTGCTAAATTACCCAATCCCCAAGGCTACGGGCGAGTTTTTTGTGATGAGCATAATTTAATTACCCAAATTATTGAAGACCGGGATTGCACCCCAGAGCAGAAAGCAAATGCCCGGATTAATTCTGGAGTTTATTGTTTTAACTGGACAAAATTAGCCGAGATTCTGCCCAGCTTAGGGACTAACAACGATCAAGGAGAATATTACCTCACGGATACTGCCACCCTTTTAAGCCCGGTCATGGCGGTGGATGTGGTGGATTATGAAGAGATATCTGGAATTAACGATCGCAAACAACTGGCTGCTGCCTACACCATTCTCCAAGACCGGATTAAAGATCAATGGATGGCGGCAGGGGTGACCTTGATTGATCCTGCCAGCATTACGATCGATGACACAGTATCACTAGCTAGCAATGTAATCATCGAACCCCAAACCCACCTCAGAGGAAATACCACCATCGGGGCGGGTTGCCGGATTGGTCCCGGTAGTTTGATTGAAAATAGTCAGATCGCTGATGGCTCCACAGTTCTCTATTCCGTAGTCAGTGATAGTCAGGTAGGTAAGGAGACTAGGGTGGGTCCCTACGCCCATCTCCGGGGGCATGTAGAACTGGGAGACAACTGCCGAGTGGGAAACTTTGTGGAACTAAAAAATTCTCAAGTGGGCGATCGCACCAATATTGCCCATCTTTCCTACCTTGGCGATGCCACCTTGGGAACCAAAGTCAACATTGGTGCGGGAACTATCACCGCTAACTACGACGGAGTGAATAAACATAGAACAGAGATCGGCGATCGGACAAAAATCGGCGCAAACAGTGTCCTCGTTGCCCCCCTAACCATAGGATCAGATATCACCGTTGCAGCCGGTTCGGCAGTCACAGAAAATGTGGAAAATGATGCTCTGGTGATAGCGCGATCGCGGCAGGTAGTCAAACCGGGCTGGCGGCTGAAACAGTGAACAGTTATCAGTGGACAGTTATCAGTTATCAGTTATCAATTGGAGAAGGATAAATTTGCAGCAATTCTTATTTTGGACAAGTTGCTTGATCAATCAGTATTAGTAGGGGCTTCACATTTGCGCTAAAGATTTCATTGTTTATAGGATTGAGTCCGCAAATGCCAAACCCTCCTCGATTCATCACGACAATTATCCCATGGCATCAAGAGGGTAGAGCATTTGCGGAGGAAATTCCTTGTTTGATGGGATAGTTGTCTAGCAAATGCGCTACCCCTACTTAAAATTGGGGGGCGAAGCACCCCTACTTATGCCCAAAAAAAGGAAACAGTAGTTATGCATTGTAATGGTGCTTGGGGCGCGAAGCGCCCCAAGCACCATTATCCAAACCATTACCTTGTAGCACTACCAAGGAAACTGTGTTTCTTTAGAAGAATTGTGGATAAAGTTGGGAACTAATATAGCTATGTTAAAGTTTTAATAGCTATATTTCACTGTTAATTATTGCCCGTCGATTAATACACAGTAGTTTTCTGTGATAACTGACTAACTGATAACTGTTTACTGATTATGTGGAAACTCTCGCCCCTGCCTAACTTAGGAATAGCCTGCTTAGTTGCAGCTAGTTTGCCCCTAGTCTTTCATAGTTCTGCTGTGGCACAAAATGCCGTTTCTGCCTGCCTTGGTGATTTTAGCGGTAATCGAGCCACCCTGACTGGTTCTTGCTCCTACTACACCCTGCCCCAAGCCGGCGGCTCCCCAGCAGCCGCAGCCACAGGAACCTATTACAGTGGCGCCTTGGTTAATGGCAGACCCAGTGGTCAGGGAGTCTTGGTTTATGCAAGCCGCGATCGCTATGAGGGGCAATTCCGAGATGGGCTACCCAATGGACGGGGTTTATTTGTCTTTGCCAACGACGATCGCTATGAGGGAGATTTCCAAAATGGTCTGCCCAACGGTTCGGGAACTTTTATCTACAACTCTGGCGATCGCTACACTGGACAAGTCCGGAATGGACAACAGAATGGGACAGGCACTTTCACCTTTGCCAACGGAGATCGCTACGTTGGTGGCTTCACCAGTGGTCAAGTCCGGGGCAATGGGACTTTTACTTTTGTCAATGGAGATCGCTGCGCTGGGGAATTTTTTGGCAGTGACCTCAGCGGTCGAGGAAATTGTGTGTTTGCCAATGGCGATCGCTACACTGGAGAATTTCGCGGCAGCAGACCCCACGGTGTAGGGGTGATGACCTTCCGGGGTGGCAGAACTGTGAGCGGTCAATTTCGCAACGGTCGCCCCATTTAGTTAAAACATAATTCTCCCCTTTTAAAAAGGGGGCTGGGGAGATCAAATTTTGAAAACCTCAACTTAATACCAATGAAGATCACCATTAAATTATTTGCTGTCTATCAAGAAGTTTTGGGAGTCCCAGATTTAGTTTGGGAACTGCCAGAACAAACCACCGTAGGGGAAGTGAGCGATCGCCTCATCCAGCAGCACCCCCGCCTAGAGCGATGGCGCAACCTCACCCGCTACGGCGTGAACCTAAATTTTGTCTCGATCGATACCCCCCTCAAGGATGGTGATGAAGTAGTATTAATTCCCCCAGTCAGTGGTGGCTAAGGAATCTAGCCACCATAACCTATGAATATTTAACCCTCATGACCAAGATCGAAAAAGATTTTGGTTATTTTTTTGAAAAAACTGCATAAATTCCCTAAGTCAACAGGAATATCCTTTGTAACCGGGTTGATCTATCCAAAAGGGACGCTAATGTTATGTACTACCACCATTTTTCCCATCAATCAGCAGGAGAACTACTACCATGCCCACTAAGCGACATACTTCAGCCGAAAAATTTACCCAGTTTCTGGTTGGCAATAATTGGCATACTGACCCCCGACTTAGAGCTAATATGCAAAAACTGATCAAAGTATACCCCGATCGTGATGAAGAGTCTTGGTTTGAATATTTTCTCACCCAAGTAAGACAGCGAGCTTGTGCCTTAGCTCCCCAACATCTTTTGGCTTACCTAGAAGAGGTTTGTTATAACTGTGCTAGGAACGTCAGAACTAAATTTAAGGAGACTTTTAAGCAATTTAATGACTACTTAAATGAGTATCTCCAAGAAGTCAGATTAAGTATTTGTGATGTGGATAAGTTTTGGCGGAAATATAATCCAGATATAGCTTCTCCCCAGACCTATGCTCAAAGAAAACTAGAGGGAATCTTAACTAGCAAAGTTTTCGCCGATCAGCAAGATAAACCCACTTCTCAGTATGGCTCCCTAGTCAGGGTATCAAAGAAGTATCTCAAGGAAGCTCTGGGACTAGAGGAATCCCTAGGACAATATCTTGTAGTTCATAGCCATCTGAAGGAGATGAAAGCCAAGCTGCCAAGAACTAAGAATAATTTAACTATCAAAGAACCTACAGCGGAACAGTTTGCCGAGATTACTCAACTTTGCCAAAGTGAGAATAATTTATCCCTCAGTTCGCAACAGGTACAAGAAATACTGGAAACTTGCATTAAGGCACTGGAAGATAAACGACCAAAACAGCCAATATCTCTCGATCGACTAATGCATAGTCAACAATTAGAAGATCAAGAAAGTGGGATGCCAGAGTTGCGGGATGAACACTTAGCTTCGCCAAATATTTCTAAAATTCCTAGTCCCCAACCTCTACAAAATTCTAGAATCCTTTCTGCTTTGTTGGGGGAGACGATCGAATCCCTTGATGAGGTGATCAAGAAATTACCCAAGGAATTAACTTCCGGCTTGAGTGATAAATTATTGATTCTTAGCTATGGTTTTATCGGCATCAAGCAGAAAGACATTGGCAAAGATTTAGGTATAGAGCAGTATGAAGTTAGTCGTATATTAACTAAGGTCAAGAAAGCATTCCTTAAAGAATTAGCTAATCTCGCTAAACAACGCCCAGAAATCAAAATAGACATTGAATATATCAATGCTCTAGGGGATGAGATCAAATATTTATTGACTTGGTATTATCGCCAACAGGTAATATCCAAGAAATTGAAAAAAGCTCTGCGATCGCACTCTAGTTTATGCAATGGAATTGATGTTTTGCAAGCTTATTTTGCTCATGTATCCCCTGAATGCGCAAGGAAGTTACAGGATATAAATTTGCAACCAAAGGAGTTGGATAAGAAAATAATTAGAGTTAAGGAAAAACTAAATCTAAAAAAAGAAGAGGTTGCTCAAAAGCTACAAATTACTGCCGAGAAAGTATTAGAACAGGTGGAATATTTAGTTGCGGAAAGTATTGAGTATTTATCTGATTATTTCAGGGAAAAACTTGGTTTAAGTGTAGAAATAGTTAGTAAGATTAAAGAATGCTTACACCGCAATATTTTCGTTTTCTTGTGTTCATTTCCCTACAGTTTGCTATTTATTGAAGGCTAGGCAATTAAAAAAATTACGGAGGAGTTATGGCTATTAGTTTAGAACAAGTGAAAGAGATTTTTCCTGAACATTTGTGCCTAGAGATTAGTGAGTTAGATTTACAAAAGGCAAAGTCTGTAGCGGCAAACTATGTTGATCCAGTGGTGAGCGATCGAGTTTTCTTAAACATCCTATGTTTAGAAATTATCTTGCCAACTATTATAGATATTTTTGATATCAAACCAAACTCTATAGACAGTAGAAAAATTAAGCAACAACACCAAGAAATTTGGCAATCTTTGAACGGAGTAGCGATCGACCTGCCTCAAGTTCGTTTGGTTTTGATCCCGACAGAAGATTTTGATACTGAGGAACTGCGAGTCAAACAAGAATGGTTAAATAATCCCAATTTGGTTGGAGATATTTATCTGGCAGTACAAGTGAATCTTCAGGAATCTTGGCTGCGGGTCTGGGGTTACACCAGCCACCAAGAACTCCATGAACAGGGAAGTTATGATGTCAGTGATAGAAGTTATGCGATCGATCGTGCTGACCTCTGGATGAGTTTGGAGGCTATTCCAGCGATCGTCAATCAAAAGCTATCTCTCAGATCCCCAGTTCCAGTTACTTCAAGAGAATTAGCCCCAGCCCAAAGCCTAAGTCAGAAAATCTTCTCCAACATCTGGCAACCTTGGGATGAGTTAGTTACCAGCTTAAATATGAATCTATCGATGGTCAGACAAAATAGATTTCACGAATCTTTGGAGTGGGGAAGGAAAATAGATATAAAGTTTGATATTTATAATCATTCCTTAACTCTATATATTGGTTTTCAGGAAGAAGAAGATCACAAATATATTATCCGGGCTAGACTCCACCCAAGTGTTGGGGAAGCTTACTTACCAGAGAATCTGAAGTTATCAATATTAGAATCTAATGGCAATCAATTCAAACAATCTATATCAAGAGAAGCTGATAATTGGATTCAAGTTGAGTTTATTGGTAAACTTGGAGAGAAATTTCAGGTAAAAATTCAGCTAGAAGAAGCAGTTATTATAGAAAATTTTGAGATTTAGCAACTATGGATAGATTTGTAGAAATTCGGCTTCAAGGTAGGTTTGATCAATTTTTTATTGTTACCTACCAAATCTTAGATTCTTTCTCTCAAGTACTAGAACGAGGAGAAGCAGCTTTACCGTCGTGCTTGGAACTAGTTGCCAATATCAAAGCATGGCAAACTACTTATCATGTCTGTGTGAGACAACCTAGATTAGAACCTGTCCCAGTATCGATTACTAATTCTTCTGATATTAATCACCATGAATTAACTTGTAATCTCCAGAAAAGTTTCAATAATTGGCTTGGTTCACCGGAGTTTATGTCAATTAAGGATAATTTAATGACTAAACTGGATCCTGACCAAGTTATTTTGGTCGGGATTGATGTTGCCGATCCAGAGTTGAAATACGCTCCTTGGCATTTGTGGAATTTCTTTGAAAAGTTTCCGAAGGCAGATTTTGCTTTGCTGAGACCTAGTTTTAGTAAGGTTAATACTAAAATTCCCCGAAAATCGAAGCTAAATGTTTTGGCAATTATTGGTGATAGTAGAGGAATTAATACTAAAGAAGATTCAGTAATCATCAAGAATCTACCCTATGTTCATGATCCTAAAATCATGGGTGAACCTTCAAAACAGGAAGTTCGAGATGTGCTAGGAGGCGCAACAAATATCGATATTCTATTTTTTGCAGGTCATGGCAAGAAGGAGCAAGAACAAGGAAGAATTTGTATTAATAATGCTGATAGTTTGAGCATTGGAGAGATTAAATCGGCTCTTCGGAAAAGGATTAAGCAGGGTTTGCAGTTGGCAATTTTTAACTCTTGTGATGGTTTGGAGTTGGGGAAGGAAATAGCAGATTTGGGCATACCACAGGCGATCGTGATGAAGGAAGTAGTTCCTGACCAGATTGCTCAGAGATTCCTAAAAAGTTTCTTGCAGGAATTTTCTCAAGGGATTCCTTTGGTGCAAGCACTACGGCAATCACGCGACAAGTTAGCTGACTCGGATGATGAATATCCCTACGCCAGTTGGCTTCCGGTTCTCTACTGCAATCCCACGGAACCGCTATTCCAATGGCCAAAACCCAATTTTGCCCAAAGATATCCTTTGCCCCTAGGCTTAACTGCCTCTTGCCTAATTGGTTTAGTTGGTTTGGCGGGAGTTAGTGTAATTCCCTCTGTGATGACAAAAAGCTCTACTTATATTATACCACTTGCTTCTTTGGAGCAAACTCAGAAGTTTAGGTATGAAAATGTTGAATTAAATTACCCTATAAATTGGGTAATTCAGAAAGAATTAGATAGGGTTTATGGGTATATAGCACGGTTTTATGTACCAGATAATCGGGAAGTAGTTGTAGGACTACTGATTAGAAATCTAGACACACCAATGAGTGTAGAAGATTACTATAAAAAGGATTTAATTAATGATTTGAAAGATGGCTTAGAGAAAACTGAGATTAAAAAAGAGCCCGCAACTCTAGGGTCTAAAGGTGGGTATAAAATAGTTATTTCTGGAAGTAGAAACGGGAAAGTACAGAAAAAAATGGTTGTCTTTACTTTGAAAGACAACCAAGCTTATATTATGATTTATTCAGCTCCAGAGGAGCTATTTAGTAGCTACGAGGCTACGGCTGAGAAGGTAATTCGTTCGTTGAAACTTCTTGATTGGTAGAAATAGGAACTGTTTGTAGATAAAGTTCTAGGTTGAAATATTCTCGTCCAGCACTTTGGGTAATATATCTGCCATCAATAGAGCCATTATTGGTCAATCTTCTCCAGAAATCATCTGCTCTTTCTGTAGTATCAGTGCTAAAAAGTAAACTTATACATTCTCCACCATAGGCATTTGTACCACAAACACGCTTTTCTTCTCTAACAACAAATCTTAGATTTCCATTGCTACTTGCTACTCTAAATCTTCCTGATACAGTATCGCAAATTGGTTGTCTATTATCCCAGGTAATTATAGTGCGTGAGCCTAGTTCACTTCTAGCTACGGTAACAAAGCCTCCTTGAGAAGATTGACAGGAATAGTTAATAGATTGTGCATTAGCAGAATGAATGCCTAGCACAGGTAGAAGAAATAAGTTGGCTAAACCAAGTAAAGATAATTTTGATAAATTTAAGTGCAGACCCAGATTAAGCTTAAGCATAAAACCCCTGATAAGTAAATATCCTTATTTTGGATGATATTGTAAGCCAATTGATTATTAGTAGTCAAGGTATTTTTGTGAGCTTGACAGTAAATTTACACAACTCTTATTAACCTTACAAGTTCTTTATACTAAGGACTATTTCACAGTTGTGCCCCAAAAAACAGCATATTTGCCTTACAATAACACAAAGGCATTATGCCTCTAAGTTCAGTCTATGTACCTTCTACCGCAAGCTCCCGACCTATGAACCGTTACTACCCCTGGGCTATTATCACTGGTATTGCTGCTATTCCTTTAGTAGTCCAACAAGTTTCTGCTCAACCACGAAATCTTTATGAAGAAGCAAGGCAATTTGTAGTTTTAATTCAAGATGCATCAGGAGCTAGACAGGGGACTGGTTTTATTGTTAATGAAAAGAATAATACCTACTATGTACTTACGGCTGCACATGTTGTGAGAAGCGGTTCATTTCAAATTCGGACTAATTCAGGCGAAGTAAAGCCAGTTGATGTAGTCCGTATTCTTGGTGCAGAGGATCTGGCACTAGTAGAATTTACTAGTAATAATCAATACCCTATTGCAAGGTTAGCAAATAATGCTGATGAAATTCAGGCTAGAGTGCCAATATCGATTCTAGGTTATCCATCTAGTGAGCGCAGTGATCCACAATTTCCAAGTGGAACTGTAACTTCTAGACAAAGAAGACCTCCAGGAGCTGGACTAGCAATTATTCATGGTGTAGAAACAAAAGACGGGATGAGTGGCTCTCCAGTTTTGAATGAACGTGGAGAAGTCGTTGGTATTCATGTTGGTCTTGATTCAAGTAGTTTCCGAGTTGCAATTCCTATTGAGAGTTACAGGCAGTTTGCACCTTCGGCTTTTATACAAGCAGCGAGAAATGACCTAGCAGCAAGCAGGTTTCCACAAGTAATAGCTAGTATAGAATCGGCGGAACGGTTGGGAGGGCAAGAAATTCCTGAAGCTGCATCTCTCCAAGCTTATGCATACTTTGGATCCGGTGATTTTGATAGAGCAAGGCAAGTAATTAATAGAATTCGCAGTAACGATACAGAAGCGATCTTTCTATTAGGAGTTATTGATTATCTACAGGGGAATTTTAGAGGTGCTATAGATAACCTAAGTAGAACTACTAATAGTATATATAGTAGATATGTTCATGCAATATTAGGTTTGAGTTACTCGGAGAATCAGTCAACAAGGCGAGACGCAAATAATAGTATAGCTAATGCAACTAATTCTTTGCAGAATGAATCCTTTATATATCTTGCACGTAGTTGTGTTAACAATAATTTAAATGGGATCACTTCTGAAGTTACGGCTGATTTAGCGCAAGCAAATAGACTGGGAACAGAAATATCTGATAATCCATATCTTGCCGTCATCATATCTAAGTTACAGCAACATCTTAAAGAGAAATGCTTAAGTTCATTAATAGATAGAAATCCTCCTGAACTAATATCTAGAATTGAAAAATATCCAATTGAGTCTCGAATAAATTTAGATGATGGTGCTACAGCCCTTGCTATTAGTAGTGATAATAGGTTTATTGCTGTTGGATTGGAAAATGGTAATGTATCAGTTTATAACTTGAGGGATAAAGTTGAAGTTGCATCTTTTAGCTCTGGTCAAAGTAATGCAATTATTAGCAGTGTCGCTTTTAACTCAGATAATACAGAAATTGCTATTGGTTCGGCTAATGGACTAGTAAAGGTATTTAGCTTTCAAAGTAGAAGAGAGAGATATACTGTTTCTAATACGGGTAATCAACCTCGGATCATTTTTAGTAAGGATAATAGATATCTTTTTATTGGTAGTGAAATTGGAATTCTTCGCATGGCGGACAATCGCAATAATGGAAGAATTATCGCAACTGAATCTAACGCCCACCCTCTTGGAATTACTTCCCTAACTCTTAGTCCAGATGATCGTTTGGTAGTAAGTGGCGGTGGTGATGGTGTGATAAGAATATGGGACGCTTCTAGTCTAACTCCCGTGGATAACTATTCAGCACATCAACGTGTAGTTCTATCATTAGCTTTTAGTACTAATGGTAGTCAGATAATTAGTGCTGGACTAGATGACTTAGTGCAATCCTGTAATTGGCGGACTAAGCAATGTACAACAGTAAGCCGTTCTAATAAGGAGGTGATAAGGAGTTTGGCTGTTGCAAGTAATGGTCATATTGCCTTTAGTGCAGAAAATGGAATTTTTATACGAGATCAGACAATTAATCAGTCATTTAGTCTTTTATCAGGGCATAGAGGTTCTGTGAATGCCCTAGCCTATACTTCAAACAACGAGTTTTTGATTTCTGGTAGTAGTGATAAGACTATTATTATATGGAAAGTCCAGTGATGGAGTTAGTTAACGGGTGCGGCGGGACTCGAACCCACGACCGACTGCTTAGAAGGCAGTTGCTCTATCCAACTGAGCTACGCACCCAAAATATTCGTGTTTTTAGATTTTAACCTATCCCTACTCAAATACAGCACTTTTTATGTAAATAGCATCCACCGCCATCTAAGCTGATGCCAAGTGGGTAGCCGGAGTCTGATTCATCCGATCGGGCGATCGTACCCCACTGGCAATTAATTAAACCGCATAAACAATACAGCGATTTGGTATCAAATCTGGACAAATTCGTTCCTAAGTCTAATAAGTATGCCAAAATTGATCCTACAAGCACCCTCTCTAGAGGTTTTAGGAGTTAGTTAGCAAAGCTATGATTCTTAGTAGACAAGACGTAGAAATATCCACTATCCAGCATCCTAGCAAGGATCAACCCATCCCTATTCTCAACTACCAGGGTCAAACTTTTAGGTTGATCAAATCCTTTGGGACTGGTCATAAAGAAGAAGCGGTCAACTACTGGCGAGATCTGACAGATAACCGGGGCAAAGCCTGTGTGCTACTGCAAGAACCCGATCGCCATAGCGTCTGGGGCAAAATTCAACTGGAACCCACCAAACAAAACTCCTCCGAAGGGCGCTA
The DNA here is from genome assembly GCA_943370025.1 of Phormidium lacuna HE10JO. Lineage (GTDB taxonomy): Bacteria > Cyanobacteriota > Cyanobacteriia > Cyanobacteriales > JAAUUE01 > JAAUUE01. The sequence continues at coordinate 6,768 of CALRPI020000095.1, read as the reverse complement.
CACCCCCTTTACCCAAGCTTGCCTCCTGATTACTCAATACCTCTACCTAGAAATAGAAGACCTCCTAGGGCACCGCCAAGCCAACCTATTCACCCAAGAAATCACCAATATTTTCCATAAACTGCAATTCCCCCAAACCAACTCTCCAGAAGCCGTCCAAAAGATTTTAACCGAAGACCCCCTGGCTAGTCTCAGCACCCCCGCTTGGGAAGAACATCACCTCATCACATTGCTGCAAGAACTACACCGCCTTGGGAAGATATACTTTGGAAATACCAACTTTACTGAAGATATTGTCGATGTCATCGGGGATCTGCCAGCCTCAGAGCAGCAACAGTTTCTGGCATGGCTAAAACAAACTTCCCTAGATCAACTCTGGCAGTGAATACCTCCAGCACATCATCTCCAAATATTATCTTGACTGATATTTACTCCTTACTAATATTTACTAATAGGGCTTGGCTAAAATCATGAGCAAAAGTAATAAAAAAGACACCCCAGCTTCTGCTTCTATCTTCTTCACGGGACAAAGAGTAGTTTATGGCGGCGTTGTTTGGGCGGTGAGTGCTTTGCTATTTTTTCTATTATTTGGGATTGGGGAAGATCGTCCTCTGTGGTACACGATCGGGACTTATATTTTTGAACAGGGAGCATTTTTTGCCGCCTCCCTCCTGTGCCTAAAAAACTGGAGTAGCCCCCAGATTGCCAGTGGTCGTAATGTTTGGCTGGGTATTGGCTTAGGAACTTTTTGCTTTGGTTTTGGCGGCTTCCTGTTTGGATTTTGGGAGCTTTTTTGGGGACTAGACCCCGCCGTATCTCCCGGAGATTTCTTTTATTTGCTGTTTTACCTCTTGGTTGGTTGGGGTATGGCTTTAGCTGTTTTTTCTCGGAAAATTAATTTAGCTCGGTGGCAATGGTTAACAATTTTGGGGATTGCTACTGTGGGGATTGCGATCGGTGTATTTCTGACCCTCACCACCCCTGCTGAAGCAACAACTCCACCTCAGATGCTAGCTCAAGCAGTTCCTGCCGCCCCACCAGTCCCCGCTACCCCAACTACCACACCTCGTCCCGCTACCCCTGTAGCCACTCCTGGCTCCACAGCTTCACCGGCAGCTAAAACCCCCACTAGTGCAACTACTCCCCTAGGTACACCAAAAGCTCCAGCTACAGCCCCTAAGCTACCAAAATCAACCTCTAGTCCAGCTAGTAAAACCCCAGAGAAAAAGCAGGGTTATGGTGGTGAGCCGCCCGAACTTATTATTGCCCTAGAGAAAATCCTCGACCCCTATGCCCAAATTGTGGCATTAATTTATGTGGTAGGGGATGTGTTTTTATTGATTATGGCAACAACACTACTGCTGACCTTCTGGGGTGGGCGTTTTGCCCAGTCTTGGCGGATGGTGGCGGCTGCCTCTTTCTGTATGTACATTGCGGATATGTGGTTCAAGTACGCCAGTGAGCGGATTCCCAATTATGAGAGCGGCTTTGTCCTAGAGGTATTTTGGGTATTTAGCGGTGTCTTATTTGGTATTGGTGCCGCTTTGGAATACGATAACTCTATACGTACTCGCCGCAGTGGTCGTAAACGGGCTTAGACCCTCTGGCTGAGAGTTCCCTGTCTTCATCCTTCCCTCAACACCCGAATATAATGCCGAAAAAACTCACCACTGAAGATAAGCAACAAATTCTCCAACTCTATAGGCAGCAAGCAGAGACTACCTCTACCTTGGCTGTACGCTATGGGGTGAGTAATTCAACGATTAGTCGCTTTCTCAAGACCAACTTGCCAGAGGCAGAGTATGAACTGCTAATTCAGCAAAAGCGGAGCCATCGTCATGGGGGGGATGAAATGGAACTACCTGTAGTAGAAAGCCGCCCGGTGATTGTGCTGCCGGAAATAGTCTCTGCTGTTGGGGCTGGTTCGGTGGAGCCAAAGGTACGGAGGCGTTCTGTGATTACCCCACGTTCAATTGTTACTCCCCCAGCACTGAAGTCGAATAGCTGGCAAGAATCAATTTTAGAAGAAATGCCGATCGTCCCAGCAAGTAATGATCTCAAGGTATTTTTAGAGGAAGAGTCGCTGATTGTTGGTTTGGATGAAGATGATCTAGAGGGGGATCTGGAGGAGGACACGATCGGCGGTTGGGGAGAACCGGAAGACGAGGAGGATGATCTCGACGATATTACCCTCGCTAGCGATTTTCCCCATGCGAGGGGAGAGAAAGTCCAAGTCTTGCCTCTCTCTGGGCAGGAATTGCCAAGAATTTGCTATCTGGTGGTCGATCGAGCTTCAGAACTGATTGCCAAACCCCTAAAGGATTTTAGCGACCTAGGGCAGATTCCCTCCACGGAATTTCAGCAAAAAACCCTCCCTGTATTTGATCACCACAAGGTGGCACAGCGCTTTTCTAACCGTTTCCAGAAGGTGATCAAAGTCCCCGATGGTCAGATGCTCCACAAAACCCGGTTTCATCTCTACGCCAAGGGGATCACTCGCCTGTTGATTAATGGTCAGGTGTATTCTTTGGTTTAGGGCGATCGGTCTGAGGCAATGCTATATCTTACAGCAGTTTGAGAATGGGTGGCTATATATAATTTATGTTATGCGATCGCTAAACTTTCGCCTTGGGATTGTAGCGATCGCTTTACTAAATCGCTTACACTTGCGATCGCTAAATGATGGACGGTGAAAATGGAAGCTGCCACCACTAATCCAATCCGAGAGCAGGTAGACGTAGTTTACAGGACAGAATCGCGTCGCGTTTTGGCGACATTGATTCGCTTACTGGGAGATTTTGAACGGGCTGAGGAGGCTTTGCATGAGGCATTTACTGCGGCGATCGTGCAATGGCAAAGGGATGGAATTCCTGCCAATCCCCGCGCGTGGTTGATTTCGGTGGGACGATTTAAAGCGATCGACAATATTCGTCGTCACAGCCGTTTTGATGCATCTTTACCCAAACTTGCTCAAGTGATCGAAGAGATCGAACTCACCGCGAAAGAATATGAAGAATTAGAAGACGAAGAGGTTGAGGACGATCGCCTGCGTCTAATTTTTACCTGTTGCCATCCCGCCCTCTCTCCTGAAGCTCAGGTGGCGCTGACCTTGCGGGAAGTATGCGGACTGACGACCGAAGAGATTGCTAGTGCATTTTTGATTGCTCCTACTACTTTGGCGCAGCGAATTGTGCGGGCAAAGTCCAAGATTCGTGATGCGGGGATTCCCTATCAAGTTCCCTCCCTAGACGATCTGCCCGATCGCTTAGAGACAGTGCTGCAAGTAGTTTATCTCGTCTTTAACGAAGGTTACGCCGCCTCGTCAGGAGCTTCGTTGATCCGTACCGATCTTGCTCAGGAAGCAATTCGTTTGGGGCGACTAGTTATGGAACTGCTTCCAGATTCTGAAGTAATGGGATTATTGGCATTGATGCTGTTGCAAGCATCTCGAAGTGCAGCCAGAACTTCCTCCACGGGCGACCTGATTCTTTTAGAAGACCAAGATCGATCGCTCTGGAACCAAGCATTAATCTCGGAAGGCAGGGAACTGGTGCAGCGATCGCTTGCGTCTGGTGAGTTTGGTGCATATACGCTTCAGGCGGCGATCGCAGCGGTGCATTCTGAGGCTGCGAGTGCGGCGGCAACGGACTGGGCGCAAATTGTCAGCCTGTACGATGTCCTTCTGCAAGCTCAACCATCCCCAATAGTTGAACTAAATCGGGCTGTGGGTTTGGCAATGCGCGATGGCTATCTGGCGGGATTGGAAGCGATCGATACAATTTTGGGGCGGGGAGATTTACGCGAATATCATTTGGCACACGCAGCGCGGGCTGAGTTTTGTCGGCGTTTGGGCAGAATGGCTGAGGCAAAGGAAGCTTATCAACGGGCGATCGCCCTTGTAAAGCAAGAACCAGAACGTCGGTTTCTCAAAAAACGTCTTGGTGAATTGGACTAAAATATTTTCGTCATATTGTCGATCGCCTGACTTGCCAAACGACTATTTAATGAAAGCGAAGATTTTAGCTCAAATTTAGGATCGGCAACCATGAAATACATACTGCTCATTTATTCTGATGAAAATGCGTGGACTGACAGCGAGCGCGAAAGCTGCTACGTCGAGTCTACAGAGTTGACCCATCAACTCAATGCCAAGGGGCAATTTTTGGGAGCTTCGCCGCTGCATTCTGTAACAACGGCAACCAGCGTGCGGGTGAGCGATGGCAAAAAACTTATCACCGATGGTCCCTTTGCAGAAACCCGCGAACAGCTTGGTGGCTATTTTCTGATTGATGCAACAGATTTGGATGCAGCGATCGCGATCGCCGAACGCATTCCCTCTGCTCATAAAGGCACCGTGGAAATTCGCCCGATTGTGGAGCTATCTGATTTACCGTAACCTATGCACAAAAGAAGCATCTTAAAAGCGGAGGGGGCTTCACCCCCCCACTTATTACCCCAAAAAAGGAAACAGTGTTTCCTTAGGAGGATTTATGAAATCGTCTTACAAACCTGAAGGCTACAATTCTGTTTCGCCATATCTGGTGGTTAATGGGGCTGACACCACGATTAAATTCTTAGTTAAGGTCTTTGGCGCTGTGGAATTACGCCAAATTCCTGACGATGAAGGAAAACTCACCCATGCCGAAGTTCGCATTGACGACACGGTAGTGATGATGGCAGATGGAGGTGATAGTTGGCTGCCGATGCCTGCTCATGTGTATATCTACATCAGCGATGTTGACGCTACCTACCAAGGTGCGATCGCCGCAGGTGCAATGTCTGTACAAGAACCGATCAAAAAAGAGGATGAAGACAAACGCGGCGGCGTGAAGGATGCCAGCGGCACGACGTGGTGGATCGCCACCAAAGTGGAATAGTACAAACTTTTCCAAAAAACTTGTTCAAACCTGTCGATCGCACCAATCTCAATTCGACTAAATAGCAGAGGATTTAAATTAAACGCTTAAATCCCTGGAAAAGATCACAATCAAAATTAATCTAATGGGAGAAACATCATGGCAACCACCCAAAAAATCACACCATGTCTCTGGTTTAACTTCAATGCCGAAGAAGCTGTCAATTACTACCTGAGCATTTTTAAGAACAGCAAGATTTTAGAGATTTCGTACTACGGCGATGCAGTGCCTACCCACAAAGGCAAAGTGCTTACTGTACTCTTTGAAATTGAAGGGCAGAAGTTTCAAGCCCTCAATGGTGGACCACAATTCCCCTTCACTGAGGCTATTTCTCTTAGTGTAGACTGCGAGACTCAGGAAGAAGTTGACGCATTGTGGAGCAAACTGTCCGCAGGGGGAAGTGAAAGCCAGTGTGGCTGGTTGAAAGACAAGTTTGGACTGTCTTGGCAAATCGTGCCGCGAGCCCTCATAGAAATGCTCAAGGACAAGGATGCCAACAAAGCGACACGGGTAATGCAAGCCATGTTTACGATGAGCAAGATTGATGTCGAACGCTTGCGGCAAGCCTACAACCAGCAATAGTTCACGATGTTTTGTCAACTCTTAAATTTAGCGCGAACTCGCAAATTTAACTGAGGCGTGTTATTTACATGGCGCGATCACACCAAAATCTATTCGATTAGATTACAGAACAAGGATTTAATCTCATACCAAATTAAAAAATGGTGAAACCATTTTTTTAATTTAAACTCTTACACAGCAAGCTGATCAAAATCTTATTTGTATCAATCATTTTGCAAAATGGTGTCAGATGACAGAGATCGAAATCCTGCCTTGAATAATTAAAGCCAAATTCATAAGGAGATATCAAGATGAAAGTCATTGTTATGGTCAAAGCCACGAAAGAATCTGAAGCGGGTGTGATGCCGAGCGAGCAACTGCTGACTGACATGGGAAACTACAACGAAGAGTTGGTCAAAGCAGGGATTATGCTTGCTGGCGAAGGGTTACATCCCAGTATGAAAGGAGCGCGGGTAAGATTTTCTGGCACAAATCGGATGGTCATCGATGGGCCATTTACAGAAACGAATGAGCTGGTCGCAGGATTTTGGATCTGGCAAGTAAAATCCATGGAAGAAGCGATCACATGGGTAAAACGTTGCCCTAATCCCATGTCTGAAGATTCCGAGATCGAGATTCGCCCGATCTTTGAAATGGAAGACTTTGGCGCAGAATTCACGCCTGAACTCAAAGCGCAGGAAGAGCATATTCGCGCAGAGGCTGAAAAACTCAAGAATTCTTAAGGTGCAGAAACTACTGCGGGATGGAGATCCTAGACATAAATATCAAAGATGTGACGGTCAACACTTACAAAAATTTCAGAGAAAACTTACTCTGTGGGTCGATCGCATTAACTTCGGTATTCCCGCAGCGTTTGCCAGCCTCAATGCTTAAACGGAGTCTGTAAGAGAGATCGCCAAGTAAGCAAAATCAGATTTTTCATTCCTGAACATAATGTATAGACACAAAAGGAGTCCATGATGAAATTACATCCATATCTTTCTTTTAACGATGAATGCGAAGCTGCATTTAAGTTCTACGAGCAATGCTTAGGTGGCAAAATTGACGCGATGATGACCTTCGGAGATTCGCCCATGGCAGAGCAAACGCCTCCTGAAAAGCTCGATAAAATCATTCACGCTTCATTACAGCAGTTTTCAGATGAATAAGCCACAGTGATTGAACCAGCCCAGCGCATCATCACTAGAAATACAGTCGTTGATAATTGTAGTTAGAGCTAGATCGAGTGCTTCATTAGTTCGAGCTTTAGCCGAACGAAGTAACTGTTTAA
>CALRPI020000094.1:0-19392 GCA_943370025.1 Phormidium lacuna HE10JO | reverse complement strand
TTTTTGGCTCCAGCAGCACAGCAAAACCTTGAGAGAATGGCATCTTTCCCAGTGCCAATTTCTACTACGACTTTATCTTTAACTGCTCTATTAATCGATTCGATATAACGCTCATTTCTTGGGTTGTCATTAGTGAGAAAGAAATAAGTGACATCATCATAGTATACGGGCAAATATACTGACAAAGAAGGGTTGAGCTTAGTCTTATCATAGTCCTGGGAAATTAACCACAATAAAGCCTTTGTCATCAAGGGATGTTTTTCTACCCTCGTAATCAACCAGTCTTGAGACACCAAGAACCCCAAAATTTGTAAGAGTATTTGTTTACGCCATAACTTGGTTTCTTGCTGTAGATTTTGAGTTAGATCTCGGATGGCTTTTAGTAAGCCTTGTTTAATCCGAGATAATTGGGGACGGAGGGGGCTACGTTTGAGGAACAAGTAGCTTAGGTATGCCAAGACAAAGAGAATAATTGCCCCTAGAAAAATATTGACTAAATTAGAGCCAGAGGAGATTTCAGAATTAAATACCATAGATTTAAGTAATGCTTTGCTTGAGAATGAATCCTAATTGATTTACGAACTGTAAATGGTTTAGAATGGCGCACCCTTTGGGTACGCCATTCTAAACTCAAATAGGATTGCTAAGTTGTTTAGGAAGGCAGTCAATAATTGAGCAAGATATACCAAGATTAACTCAGATGATATATAGATATCCTAAATGGTTTCACCCGCCTTCGGCGGGTGAAACCATTTACTAGAAGCAAGTTGACTTGGAAACTGTTAGAAAATGATTTAGGACTGCTATAGTGCTCCTAATTGAGTTTAGAATCTTAGAGGATTGAGAACAGCTACCCCGGATGGGGAGCCGTTCTCAATCCATTTAGGATGGCTATATATGGCAACCCTCAAAGAGATTAAAACAAAGGGGTTAAAACGTTGCATCCAGAGGATGCGACGTTTAGATACAACTAGATACAACTTTTTTAACCTCCTTAAAATCTAGCAAAGGACTTAGATGTTGCTACATATCCGTTGGAAAAACCAGTCAGGGTGGTTACTTTGCATTTTGTAGAGTTAACCGTTACGATCTAAGAAGTAGGACTTACGCAATTGGAGGTTGTTGTGGGCGCAAAGTGCCCGCAACAACCTCCAGAATCCTAGATAATTTGTTCATAGCGCGTAAGTCCCAAGAAGTTCATTACTATTTGCCTTTGGTTTTGCCTAGTGATATCTCCTAGTAATAGTCCAACTATCGATTTCTCTCCTGAATTTAAGTTTGATTCTATTGAGTCTGCCCTCCAAGACCTGAAAAATGGTCGATCGATCATTGTTGTAGATGATGAGGGGCGGGAAAATGAAGGGGATTTGATTTGCGCCGCGCAGTTTGCCACTCCAGCGATGATTAACTTTATGGCGGTTTACGCCAGGGGGCTAATCTGCCTAGCGATGACTGGCGATCGCCTCGATGCCCTAGACCTGCCCTTGATGGTCACCAATAACACCGATAACAATCAAACAGCTTTTACCGTCAGTATCGATGCCGCCACCCATCTAGGCGTAAGTACCGGGATTTCTGCTGAAGACCGCGCCCGGACAATTCAAGTCACCATCAACCCCGAAACTAGACCCAACGATCTGCGTCGTCCGGGGCATATCTTCCCTTTGCGATCGCGGGAAGGCGGAGTCCTGAAACGAGCCGGTCACACCGAAGCAGGAGTTGATTTAGCAAGATTAGCCGGCTTGTATCCAGCGGGCGTGATCTGTGAAATTCAAAACCCCGATGGCTCCATGGCTCGACTGTCAGAATTAATCGACTATGCCCAGCTTCATGATTTGAAAATCATTAGCATTGCAGATCTAATTAGCTATCGTCTGCACCATGAGCGGTTTGTCACCAGAGAAACGATCGCCGAACTCCCCTCCCAGTTTGGCCAGTTTCGGGTCTATGCCTACCATAATAGCCTTGATAATTCTGACCATCTAGCCATTGTTAAGGGCGACCCAGAGGAGTTTAAGGGCAAGCCCGTGATGGTACGGATGCACTCCGAATGTCTGACGGGGGATGCCCTTGGTTCTTTGCGCTGTGACTGTCGCCTCCAACTCCAATCGGCGATGAAAATGATTGAAAGCGCTGGGGCTGGGGTGGTGGTCTACCTGCGGCAAGAAGGGCGGGGCATTGGCTTGCTAAATAAGCTCAAGGCTTACTCTTTGCAGGATCTGGGTATGGATACGGTGGAGGCAAATGCCATGCTAGGATTCCCCGCCGATCTCCGGCATTATGGAGTAGGAGCGCAGATTCTCAATGATTTGGGGGTGAGTAAGATTCGTCTGATTACGAATAATCCCCGAAAGATTGCCGGATTAAAAGGCTATGGGCTGGAGGTGGTCGATCGCTTACCTCTACTGATTGAGGCAAATGACTATAATTCTGCCTATCTAGCCACCAAAGCCACTAAATTAGGGCATTTATTATTGCAAACCTATCTAGTCAGTGCCGCAATTCAATGGCGGGACGATCCAGACTTAACCGAGCGCTATGAGCGCCTCGAAAAACTCCGTTATCTTGCCAAAGCCAATGATCTCTTGCTCCAAGAAGATACTCGCCCCGTTGCGATCGCCGTTTTTAGCCATCCCTCCCTAGTATTTCACCTAGGGTTAGACCAACCCGGACTAGCTGCCGCCGACTGGTACAAACAGGCAGACCATCCCTACCGTCAGGGCATTCAAACCATGCTCCAGCAGGTAAATGCTTGGGCTGAGCTAGACCACTTAGAGGTTTTGATCTCTGCTGGTTCCGATCCCCTAGTGGGACTGCAAATCCAGCTAGAAAGAGAAATTCAATCACGGGCTAGTCTATCAATTGTCCTAGATGGAGAACTCCAAACCCAAAAGATCTACCGTTTTATTACTGAAAAGGATTGACAATACATTGACTATGCACAGTCAATGCAAAGATTACTTCAGACAAGCCCTAAATTTTAGCCAAAGTGCTACGATTGCGAGAGAGCATAAAAATGAGAAAATAAGGAAAAAATACTCAATGGTAGAGTTAAACAAGTCGATACCCTTCTATGGTAGGGATATTAGGCTCACGATGGGGCTACTAGCACCCCAAGCTGGTGGTTGTGTGTTGATTCAGTCTGGAGATACGGCTGTCTTGGTAACCGCAACCCGTGCCGCAGCTAGAGAAGGCATAGACTTTTTGCCCTTGCTAGTGGATTACGAAGAAAGACTATACGCTGCTGGGCGAATTCCCGGTGGTTTCCTGCGGCGAGAAGGCAGACCTCCAGAGAAGGTAACCCTAACTAGTCGGTTGATTGATCGCCCCCTCCGTCCCCTATTTCCCAACTGGCTCCGGGATGATATTCAAGTAGTGGCAACAACCCTGTCTTTAGATGAAAATGTGCCACCAGATGTGCTAGCTGTAACTGGAGCTTCCATCGCCGTATTGCAAGCTCAGATTCCTTTCCAAGGACCCATGGCTGCGGTGCGAGTTGGCTTAATTGGAGACGATTTTATTATCAATCCTACCTACAAAGAAATCGAGATGGGAGATCTAGATTTAGTCGTAGCCGGTTCTCCCGATGGTGTGATCATGGTGGAAGCTGGAGCCAACCAACTGCCAGAGCAAGACATCATTGAGGCGATCGACTTTGGCTACGAAGCCGTTCAAGACCTAATTGCCAAGCAAAGAGAGGTAATGGCAGAGTTAGGGATTTTCATTATTGAAGCCCCAGCCCCGGAAGTGGATTCTCGTGTCGAAGACTTTATTACTGAGAAAACCAAGGTGGAAATTAGAGGCATTTTAGCCCAAGGTCTTAAGGATAAAAATGAGCGAGATGCTGCCCTTGATGCAGTGAAAGATGGGGTTGTGGCAGCGATCGCCGAACTGCCAGAGGAAGACCCAATTCGAGTTATCACCAGCGAACAAGGCAAAGTCGTCGGCTCTGTGTTCAAGGAGATCACGAAAAAGCTGATGCGAAAGCAGATCATTGAGGATGGGGTGCGGGTAGATGGCAGAAAACTGGATGAAGTCCGACCTGTGTCTTGCCAAGTAGGAATTTTGCCCCGCCGTGTCCACGGCACTGGGCTGTTTAACCGGGGATTAACCCAAGTTCTTTCTGCCGTCACCTTGGGTAGCCCAGGTGATGCTCAGGAAATGGATGACCTCCACCCTGATGAACAAAAACGCTACATGCACCACTACAATTTCCCTCCCTATTCTGTGGGAGAAACCAAGCCGATGCGATCGCCCGGTCGCCGAGAAATTGGTCATGGAGCTTTAGCTGAGAGAGCGATCGTCCCCGTCCTTCCCTCCAAGGCACAATTCCCCTACGTCCTGCGGGTAGTCTCAGAGATTCTCTCCTCCAACGGTTCCACCTCCATGGGTTCGGTCTGCGGTTCTACCCTTGCCCTGATGGATGCCGGGGTACCAATTACCAAGCCAGTGAGCGGGGCAGCAATGGGTCTGATCAAAGAAGGCGATGAAGTAAGAATCCTGACGGATATTCAAGGGATTGAAGATTTCCTTGGGGATATGGACTTCAAGGTGGCAGGTACCGATACGGGAATTACTGCCCTACAAATGGACATGAAAATCTCTGGTCTGCCTATGCAAGTCATTGAAGATGCCATTAAACAAGCCAAACCTGCCAGATTACACATTCTAGAAAAAATGCTGGCGGCGATCGACAAGCCCCGTCCAGAACTATCACCCTTTGCCCCTAGGTTGATGACCGTGAAGATCGACCCAGACCTGATTGGTCTAGTCATTGGACCCGGTGGTAAGACCATTAAGGGTATCACAGAGCAGACTGGAGCGAAGATTGATATTGATGATGACGGCACTGTGACCGTCTCTTCCTCCAGTAGCGAAGGAGCGAAGAAGGCCATTACCATCATCCAAGGCATGACCCGCAAACTCAACGAGGGTGATGTCTACGTGGGCAAAGTGACCCGAATTATCCAAATTGGGGCATTTGTGGAAATTCTTCCCGGTAAGGAAGGGATGATCCATATCTCTCAATTAGCCGATCGCCGGGTAGGCAAGGTAGAAGATGAAGTTGCTGTAGGCGATGAAGTAATCGTCAAGATTCGGGAACTAGATTCCAAGGGGCGGATCAATCTAACTCGCCTTGGCATCCATCCCGACCAAGCTACTGCCGCGCGGCAGGCGCTGGAGAAGCAGTAATTGTTACCGGAGATACCCCCCTGCCCCCCCTTCAAAAGGGGGGGAGTTAATTTAAATCCCTTTTTGAAAGGGGGGAGTTAGTCTAATTCCCTTTCCAAAAAGGGGGAAAGAATTTTCTTGAAAGTCTCCCTTTTGTTGGCTTTGCCTTCCCGTTAGGGTAGAAGGATTGAGGGGGCTCCTTACCATCAAATAAGCGATCGAAGATTTGTGGTGGAATTTGGCTACTTCGACTTCGCTCAGCATAAATTCGACGACCCTCAGCCACCGATATCCACTCAGCCACCGATAATGGTTCTGGTTTTCATAAAATGGTATTAAGGGTATTGCTTATCCAGAACTGGCGTTAATTATTCTCCCCGTACCTCCCTGTACCTTCTTTACCTCCCTGTACCTCCCTCCTCCCCCATGTCCCTCAAAGCTATCCTATTTGACTTTAATGGCGTGATTATTAATGATGAAGCTATTCATGAAGAGTTGATAGCGGAATTGTTGATTCAAGAAAATTTGCGCTATTCTGCCGGGGACTATCGATCGCTTTGTTTGGGAAAGAGCGATCGAGTTTGTCTGCGGGATATGTTGGAGCGCAGGGGACGGATTCCCAATGAGGTTTATTTACAGCAGTTGATCCAGAAAAAAAGTGCAGCCTATCAAGAACGCTTGGCAAGCATGGAGAAGCTGCCCATCTATGGCGGTCTGGAAGATGCCATCTATAATTTCCGACTGGCGAAGTTGCCCTTGGGAATTGTTTCTGGGGCGATCCGTCAAGAAGTGGAATTGGTTTTAGAGCGATCGAACTTGAGGCAATATTTCTCAATTATTGTCACAGGGGATGAGATTTCTACCAGTAAGCCAGACCCAGAGGGCTATTTGCTGGGGGCAAAGAAGCTGGGGGAGATGTTCCCAGAATTGCACCTGCAACCCCAAGAATGTTTGGCGATCGAAGATACTGTTGTGGGAATGCAAGCCGCCAAGCGAGCCGGAATGCAAGTGGTGGGAGTTGCCAATACCTATCCATACCACTACGTGCAACGCCATTGCAATTGGGCAGTGGATTACCTCTGGGATTTGGAGCTAGAGCGGGTGCAAGAGGTCTATGCCAAAACCTCTTCAGCAGTGATAGGATAGATGAAAGGCTTTAATAGAGCCACGCAGCGCATGGCTCTATTAACCCAATTGTTGCTAGATTTAGGCATCCTGCCATCAATAAAATTTGGGGAATTAGCTCAGTTGGTAGAGTGCTGCGATCGCACCGCAGAGGTCAGGGATTCGAGCTCCCTATTCTCCATTAACTCAGTTATCAGTTACCAGTTACCAGTTATCAGTTCCTATGGGATGTCTAGAAATCATACAATCAACCACTATTGCTAGGGGTGCAAGGCTTTGCGCCCTTTCTAGATTTATGCTTTTTAAGATCAGGTAAAAGATGGAAATGCTGCTGATAGGAACAGTCTGGATAATAGTTTTTGCCCTTGGGAGTGCGATCGGTAGCTTTTTGAATGTGGTGATCTATCGAGTTCCAGCAGAATTATCGATTATTTCTCCCCCTTCTCGGTGTCCCCGATGCCTGCATAGATTGGGCAAATCAGAGAATATCCCCATTCTGGGTTGGCTGCGTTTGGGGGGCAAATGTCGCCATTGTGGGGTGAAGATTTCTCCCCGCTATCCCCTTGTGGAAGCGAGTATGGGCATCATCTTCCTGTTGGTTTTTCATTACTTTGGCGTATCCCTACAAACCTTGGGCTATTGGGCTTTCTTAAGTTGGCTCCTAGCCCTAGCTATGATCGATCTCGATACCATGACCTTGCCCAATCCCCTGACCCAATCGGGGTTATTAGTCGGTTTGGGGTTTCAGTTAGTTTGGGGATTCCATAATCACCAGGCGATTCCTCAACTGATCACCGGGATTCATGGGGCAGTGGTGGGGATTTGGGTCTTTGAAGCGATCGCCCTTGCCGCCTCCATTGCCCTAGGACAGCAAGCTATGGGCAGCGGGGATAGTAAATTAGCCGCCATGATGGGAGCGTGGTTAGGCTGGAAGTATCTCCTAGTTAGTAGTTTCCTTGCCTGCGCCTTGGGTGCTTTTCTGGGAGGGGGAGCGATCGCCGCTGGATGGATCGATCGCCGTCAACCCATTCCCTTTGGACCTTTTCTGGCTCTAGGTGCTGCCCTAGTGGTTTTCTGGGGAGAATGGCTCCTCCAAAGTTACTGGCGATTATTCTTCCCCTTGGGATAAAACATTAGATACAAAACAATGCACATATCTTAGGTATGATAGCTATATTCAGATGTGGCAGCGAAATCATGGCTAATTTGGAAAATATTTAATCCCTAGCATTATTTTGTAGAGGTTAAGGTATGACTGGAATGCGGAGAGGCGATCGTAGAGATGCAAATGATGACAATGCCCGCAGAAATATCCACATCCCTCAACACGAACCCACCTCTATGGAAGAACTTCGACAACGATTATTAGAAGCTCGTTCTGAGCGGATAAGAACTGAAACTGAACGAGACCAGATTAAATCAGAGCTAGAAGAGAAAACCAAAATCCTAGAGAGAAAATCCTCAGAACTTGTTCATGTTCAACAGGCTTTCCAAGTTTCACAACAGGAAGTTGACACTTGGATGGAAAAGTCCAACCAGAATTATCAGCTATATCTAGCAGAGCAGCAAAACTATCAACAAACCCTTGTGCTATATGACAAAGAAAGGGCAACATCAAATGAATGGCTTGCTAAATATGAAGCAGCAGAGGCTCAAAGCAAGCACTATCTAACCCTATATAGCGAAGCTCAAGCAGACCTTAAATCTGAAAGGCGATCGAAGGCTGGAATCAAAGGTTGGGAAACTCGCCGGAAGAAGGAAAATCAAAGACTCAAGCAGGAAATTGGGGAATTGACCGTATTAGTGCGTGAATCCTTATCCAGAGAGGATAAGGCACTGGAGAATCTTTCTCTCTTTGCCGATCGCATGGATAAAATTCAAGGCTTAGTCAATTCAATTGAAGGGGAATCTTCAGAAAATCCCATTAGTTTTGTGCAGAAAATCATGCTAATTATGCAGAATATAAAAGAGATATTGAGCAAATAATGGAGCTTATTCATGACCCAAGAAATATCAACCATTATTCTGCCCCAGCCGCCAGCAACCTTAGGAGATCAAATTCGGAAGATTGCTGATCAACTCAGGGATGAAAGGGATCTACAGGTTAAATTAACCTCTCGGATATTGGGGGCTGCGGCACAAATTGCGGAAAATCACGATCGATTGATTGACGAAGTTGTGGAGATGGTGGAAGAAGATCTAGAGCAGAAAAATGGCGTGGAGCCACTAAATACCTACACGAAGGAAAATCTTCAACAAAGATTTAAAACGCTAGAAGCAGCCAAATCCTTTTTTGGGTTGAAATCCAAAAGCTGGGCTGCCCTTATCCAAAAAATCAATGAGTCCCCTATCCAAAAGCAAATACCAGTCGAACAGGATAAAACTTCGATCCCTGAACGTCTTGATATAATTGAGCAGGAGATTAAGGCATTGCGTGGAGATGTGGGTCAGATACTAGCTCTGCTACAACAACTTATGACCGTATAACAACCACACGCCTAAGCAGACTCCATCCCAGCCAAATGAGCAGTAACCATTAGATAAAGAATGAGATGAAGAAATTTTTGAGATGGATGGGAATTGCCTTGGTAGTGAGTTGGGGAGCAGCGGCTTGTCAGAGTAGCCCCCTTGCTTCCACTCCGCTGAATAACTTGGTTAGCCAATGGAGCGTGACTAATATTAGCCAATTGTTGCAAAATCGTCCCCAAAATACGATTGTCACCATCAGGGGAAAAGTCCAAGCGATCGCCCCCTTAGCCGGAACTTCTGCTTACCAACTGGAAGATGCCAGTGGCAAGATTTGGGTGCTGACTAGTAACCCCAATTTGCCCAAGGTTGGAGATATTCTCCTAATCAAAGGGCAAACTCGGTACGAATCCATTATTATTGCTGGGCAAGACCGGGGAGAACTATACCTGCAAGAACAGGAAGTTCTGGAGCGCCAACCCCTCCCCGCCCGCCCCCTAGGGACAAATTTATTACCAGAAAATCGATCTAGTCCATGAAATTGGAGTGTTTACTTGTGGAGTGTATTACAGACAAGAGGATTAAGCCCCTTGTTCTACAAGAAAGGTGTGTACTTCATCTACTTGGAACCTACTATTCTCTTAACTTTAAAATATGACCAAACCCATTACCGAAGTTGCGATCGCCATTATTCCCGCACCCGGCGATAAATTTCTCATGCAATTACGAGATAATATTCCCGGCATCTATTACCCCGGCTATTGGGGATTTTTTGGCGGACACCTTGATCCCGGCGAAACCCCAGAGGTAACTATCCAAAGAGAACTGATTGAAGAAATTGCCTTTGCTGCTCCCGAAATCAACTTTTATCGCACCTATCCCCATTCAGAGGTCATCCGCCATGTCTTCATTGCTCCCCTGACAGTGCCTGTAGAAAGTCTAGTGTTAGGAGAAGGTTGGGATTTGGGATTGTTGAGTAGGGAGGATATTCTCCGGGGAGATCGCTATTCCGAACAAGCCCAGCAAACCCGCCCCCTCGGTCAACCCCATCAACGCATTCTCATGGATTTCTTCGATGGCAAAACAGTCTCTACCCTCTAGATTTCTAGTAACGATATACCTACAGCACTTTGCATTCAAATGAGACAAACCGAAAATATTGAAAGTTTTATCAATATTGGGTTTGAGAGCGGGCTTCGACTCCGCTCAGCCCACTCTCAAACTGCTGTATTTAGAGGGTTTTGGACGTTTTTACAGGCGTGGAATACCAGCAAAAACCTCCAAATATTTAAGTCCTGCTAGCAATCCTCAAGGATTGTTAGCAATTATTACTATCTAATTCTGAATAATCCTTTAAAATATAGGTAGCATTCAGTAAACCTACCTAAGGAAATCCTAGAGTGAAGTTGCGATGAATAATGGTGAAGCTCCTCCGGCGATTATCTTATCTGAAAGGGAATTAGAGATTGTTAGTCTAATTGCCGATGGTTTGACTAATCAGCAGATTGCCGATCGACTAGAAATTAAGAAACGTACTGTAGACAACCACATTAGCAATATTCTGAGCAAGACTAGAACTGATAATCGGGTATCTCTGGTACGTTGGGCTTTGGTGTGGGGAAAGGTGTGTTTAGATAATGTCAATTGTTGTCTTTTACCAACAAAAGAAGCTGGAGTTAACTAGTAGGGGCAAAGCAATCTTCAAGTTGCTAGTGATGGCATTAATAGTCCCTTGGTTACTTTGGGGGCTAACTGCTTGTAATGAACCTTTGGTGCTGACTCCACCCCCTCAATTGTTGGGGGCAACCTTGAATAGTTTGGTGGCGGATGGAGAACCCCGCTATTCTTTTGATGGAAAATTGTTGGTATTTAGTAGCGATCGCCAAAATAAGCGGGGCATCTATCTCTACGATGTTCCCGGACAAACCCTAGTTAATTTACCCGGCGTGAACCAGCCCAACAGCATCCAAGACCAACCAGATATCAGTGGGGATGGACGTTTTATTGTCTATATTTCCGAACAGTTTGGCAGGCCAGAAGTGCTGGTATATGATCGCGTTAATTTCGAGATCGATCGAGTCTCAGAAAATATCCTTGCCCCAGCCCGCCATCCCACCATCAGCGGCAATGGCAGGTTTGTGGCTTTTGAAGCCGAACGCCGGGGACAGTGGGATATTGAAATTATCGATCGGGGCGAGATAGTGCAGTAATTAATACATCAGCAAATCGATTAAAATAAAATAATCAGAACTTTTATAAAACTTACCTATTATCTCGGGCATTTTTGCGAGTACTCCGCACCCACGTAAACAGCTAAATGGGTAAATCCAGTTTTAATGCACAATTTTAGAGCTATGCAACAAAAGCGGCTTAAATCTCTAGAGTACTATCCCATTTACAATTAACTAACAAATTACTGTAATTTGTTCTATGAAACAGCCAGAAACTCCAGAGAATGAGAGCGATCGCCTAGTTGCCCTTGATCGTTACAAAATTCTCGATACATTGCCAGAGTCGGTCTATGATGACTTGGTACAGCTTGCTGCGGATATATGCGGAATGCCGATCGCCATGATATCCCTAATTGATAAAGACCGTCAGTGGTTTAAGTCCCGGGTTGGATTAGACAAAACAGAAACCCCTCGCAATATTTCCTTTTGTGGTCATACGATCATCACCAATGAGATGTTATATGTGCCTGATGCGAGTCAAGACCTGCGATTTGCTGACAATCCGTTAGTGGTTCAAGCTCCAAATATTCGCTTTTACGCTGGGGTCCCTCTAGTTACTGAGGATAATTTTGTTTTGGGGACACTCTGTGTGATCGATACCGAACCTAACAGCCTCTCAGATCAACAAATCAACCGCTTAAAATCCCTTGGTCGTCTCGCAATTAATCAATTGGAGTTAAGACTTAAGGAAAATACTTTAAATGAACGGACTGCTGAACTACAGCAAGCGATCACAGAACTAAAACAAGAAAATCAAGAACGCATAAAAATTGAAGAGTCATTGCGAGCAAGTCGAGATCAATTTCAGCAACAACAGGAATTTTTTAGATTAGTCATTGACAGTATCCCTAGTTTAATTTTTGTGAAAGATTGGGATGGTCGCTATCTCCTTGCTAATCAAACCATGGCTAAGTTTCATAATACCACGGTTGAAAATCTGGTGGGTAAGACAGATGCCAACTTCCACTTCAAAACCATAGAAGCAGAGCGATTCCTTGAAGAGAATCGCCAGATAATTGCCAGCCAACAAGAAATGATTCTGCCTGAAGAGAGACTATCTCACCCAGTACTTGATTATCAATGGCTCCAGTGGCAAAAGCACCCCATTAAAATATCTGGCAATATAAAAGGAGTTTTGGGAGTAGGCGTAAATATTACGGCTCGAAAACAGATCGAGATTTCCTTAAGTGAGAGTCAGAAACGCTTCGAGTCTCTAGCTGTAGTTGCTCCTGTGGGAATTTTTCGCACCAATGCCAACGGTGAAGGTATCTACCTCAACGATCGCTGGTGTCAAATTGCTGGAATGACGGCAGCAGAAGCGATGGGCAGTAACTGGGCGAGAGCATTGCATCCTGATGATCGTGAAAAAGTTGCCACAGAATGGTATGCCTCCGTACAGGAGCGTCGTCCATTTAAGATGGAATGCCGTTTCCAAAACAAAGAGGGCTTGACTACCTGGGTGCTTTCTCAGAGTGCCGCCGAATTTAATATCGATGGTGAAATCATTGGCTATGTGGGGACAATTACCGATATTAGCGATCGCAAGCGTGCTGAGACGATCTTACAAAAACTTGTAGCCGGAACCGCCACCGTTACAGGAGCAGACTTTTTTGTGGAATTGGTGCGTCACATTGCCGAGGCTCTTGATATCGCCTATGCTCTCGTCACCGAATTTGTTGATGAGCAATTGGTTTCGTTGGGATTCTGGGCAAATGGTAGCTTACATCCTGCTATTTCCTATCTACCCGCCAAGACTCCCTGCGAACTTTGTATGCAAGAAGGACAATATCATTGTGAAGAATCTGTCCAAACAGTCTTTGCCGAAGATATTGACCTTGTGACCATGCAAGCTGAAAGCTACTTGGGGATTTCCTTAAAAGATGATCAGGGTAAGGCAATTGGCAACCTTTGTATCTTAGATACCAAGCCTATGTCAGAAACCAAAAGGACTGAAGCGATCGACATTTTGCAAGTCTTTGCGGCGAGAGCCTCTGCGGAATTACAGCGCAAAAATGTCAACGAAGAACTCAATCGCCTAAACCAAGATTTAGAAACCCGTGTCCAACAACGTACCCAAGAACTGCAAGAACGGGAGGAGCAACTCCGGGATTTCTTTGATAATGCTACAGATTTAATTCAAAGTGTATCTTCACAAGGGTCTTTCTTATTTGTGAATCGAGCGTGGAAAAAAACCTTGGGGTACAGCGAAGGCGAACTAGAAAACTTATCAATTTTTCAAATCATCCACCCAGAAGACCTTGAACATTGTCAGAGTGCTATGCAAAGTCTATTTAGTGGTGAGCAATGTATTGGTATGGAAACTAGATTTGTCACCAAAAATGGCCGAACTATTGTGGTGGAAGGTAATGTGAACTGTCAACTAAAAAATGGTATCCCAGTGGCTACCAGAGGCATTTTTCGAGATGTTACCGAACGCAAACAAGCAGAAAGGGCTCTACTCGAATCTAAACAGTTCCTGCAAACAATCCTTGAGTCTTTCCCACTCTTTATCTTTTGGAAAGATCGTGCTTCGGTCTATCTAGGCTGCAATCAAAACTTTGCTAATATTGCGGGCTTAGCTGAGCCTTCAGAAATTATTGGGAAGACAGACTATGACATGCCTTGGGCAAATAGCGAAGCTCAAATATATCAAAATGATGATTTTCAAGTGATGAATTCGGCTATACCTAAACTAGGTATTATCGAAACTCAATATCAAGCAAATGGAAACGTGGCTTGGGTAGAAACCAATAAAATTCCATTACGGGACTTAAATGGCGATGTCATTGGTATTTTAGGAACTTATCATGATATTAGCGATCGCAAGCTTGCCGAAGAAACCCTCGCTGAAAGTGAAGCATTTAATCGCCAGCTAGTCACAGAATTTCCGATTGGCCTAGCAAGCTGTCGCTTAGATGGACATTTAGTATTTGTTAATACCGTTTTTGCCCAAATATTAGGACGCACAGTTGAGGAAGTTCTATCTCTAAGTTATTGGGATATCACGCCTTCTAAATATGCCGACCAAGAAGCCGAACAACTACGATTAATTCACACAGAAGGTCGCTATGGACCCTATGAAAAAGAATACATCCATAAAGATGGACATCTTGTGCCAGTGCTTTTGTCGGGAATAAGGATTTTGAGCAATGGAGAATTTTTGATTTGGTCTAGTGTGCAGGATATTAGCGATCGTAAACAAGCCGAAGCGCAATTACAGTTAGCCAACGAAGAGCTAATGCGAGCCACTCGCCTTAAGAACGAATTTCTTGCCAACATGAGCCATGAACTCCGCACTCCTCTCAACGCCATCTTGGGCATGATAGAAGGAATCCAGGATGAAGTCTTCGGCATCGTCAACGAGAGACAACTCAATGCTCTGAATACGGCGGAAAAGAGTGCCTCTCACCTACTGACCTTAATCAACGACATCCTGGATGTAGCCAAAATTGAATCCGGGAATATTGAACTAAATATTAGCCAGGTTGTTGTAGGACAACTGTGTTCGTCTAGCCTTGCCTTTGTCAAACAGCAAGCCTTAAAGAAACGTATCCAGTTGCAAACCCAGATTCCACCTCATCTACCTCAGCTACTTGTCGATGAAACCCGCATGAGACAGGTCTTGCTGAATTTGCTAACCAACGCAGTAAAATTTACTCTAGAAGGCGGAACAGTTACCCTCACCGTTTCGTTATTGCCACCAGAGCAGAATGCCTCCCAGTCCAGCTATATGCGTATCGCTGTCACAGATACCGGCATTGGAATTGCCCCTGAAAATATCACAAAACTATTTAAACCCTTTGTGCAAATCGATAGTGCTCTCAATCGAAAATATACGGGAACTGGATTGGGATTAGCACTAGTTAAACAAATTGTCGAGATCCATGGCGGTCAGGTTGGTTTGACCAGTGAAGTAGGCGTGGGGAGTTGTTTCACCATCGATCTACCCTATGAGATTGATATGCCCCCAAGTGATCCCCCAATAAACTTGCCTGTTGCAACTAGAAGTAACCTGTCTCATCCTGACAACCTTCCCACCGAATCACCCTTAATCTTGCTCGCAGAAGATAATCCTGCTAATGTTGCTACTATTTCTGCTTATTTAGAAGCAAAAGGATACCGTCTTGTGTTAGCCAATGATGGGCAGGAAGCCATTGACCTAGCCATATCTCACCATCCAAATATAATCTTGATGGATGTGCAAATGCCCGGGATGGATGGTTTAGAAGCAATGCGACGAATTCGTCAACAGGTAAGCTTGCATAACATTCCCATCCTTGCCTTAACTGCATTAGCTATGAAGGGCGATCGGGAGTGCTGTTTAGCGGCTGGTGCCAATGAATACATGAGCAAACCGATTAAGCTGAAGCAGTTGGATCTCTGCATAAAAGAGCTTCTCGCTGCTCACAGTCTTGAATAGATCAGACGACACACCTCAGATTCGCTTATGCCCCAGCTCGTGGCGATGTGGAATGTGGTGCGATAGAACACCGCATCTGCGTTTGAAAGCACTAGACTAGAAGAGTTTGAGTTGTTCGTAGGTCATAATTGGTTCCTCTTTGACCTATTTTATAGTAGTTGCCGATTTGATTAGGACGTTTTTGAGGGCTTCGACTTCGCTCAGCCCTCAAAAACGTCCTAACTAGAATGGAGCTTACCATAACTGATAACTGACTACTTGGCTGGGCAGTCCTTGAGTTCTCCTAAACAGTTGAGAGGCCAAAACCGAAAGGAAGCTTTGCCGATGATCCGATCGCGGGGAACTGCTCCCCAGAAGCGGCTATCGTAGCTACTGTTGCGGTTATCTCCCATGACAAAGTATTGATCTGGAGGAACAATCATCGGGGGAGAATTGCGGCTGGGGGGTTCGAGAATATAATCTTCAACCAAGGGCTGATCATTAACGAATACCTTGCCCTCCTTGACTTCTATCTTGTCCCCCGGCACTCCAATTACTCTTTTAATAAAAGCATCTCGGAATTTTTGCTCAATTAGGCGATCGGTCGGGTTGAAAACGATGATATCTCCCCGTTCTGGACGACGAAAGTAATAGGTGATTTTTTCCACCATCAAGCGATCGTCAATTTTTAGGGTCGGCAGCATGGAACCAGAGGGAATATAGCGTGCTTCGGCAATGAAAGTTCGGATTCCAAAGGCGATCGCCACAGCAATTACTAAGATTTCTACCGCCTCTAGGACGTAGCCCCTGACACTTTGGGGTGGTTTTGATGGAGATTCTCGATTTTTCACGCTAGTTGTTGGTTATAGGGGGGACTACAGAAAAGTAGTAATTCTTAGCATTTTAGTATGTCTTTTCAAAACAAGATCTATTAATTCCGCTAATTTAGTATTACCGAGGAGGACAAGCTTTGATTTCGCCTAAACAATTGAAGGGAAAAGTCCGAAATGCTGCCTTGCCAATAATATGATCCCTAGGCACAAAACCCCAGAAGCGACTATCAAAACTATTATTTCGATTATCTCCCATCATAAAGTATTGATTGGGCGGCACTACGATCGCTGGGAAGTCTCTCCGTATAGGTTCCAAAATGTAATTTTCTCCTAGAGGCTGATCGTTGACCAAAACCTTGCCTGCCCTGATTTCCACCTTATCTCCCGGCACACCAATAATTCGTTTGATCAGGTCTTGGTGGGAGCCTTGAGCCACCAACTTGTCGGTGGGACGAAAGACAACGACATCTTGACGCTCTGGGGAGTGGAAAAGGTAGGTGATTTTTTCCACCATCAGGCGATCGTCAATTTTTAGGGTGGGAATCATCGAACCAGTGGGGATAAACCGAGATTCTGCCACAAAAGTCCGAATACCAGCAGCGATCGCAATTGCGATAATTAAAACTTCCGCCGTCTCCCGCAGATAACCTCTAGCTTTATTCTTCCTTCTGGCATCAACTTCTTGAGATGGCGAAACTTCAGTTCCGGCAGCCACTGTTTCCGAAGATTCCCGATCGTTAGAGTTAGTCATTAGTTATAGTATCGAGTAGTTATATTATTCAGGGCAAGCTTAATATATTTAGCTGAAGCCAAAATCCAAAATTTGCAACCAAGATCAGGAATTGAGCATGAACACTCCCAATTATTTATTAATTACTCAAGCAGAGGTTTATTATCCAATGGTGAGATGCTCTTGGCAGATATATTATGCGGTAATGGAAAAATTCTCTAGATTGCCCCCCAAATTACCACCACTCCAAATCATACCCACGTAATAGACGCAAAAGGTTTAACTTTGTTGCCCGGAGTCATCGATCCCCAAGTACATTTTCGGGAACCCGGACTGGAATACAAAAATGTGGTTGGAGTCCCTTTGAAGGTTGGAGTTTAACTGGTTGGGCGCAGGTAACGATCGTCGGTGGGCAGGTGGTATTCGACCACGGCAAACTCCATACAGAAATCCGAGGACAAGCCCTAACTTTTGGAGCAAACTAAGCTAATTCCCCATAGTAGGGTGGGCATCGCCCACCGGAACTAAACTCAGTTTTCCCCACGAAAAATCCCTATCCGATCGCCCAAATTCCTGATCCTACTTTCTTTACAGATTGAAATGAGAATAAGATCGCTACTCGTAACTTCATCACCTACGACTCTTCCCCAGATATCGATATTCGGGGAAGAGCTTTACAGCAGTTTGAGAGTGAGTGGCTACAGCCACCCACTCTCAAACCCAACATGGATAGGACTTTTAAGATATGTGGGGTGTCTCATTTGAACACGAAGTGATGTAAGTCCTTGACTACAATATGTAATCCTTCATACATATTCCTTGATTTACTTATTGTATACATTTAATGCATACAGGATTTAAGAATCATAGAATTTACCCATTCACATGAACTATGTATTTCAGTTTTCCGTTGTTTGGAACAACTTACCTCTATTTATCCAAGGGATATTGTTGACAATTCAAATGTCTGCCTTGTCCATTGGTTTAGGTCTAGTTGTAGGTATTTTGGGGGCTTTATTTAGAACCTCTAAAAATAAAATTCTCAACATGATTGCAATTACTTATGTAGAAGTAATTCGGAATACTCCTTTTTTGGTTCAGTTATTTTTCTTTTTCTTTGGGTTGCCAGCGATCGGCATCAAATTGAATTCAGGACAAGCAGCAGTTTTGTCCCTAGTTGTTAACTTTGGAGCCTATGCTACAGAAATTGTGCGAACTGGGGTAGAAAGTATCAAAAAAGGTCAAATCGAGGCTTCTCAATCCCTAGGCATGAATGAATTGCAAACTTTTCGCTATGTTATCCTTACTCCCGCTCTAGCTAATATCTATCCCTCCCTTTTGGGGCAGATTATTTTGATTGTTCTAGGAACAAGTGTGGTTTCTCAAATTTCCGCTGAGGAATTAACTTTCGTGGGAAGTTTTATTGAATCCCGGACATTTCGCAGCTTTGAAATTTATTTCACCATTACTTTAATTTATCTAGCTCTAGTCTGGATTGTCAAACTAATTGCCTTCCTATTCCAGCAGAAATACTTTAAATTTGCCAAATATTATTAGTATGGCTGTTGCCAATCAGAATAGAGTCGGACAACCCTCACTGAGCGAGGATTCTACAATGAAACTACCCTAATTTTCCTAACTTCTTAGCCATGAATGAATTTACTCTCTGGGAAATCATTACTAACTTGATTACTGCCACAAAATGGACAGTAATTCTTTCCTTGATTGCCTTTTTGGGCGGCGGTGTAGTTGGAGTTTTGGGTACATTAATGCGGATTTCTCCCATTAAAGCCTTGAAATATCTAAGTATTGTTTACATAGAATTTTTTCAAGGTACGCCCCTGCTCATGCAATTGTTTTTAACCTTTTTTGGTTTGTCAATTTTATTTGGAGTGAATCTACCTGCTCTGGCGGCGGCGGCGATCGCTCTTACGGCATTTACTAGTTCCTACCTCATTGATATCTGGCGAGGGGCGATCGAAGCTCTTCCTAAGGGACAATGGGAAGCCTCTACTTCTCTAGGTCTGGGCTACCTTCAGCAACTGCGCTATATTATCCTGCCTCAAGCCACAAAACTAGCGATCGCCCCTACAGTAGGTTTTTCGATCCAAGTGATCAAAGGTACTGCCCTTGCCTCGGTGATTGGCTTTACGGAACTAACTAAATCTGCCACTTCCATTAATAATGTCACCTTCAAACCCTTTCTAGTTTTCTCCCTAGCTGCTGCAATTTATTTCTGTCTCTGCTATCCCCTTTCTCTTTGGAGTAAATACTTAGAGAAAAAACTTGTCACCTAAAAATTACTTGATAGTGACAAACAAGTAAGGATATCCCGCGCGCGGAGGGGGACATCCTTACCCTAAAATCATTGCCTTTTTAGGAATACCAACAGGACTTACGCATGTGAACGTTGTTGTGGGCGCGGTGCGCCCACAA
>CALRPI020000093.1:0-19518 GCA_943370025.1 Phormidium lacuna HE10JO | reverse complement strand
CATAAGCGCAAAGTAATTGAAACTACTGGCAGTTTGATATCACAACTTTTACCTAAATCTATTCATGCTGTTACTGCTAAGGGCTTCGAGCTTAAAGTTATGCTTTTTGTTCTCGCTCTTAGCGTTAATCTATGGGTAGCAACTTAGGTTAAGGTTAAGTAATGGATCAATCTTGTCTTGAAAAATATAATAGCCACCTAGGGCAAGTCCACCGCAGATGGCTGCGGAGATGATTGTAGCTAGAAATGAGTTGTTGTTCATAATTATGATTTACATTCCAACCTAAAGAACTTTTCATTCAAATGAGACGCTATTTATAAAGTCTGATTTTGTGCCCCCGGCGGGGGCGCAAAATCAGACTTTATAACCACTTTATGAATGACCTCTGAGACGCACTACATTAGACTTTGGTCTTGTAAAACTTTGTTCTAGAACTTACACACTGCTAGCAAATTACAGCACTTTGCGTTCAAATGAAACTTACCAAAAATGTCCAAATGTGTAAGTCCTCTGTTTTTGTAGTAGCAATTTCAGATCGAACATTGTTCCCTCTCTATTTATTTTCTCCAATTAAGGTAAAAGCAGCCCAATCTTTGGGGTGGGGATATTTATCTTTGGTAGTGATCATGGCTTTTTGTAGAGCTACGGCTTCATCTGGATTAGTCTGGAGTTGTTGATAGAAGACCTGCATTAGTTCGGATGTCGGAGCATCGGGCACTGCCCACAGAGAAACTAAGACACTGGCAGTTCCCGCCGCAATGAACGATCGCGCCAACCCAATCACCCCATCCCCGGTAATTTTACCCCGTCCCGTATCACAGGCACTAAGCACAACTAACTTACTACTCAGCCGGAGATTGAGAATTTCACTGGAGGTAAGTAGCTCTTGATTTTGTTGAGAAATATTCGGTGGGGGAGTAGAGGTGCGATTATTTGTTGAATTATTTGTTGGATTATTTGTGGGTGTATTGATCGGATTATTCGAGGGAGCAAATACCAAGGCTCCCGGCACCCCAGCCCCGCTAAAATCATCCAAAAGCCCGTGGGTAGCGAGGTGGATAATCTTGGCTTGGGGCATTCTGCGCATAACAGCCGCCTTAGTTGCTTGGCTGCCAGTGATGGCGGCAGTGTTGAAAAGTTGGGCGATCGCTTGAGCCTCCTTTTCTGCTCCCGGCAGATCTTCTAGCTGTTGGGGGAACTGTCCCGGCAGGGTCACTAAAGGCATAGTCGGATTGCCGATAATTAAAAATTCCTGCCCTGATACTTTTTGATTTTGCTGTTGAGTTAGTTGCAATACTTGAATGGAGGGAGCAGTTTGCAGAGTGTATTTATCAATTAGGTATTTGCCTTGGGCATCTTGGAGGGCAGGGAAGGGTAATAAAAACAAACTCCGCTGGGGAATAATAACCAGACGATTTTGGTTCGTTGCTTGAGCACTTGGCAAGAGATCCTCAATGGGAGTAATTAAAAGCTGGTATAAATCCTGCAACATTTTCCCGTAGGTACTCCTGCCACTACCCCGACCAACCCCCAAGGCATCACGAGTGCGGTTCACCATTTCAGCAAGAGTCGTATTCTGACTTTGCCATAGGGGTTTGAGATCGACCCGGCGTTGATGCACTTCCCCATTGGGCTTGACGACCCAGATCAATAGCTCTGATTCTTGGGGACGGGGTTGGCTACTCGTTAAGAAATCCTCATAGATGATGGAGTATTCCACCAAGGTGGCTTGTTGGCTCTGGGCAACCTGTTTGATTTGGGCAATATCGATCGGGCTAATTTTTTGAATGCGGGGAGCATTGGGGCTAAGGCGGCGGGAAAGCAGTTCCACAAAAGCCCTTGCCCTCGATCGCTCAGAAATTTCTAAAGCCTGAGTGGGTTTATTTTGGTTGGTGAGAAATTTTTGAAAGTTATTATAAATTGCGCCTTGAGTTTCTAGGAATGAAACCTTATAACCATCATTGTCCCCCAGATTTTGGCGGACTTTCTCCCAGGATTCCATCCCTTGCATAAACTGCCGCTCTGCTCCTGCTGGATCATTGAAATGGTTATAGGCAACAGCAAAATTGTTTCTAGCTAACCCAGTTAACCCCGCAGCTTGAGCAGGAATAACGTTAATAAATTGCCGATAGAAATCAATGGTTTGTTGCTGACCTTGCTCATTTTGCTGATTATTAGGGCGACTAGTTTCCCTTTGAAAATAGGCCAATCCCAAATTACCTCGGATAATCGCCGCCATTCTTGGTTCGGCAATATCAAAAGCCACTTTCAAACCCTGCTCGTAGAAACTAATTGCCTGCTCTAAGTTCCCCGATAAATAATAAGCTCCGCCCAGATTCCCCAGTGCTTGAATCTCGCCCAAACGGTCTTGGTTTTGGCGCACTAGGTCTAGGTATTGTTGATGGAAGTTGATGGCTTTGCGGTAATCCCCAAGGGTTTGGTTGGCAATCCCCAAATTAGAGAGAGCTAGAGCAATAGTCGCTGGGTTCTCCAGAGTTCGGGCGAGGGTCAGGGATTGTTGCTGATATTCGATCGCCTTGGCATATTCCCCCAAAGATTGATAGATGATCCCCAAATCTCCGAGTGCTCTTGCCTCCCCCAAGGGATCCTTGATTTCTTGAGATAATGCCAGCCTTTTTTCTTGAAATTCCAAGGCTTTGATATATATTTCACTAGCAAAGAAGACCTTGCCAATATTGCCAAGAGCTAATCCGCCTAATTTGGGATCGGTTCCTTGGTAGTAATAGGCTTTGTGCCAAGTTTGGGCAAAGTATTGATTAAAATAATCCACCGCTTCATAGAATTGACCATTGCTGGCATAAGACAAGCCCAGATTCCCCAGCAGCATGATTTCCTTGGCTTGATCTTTCAAGGCTTCTGTCCTGGTCTGTTCTAGGCTGGCAAGATATTTGGGAATGGCTCGATCATATTCCCCGTTGGCATGGAGGGCGATCGCCGATCGAATCGGATCCGCTGAGGCATAGTCACTAATCTGGGGCTGCCCGGTATTAGAAAAATAGGCAATCCCCTTGGTGCTGACATACTGCCCTTCCCAAATAATGTTTTGAATGGGTTGATACAGGGATAAAAGCTGGGAAGCTGAAGTTTGGGCTTGGGCAGGAGGCAACAAACTCAGAGAACCCGCCCACAGGTTACCACTAATGACCAAGCAACAACTAGCCAAAGCCAGAAGAAAAATCATCCCCCGGCGACCTATAAATTGACCCATAAATTGACCTATAAACTTCATACTGCTTACCAAAATCTCTTTCCTCGCCAACGTGCGATCTCAAATCTAGTTCCTATTTTATAGAACCCAGTTGATCTCTCCCCTGTAGGATATGTTAGGCATCAGCCGTAACGCATCTTTCCCAATTTCTGATGCGTTACGGCTAGAGCCTAACGCATCTTACGAAAATAATTGATGGGTATCGAAATATCCAAAATAGTTTTTATAACAACCCTAAAAATATCCCCAACCTAGCTGGAGTAGTGATCGCTATATAACTATCTACACTTACACAAAGACAATTTTGGGATAACATCCTGAAAATTGTTTTTTTCTTACAGCACTTTGCTTTCACATGAGACACGCTACAAATATTAAAAGTCCTATCCATGTTGGGTTTGAGAGTGGGCTGAGGGTCGTCGAAGCCCACTCTCAAACTGATGTAATACTCCAGCTAAGAAAATTCGGCAGTGCGTAAGTCCTAATATGTTTTCTAAAAAGAATTGCTGGTTTTCAACCATCTGCTTCTATTAATTTTCTGAGGCACAGCGGTTGAAACCACATTTGCGATGAAACCATCTAGGATGGTAATAGCTATCTCTGAGCACACCTTATCTGGTTAGCTTGGACTAACTTCCAAGGAAAAACCCCCTATGCAAAGAGCTTTACTTCTGATCAATCGCCACGCCCGTCGAGGAAAAACCGCCCTAGCTGAGGCGATCGCCCTGCTGCAAAGCCTTGATTTTGTCTTAATTGAAGAATCAACCAATCATCCCCGCCAGCTATCAAACCTAATTCGTCATTATCAAGATCAAGTTGACTTAGTAATTATTGGTGGGGGTGATGGAACTCTGAATGCCGCGATCGATGGCTTAATCTCCACTCAGCTCCCCTTGGGGATTTTGCCCCTCGGAACCGCCAATGATCTAGTCCGTACCCTCAAGATTCCCACGTCCTTACCTGAAGCCTGCAAAGTAATTGCTAATGGGCAAATTAAGCAGATTGATATAGGAAAAGTGAATGACAAGTATTTTTTTAATGTGGCAAGTCTGGGTTTGAGTGTACAAATTACCCAGAACCTGACTAAGGAAGCAAAACGCCGTTGGGGAGTGTTGGCTTACGCAGCCACGACTTTGCGAGTGATTTGGCAATCTCGTCCCTTCCGAGCAGAAATTGTGCTGGCGGAAGAAACCATCCGAGTCCGCACGATTCAGATTGCCATTGGCAACGGTCGACACTATGGGGGCGGGATGGTGGTGGCAGAGGATGCGGCGATCGACGATCAACGCCTAGACCTATATAGCCTAGAAACTAAACAATGGTGGCAGATTTTAGCCCTTCTGCCCACTATGCGTCAGGGAAATCACGCCATCCTCCCCGGAGTTCGGGTACTGCAAGGGCAGGAAATTGAAATTCGCACATCAAAATCCCGTCCCATCAATACCGATGGAGAAATTACCACCCGCACCCCCGCGAAGTTTTCTGTGATGCCTAAAGCCCTAGCGGTGTTAGTCCCTTAGAGGTCATTGACAAAGTGGCTAGAAGGTCTGATTTTGCGCCCTCAGAGGGGGCGCAAAATCAGATTAGGTAAATCCTGCTCTCGATCAACTTTTGGCAAATCCTAAATATATCTAAAATCCTATCGGGTAATAGTAGTTTTGTGGGAAAATTGCGTTTAGTTAGCAGTCCTATTTGAGTTTTGAATGGCACGCACCCTGCGGGTGCTCCATCCCAAAGCATTTACGGTTCGTAAATCAATTAGGATAGCTATAGTTAAATAAAAAGTAAATTAACCGAAAAATTATTATGGCACTAAGACTAGGCGATATCGTTCCCAATTTCCAACAAGCTTCTACCCACGGAGATATTGATTTCTATGAGTGGGCAGGCGATAGCTGGGTAATTCTGTTCTCTCATCCAGCAGATTTCACTCCAGTTTGCACTACTGAGCTAGGTGTAGTCGCAAAGCTAAAACCAGAATTTGATCAGCGGAATGTCAAAGCGATCGCCCTCAGTGTTGATGGCGTAGAATCCCACAAGGGCTGGGTTGGGGACATCGAAGAAACCCAAAATACCACCCTTAACTACCCAATCTTGGCGGATCCTGACAAAAAAGTAGCAGAACTTTACGACATGATCCATCCCAACTCAGCTACTGGTAACACGCTCACGGTGCGTTCTGTTTTCATTATTGACCCTCAGAAAAAACTGCGCCTGACCATTACCTACCCTGCTAGCACTGGAAGGAACTTTGACGAACTTCTCCGGGTAATTGATTCCCTGCAACTTACCGATAACTACAGTGTGGCAACCCCAGCTAACTGGACAGATGGCGGTGACTGTGTAATTGTTCCTTCCCTGAAGGATCCCGCCGTCCTCAAAGAAAAATTCCCCAAAGGCTACGAGGAAATTAAACCCTACCTACGGATGACTCCCCAACCCAACAAGTAGGTCAGCTAGATTGCAGTTTGTGGGTGGGCGGCACCAGTCTCCCACCCACAAGAAATCTGTTATTGTGGGCTGAACGTAGTCGCAGCCCACAATAATGTCCACAACTCTTTATCTCAAATCTTTTTGAACGCAAAGTGCTTTATATTCCGTTGGGAGTGCCTAAGTCCTATTGGCAATAACATTCGTCCCCAGTCCTTGTTCTGATATACTCAGCATGAAGGCAGCACCTATACTATAGCCATTGTGAAGTAGGTTGTGTTGTAGAGCCCCTGCGAAGCGGTGTTTCTACAACCAAAATCATCTCAACCCCCTTGGCAGTTGTTATATAGCCATCGCCAAGTAAATATCGAAGTTAAGATAGTTAAACCCCCGCAAAGTGGAAGACAATCTATGGAATGGCATGTGAGCGATGCTCAGAGTTTAGCAATTATTGATCAAGAAATTGGCGAACACCTTTTTACCCCGGCGGAGTATGAAATTGTCCGGCGGGTGATCTACGCTACAGCAGATTTTGAGTATAAATCCTTAATTCATTTCTCAGAGAGGGCATTGCAAGCAGGGGCGGCAGCATTGGCTGCCAGAAGTACGATCGTGGTCGATGTGCCAATGGTACAGGTAGGTATTACTCCCTTTATTCAAACCAGCTTTGCCAACCCAGTCTATTGCAGCATGGAAGCTCTCACCAGACCTCAAAAGGAAAAAACCAAAGCCGCTTGGGGGATTCAAACCCTTGCGACTCGATATCCAGAAGCAATTTTTGTAGTGGGGCAATCCCAGACTGCTTTGACTTCCTTGATCGAACTTATTGAGGCTGAAGAAATTAAACCAGCCTTAGTAATTGGTACACCTTCCGGTTTTATTGATGTGGATGTAGCAAAAGACCGCCTTAAAGATTCTCTGATCCCCCATATCCGCATTGAAGGGCGCAAAGGAGGCGCCGCCGTAGCTGCGGCAATCATGCATGGTTTGGTAGACTTAGCATGGCAGGCTTATGGAGAAAATAGCAGTGGTATTGGGTAGAGAAGATCCTAAATTAAATATTTTGAGATATGGCAACTATGGCAACTCCAAATAATCCCCTGCTCATTTTAGTTGATGGCCATTCCCTTGCCTTTCGCTGTTACTATGCCCATAGCAAAAAGGGGGGATTAAATACTTCCACGGGGATTCCCACTAGCGTAACTTTTGGGTTTATTAAATGCCTTGTAGAAGTGATTGAAAAATATCAACCCCAAGGCATGGCGATCGCTTTTGATTTGCCCACGCCCACATTTCGCCATGAATTAGACCCCACCTACAAAGCTGGGCGAGATGAAACCCCGGCAGATTTCATTCCCGATTTAGCCAACTTGCAAGAATTAATTCAGGCTTTGGATTTGCCCCTGTTAACTACGCCGGGTTATGAGGCTGATGATATTTTGGCAACTCTCACTTTGCAAGGGCAGGAAGCTGGTTATCAGGTGAAGGTTTTGACGGGCGACCGCGATATGTATCAGCTTGTGGATGAAGCGAAAAATACTAGCGTTTTATACTTCAGTCGAGATTTTTCTAGCAGAGCTACGGGCAGTGATATCAAGGAAATTAACACCCCAGAAGTGATTGCCAAATTAGGGATTTTACCTAGTCAAGTAGTGGATTATAAAGCCCTTTGTGGAGACAAGTCTGACAACATTCCCGGAGTTGCCGGGGTTGGAGAAAAAACTGCGGTGCAGTTATTAACTAAGTATGCAAACTTAGACCAAGTTTATGCTTCTTTGGGCGAGATATCTGGAGCAGTGCAGAAGAAATTGATGGCAGGGCGAGAAAATGCTTTCCATTCCCAACATATGGCGCAATTAAAATTTGATGCTCCAGTGGATGTAGATATTGCCAAGTGTCAACTCCAAGGATTCGATCGCCAACTAGTCCAACCCATCTTGGAAAAACTAGAACTTAAATCTTTCCTGAAAAATCTAGATAAAATTCAAGTTACTTTTGGTGGCAAGCAAGATAGCTCTAATATTTCTCTTGGGGAAAATGCTGGCAAAATTGAAGCTGAAATAGCTACCCCCATTGGCAATCAAAATAATAACGATGAAGACATAGATTTCTTTAGTGCCAGCGATACCCTTGCTTATCAATCTACTCCAGCTATTAGCCTCAAACCTTTAATAGTTGATACGGTAGATAAATTACAAGAGTTAGTGAAAACTCTAGAAAATCTCCCGATTAGTCATCCCGTTGCATGGGATACGGAAACCAGCGATCTGGATCCCCACAAAGCAGAGCTAGTCGGGATTGGTTGCTGTTGGGACAGTGAAGCTACTGCCTATATTCCTGTGGGACATAAAGCCGGATTGCAGATCGATCGCTCCACTATTCTAGATGCCTTGAAACCTATCTTAGAGGGAGCAACTTATCCAAAGGTGCTGCAAAATACGAAGTTCGATCGCTTGATGTTTCTTGCTCAAGAAATTAATTTAGCTGGGGTGGTTTTTGATACCATGTTAGCTAGCTACGTACTGAATCCAGATAGTAGCCACGGCTTAAAACAAATGGCAACTCAATACCTAGGTTTAACTCCGGCTACCTATGAAGAAGTGGTTCCCAAAGGTAAAACCATTGCCGATATTGCTATCCCTGAAGCTTCCTACTATTGTGGTTTGGATGCCTATATGACTTGGCATTTGTATGATATTTTGCATACAGATTTAACCCAATATCCAGACCTCGAAAGACTCTTCACTGATGTGGAAATACCTCTAGAGCCAGTATTAGCTAAAATGGAATCCACTGGAATTAGAATTGATACGAATTATCTCCAACAATTTTCCAAGGAATTAGAAGAAGATTTGAATGCGATCGAGCAACAGGCTTGGGAAGCAGCAGGGGAACAATTTAATCTTGCTTCACCGAAACAATTGAGTGTGATTCTTTTAGATAAATTAGGCGATACTTTTATTAAAAAATCTCGCAAAACCAAAACTGGCTATTCCACAGATCACGCCACATTAGAGAAACTCCAAGGCGATCATCCGGTTATTGATGCCATTCTAGAAAATCGAACTCTAGCTAAATTAAAGTCTACTTATGTTGATGCTTTACCGGAACTAGTCAGCCAGAAAACTCATCGAGTGCATACGGATTTTAACCAAGCTGTAACTAGTACAGGAAGATTATCTTCTTCTAATCCTAACTTACAAAATATCCCTATTAGAACTGCCTTTTCCCGACAAATTCGCAAGGCATTTTTGCCTGAAGAGGGCTGGCTATTAGCGGCAGCAGATTATTCCCAAATCGAACTAAGAATTCTGGCACATTTAAGTCAGGAACCAGTATTATTAAGCGCTTACCAAAATAATGAAGATATCCATACAGTCACAGCTCGATTAGTCTTTGATAAAGAAGAAATTAGCTCTGAAGAAAGGCGGCTAGGGAAGATTATTAACTTCGGAGTAATCTACGGTATGGGAGCGCAGAAGTTTGCTAGGGAAGCTAAAGTGACCGTAACTCAAGCCAAATCTTTTATTGATAAATTTAATAGTCGCTACTCTCAAGTTTTTAACTATCTAGAACAATTAAAACGAGAAGTGATTAGCCAAGGTTATGTGACAACTATCCTAGGACGGCGGCGTTATTTTCAGTTTGAAGGAGATGCGGTTAGAGCCTTGCGGGGAACTCCACCGGAGGAGATTGATCTCAAGAAACTCAAACTTAGTCAATACGATTCTCAATCTTTGCGATCGGCAGCCAATGCCCCTATTCAAGGCTCCAGTGCCGATATTATCAAGTTAGCAATGGTAAAACTCCACGAAGTTTTACAGAATTATCAAGCCAGATTACTATTGCAAGTGCATGATGAATTGGTCTTAGAAGTTCCCCCCACAGAATGGGAAGAATTGCAACCCCAAATTAAATCAGTGATGGAATCGGCTGTGAGCTTGAGTGTGCCATTGTTGGTGGAAGTGCGATCGGGCAATAACTGGATGGAAACGAAATAGGCATCATCTTACACAATAAATTTATTTACTTCTTTCATCAGCAATAATATGTAAATCAACATCTTTTACATATTTCATTAGTTGTTGCATTGGAGAAGGCTTAAATAGTAATTGCCAGCGGGATTTTTGGGTTTGTCCTAAAACAATTTGGGTAATCCGATTTGCTTGGGCAACTTCAGCGATCGCCTTTGTTATATCCTGACCTTCAATCCGGATAAATTCACCCCCCATTTGCTTACAAAAATTCTCACACATTTCTATATGTAGAGATTCTTGCTTATTCAGAAATCGCTCTGGATTGTTCACAAAAATTGCATAGAATCTAGCATGAAGTTGAGTTGCTAACCTTGCTCCCCGGCGCAGGAGTTGCAAGGAATTAGGGTAGGTCGATACACATACCAAAACCCGCTCATGGACACTGCATACCTTACTATCGTTACTCAGATTTGCCCCGGCTTCAATGTTGTCAGCAACTTCCCTTAAGGCTAATTCCCGTAACGCAACTAGATGACGGCGTTGGAAGAAATTTTCTAGGGATTTTTCAATTTTTTCTGGGGCATAGATTTTGCCTTCTTGTAATCGTTCTTGGAGAGTTTCTGGAGTGACATCCACCACTACCACTTCTGTAGCTTCATCCAGAATGCGATCGGGGATGCGCTCTCTAACAACCACCGTGGTAATTTTGGCAACTAGATCATTCAAACTTTCTAAATGCTGAATATTCACCGTGGAATAAACATCAATGCCTGCCTCTAGCACCATCTCTACATCTTGGTAGCGCTTTTCTCTGGGAGAGCCGGGGACATTGGTATGGGCCAATTCATCAATCAAAACTAACTGGGGGCGACGCTCCAAAATAGCATTGGTATCCATTTCCTTGAGGAGGACTCCGCTGTAGGAAAATTCTCGTAAGGGAATAATCTCAAAGCCGTGGGTTTTTTCGATCGTCTCTTGTCGTCCGTGGGTTTCCACTAAGCCCACAACTACATCAATACCCTCATCCCGCAATTCTGCCCCCTCTTCCAGCATTCGGTAGGTTTTCCCCACTCCGGGAGCCATGCCAATAAAGATTTTGTGTTTGCCCCGGCGCTTATTGTTTGAGTAGTGTTGATTAGGATTGGGGTACTTAGCTTTGTCAGTAGCATTAGCACTAATTTCTGGAGATGGAACCATAGGATTTTGATTTGAGATCAACAGGAATGAATAATTTGGAAGTTTTTGAGGGCTAAGTAAGTTTTGGTAGGCTGAGCGAAGTCGAAGCCCACCAAAACTTACTCAAATTAAGTAGCAGAATTATCTAGGGCTAGGTTTAAGCGTAATACATTCACGCCGGGTTCGCCAAAGATGCCAAAGAATCTACCTTCGGTATTTTGGCTGATCAGAATCTCCACTTTGTTGGAGTCAAGATTTCTGGCTTTGGCAATCCGAGGGAGTTGCGATCGAGCGCTTTCGGGGGTGATGTGGGGGTCGAGGCTAGAACCAGATGTGTATATTAAGTCGGCAGTAGGCTCAATTCCGGCTTGCTTGAGGGTGGCGATCGACTCCTTAATTCGCTTTAGTAAATCTGGATTGCTAGGAGCGAGGTTACTAGCTCCCGATACTCCAGTTTTCAAGATTCCTGCGTCATCTTTATTTGGATCAGCGGTACTATAACTAGTTGTACTGGGACGACTCCAAAAGTATTTGTCACTGCTAAAAGGCTGCCCAATCAAGGCAGAACCAATCACCTGCCCTTGAGCATTTTTGATTAAACTCCCATTAGCTTGATAGGGAAAAAATTGACCAATTCCTAGGATTAAAAAAGGATAGATAACCGCAGTGATCACCCAAAAAACTAAGGTAGCTTTAATAGCTGTAGTTGTTTCACGCAAAATAGACATGATTGAAACTTCTCCTAAAATATTAACTAGATGGTATTTAAATTCAAATAGATGATTTCCCCCAGCCCCTTACCCTTACGGGAAGGCAACGCCTATAAAAAGGGGGGAGAATTAATTAATTCAAGTCCCCCTTTTTAAGGGGGATTTAGGGGGATCTCTTCTCCTAAAATTTCTCTGGTTGCAAGATTACGGCAAAAAGATAAATACATAAACCAAGCATAACTAGACCTAAAAGTGCGATCGCCCAAGCGGTTTTTGGGGTCATCTCTGCTCCAGTGCCAGCATAGACAGCCTGAGCTAAGGGGAGATTGAGACAGAGGAGGAAGAAGATGGCGATTGATCGATAATTTCGCCGAGAAAATTCTCTTAATTCTGCTCTGTCTGTGAGTAAATCAAAGCCAAAAGTATCTGCTAAAACTTGTCGTATTTTCATGATTCTTAGTCTGGTAAATTTCGTGTTTCTCTGGGTTTGATCCCCACCAGCCCCCCTTAAAATGGGGGGAGAATTAATTAACTTAAGTCCCCCTTTTAAAGGGGGCTTAAAGCCCTTCGGGCATACAAGAAAAGGGGGATCCTCCGTATTCAACAAGATGATTTCATTGGTGACATTAGCTTCTTATAAGAGAATATTTACGCCAATCCCAATAAGGAAACCATCACATCAATTACTTTTATTCCCACAAAAGGTACTGCCACTCCTCCCAAACCGTAGATGAGAATGTTGTCTCGCAGGAGTTGGTTTGCTGTCACTGGGCGAAATTTCACACCCTTCAAAGCAAGGGGAATCAGCGCTGGGATAATTAGAGCATTGAAGATCAGCGCCGATAGCACCGCAGATTGGGCACTGGCTAACCCCATAATGTTTAGGTTGCCAATCCCCGCTGCCGAGAACATCGCCGGAATAATAGCGAAGTATTTGGCAATGTCATTGGATAGAGAAAAGGTAGTTAACGCCCCTCTGGTAATTAGGAGTTGTTTGCCGATCGTCACCAGATCAATTAACTTTGTCGGGTCAGAATCCAGATCCACCATATTGGCGGCTTCCTTTGCTGCTTGGGTTCCCGAATTCATAGCTACCCCCACATTTGCCTGAGCTAGAGCGGGGGCATCATTAGTGCCATCTCCAGTCATGGCTACTAGTTTCCCGGCGGCTTGTTCCCGTTGGATCACGGCTATCTTATCCTCTGGGGTGGCTTCGGCAATAAAATCATCAACCCCAGCTTCATCGGCAATCACCGAGGCAGTGATGCGATTATCTCCCGTGAGCATGATGGTTTTGATCCCCATGCGCCGCAATTGATCAAAGCGTTCTCGGATACCGGGCTTGATAATATCCTTGAGGTAAATAATCCCGTAGAGTTCTCCCTGTTGGCACACGGCGAGGGGAGTGCCACCCAAAAGAGAAACCCGCTCGTAGGCAGCATCTAATTCGGGATTAATTTGACCACCCCTTGAACGCACAAATCCCTTAATGGAATCCACCGCTCCTTTGCGAATCTCGATCCCATTAGGTAAATTTGTCCCACTCATGCGAGTCCGAGCCGAAAATTCTACCCCTTCCGTAGTGGCGGGATCAAAATCAATGGTAGCTCCTAGTTTCTCTGCCAGCCGGACGATCGACTTTCCCTCTGGAGTGGTATCAAAAATACTGGAACCCAGAGCTACTGTCGCTATTTCTAACAAACTATGGTTATTTATCGGGATAAATTCCTCAGCTAGGCGATTTCCTAGCGTAATTGTCCCGGTTTTATCCAGAATCAAGGTACTGACATCACCACAAGCTTCCACCGCCCGCCCAGAGGTTGCCACCACATTAAACTGCGCCACCCGATCCATCCCGGCAATGCCGATCGCACTCAGCAACCCACCGATGGTGGTGGGAATCAATGCCACAAGGAGAGAAACCAACACGGTGACGCTAACGGGACTCCCGGCAAAGTTGGCAAGGGGAGGAATCGTCGCCACCACGATGATAAAAACCAAAGTCAGGACAGCTAAAAGCACCGTTAGGGCAATCTCATTGGGGGTTTTGGTACGTTCGGCTCCTTCTACTAGGGAGATCATGCGATCGAGAAAGCTTTGTCCCGGATCGGAAGTGACTCGGAGGATCAGTTCATCGGAAATAATCTTGGTTCCCCCGGTGACGGAACTTGCCACATCACTACCCGGTTCCTTGAGGACTGGGGCAGATTCCCCGGTGATGGCGGATTCATCCACCGAAGCCACCCCAGCGATCACTTCCCCATCGGCGGGAATGGTGTCACCCATGATCACTTTAATGCGATCGCCCTTCCGCAGAGCCGTGGAGCTAACTTCTTGGATGGTGTCATCGGCTAATAGTTTCCGGGCAGTGGTATCAGATTTGGTGGCTCTTAGGGAATCTGCCTGAGCTTTGCCCCGTCCTTCGGCTACGGCTTCGGCAAAGTTAGCAAATAACAAAGTAGCAAATAGAATTGCTGTGACCAGAAAATTAAACTGGCGATTATTGCCTTGGACGACTCCAAATAAATTGGGATCAATGACTAACAAAGCCGTGACAATCGTCCCCACCCAGACCACAAACATGACCGGATTGCGGAGCATGACTTGGGGATTGAGCTTCACGAAAGCCGATTTCAAAGCCCTTGCATACAAACCTTGAGTATTAACTTGATTTCTTTGCAGACGTTTAGAAACAGTCATGGATTTTAGAATCTTACGAGATTTCCTCTGATTTATTTTTCTGAATTTGTTGCTGAAACCAGTGATTAGCTTGTCCTGTTCCTCCTTGATATAGTTGCTCTAGAGTTTGATTAAGCAAGTTAGCTTTTAAACCAATTAAAGCTTGAGACATATCAGATTCTAGATAGTTAACATCTTCCTGAAGGACAAACATTAATACCTGTTTAGTTTGAACATTAATCATCCAATACTCAGGTATTTTCAAGGCAGCATAAAGTTGCTTTTTCTCTCCTAGATCGATCGTTAAAGTTGTATCAGAAACTTCTGCTACTAAGTCTGGTACCCGCCATCGATTAAGGTTGATAAACTTGTCTTCGTCAGAGGCAACTGGAATTTATTCATAGATTTGACTCCTAAGAATTTGACTCCTAAGAACTAAGTTGGAAGGCTTCGGCGATCGGTCCCAATGCCAGCACAGGTAAGAACGTTAAAGCTCCTAAAATTAAAATTACTCCTCCAGTCACTGTCGTAAACAATAAACTATCCGTTCTTAGGGTTCCTGTAGTTTCTGGAACTAGTTGTTTTTGCCTCATGCCATCTGCCAACAATAACAAAGCAGTTATGGGAATATAACGCCCTGCTAAAAGAACAAGACTACAGCTTAAATTCCACCATAAACCTGTAGGAGCAGGTTGGCTATCAGCTAAACCTTCAAAGCCAGAACCATTATTGGCAGCAGCCGAAGCATATTCATAAACCACTTGGGAAATGCCATGAAATCCGGGGTTGCTAATTCCGGCTAATTGGTCTGGAAATGCAAGGGTAATAGCGGAAGGAATCAGGATAGCGATCGGATGCACTA
The DNA here is from genome assembly GCA_943370025.1 of Phormidium lacuna HE10JO. Lineage (GTDB taxonomy): Bacteria > Cyanobacteriota > Cyanobacteriia > Cyanobacteriales > JAAUUE01 > JAAUUE01. The sequence continues at coordinate 4,455 of CALRPI020000093.1, read as the reverse complement.
GCAAGATAATACTAGCGAGGGCAATTTCTGGTTTCTCGATCTTTCTGCCAAAAATTTCCGGCGTTCTCCCCACCATTAATCCTGTTAGGAATACCGTCAAGATTAGGTAAATAAATAAGTAAGAAGTTCCTGTTCCCTGCCCACCCCAAACTATTTGTAAGAATAGGTTAAAAAGTGCCGAAAATCCGCCACTAGGCATGAAGGAATCTAGCATAGCATTAACCGCTCCACACATAGTTCCGGTGGTGGAAACTGCAAATAAAACCGACTGCGCCCAGCCAAATCTAACTTCTTTGCCTTCTAGATTAACTAAGCTACTGCCAACTGCTTGATTAACCAAAGGATTCCCCACAAATTCTCCCCAAGCTGTAATACTAATCAACCCCACATAGATAGTAAAAACCAATCCAAACAGGAGCCAACCTTGTTTTTTATTTCCGGCAAAAATACCGTAGGTAATAATTAAGGAGGTAGGAATACAGAGCATAGCTACGGTTTGAATCAAGTTGGTGAAACTACTAGGATTTTCGTAGGGATGGGCAGAGTTAATGGCAAAGAAACCGCCGCCATTTTCTCCTAATTGTTTGATGATCTCAAAATGGGCAACGGGACCAGTGGCGATCGCTTGAGTTGCCCCCTCAAGAGTTGGTACCACTGCTGGAGCTGCCAAGGTTTCAGGAACTCCCCCTAGCAGTAAAAACACAGCCCCGACAATACTGATGGGTAATAAAATTCGGGTGATTGACTTAGTTAAATCAGTGTAGAAATTACCTAAAGGTCGACCAGTTAAACCCCGAATGAAGGCGATCGCCACTGCCAGCCCTGTCGCCGCAGAGGTAAACATAAAAAATCCCAACCCCAACATCTGGCTGCCGTAACTAAAGGTGGTTTCGCCGCTGTAATGCTGTTGATTGGTATTAGTTATAAAAGAAATCACAGTATGCAGAATAGTGTCCCAAGTTGGGGCTGCTAACCCTGTAGGATTTAGGGGCAGACTACCTTGCAATGTAAAGAGCACAAAAACCAAAATAGCCATCATCAAATTGCTGTAGAGAACAGCCCGAATGTATTGCCACCCAGTCATTTCTACTGTTGCACGGATTCCCATAATCCGGTACAAAGCTTCTTCTAGAGGTGTGGCAATGCGATCGAGGATAGTAGTTTTATCCAAAAAGACATTAGCTATATAGTTGCCAAAAAACGGAACGATCATCACAACAATAGCTAAAGTAATAGCTATCTGCAATAAACCTTGAGACATGTAAATTTGCCTAGGATCTTGTTACCCTAAAAGCCGGACGAAACCCGATGCTTCTCATTAAAATATCCTCGTAGTTTTACCAGTCCTTACTGAGGATTTTGTTTAATCAATCGGATTTCCCATGAAAAAACTAGTCAAGTTTTTTGCCTTGTTTTTTCACTTTTAGGTCTAGAGTCTTAGCTCTAATAGAAAATAACTGTAGCATAAATATTTCAAGAAAAACATCTTCAAGAAAATATTTTTCTTGATAGATTAATCTCTATGGAAACCACTTTCTAGATAAGTTAAACTCTACTATGGCAGTCCTAAATGGTGTCACCCGCCTTCGGCGGGTGACACCATTGACTAGAAGCAAGTTGACTTGGCAACTGTTAGAAAATGATTTAGGACTGCTATATGATCACAGATAAAACTCTAGGAAAATAATAGATGAAACCCAATATTATTTTTTGCTCTAGCTATTTAGGATTGTCATAGAGTTTTTTATAACTGTTCTAGACAAGAGAAATACATATCAAAAGATTTGCTCACCAACGATACTTATTAGCAAGTTATTTAGATTATTTAGATTTATAATCCATTAGGAACAGTTTTTGTATGATCAACGGCGATCGCCCCCGTGCCGTTGACTTACGGAACGTTGTCAATGCCTTGCTCTACGTACTGATGGGTGGTATTGCTTGGAGACTCCTACCTCATGACTTACCCAAATGGAAAACTGTTTATCATTACTTCCGACAATGGCGTGATAATGAGACATTACAGAAACTGAATCAACAGTTGTATCAATGGGCGCGAACAGCAGGTCACGACCGCCCTCTTCACCGTGCTGAGGCTTGGATTTATCTTGCTTCTATTCGCCTTTTACTCAGGCGCTTAGCTTAGTCACATACTTTTCAGACATCCTCTTAGACAATTATCTACCAGAAACAATTTGACTTAATGAATAATTTAGCACTGCCACATATGTATCTTCTGGTTTTATTCTGGTTATTGGAAGGACAATTCCTGCCTTTTTTTGACTCTCTAGCAATCACAAGAATTAGGGTAGATGCTCCGCAGGAACAGCAGGAGTTACAGCAATTACGTTTAGAGAAACAAATTCAACAACAAGTCCGAGCAGAGATCGATCGCACATTTAACCATCTAATTATTTTATTGTATATATCCTTGATTTTTGCTCTAGGGCTACCATTATTCTGTTTTGGATTTTATTGGTTTATGCAACGGAAATTAACTATGGAAATAGCTAAAGGGGTGCAATCTTTAGATCGACTATCTCAACAGTTAATAAAGCTAGAATCTGGTATTCAATCTAATAGTCGACTTGACAGTCATCTTAACAGTCAACAAGGCGATCGATCTATTCGGCAACCTAGCAATCGCCCTAGTCATCTATCTAATCAACCTGTTAATCTCCAGCCCGAACAACCACAGGATTCAGGTAAAGCTTTCATCCCAGTCCAAGATACTGAAACTCCAAGCCTTCAGCATCATAAAGAATCTAGTAACTTCTCCTCAATAGTGACAGCCAAGGAGAATATCATGCAAGAACTAATGAGCCATTTACCACCTCTGAGTCAAGAAAAAATCTTTGCAGGACAGGAAGCAAAATTAACTGATTTAATTCAACAATTAACAGTTCTCTTAGCAGATTATCCAGACCTACCTTTAGCCATAGAAGATTATACTAACCATGCCCATGCTCTGTACTTTTTGGAGCAGGATTTGGCGGCGATCGCCCTCTATAACCACAGCCTGAATTTACAACCAGAACAACCCCAAGCTTGGCATCAAAAAGGGACAATCCATCTGAAACAAGCAGAACACGATCAAGCGATCGCTGCCTACAATCAGGCGATTAACCTCCAAGCAGACTATGCTCCCTCTTGGTATAAACTTGCCTATGCCTACGCCCTGACAGGGGAATTAGACCTAGCTCTGAGCCATCTCCAGCGGGCCGTGAATCTGAACCCGATTTTCCGGACTAGAGCCAGAATGAGTCCCGATTTCGAGATGCTCAAGCAAAGCGATCGCTTTCAAGCAATTGTTAATCTAGACTCATCTCCTTAGAGGATGTCTGAGAAGTGTCTGGCGGTTGAAACCGCGACTTGTATCTTAAAAGAGATTAAAGATAAAATCATTGATTGAGCGAGAGGTGGGGAGAATTCTTACCGCGACTAGGGACACCAAGCCCGCTCTGTAGAGATAATCACCCATACCTAATTAAATGGTCTTCAGACTGAACAGTATCAGAGGTCGCCCTAATGGGTAAACCTGCATTGACAAGTATAGTTTAGGATCATTGATTGCTCCGTGAGAATTTCCTTAGACTCAAAAATCCCCAAAAACCATGAGTACAAAAGAAGAGGTAGCCGTATTAGGAATAGATATCAGCAAAGCCAAATTTGACGTAGCCTTAAGCCAAGGCAAAGCCAAAATCAAAAGCAAAGTATTTGCCAATAATGTCGAAGGATTTGCTGAGTTACAAGCATGGCTTGCTCACCAAGGAGTAAAACATCTTCATGCCTGCATGGAAGCCACTGGCATTTATGGTAATGCCCTGGCAAGATTCCTTTTTGAGGCGGGACATACAGTGAGCATTGTTAATCCCTCACGCCCCAAAGCCTTTGGAAACAGTGAGTTAAGTCGGACTAAAACCGATCGTGCTGATGCCAAAGTAATTGCTAGATTTTGTGTAGCATTACGTCCAGCCCCTTGGACTCCTCCGGCTATCGAAGTTGAGCAATTACAAGCATTAGTGCATCGTTTGGATAGTTTAATTGCAATGCAGCAACAAGAACAAAATTGTCTGGAAACGGCTAAGCGAATTCTAGTTGAAGCTATCTCTACTCATATTGTGTTCCTTCAGGAACAGATTCAGGAAACGAAGAAATTAATCCATGCTCACTTTGAGCAGCATTCTGATTTGAAGGCTCAACGGGATTTATTGACTTCTATTCCAGGAATTGCTGATATAGTAAGCGCCATTCTAGTCAGGACGGGGACGTTTTTGAGGGCGCGCTCTGCGCGCCCTCAAAAACGTCCTAATCAAATCGGCGACTACTATACTACAGCAACAAATATTCTGGCGGAGATTCGTGATATTGCCGAATTTGACAGTGCGGCTCAACTGGCAGCTTTTGCGGGGTTAACTCCTCGGGAGTTTTCGTCAGGTTCTTCGGTGCGTGGTA
>CALRPI020000092.1:0-19828 GCA_943370025.1 Phormidium lacuna HE10JO | reverse complement strand
TTTTCAAGGGCTGACTCAAGTTGTCAATTTGTCTCCTGCTCGTCTCCATATTTTGAGTTTCTTTTCTCCTGCTTGTCAACGCTACTATCTTCTTCCTGCACCTGTTTTCTAATTGTTTTTTACCTTATTTTATGAGCGGAATGTGGGTTAGAATGAAACAGCCCTGCTTTTTAAGGGGGCTTAAAGCCCTTCGGGCATACAAGAAAAGGGGGATCGAGACTTGGCTGAAACCTATATTTTCCCATATTTAAAGCCTTAAGTTGACACCCATGAAGGCTTTGCACCCTTACTCTCAGGCAAATTAATTTTTGATGGTTTGTAGAGAAACCCGGACTAGGCGGTAGGGACCAGTGCGCCCTAGGACTTGCCAGTTCCTTGCTTTTAAGCCAGTTTTTTGGAGTTGGTCTCGCATACTGATGATCATCGCTGAGGTGCTGCCCAATTCAGTTCGCATCGTGTTACTAAGATGGGGTAAAACCTGCTGGGCAGCCCAGAGATAAACGACGGGTTTTTGGGAGTAGAAAACTACGCTGGGTTTGGTGTCACCGAGCATAATTAGTTGCTCCTTGGGTTGTGCCTGAGTCCGGGCGATCGCACTTAGTTCCCTTAAGGGGGCTTGGCGCTGTTGGTCATAAATTGCCGAAGCTGGGGTCATGATCAGGATAATTGCCAGCACCATCACCACCCCATTCACCAGCCAACCCCAACGCTCCTGATGTTGCCATAGACACCATCCTAATCCTGCCGCCGCTCCTAGCCAAAAAATAGTACTCACGATCGGTAATCCCGAATCTCTCAGGGCTTGGGGCAATTGGGGAGCCATTGGGTCAAAGCCAATCCAGTAGGTTCCCCAGGAGCTGACCCCAGCTAGAACTATGAAGATGACAATATTGGCGATCGTACTTCCCCGCAAAGGGTGATTAGTTACTGGGTAATCTTGTTCTTGATTACTCCACATTAAAGCCACCAGAATAGCCGCAGCAGGCATCAGGGGCAGGACGTAGCTGGGTAGTTTCGTGACGGAAATCGTGAAGAAAATAAATACCGCCGCAAACCAAAAAAAGGCAAATAAACCCATCTGGCTAGAACGGGGCGATTCCCGCCAACGGGAAGGCTGATGGATACGAAGCCGGGCGATCGCTTGGGGTAGATAGACCGAAGCGGGGTAAAAGCCCAGTAATACCACGATAAAGTAGAAATAGATGGGGGCAGAGTGACGATTAACTACGGCGGTGAAGCGCTCTACATTGTGGTAGCCAAAGAAGGAATTAATATACTTTTGGCCATTGGCTAAGGTAACTAAAATATACCAAGGGGCGTTCATGGCGAAGACTAGTGCGAATCCCCGGATGGGTTTGCTTTCCCAAAATATCTGCCAAATATTGCCTAAATAGATCGTAAAAGCCAGCACGGTTAATCCCGGCAAGACCAGTCCGATCGGTCCTTTGGTCAGCACTGCCAAACCCATGAAGCCATAAAAAGCCATGTACCAATAGCCAGCCTTTGCTTGATCAGGTTGGGAACTTTCTGGACTAAAGCCGCCGTACCCCAAAAAGAAGGAAAATAATGCCGCCCCAATGCAAGCACTCAGGAGCATATCAGAAACTCCAACCCTTGCCCAAGAGATGGTCTGGGGATTGATCGCCATGAAAGTTGCCCCAATCACGGCTGAGAGAATTAATTGACGCTGGGAGTTGGACGATCGAAAGTTTGGTTCTGGAGAATCTTGAGTTTGAGCTTGAAACTTTTGGGCAGCTTGGGGACTGGGGAAACCATAGCGACTCAGGGTATAGTAACCAAAGTAAACTAGGGCGATCGCACTCAAAGCCGAAGGCAACCTGACCCCCCACTCATTCACCCCGACCAGTTTATAACACAGCACCATAAACCAATAGACCAAGGCGGGCTTATCAAATCTGGTTTCGCCATTCCAATAGGGCGTAACCCAGTCTCCGGTCACTAGCATTTGCCGAGATGCTTCGGCAAACAAAGGTTCAGTTTCATCTACTAACCCCGTGCTACCCAAGTACCAAATAAATGCCAAGAAGTTCACCATCAGCAGCCACACAGCCACCAATCCCCCAGCTAATCTAGGTTGTTTTTCTACCCACTTCCACCATTGGTCGATCGCCATCCAAACTCAACTCCTACAAATCTTGTTTAAATCAAGAATTAATCGCTTAGATAATTGCTTAGAGGTTTTTGTGGGCTTCGATGACCCTCAGCCCGCAAAAACCTCCAGATAATTAAATTAACCTATTTTATGACTAAAGTTACTATCCTTGGTTGCGGCGTGGTGGGGGCGGCGATCGCTTACGAACTCTCTCACCAACCAGATTTACAAATCACCGTCATCGATAAAAATACACCAGCCCAAGGTTCTACAGGAGCAGCCTTGGGAGTTTTAGTGGGAGTAGCCAGCAAAAGAGCATGGCAACTCCGCCAGCGCAGTATGCAACGGTATGAAACCCTTGTTCCAGAACTGGAAGCAATTACAGGATTAAAAATTCCCTACAATCGCCAAGGAGTAGTTTTCTTAGCAAATCTAGCCACAGAAATGGAGAAGTGGTCAACTTTGGTGGAGGTGAGAAAAGCTCAGGGCTGGGATTTACAACTATGGCAGCCGGAAACCCTCAAGGAGCGTTGTCCCCAGATAAATTTACTCGGATGTCCAGTGATAGATAGCCCTCACCCTCTCCCAGAAGGGGAGGGGGGACAAGAGAAATCAGCCTTGCAAAATAGGTCTAATCTCTGGGGAGCAGTTTATTCACCCTGCGATCGCCAAATCGATCCGGTCGCGTTAACCAACGCCCTTGTCGCCGCCGCCCAAAAGAACGGCGTAAAGTTTCACTTCGGAGTAAATATTAATCATCTCCATCATTTAGAAACTGGCAATCTGACATCGCAACTATCCCCAGAGCAATGGGATGCAGATTGGCTAATTTTAGCCACAGGCTTGGGAACTACAGCACTAACTACCAGCATTGGCTCACCAGTGGATATTCGCCCCGTCCTCGGTCAAGCCATCCAGTTAGAAATGCCCTATGCCTTGGGTGATCCTAATTTTCAACCAGTGATTTGTGGTCATGATATTTATATTGTGCCAATAGCTAATAATCATTACTGGATTGGGGCAACGCTGGAATTTCCTGATCCCCAAGGTCTAGTTTCTGCTAAGAGGGAGTTATTAGAAACCCTCAGACATGATGCTATGAAATTTTGTCCGGGTTTAGCTGCGGGAAAAGTAGTTAAAACTTGGTCTGGTTTGCGCCCCCGTCCAGAATCACAAATAGCTCCGATTATTGAAAAATTACCAAATCACAATTGGGGCAACCGTAGCTACGATCGGATCATCCTCGCTACGGGACATTATCGCAATGGAGTCTTGCTGGCTCCGGCTACAGCGATCGCCGTTCGAGAAATGTTGCAGACCTAGGTGAATTACAGCAGTTTGAGAGTGGGCTTCGACTTCGCTCAGCCTACTCTCAAAAATAGGACTGACGCACTGCAAACAAATTATTTAGGGTTTTGGAGGTTTTTGCAGGGGCTTTGCCCCCGCAAAAACCTCCAAATGCATAAGTCCTGATTAATAATAACTAGAGCAATCCTAGATTGTTTGCTAGGGTCAACATATTTTTGATGTTTAGTAAATGATTTTACGCACCTGCGGTAAGTGAAATTATTTGGGATTGTCATATTCCTGAATAACTTATGTGGCGGGGGTTTAGCATATAGCTCAAAAATGTCCAATATAAGCTAAAAATGTAAAGTAGGATATTTACTTATTCGAGGAAGCATGGTAATTAATTTGTCTTTGTTCTGCCAAGTTGTCTTAGGAGCTAGTTTCCTATTTAGTTTTATTGTCAATAGAAGCTGGGAATCAGCTCTAGGTGGCAGTCTTGTTGCACTAATCTCCGGGTTTCTAGGGCTAGTGGCTGTGGGGCGACAACAAATGAGTAGACAAAGAAAAACCATCACAGTTCTCGAAGGGAATATTTTTCAACTTCAGGAATATCAGCAAGAAATGCAAGATTCCTTAACTCAGATTGCCCACCAACATCGGCAAGTGGAAAATCACACCCGATTTTTACAAACAGAACTAGGCAAATTGCAAAGTAGCATTTCTGTGCAGAAAAATTATAAGGATCAACTCAACGCTGAGATGTTGAATTTGGACCAACACAATCGCCGTCTCGAAGAAGATGCTCACAATTGGAAAACTAAGATTTTACAGTTAGAAAAGCAACGGCTCAATTTAGAAATGGTGGTTAATTCCCTGACCGATCGCAAGAAACAAATAGAGCTAGAAATGGATGGGTTAGAGCAAGATGTGGATGTGATGCAAGAATTTAGACTGCAACTGGAGGCACAGTTAACAAATTTAGAAGACAAAATTCAAGAAATGGAAACTCCCATCGGCGGAGTAATTAACCCTGCTCCAGAACCAGTGATCCCTTTTGGAAGTTCTCCACTGTCAAGAGAATGGCAGGATTTTGCTTGTCGGTTGACGGATATAGAGATAGAAATTCTCCAAGCGATCGCTGAACAAAATAACCCCAATGCCCTCCTAAAGGAAATTTCCCAAGCAGAAATCACCATGCCAGAATTATTAATTGATGGTATCAATGAACTATCTTTAGCTACTATTAATGACTTAATTATTCAACCCGGTTCCAATCCTCCCATAATTGCCGAAACAGAATACATCCAAAACTTACGCAAATTATTTGCCATTAAGCTTACTTCTCGTTAGATATTTCTGGGAATTATGCTATGGGTAGAGTGGGTCATGACAACCACAAGCTAATTCAACCCTATTTGGTTAGATAATCATCATTGCTTATTCAGAGAAAAACTGTAACGATCCTGAATAATTTCACTCATCTTCGGTGATGGAAATCATTGATCAGAAGCAAGTTGATCTGGCAAATGATGAGAGATTTTTATATCGAAGAAGTTATTCATAAAGTGGCTAGAGGGTGTAATTTACTGCCTCTGGAGGGGGTAAAAAATTAGACTTTATGAATAGCTTCTAAGTTAATGCAAAGTTAATGCTAATATGATTGGAAATTAGGCAAGATATCAACAATTTTTGTTAATACCTATTAATGGACTATTAATGGATAAGTTAATAATACCCAAGAGGGTTTCTCATGCTGTATTAAATTCCCTCAGCTCTGGAGTCGTACCGAGAGTCGGTCTAGACCACATTTCTGTGGGTAGACGAGATGAAATATCTGCACTGCTGTCGGATTTAGAGTATATCCGCGAAGGCAGTTCTTCTTTTCGGTTTGTGATTGGTCGTTATGGTTCTGGGAAGAGTTTTCTCCTGCAATTATTTCGTAACCATGCGATGAATCGTAATTTTGTGGTGGCAGATGCGGATCTGACGAGCGATCGCCGTCTGGCTGGCACTGAGGGGCAAGGTTTGGCGACCTATCGGGAATTAATGAAAAATGTTTCCACAAAAACTAAACCCGATGGCGGAGCTTTACCCCTAATTTTAGAGCGATGGATTAACACAATTCAAACCCAGATTGCCCAAGAAACTGGGTTACGTCCCGAAGATGAGAACTTCGATCAACAGGTAGAAGCAAAAATTCTCCTCACCATCAAAAATATTGAAGGTCTAGTCCACGGTTTTGATTTTGCCACCGTAATTATTAATTATTGGCGGGGTCATCGGACGGGAGAAACCAATAAACAAGATGCTTCTCTGCGCTGGCTGCGGGGAGAATTTACGAGCAAAGTCGAAGCCAGAAATGCCCTTGCTGTCCGGGTAATTATTGACGATAGTACTTGGTATGACTATCTAAAAATACTGGCAAAATTTTCTACTGATATTGGCTATCAAGGTCTAATTATTATTCTTGATGAAGCCGTTCACCTCTGGAAAATTAGCCACCCCACTTCCCGCCAGCATAACTATGATAAGCTTTTGGCGATTTTCAATGACACGATGCAAGGGAAGGCAGAACATATCGGCATTATTATTGGGGCAACTCCGAAGTTTTTGGAAGACCCTAAGCGGGGACTGTTTAACGATCCGGCTTGGCAACGGCGCACCAGTAAAAGTCGGTTTATCAAGCCCGGCATGGCAGATTATGCCAGCCCGGTGATTCAGGTGGGCAGTTTGACCCAGATAGAAATCCTTGAACTCCTCTGCCGTTTAATGGAGGTTTATAGTTCTTGCCATGAGCGAGATAATTTACTCAAGAAACCTCAGTTAGAAGATTTTATTAATGCCCTGAGGAATCGTCTCGGAGCAGAAATTCTTTTGACTCCGGGGGAAATTGTTCGGGATTTTTTGTCTGTCTTAGATATTATGCGGCAACATCCAGAGCTGAGTTTGCAACAAATTGTCTATGGAGATAATTCCCCGATCGATACCCAGAAGAAGCGCCTCAGAACCGATGAGGAGGATATGGAAATGGCCGAATTTATTTTGTAATCTGGGTTATTCCATAACTGCTGAAATGTTTCTTGCACAATCCTGTAAGTATAGTAGACGGGCGATCATTGCCAAAAAGCCAATACAACCAGTACAAGCAATGATTATTAACCAAACGTATAGGTTCATCCCTAGGGACTTAGCTTGGGGTACAACAAGATACCAGCCAATACCCACTCCTGATAGAAGATCAAACGCAATCTGATTACCCCACAAATTGCGAGTATGTTCAACCCAAAACCCCAGTAATCCTTCTGAAGCGATCGCCTGCAAAGAAAAAAGCAGAAATAAAATCGATAGCATTGCAGGAAATAGCCAACTATTCTTTATAGGCTGCATGTTTGGGGAATCTTTAGAGAGAGTATATAAAGAAAACAAAAAGAAAAAGGTAAATGCGATAATGGGTAATAGTGACTTCGAGGAAAATAGAAAAGACTGTAGTAATGCCATATTTTTGTTAGTTCTGTTAGCTGAATAGAAGATGAATTTTGGAATGTCATTGCTATGATTGTGCCAAAGGAGCATAATCATGGCAATTACCTCTCAGGTAATTAAAGTTATTGGGCTAAGAACTTTATTCTGGTTTTATTAGGAGTTTGACTATGCAGCAACAGGCCATCTTATTACCCAAGGCGAAAACCAATGATGATCCCCCTGCTATACTCAGTAACCATCAAACAACAACATTTGGAATGCTCTTGAAGCAATGGCGCGATCGACGCAACCTTAGCCAGCTTGAGCTTGCCCTGACTAGCCAAGTTTCTCAACGGCATATCAGTTTTCTGGAATCGGGGCGAGCAAAACCTAGTCAGGAGATGGTATTACAATTAGCGATGGGATTAGAAATTCCCCTAAGACAACAAAATCTGCTGTTGAGTGCCGCAGGATTTGCCCCAATCCATGCAGAGACAGATATGTTGGCTCCAGAAATGGCATCAATTAATAAAGCCATCAATTTTATGCTATGCCAGCAGGAACCTTATCCAGCGATCATGATTGATCGCTATTGGAATTTACTATTGGCGAACAATGGAGCTACCAAACTTCTCAATACTTTTATCGATCCAGATAAATTACAAGACCTTTTCTGCATTGATGGGAAAATTAATTTGATGCACTTTACCTTTGATCCTCAAGGGTTACGTCCATTTATTGTTAACTGGGAAGAATTAGCGGGACATCTACTTCAGCGAGTGTATCGTGAAGCAAATTCATCAATCGAAAATGGGCAATCAGTCTTGTTGTTTAACCAACTTATGAGTTATCCCGGTGCTGCCGATCTCTGGCAAAACTCTAGTCGATCGACCCCCAATGATTTAATTCTAACAACGCACCTCCAGAAAGATGATCTGAATTTGCGTTTTTTTTCGACGATTGCCACCCTCGGCACTCCATACGACATCACCCTTCAGGAAATCAGACTTGAATGTATTTTCCCCGCAGATGAGGAGACTGAATACAATTGGAGCCTTATTTAATTTCCATCCATTTTTCCTTGCTTTGGGATCAGTTTTGGGGTGAGGAAGGAATATAAACCAGAAAAACTCCGTTTTCTTAGTAAGCCTAAGTAACGCCTTGGGGTTGCCGGACACCGTTTCTTAGTTGTTCTACCAAACCCGATAAATTATCGCTATTCAAACGGTACGCCAAAGGATGGGCAATCAGCCACGCACTACTTTCAAACATCACGGCAATTTCTACTAAGCCATTTTCCCGGAGGGTCTTCCCGGTGGAGACTAAATCGACGATCGCTTCCGACATCCCGGTAATTGGTCCCAACTCCACCGAACCGTAGAGAGGCACAATCTCCACCGGAAGATCTAACTTATAAAAATATTCCCTAGCACAACGTACAAATTTCGATGCTACCCGCCCGTGAAGAGGCAAATCCCCCGGATGTCGATAGGGGCTAGCAGATTTTACCGCCACTGAGAGACGGCACTTGCCAAAACCTAAATCTGCCAGATTAGCTACCTTGGCATCTTTCTCCTTGAGGACATCGTAACCTACGATCCCCAATTGCGCCTGCCCATACTCTACATACACAGGCACATCCCACGCTCGGACGAGGAGACCCGTGGCTCTGTTGGTAGCATCGGTAATTTGCAATAGGCGATTAGCAGGATCTAGAAATAAACTAAAATCTATGCCCACACTTTGCAAAAGTTCGATACTGGGTTTAAGGAGTTCTCCTTTTGGTAGGGCGATCGTAATCATTGATTAGATATTTAAGGGTAATAGTTGATCCCCCCCAACCCCCCTTAAAAAGGGGGGAGAATTAATTCTTTAAGCTCCCCTTAAAAAGGGGGGAGAATTAATTCTTTAAGTCCCCCTTTTTAAGGGGGATTTAGGGGGATCGTTGGCAAGATTAAGATTTTTTTCAAGGATCAATAAATCCCGGATTGGTTTACCAGTCAGGCAATACCAATGACAGGTAAATAGGTCAGGTTCCTGCACGCCCAAACTGGCTACGGCGGGAGCTGCGGGGAAGGGGAAGAGGCGATCGAAGCCGATGGCTTCTGGTGCCAGCAAACCGAACTGGATCAGGTATACCGCTGGGGGAGCTTGTAAATAGTTGAGCAGGTCAAACCCTAATCTATATAGAGGTTGCCGCTGTTGATCTGACAAATCTATGGGTTGTCGGTAGCCGTGGGGACTAGAGGCATCTTTGCCAATTACTTCCCCATAAAGAGGACCTTTACCAGTCAAAACCACAGGCAGCCAGAGATCAAAATCCCCTGTAGCCACCTGTGAATTTTTTTCCACCCACTGCCGCAATCCCGATACATCATTACAAGCTTGGTGGACAGCTTCTCTGGATATTTCTAACTTAGATGTTTCTAGCCTAGCCATTTCTAACCTAGACATTCCCAAAAGTAGGAATAGGAGCAGAGCTAGAGCGCTGGAAACTAGGCAAGTCCAGCTTGCTGCTAGAACGATTTCTCAGGGCTAAACGATAGCTGACGCTCTGGAGTTCGGCATGGAGCTGACGGTTTTCTCTTTGCAGAGTTTCCACCTTCTCCTTGACGGGGATCATCCGTTCGGCAAATTTCTGGCGGTAGACTTGGGGCAGTTCTTGCACTACCTGTTCGAGCATTCTGGAGCGATCAGTCAACTCTTGCACAGATTGGCGTAGCTGATAAATCTCCCCATCCCGGCTGCCAATTTGTTGTTGGTAGAACTGCACCTGCTGCTCAACCTCCTGCAATTGTTCTCGCAGGGCGTTCATCTGAGCAATGTGTCGATCGGAAACTTCCTGCTTAGGCGCAAAATTAGCATTGCCCTTCACTAAGCGAAATAGTTCCTGAGATAATTGCTGGACTAATTGATCACGCATTTGCAAGTCTTGACGCAGGCGTGAAACTTCTGCTTGCAAAGCTGATAAGGGAGGGTGTTCAACGTGATTTACCATAGCTAAGAATCCCGAATATGTTTTAGATTTGGCAATTATTAATTAGCAACCATAATTATAGGTTTGCTAGTTGGGAATTAAACATTAATATTAATAGATCTATTCAGAAATTAAACCAAAATTCGAGAATATTCTCTAAGATACAACAATGTCACCCACTAAAGGCGAGTGACATTATTGAAGATTGCTGCATTCAAGGAAAACTTGATTGATTTTCTAGCCTTCTTGCTCAATGTGGATAAATAGCAGCCCCATAAGGACGGCTGGCATTAACCAACAAACTACGGGAATCAAAATCCAAGGTAAAAAAGAAGCTGCGTAATCGCCGGTCATAAAGTTTCTCCTTTTGGTTTTATTATTTTTTTGGTATTTGGGGCTTGGTTAGTTAACTAAACCTCGGAAAATAGAATCAATACTAGAAAAGTTTTCTAGCAAGAAGTAGGCAAATAATGCTCCACCCATACCACCAATGAAGAATCCAGAAGTGAGTTCACTCCAGCCTTCAGAGGTTTCTAGGCGATCGCCTTCAGCTTTTTTTCCAGAGAAAGTAACAATGCCGTAGGCAGCCATGCCCGCAGTGCCGAGGAGGACGATCGCTAGGGCAGAAACCAATCCACCAAAGTTGGCAAGGTTGGGTTCATCCCGTAGGGGACCAAATTTAATCCAAGGACCTAAGAGAAAGTAGCCATGAGCCATGCCAATTTCTAAGCCGCGTAAAATTGGCGATAAGCCACTGCGGTAGATTGGCAAGTTGCCAATAAAGTTTCTAGTGAAAACAGAGTCACTAATGGGCGTGGAAAGATGGCCATCAAAGGGGTCATCATTAAAAGGCTTCACAACATCTAGATATCTAGCTTCAACCATAATTATTCCTCAATTCCTGAATCGATAAGAACTTCATGGCTTATTTTAAGCAAATAGGGGTAATGACATGAAAAAATCTGGAGATGTGTTTAAGAAAGTTCACCAAAATCTACAATGATTAAATATTTTGGAAATATTACTTAACCTTAGGGTGCTGAAGAGGTAATTTTAGGGAGTGCGCAAGAAGTCAGGATTTTCCCTACGCTGCGGAAGACATCCTGAACCTAGGACTAACCCATTTTATTGGCAAATACCCTAGTCCAAAACTAGGACAAAAAAGACGATCGCGCCAAAATAACCATGGGCGATCGCTTAGTTTCTCAGATTAAGCACTATTAACTTATTCGGTAGTGCTGCAAAGTAATGGTTTGGGTAATGGTGTTTGGGGTGCGAAGCACCCCAAACACCATTACCATGCATGACTACCCTTTTTTTCCACTTTCTCGGCTGGCAGTTTGGATATATAGGATAATCAAAAATACGGCAGGAACAAGCACAAAGAGTAAACTGGCGACAAAACCTAAATCATTAACTTGCATATAAACTACCCCTTACAGGTTTTCTAAGATTCAATATGCTTATATTTTAGGCTACCTGTTGTTTTTTTTAGAGTCTATTTATAAAGTGGCTAGAGGGTACGATTTTCCGCCCCCAGCAGGGGCGGAAAATCGTACTTGATAAATAGCCTCTTAGAGAAGATCGGCTAATTTAGCTAAACCTGCTTGAATTTGGGCGATCGCGAGGCGTTTCTTCTCTTGCTTTGATTCTGGATGAGGGTCTTCGCCAATTTCTAGCCTGATTTGCCCTTGGGCGATCGCCGTCATCAGAGCACTGATATTGGGCTTAGTTCCCCACATTTGCCCCAGTTCTAGGGCGATTTTTTCTAAGGTGGTTTTATCTTGGGCTGATACGGCGATCGTCAGTTTTTCTCGCTTATCCTTGCTCATTTAGTTACCCCTGAGATTGCTTGGGCAAATTTTCCTCTAGGGATACTGGATAGATCTCCCCAATCACTAAATACTCTGGGGGAAAAACCCATCAGGGACTGGAATAACAACTCTAGTTTTTGGATATTATCCCTTGAGGTTGAGGCGCAAGGTTCGTAGTACTTCTTACCTTGGTAGATAACGGCATCATTTTGCCAAACCACCCCAAATTCACTAAATGCGCCATCTTCAATTGCCATAAAAAAATATTCTACGATAGGCAGAAATAAGCTATTGTCGTCACTATCCTCATCATTCTTGTCACTATTTCCGCCGTACTTTTCTGGGGATAGGTTGAGCCATTCTGCAAAAATCTGTCTTGTGTTCATCGATCATTATGTCTTTATTTATAATACTGGCTGGGTTTCGCATCTAATTCTGCCCCGCCGGGGATTCTTAATATACTTCTTCTATTTGTACGTGTCAATCAATAAATGCACGGATACTTTTGTGGGAGGCTGATGCCAAGGATTAGTGACATTGAGGCGATCGGGCTGGTAGAGAAATCCGCAAGTCTCTTGGGGGGAATCCTCCCCAAAAAAAGTAGGGCGATCGCCCCCTAGTCCGGCAAAATTAGAAAAACACTATAAGTAATAATCAACTTTCTGAGAATTTAGCTATGACCATCCTCGAACAAGGCACAATCACTATTCATACCGAGAATATCTTTCCCATCATCAAGAAGTCTCTGTATACTGACCACGAGATTTTCTTGCGGGAATTGATTTCCAATGCGGTTGATGCGATTCAGAAGCTAAAAATGGTTTCCTTGGCTGGAGAATTCAGCGGTGACCTAGGGGAACCAGAAATTATGATCGCTATTGATAAAGAGAAGAAAACCCTCTCCATCTCCGATAACGGTATTGGCATGACCGCTGATGAGGTGAAAAAATATATCAACCAAGTCGCCTTTTCTAGCGCTGAAGAATTTGTCAACAAATACCAAAAAGACAAGGATCAGCAAATTATTGGTCACTTTGGTTTAGGTTTCTACTCTGCCTTCATGGTGGCAGGACAGGTAGAAATCGATACTCTTTCTTATCGAGAAGGGGCAACCCCAGTTCATTGGTCTTGCGATGGTTCCCCCAATTTCCAGATCGATGAATCTGCTCGGACAACCCACGGGACAACGATTACCCTGACGCTGTTGGATGAAGAGCTAGAATACGCCGAAACCATCCGGGTCAAGCAATTGGTCAAGTCCTACTGCGACTTTATGCCCGTCCCCATCAAGCTGGAAGGGGAAGTGATCAATCGCCAACGAGCTTTATGGAAAGAATCTCCCCAGAGCTTAACCAAGGAAGACTATTTAGAATTTTATCGCTACCTCTATCCTTTCCAAGAGGAGCCGTTGCTCTGGGTACACCTGAATACCGATTATCCTTTCTTGCTGAATGGTATTCTCTACTTCCCCAAACTCAAGCCCGATGTGGATGTGACCAAGGGACAAATTAAGCTCTTCTGCAATCAGGTATTTGTCAGTGATAACTGTGAAGAAGTAATTCCCAAATTTTTAACTCCGCTACGCGGCGTGATTGATAGCAACGATATTCCCTTGAATGTATCCCGGAGTGCGCTAACGAACGATCGTACCGTGCGCCGGATTGCAGATTATATTGCCAAGAAGGTAGGCGATCGCCTCAAGGAAGTCTATCGTGACGATCGGGCAGAATACATTCGATCGTGGCAGGATGTGGGCACTTTTGTGAAATTTGGCTCCCTCAACGATGACAAATTCAAAAAACAAGTAGAAGATATCCTCATCTACCGCACCACTTACAAACCAGCAGTGACCACTCCCGAAACCCCGGCGGTGGAGGTGCAATCCAAAGAAGGGGATGTGTGGGAAGATGTCACCGCCAAGGACTCTGGAGCAACGGATGCCAACGCAGATAGCTACACTACTTTGAAGGAATATCTCGATCGCAACAAAGAACGTCATGAAAATCGGGTCTTCTATTGCAGCGATCCCGCCACCCAAGCCACCTACGTCCAACTCCACCAGAACCAAGGCTTAGAAGTGCTGTTCATGGATTCCTTCATTGATGTGCATTTTGTCAGTTTCCTAGAGCGGGAATTTAGCGAGGTCAAGTTCTCTCGTGTGGATGCAGAATTGGATAAAACCCTGATCCAAGATGATCAAGAAAATGAAATCATTGACCCCACCACTAACAAAACCCGTAGTGAAGAGATTAAAGATATCTTTACTAATGCTTTGAACAAACCTAAGGTAACAATCCGTACCGAGGCACTCAAATCTGATAATCCAGAAGGGACTCCCCCAGCAATGATCTTATTGCCAGAAAATGTCCGGCGGATTCAAGAAATGATGGCGATGATGCAACAACAACAGGCAGAATTCCCTGAAGAGCATACCCTCGTGGTCAATACTGCCCATCCGTTGATTCAAAACCTGATCAAACTCAGCCAAGGCAGCATTATTCAAGATTCTGGTACTTCTCCTGCTGGAGAAACCGCCAAACTCCTGTGTCAGCATGTCTATGATCTAGCTTTGATGAGCCAGAAGGGATTTGATGCAGAGGGCATGAAGGCGTTTGTCGAGCGATCGAACCACGTCCTCACTGCCTTAACCAAAAATCTCTAATCTCCCTAGGTCGACCTTTCACTTAAACCTCGATCCCCCCTAGCCTCCTTCTCGGTTCGACTTCGCTCACCGAGCGTAGCCGAGGTGAATTAATTCTCCCCCCTTTTTTCTAGCGCAGCGGCGCGTTAGCGCGGGGGTTAGGGGGGATCAAGGACTAGGCAATATTCACCCTAATTGCTCTCACTCCTATGCTATCCACTCCTACCAAACCTATTACCTTGGAAGAGTTTCTTCAGCTTCCAGAAACAAAACCTGCTAGTGAATATATTGAGGGAGAAATAATTCAGAAACCCATGCCTAAAGGAAGACACAGTTGTTTACAGTACGAGCTTTGCCATGCAATTAATCAAATCACTAAGAAACCCAAAATCGCCTATGCCTTTCCCGAACTGCGTTGCACCATGAATAAGCGATCGCTAGTTCCTGATATTGCGGTCTTCCAATGGCAGAATATTCCTTTCCTTGCAGATGGAGAGGTTCCTGATAGCTTTAATATTCCCCCGGACTGGGTAATTGAAATTCTTTCTCCTGAACAGAGCGCTAGCAAAGTAATTAGTAACCTGATCTATTGTCTAGAAAATGGCAGTCAATTGGCGTGGTTTCTTGATCCTAATGAACAAGGTATATTGATCTTCTTGGGCGATCGACAGCCAATATTCCTCGAAGGAAATAATATTCCCCCTGTCTTAGAAGGGGTCGATTTTGGATTAACTGTAGAAGATATCTTTGGCTGGTTAAAAATGGATAGTTAGGACAAAAATACTTTCATTTATGGAACCTCAGCGAAGCTGAGATTTCATAATATAAGGCGACTTTGAGCATTGTTAGATGCCAGTTAGGTTATATCAGCACTGCATCTACTTATATGATGCATCTAAGCTAAGCTTACAAATGATAAACTTAATTATCCTTAATGGTGCAGAAAACTTTTTGGAGTCTCAAGTTGAGAAAACGGTAACCCGCGAGAACTCAATCCGAGTCTCTAAAAGCTCTCGTTTTTTAAGTGAAGCAGAGGCGGACGGAGGACTTTGGCGAGGTAAACTCGCTAAGTTGGGAATCGGGAGACTTTGATAGCACAATCGCTTAATCTCACGTAATCCTAATTGTAGAAAGCTCAGCCCCCGTTGACTATGCCAGTCAAGAGCCTTGCGCCGACCTTCGTTGACCACACCAACGGCAATTGAAATCGCAATCAACGTAGCGGCGGCGAGCAACATCAATACACAACTGAGTGCTGAAGCATCCCGTAACTGGGAACGAATCAGGTCAAAAGCCGCCGACTTATAATCCTTAAAATGGGGTTCTATGCCCCCAAATCGCTGACCATAAACTGCAAAGGTTTGCAACGAAAGGGGTATATCTGTCAGTACCGCCCAAGCCTCACCCGCCATCGCTAAATTAGCGGTCGCTAAATGGCATTCAATATCTTGTAAAACGGTAACACCACAAAAGAGATAAGCCTCTTCCTGCGGCGGTAACAGGTTAGCAACAGCCATGATTTGCCCTTTGGGCAAGGTAACCTTCTGGTCTGATTTGGCACGAATCGCCCAAGACCAATCATGAGCGCGTAACCACCGAATAAATGCACCGTGTTCAAAGCCTCGGTCAGCTAATAACGTCACCTGACATCCAGCAGGCAATAATCGTAAAGTCTGTTCTAACACTGGACGATAGTCTTCATAGCCGACTGTGGCACTGCCATGTTCTAAGACGGTTTGACCTAGCGGAATCGACCGTCCGCCCCAAATCAGGCAGACCTCAATCAGGCAATATTGATCCCATAACATACTGGTATCCAAGGTTAGCGTCATCTTCATTCCTTCCCATGCTTGGAGAAACTGCTGTAACAGAGGAATATAAAAGGTGTCTGCGTTGATTTTAGGATTATTGACAAAGTAGTTTAATCGCTCCATGTGGCTCCGGGCTTGGCAGTCCCGGTGACTCAGATAGGGCAACCAGTTGCTCAAGCAAGCACTCTGAGCTTGCAAAATAGCCGCCACATTCTCAGAAAAAACTTGGAGGTGTCGTTGGTCTTTAGGTTTTATCCATTGACTTAGTTGCGTTTGCAGTTGACGATAAAGGTGGGGTACTAGCTGGTGTATGTCCTTTTGTTTGGAAACTTGAGCATCCCATGCTATGCCCCTCTCTGTCACTCCTGTCTCACTGAAGACTTCCCTTATATCAAACTTTCAAGACTTTTCTGCACCACTAAGCTTAATTATCTTTTATTCTAAGAGTAATCTGCTTCCTCAATACCTAGGCGAACAAAAGTAATGAAACAATTGTCTCTTACACTTAAAATGCTTGATGCTGAGCCAACTAATATAAGTTGGTTTCAGGATATCTTAACCACTCTTGATGTGAGGCAACAGGCTGCATGGACTGATGATTTTGGCAAGTCTCTTCGTAAAT
The DNA here is from genome assembly GCA_943370025.1 of Phormidium lacuna HE10JO. Lineage (GTDB taxonomy): Bacteria > Cyanobacteriota > Cyanobacteriia > Cyanobacteriales > JAAUUE01 > JAAUUE01. Next base: position 3,098 of record CALRPI020000092.1, on the reverse strand, counting down.
ATTTACAACGACAGAGCATTTCTCCAGTTAAAACACTCAGCTTATTTTCGGGTGGTGGCGGGTTAGATATTGCATTTCATGATTCTGGATTTGAAATAGTCCAGATGGTTGAATTAGAAGCTAAATATATTCAAACACTACAGAAAAATTCTGAACTAGGAAAAAGGTTAGAGGGGGCTAAACCGATTTGCATTGATATCAGAGATTATTTACCCGATCCTGATCTTAAAGTGGATTTCATTATTGGGGGGCCACCGTGTCAAACTTTCTCTGCGGCTGGACGAAGAGCGGCTGGAGTAATCGGTACAACAGACAAAAGAGGCACATTATTTCAAGAATATGCTCGCATTCTAAACCTGCTTAAACCTAAAGGCTTTTTATTTGAGAATGTATACGGAATTACTGGTGCAAATGGAGGGGAGGCTTGGCAAGAAATTCAAGATGCTTTTCAAGAAGTTGGATATAATATTTACTTTCGTATTCTTGATGCTGCTGATTATGGTGTTCCTCAGCATCGAGAACGATTGTTCATTGTTGGTTTGAAACAAGGGCAGTATTTATTTCCATATCCTACTCACGGTTTTGACTCCCTTGATGAGAATCCATATTATACAGCTACTAGTGCTGTAGAAGGGGCTGATATTTCAGATATAGAAACAGGTTTAGGAGGAAGATTTGGTGATTTACTTGAAGATATTCCTCCTGGGCTTAACTATAGCTTTTATACAAAGGAAATGGGTTATCCAAATCCAATTTTTAGTTGGAGATCAAAATTCTCTGATTTTCTGTACAAGGCGGATCCAGATACTCCAGTACGAACAATAAAAGCTCAAGGAGGACAATATACAGGTCCTTTTAGTTGGGAAAATCGAAAATTTTCCGTCTCCGAGTTAAAGCGTTTACAAACTATTCCTGATGATTATGAAATACTTGGCAATCGACAAGTTGTCATTGAGCAAATTGGGAATTCAGTTCCTCCTCAGTTAGGGAGGATTCTTGCACTTAGTATTTTAGACCAAGTAATACATATTGAATTACCTTTCAAATTAGCTTATTTACCTCAGTCAAAAAAATTAGGTTTCAGGCAGCGTAAAAGAGGTTTAACATCTATTTATCTTCAAAAAGCCAAAACGGCAATTACTGAATTATATGAACAAGGCAAGATTTCAAGCTTAGCTAACTCTATCTATGAGAGGAGAGAAGAGACTGTCAGATTCTTATCTGTAGATAATTTTTTATGGACAAAAGAACTAGTGCCTGACTCTATAAAAACTTACTTGAATTATGAATTAAGTGATTCCTCTTGGACTATTACAGCAAGTACTAGTGGCAATTGGGAGGATATGGATCAGTTTATTATTGACATATATCCATCATTTGAACATTGTGAATGGGGTCTTGGTGTAAATTCAGTTAAACTATGTGCTAAAGATCTAAATGCATATATTTTTACATCTCTTTGGAAAGCCTTTGAAGAAAAATTAAATGAGGCTACGGGTAAGGCAGATTTAGTTCAGTTGTCTGGGTATTATCAGTACAATGCTCGTATCAGCGGAGTCATGAATTTCTCTACCAAGTTAAAAGTTAATTCGTTTTGGCGTGTAGTTCAATGTGTAACTAGATGTATCGGCACTTCTGCTCAACTTAAAGCAGTAGAATTTGCAGAAAGGTGGAATTTGAAAGAAGAAGATATATTCTCTCATCTTAAGTTTTTAAGGGATATGGGCTATGAAGTTAGAAGTCATAGTACCAATCCGCAGATTCCCGCAGGCGAGTATCTAGTGCCTTATGCTTTCCCTACTCTAAGCCCAAAGAGTGTTCAACTACGTAAAACTTTATAGTTAGTGTTATGAGTGAATTATACTTAAAAGTCTATGTAAATAGAAGTGAACTAGTTCTTCCTGATGGAACGGTTCAAACTTTTCATGAAGGAGGAATGAGTCAAGCTGCTAAGGCTCGATCTAAACGTATCGAAATAGCACTTTCCAATAATTACCTAGAAAGCCAGATTTTAATTTGTAGAGATAGATTGTCAGATGTTGATTTTTCGGATTTAGCACAGTCACACAAACATTTTTTGGATCAGCTGGTTCAATCAGTCACTAGTGAAGTTGGTAGAGCTTTAGTTGGACTAACAATACTTCAGTTATGTATTAAGTCAATCGAGCCAGCACAAAATATTAGATTGCACAAAGGGAGTATAAGTACAAGGGATTTTTCTTGGTGTGACGGAATTTCCATGCGTTCCCTTGATAAACGATACATTACTCCTGTCTTGAGAAAATATGAATTACTTAGACTAAATGCTGATGGATTTATGATGACGCGCAGTTTGGCAGAAAACTACCCATATTCAACCTTATACAAAGCTAATATTCGAGGTGCGCGTTCTGAATGGGCAAGTCTTGTTGAGGCAACAGAGAATAGTGAATTAGCTGCTGATGTTGCACTACAATATCTTCTTTCACAATTACTTAATCAAGCAGAGAATTTTAAAAAACTAGCTGTAAAGGTACTTGAAAAACTTAATTTATATTTTAAAGACACTGTTGTTGATCAAAAAATTGCTATAGGTCTCATTCTGCTTCACATTCATCAATCTGATTATGCTGCTCGATTGATGGAAATTGCTATGCACAGTTTGATGCAAGCTATGCAAGATTACCAAACTTTCCCAAACAGTTTTTTGAAGCCACTTTCACAAATGCGTTCAGCTAACAAAAAACATGGAAATATTGGTGATATTGAGCTTTTAGAAGATAGTCAAATTGTCGAAGCTTGGGATGCTAAGTATGGCAAATCATATTTGCGAGATGAAATTGAGGAGTTATCAGAAAAACTGGAGGTGCATCCTGCTATTAAATTGGCTGGATTTGTTACAAGTATTCAACCTGATCGGATTGATGAGCTGAGCCTCAGATGCGAGGAAATTGAGGATATTTATGGAATATCGTTAGTGTCATGAAGTTTTCGCCACAGATTTACGGTTATGTTTAGCATGATCGCGCTCAATCACTAAGAAAAACACGGTTAAGCAACTGGTTTCGTGAGGGAATGCCCCAATCTCATCAGACTTAGCCCGAAACTCGCGAAATAAT
>CALRPI020000091.1:0-20353 GCA_943370025.1 Phormidium lacuna HE10JO | reverse complement strand
CGCCCGCAAAAACGTCCACAACTCTCAATAATTCATTGGCAGTGCGTAAGTCCTATTGGTATGAGTTCATCTGAAGGGGCAAAAAGAAAAGCATCGCTAGTGAACCCCAAGCATAAAATCAACTTTTCTGACCATAATCCTTAAATCTTCTCTAGTTCTTCACTGTTGTTCTTTAGTATTAATTATTAAGGTAGATTAATCTACCTTAGTCATGCAGGGTTAAATTTGGTTAAGTTCAATTAGTCATGAATTAGTCATGCAAGCTAGAGTAGGAAGAGAGAGAATGGCGAGGATATAGATTATGAAGATGGTTTTTGATCTGTTAGGCTACCAAATTACAGAAGAAGTTTATACAGGGAATCGCACCCTAGTCTATCGGGGGATGCGAGAATCTGATCAACAACCAATTGTCATCAAATTATTACGGAATGAACTCCCCAGCTTCAATGAATTAGTCCAGTTTCGTAATCAATATACCATTGCCAAAAATATCAACTGCTCCAGTATCATTTCTACCTATAGCCTAGAACCCTACAATAACGGCTATGCCTTAGTTATGGAAGACTTCGGAGGGATTTCCTTGAAGCAATGGACAGACAAAGAATCTGGTTTGGCTTTGGGAGACTTTTTGCAGATAGCGATCGACCTCTGCCATACCCTAGATATTTTGTATCAAGCACGGATCATCCATAAAGACATTAAACCCGCCAATATTCTAATTAATCCAGCAACTAAACAAATTAAATTAATTGACTTCAGTATCGCCTCACTGTTGCCAAGAGAAACTCAAGAAATCAAGAATGCTAATGCTCTAGAAGGAACCCTTGCCTATATTTCTCCGGAACAAACTGGCAGAATGAATCGAGGCATTGACTACCGCAGTGATTTCTATTCTTTGGGGATAACTTTCTACGAATTACTGACGGGGGGGTTGCCATTTCAATCCAACGACCTGATGGAATTAGTACATTGTCATTTAGCAAAAACTCCCACTCCAGTTCATGAAGTTAATCCAACGATTCCTTTAGTTCTCTCAGAAATTGTTGGTAAGTTGATGGCAAAAAATGCAGAAGACCGCTATCAAAGTGCTTTAGGAATTAAGCATGATTTAGAGCTTTGTTTGGAGCAATTACAAGAAACTGGACAGATTATAGATTTTGCAATTGGGCAGAGAGATATTAGCGATCGCTTTACTATCCCCGAAAAACTCTACGGTCGAGAAAGTGAAGTAGCACAGCTATTAGCTGCCTTTGCCAGAGTTAGTACAGGCAACACCGAAATGATGTTAGTCGCTGGTTTTTCTGGAGTTGGCAAAACTGCGATCGTCAATGAAATTCATAAGCCGATCGTGCAGCAGCGCGGCTACTTTATTAAGGGTAAATTCGACCAGTTTCAGCGCAATGTTCCCTTTAGTGCTTTTGTACAGGCATTCCGTGATTTGATGCGGCAGTTATTTTCAGAAAATGACGTACAGTTGCAAACTTGGAAAGCCAAAATATTGGCAGCAGTGGGAGAAAACGGCCAAGTCTTGATTGATGTGATTCCCGAATTAGAAAATATTATTGGCTCTCAGCCTCCAGCCCAAGAATTATCAAGTGGTGCTGTCCAAAATCGGTTTAATTTGCTGATGCAGCGGTTTGTCCAAATATTTACTAGTAAAGAACATCCTCTAGTAATGTTTTTAGATGATTTGCAGTGGGCAGATGCTGCTTCTTTGAGTTTGCTACAACTGTTGATGCAAGAGGCAGGACATTTATTAATATTAGGAGCTTATCGAGATAATGAAGTTCTGCCAACTTATCCCTTGATGTTGATGTTGGATACATTGCGTAAAACTGGAGCAAGTATCAACACCATCACTCTCCAGCCCTTGAGTTTCAAAAGTTTAAATCATTTGATTGCTGATACCCTCCGATGCCCCTTAGCTTCTGCCAAAATTTTAACAGAATTGATTGCCCAGAAAACCAAAGGAAATCCTTTTTTTGTGACGCAATTTTTAAAGACTTTGCATCAAGATAATTTGTTTACCTTTGATGGGCAAATTGGTGCTTGGCAAGTTGATATTTCTCAGGTACGAGCCGCAGCAATTACCGATGAAGTGGTGGAGTTAATGGCAGAAAGGTTGCAGAAATTGCCAGAGCCAACTCAAATAGTCCTGCAACTAGCGGCTTGTATTGGCAACCAATTTGATTTACAGACTCTGGCAATTATCTCGGAACAAACAGCAACGGAAACCGCTACTGCTCTTTGGGAGGCACTACAGGAAGGTTTGATTTTGTCCCAAGATGATGTCTCTAAGTTTTATCTGGGGGATAACAATTTAGAGCAAGCCTCAAGAACCGAAACTCTAAATTATCAATTTCTGCACGATCGCGTCCAACAGGCGGCTTATTCCTTAATTCCTGAAGTCCACAAAGCTGCGATTCATTATCGCATTGGCCGCCTGTTGTTAGTCCACTTTCCCTTAGCTACCCAAGAGGAGCGGATCTTTGAAATTGTCGGTCATTTGAATCTTGGCAGTGGCTTGATATTTCATCCCGTCGAGCGGATAGATTTGGCACGATTGAATCTGCTGGCGGGGCGTAAAGCCATAGTTTCCACCGCCTACGGTGCGGCTCTAGAATATTTGAATCAGGGAATTGATATCCTGCCGGATGATACTTGGCTTCATCACTATGACTTGACCTTGGAGTTGCATAATAATCGCCTAGACGTGGCTTATTTGAATACTCAGTTTGAGAAGCTGGCGGTTTGGGGCGAGATTGTGTTGCAACAGGCAACTTCTGACCTCGATCGCATCAAAGTCTATGAAACCCGCAGCATGGCTCTGCGGGCGCAGGGGCGATTCCTAGAAGTCGTGGAAACAGGATTGCAAGTACTGCAACTACTGGGATTTACATTTCCTCTCCAACCCACATCTGCGGATATTTCTGCTGCCTATGGCCAATTACAACAGATTTGCCAAGGATATGATACTTCTCGCTTGTTGAACCTGCCCACAATGGAAGATATCCGGATCCTTGCCGCCATGCAAATCATGACTAAGATGGTTCCCTCCGCCCATATTGCTGCATCAGGACTAATACCGCTCCTAACTTTTAAGCAAGTGGAGCTTTCCATTCAGTATGGTAATTGTCCAGTTTCAATTTTTTCCTATGCTGATTATGGCTTGATTCTTTCTGGATTCATGGGGGATACCACCACGGGCTATGAGTTTGGCAACCTCTCCCTAGCTCTCCTAGAAAAACTGCAAGTCACTCCGTTCAAGAGTAGGGCTTATTTTATTGTTAATAGCTTCATTCGCCATTGGCAGGAACCCTTGCAGCATTCTCTGCCCCTGTTGTTAGAAGGTTACCAAAGTGGTCTGGAAAGCGGTGATTGGGAATGTGTGGGTCTTAATCTCTTGACCTACAGCCACTACAGCTATTGGACGGGGCGAGAACTCCGGGGCTTGGCAGAGGAAATGGAGACCTATCGACAGGTCATCGATCAAGTTAGGCAGGAAGCTACCCTCATATCCCATGAGGCTTATTTGCAAGCAGTTTTGAACTTATTAGGACAGGCGGAAATTCCCTACCGTTTGCAGGGCGATGTTTTTGATGCCGACCAGTCTCTCCCGTTCTTGGCAGCTATCAATGACCATGCCGGACTATTTCATGTCCACCTCAACCAAGCCATTCTCTGCTATCTATTTGAGCAAAATGACCAAGCCGCCGACTACGCTGCCCTCCTAGCCACCAATGCAGGGGGAGCAATGGGTTACTTTATCACGCCGATTTATATTTTCTATGAGGCACTGATTCAGCTTAGATGCTACCCAGCCGCCCAGCCCGATCAACAAACTATGATTCTAGAGCAGGTTGCCGCCCATCAAGTAAAGCTTCAAGGTTGGGCAATCAATGCGCCATCTAATCATCAACATCGTTGGCAATTGGTGGCGGCGGAGCAACATCGTGTCTTACATCAGTACGCCTTGGCGATCGAATACTATGACTGGGCGATCGCCTCTGCCAAAACCAATAGCTATCTTCAGGATGAAGCCTTAGCCAACGAACTAGCAGCTAGGTTTTATCTCGACTGGGGCAAGGTGAGAATCGCTGCCAGCTATATGCAGGAAGCATACTACTGCTACGCCCGTTGGGGGGCAAAAGCTAAGGTGGCTGATTTAGAAACGCGCTATCCCCAACTATTCCAAATAATATTACAGCAATCTAAAATCAACTTTAATCCCCTAGAAACCCTGATTAATGTAACTAACTCTTCCCAATCTTCCTCCCAGGCTACTAATATTGCCGATGCTCTAGATTTTGCTTCTGTACTTAAGGCTGCCCAAGTCCTCTCTAGTGAAATTCATTTTGATGAACTCCTGAAGAAACTAACTCAAATTATTTTGCAAAATTCTGGAGCAGATAAGTGTATATTAGCGCTGCCCGAAGATGGTATTTGGCAAGTAAGAATTTCTACCCTCAAGGTGACAGAACTCTGTTCAGAACCCCTAGATCATCATCCCCAAGTGCCAACCAGACTGATTCAGTATGTCAAACGGACAAAAGCTGTAGTTGTCATCAACAATTTAAAAACCAACTTACCAGTTATTGGTGACTATTTGCGCCAACAACAGCCCCAGAGTATTTTGTGTTTGCCCATTCTTAGTCAAGGGCATTTAGTGGGAATTCTCTACTTAGAAAATCACATGACCAGTGAGATATTTACTAGCGATCGCTTAACAGTAATCAACTTTCTCTGTATCCAAGCAGCTATCTCTCTAGAAAACGCTACACTTTATCAAACTTTGCAACAAAATGAATTGAAGTTTCGGGCATTTGTGGAAGATGTAAATGACTTAATTTTTTCAGCAACTTTAGATGCGGTTTTCACCTATTTATCCCCTCAGTTCCAGGGTATGTTGGGGTACGAAGTAAGTGATTTCTTAAATCAGTCCTTTGTTCCCTTAGTCCACCCCGATGATTTAGCAAAAGTTAGTGCTTTCAATCAGCAAATAGCGGATACTGGGGAGAAACTAGCAGGGCTTGAATTTCGGACTCAGCATCAGGATGGAACTTGGCTTTGGGTTACCTGTAACAATTCGCCAATCAAAGATGAGCAAGGAAAAGTTATTGGGATACGGGGAATTGCTCGTGATATTAGCGATCGCAAACGGGCAGAATCTGTCATCACTGAAAAATCGCAGGAATTGGAAAAAGCCCTACAAAATTTGCAGCAAACTCAATTGCAAGTGATTCAGGGAGAGAAGATGTCGGCGTTGGGGAACTTAGTGGCGGGGGTAGCTCACGAGATTAATAATCCGGTAGGTTTCTTAACGGGTAATATTCAACCCGCTTTAGATTATATTAACGATCTGTTTGGATTAATTGATTTATATCAGCAAAAACATCCCCGACCCGATGCAGAGATTCAGGAAGAAATAGAAGAGATCGATCTAGAATATATCCGAGAAGATCTACCAAAGCTAGTTGGCTCTATGCGGGAAGGAGTTAAGCGAATTAAAGATATTAGTACCAGCTTAAGAACCTTCTCTCGTGCCGATAGCCATCGCCCCATCGCTTGTAATATCCACGATGGGATTGATAGCACCATTCTGATCTTGAAACATCGTCTCAAAGCTAATGAATCTCGCCCAGAAATTGAAGTTATTAAAAACTACGGCAGCTTGCCTCAATTAGAATGCTATGCCGGGCAATTAAATCAGGTATTTATGAATATCTTGGCAAATGCGATCGATGCCCTAGATGAGAGCAATCAAGACCGTACCTTTGCAGAAATTAGAGCTAATCCTAACTACATTACCATTACAACTTCAGTCGAAAATGATAGGGTGAAAATTGCGATCGCTGATAACGGTAAAGGGATGAGTGAAGAGGTCAAAGCAAAAATATTTGACCACCTATTTACTACTAAAAGTGTTGGTAAAGGGACGGGATTGGGGTTAGCGATCGCTCAGCAAATCATTGTGGAAAAACACAATGGGACTATTAATGTTAATTCTCAGTTAGGACAAGGAACAGAATTTATTATTACCCTGCCAATTAATAGTAAGTAGGGTGGGCATTGCCCACCTTACAAATTCTCCTAATTCTGAGCATGGCTTTAGATCACGGTGCGATCGGGGATCAGGGCATTTTTCATGACCACTACAATCCCACTGCGAATAAAGAAACCCTGATCTTCTCGGCTAGCTTCACTAACCCGGTCTTTATTGATAATCTGCACCTTGCGACCAATCCGGGCATTCTTATCAATAATCGCCTTGCGAATCAGACTATCAGCCCCAATTCCCATGGGAACAGCGCCCTTCTCAGAATTAATCACCCTCTCCGCAAAAGGCTCGTAGTAATCTGCCCCCATCAGCAGAGAATCTTCAATGATGCACCCAGCTTCAATCCGGCTTCTGATCCCCAGCACCGAATGATTGATCCGGCATTCCTTGAGAATACAGCCCTCACCAATAATAGATTCCGTAATATGGCAATCTAAGAGTTTAGTTGGTGGCAGGTAGCGGGGACGGGTGTATATGGGAGCCTTTTCATCGTAGAAACTAAAGGGGGGCTGGGGTTGTTGAGTTAGGGCTAAATTGGCTTTATAAAAAGCTTCGATCGTCCCAATATCTTCCCAGTAACCATCGTAGAGGTATGCCTGAATGTTGTAATCTTTGGCAGCATTAGGGATAATTTCTTTGCCGAAATCTGTTTGATCTGGCAATTCTTGCAGGAGTTTTTCTAAAACAGATTTTTTAAATACATAGATACCCATAGAGGCAATGTAGGGGGTTTCCTTAGCCTGTTCTGGGGTCAAACCCAACCTAGTGGTGTCAACCTGCATACTCTCTAATTCTGCACCCTTGGGCTTTTCCTTGAAGGAGACAATTCTGCCATCGTCATCCATTTTCATCAAGCCAAAATCCGATGCTCGACTACCATCGATGGGAACTACCGATAGGGTAATATCCGCATTGGTTTCCCTGTGCCGTTTCACGAATTGGCTGTAGTCCATGCGGTAGAGGTGATCCCCAGACAGAATCAAATACTCATCCACATCCCAGTCCTGCATAATCCACAGATAACGCCGCACAGCATCGGCTGTACCTTGGAACCAGTTGGGGTTTTCGGCAGTTTGTTGGGCAGCCAATACTTCCACAAAACCTTCGCTAAAACCGGAAAAGTTATAAGTCCGAGAAATATGGCGATTTAAGGAAGCTGAGTTATATTGTGTCAAGACATAAATCTTTAAAATATCAGAATTAATACAATTACTGACAGGGATATCAATCAAGCGATATTTGCCAGCTAAAGGAACCGCTGGCTTTGCCCGTAGCTTCGTCAAAGGATAAAGGCGTGTCCCCGCACCACCGCCTAAAATAATACCTAATACTCTTTTCACAAAAACCTCATAAAAAATTTATCTTCCCAAGTTTAGTTTCTGATCCTAGGTGGCATTTGGCAAGGGGGATCAACGATTGATTGCAGCAATTTCTAGAAATCTACTTTCTGAGGGTTATTTTTTCCTATTGCATGTGGTTGATTAATCTCTTCTTAACCTCGGCGTTCTGGGAAGGGAAATATCATCTCCAATAGCAATCGATCGACCATTGCCAATCTTTCTTGGTTAGCATCCATACCAATAGATAGTGACCCGATCCCAGACCTACTGCTACTCATGGCAGCAGGACTCATCTCCGCATACATCCAGCGAGCACTCAGGAGGGACGAAATAGCTGAGGAATTTTGTCCTAGTTCTTTGAAGGCTAAACCCATGTTGTAGAAAGCATCGGGTTGGTTGGTGTTAATTAAAATCGACCTTTCATACTCCCGAATCGCCGCAGTCAGATTGCCACTCCGCTGGAGAGCAACACCAAGGTTGTAGCGGCTAATGGCATTACTGGGATTGGCGGCGATCACAGATTCTAGGGTAGCGATCGCCCCGCGAAAGTCTCCGGCATTAGTCTGGGCGGAGCCTAATTCGGCTTGGTATTCCGGCACGTTGGGGGCAAGAGCAATGGCGCGGCGGAAGTTATCGATCGCCCCGCCAAAATCACCCTGTTGATTCAGGACTCGCCCCAACTGGTAGTAAGGAAAGGCAGAGTTTGGTTCCAGTTGAATCGCTCTTCTGATCACATCATTAGCTTCAGCAGTTTGATTGTTTGCCTGAAGAGCTAAACCTAGCTGAAGTTGGGCTTGGGCTGAAGTGGGGTTAAGACGGGCGGCAGTGCTAAAGAGATTAATTGCCTCTGGAAGATTATTCTGGCGGACTCTGACCACTCCAGCGTTGTAGTAACCTCGCCAATCGTCGGGACGAATACTAATTACTCGCTGATACTCTATCAAGGCGGACTCAAATTGCCCTTGGGTTTCCCGGACTACGGCTAGGTTAAAGTATGCCTCAATCAGTTTGGGATCGAGCCTGCGTGCCACCTCAAATGCCGCTGCTGCTTCATTATACTGCCGTTGCTCAAAGAGAATATTCCCCAATAGGTAATGCGCCATGGCGATATTGGCATCAAACTGAAGCGCGCGGCGAAATTCCTGTTCCGCCCGGTTAAAGTTGCGGCGTTCGTATTCTCGGACTCCCTGTTGGAAAGCGATCGCTGCATCTCGATTCTCTGTATACAGTCCATCAAGACGCTGTTTGATGGCCGCTGATGTTGGTTCTAATGTTAGTTCTGGTGTTGAGATTTCCTTAGCCAATCCGGGGGGAACAAGGAAACAACCCCAAGCTAATAAAACTCCGGCTGCTACCTGCGCTAGGTTTAATCGCCGCCCCTTAGCCTGAAATTGGACATTAAGCTGGATATTAATCTTGTTTAGCATTCACCCTCCTCTAGCTCGTTACATCTCCTATTTTAGGCAGGAGGGATGCGATCGGCGAAAAATTAATCTCAAATAATCTTGACACCAGAACTTATCCCAAATTAAAAAACTGTTTTCACCAGTTTTTTAATTTACAGCACTTTGCGTTCAAATGGGACACGCCACAAATATTGCAAGTCCTATCCATGTTGGGTTTGAGAGTAGGTGGCTGTAGCCACCTACTCTCAAACTGCTGTAAATCCTTACACAGCAAGGTATTCAAGATTTTATTTGTATCAACTATTTGCCAAAATGGTATTAGAAATAAAATGCCAGGAACCAGACTTGAACTGGTGACACGAGGATTTTCAGTCCTCTGCTCTACCAACTGAGCTATCCCGGCTAAAGTTGGGCTTAATTAATATAACAAATACATTCCACATTTACAAGAGGAAATCTCAATTACCAGCAATTCTTCTATGGTGGATGAATTTTGTTGCAGGGGTTTGGCATTTGCGCCAGAGATTTCATTGTTTATAGAATTGAGTCCGCAAATGCCAAACCTCTACTGAGGCTAATTGACAAACGATTTTCCAAAAATGAAAACTGCTGTAGTTATAAAAGTTATGATTTATTGCCCTCGCCGGGAGCGATAAATCATAACTTTATTATCTAAGTTAACTTGATTTTTCTTCACTAGAAGATGCAGAACGACGGCGGCGATAGTTCGGGGGACGCTCGGCTGGTGGCTCTGGGATCGATACCACTGGTGCTGGCTCTGCGATCGCCGGGAGAATCGCTGATTCTGGTGCCACCACCTCTGGTGCTACTTCTAGGGTAGAAATAATCGTGCTGAGGAGGTTTTCTGCTGCCCCAAGGTCAGGAACCGGATCCTCCGGTAAGGGAGTAGATATGTCTGCGAGTGGCTCTGAATCTGATTCTGAGATAGCCAGCAGTTCCATTTGTTTCACCGCTTTTGTTGGGGGTTCTAAAATTGGCGTGAAGTCCTCTAAGGAAAATATTTCCCTAGTGCGCTCTGGCTTGACAACCGGCTGGATCTCCTCAGGAGATTCTGGTTCTACTGGAACAGGAACCGATTCCCCCGGTAATATCACCGCCAATTGGACAGCCTTAGGATTTTTGACCTCTCGATCGAGCTTCACCAGCGGGGAGATGCCCATCATGGCATAAACCTCTTGTTCCGCTTGGGTCATTTCTACGGCGATCGCTTCTAGAGATTCAATACTTTTCTTGCCGCGACCCGGACGATGGCGTTCTCTGCTGGTCACCTCCTCTTCCCCAGCCACTGCCTCCACCGCCAGTGGTTCTTCTGGTTTAGACAATCGCAATTGCAATCCCGGACGGGGACGACTAGGTACTGGTTCACTAGCAAAGCTTACCCCATTCGAGACCACCCCCAACTCTTCCCGGCGCCCCCGACGATTTCCCCGGCGGCGTTCCTTAGGATTAGTCCGTTCTAGATAGGCGGGATGGTTAACGAATTCTACATCTTCGTTTTCTTCTTCAGGATAAACTTCCGTTGGTAAGGGCGTAGGAGCCAAACTAGCTGCCGTTTCCTCCACCTCCCAAGGATTAGGGCTACTAGCTCTGCGAGAAACCGGACGGCTGCTCACCACTGCCGTCGCCACCAAAGACTGCTGTTCTGCCTCTCCGGGTAAGCGAACCAAATGACCTAAACCACCACAGGTAGTACAAGTCTGCCCAAACAGTTCATAGAGATTCTGCCCTTGGCGTTTGCGGGTTAGTTCAACTAAGCCCAGTTCTGAGAGTTGAGCGATCTGGGGTCGAGATTTATCCGCCTTCAATGCCTTATTAAAATGCTCCAGCACTTGCAGTTGGTCACGTCGGGAATCCATATCAATGAAGTCAATGATAATTACCCCACCAATGTTCCGCAGCCGCAATTGGCGAGCAATTTCTGTGGCTGCCTCGCAGTTAGTCCACAATACTGTCTCCCGTGCCGTAGCCGATCGCGTAAACGATCCAGAGTTGACATCAATCACCGTCAGCGCCTCTGTCGGTTCAATGATAATGTAACCACCGGAAGGCAAATCTACCCTAGGCTTCAGGGCTTCTCGAATCGCCGCATTAACCCGGAAATACTCCAGAATCGGCAAGCGATCGCGGTGATGATCTACCAATACCGTCTCAATACTTCGCCCCATATTCCAACTAGCTAAATGCTGCTTCACCCGCTTCATCCCCGCATGGGAATCCACCACAATCCGATTCACCTCGGCGGTGTACATATCCCGGAGTACCCGCTGGATAAAATCATCGTCCCGATTTAGCAGTGCCGGGGGACGGGTAGAATTTGCCTCCTGTTGGATCAACTCCCATTGCTTCTGCAAACTCTCCAGATCCCGGATAATATCTTCTTCTGGCTTGCCTTCTGCTTCTGTGCGGACTAATAAACCCATCCCCGAAGGCTTGACTAAGATGGCTAGAGCGCGGAGTCGGTTGCGCTCATTTTCATGTTTAATCCGCTGGGATAGATTGACCCCCTTGCCGTAGGGCATCAGCACCAAATAACGACCGGGCAAGCTGATATTTCCCGTCAGGCGAGGTCCCTTGTTCCCCGTTGGCTCCTTCATCACTTGGACTAATACCTTTTGTTGGGGAGTCAACAATTCTGTAATGGCAGCAGAACTACGTTTCAGCCGCAAAGGTCCTAGATCAGTAACATGAATAAATCCATTCCGTTCACTATCCCCAATATTTACAAAGGCTGCATCTATGCCTTGGAGAATATTCTCTACAGTTCCTAGGTAAATGTCCCCTACTTGGTGGCTCCCTGTAGCCACGACTAATTCTTGAATTTGATCTTCCCAGAAAACAGCAGCAAGACGATGTTGCTCTGCAATAATAATCTGCTTTGGCATCCAATTTCCTCAAAAAGTTGATAATTAGACTTCTTGCGTTATCAATACTGAAAGGGGTAGTTCCTAAAAAGGTAATGATCTGCTTTTGGCAAGGATGACCACCCGCAGCATGGGGGGGAGCATCCTTACTCCTTGTAGCATCATCCTCAAAGGAAGTTCAGAGAGTGGATTTTAGGTTCCCCAAAATATACTCATGCAAGAAATCTTCTCGATGGGTTTGGTGTTATTTCTCTCAAAAAAACTTTAGGAAATTCTACCTTGGCAATCTTGCCTTGCTGCATACCTCTTCACTACGTTGGTGGAGTTAAGCTTAAACCTAAATCAAACTTAAATTTAAGCTTGAGGCGGTTAGTAATAGCTGCATTTTTGGCTAGCCAGACCTTAACCACCTGCTACTCAGACGACCGTGAATTGGCACTAACAGTTGAGTTCTTTGCAGATTTACAATAATTACCAATCTCAAACCCAAATAGCTTCTCGCTAATCGCACTTCTACCGCAACTTGTCTTTGACATTCCTTATCCTGAAAGAGCATAAGGTTCTTGGTTCTCGGAAACTAATTACCTTCCATAGAGCTTTACTAAAATATTTGGGTAATCCTAAAAAGGTAATGATTTTGATCAAGGATACCTCAGGTAAAGTGTGGGATATCTTTACTTTCTCAGTACTACCAGTATTTTTTAGCAAAAATTTTCTATTAAAGTACTTAGTTTCTCCCCAAGCGTAAATTTCGGGATGTCTAACCGTATTCAATAAGCTTAAGCTAGCTAAAGGCTTTCTTACTTCCTGATCTGAAATCAAATAAGCTGCGGATTTACATGGTGAGATGTAAAGAATAGTTAACTAATTAAGTTAAATTTCAAATGTCGCTCATTTGATACTAGATATTCGGGGGAGGCAATAGCTACCTAATTATCCCATACTATAGCAGACTTATGGGGGGTTTGGTAGCTTAATGTACAAATCAACAAGGTCAGGAATTCATTTGACTCTAGTCTGAGAAATGTAGCCGTTGCTAACTAGAATTAGGTTGTGGATAGAGGTTATTTATAAAGTGCATAGAATCTAATCGGACTTATGCACCACCAGCAAATTAGCTAGGGTTCGGGTCTGGTTTGTTAGCGGACTAGCTTGAGGTTGTCGGTTTTGTTGGTGAATAGATCAGTGAAGATACTGATTACGGGGCGCTGGCGAATTTTGATATTGACGCTGATGGACATCCCTGATTGCAGATTGATGTTTCTGCCATTAATCGAAAGGGCTTGCTTTTCTAGGCGCACCTTGGCAGGGAAACTGTAGAAAGGGCGGGCGGGTTCTGGGGGTAGTGCATCGGAGCCGATCGAGATTAATTCCCCCTTAATATCGCCAAATTCGCTAAAGGGAAATGAATCAATCCGCACATCTACAGGCATTCCTTCTTTGACAAAACCAATATCCCGGTTGGTGATGTAGACTTGGGCGATCAGGGCATCATCGGGGACTATTTTTAGCAAGGGGGTGGTGGTACTGGTGACAAAGCCGCTGCCGGTGGGTTGCAATCCGAAGACAGTCCCGGTGACGGGGGCAGTGATATCTTGGTAGCCTAGGGTGACTTGGGCTTGGCTAAGTTGGCTATCAATCTCGGCAATTTTCTTTTGGTTTTCGAGGATCACTTTGCTGAGTTGGCTGTCAATATCGGCGATCGCTTTGTCGTTGGCAGCAATTCGGGTGAGGACTTCTTGCTGGGTAAGGGCGACGGTGTTATCTAGCCGGGCTTGGGACTGGGCAATGGTGATTTCAATCCGTTGCTGTTCTTGCTGGAGACGATTGACTTCTGCTTGGCGGTTTTGCACTTCCTGTTTTTGGCGCAGATATTGGACTTGGGCAAAGCCGCCCTCTTTGAACAGGGCAGTGAGTTGGGTAAGAATTTGTTGTTCGGTATCTAGGGTAGCTTGGGCATTGCTTAACTGACCGTTGGTTTGCTCTAATTGGCGACGGAGTTGGTCTACTTCTAGGTCGGCGGTGGCGATGCGAGAGCGGTTTTCTAGTTGGCTCGATCGCAACCTGAGTTGTTGGTCTGGGGTAAAGCCTTCTCCACCACCACCATTAATCTGGGCACGATAGAGTTGATTTTCCGTGACTAAATTGTCTCGATTTTGGGTCAGGGTCAAGATGCCGGGAGTTATGCTGCTGCCTACTCCGGAGGTGGGCAGACTACTAAGCTGTCCTTGGTAGTATTGGTTTTCATTATTGAGTTGGTTGCGAATGTCCCGCAGCGATCGCTGCTGTGCCTGAGTTGCGGTGGGGTCGAGACGGACTAGGCGATCGCCTTGATTGACTCGCTGCCCTTCTTTAACCGAGAGTTCTTTGACCACCCCCACTAGGGGTGCTTGAATTTCAGTGACTTTTCCTTCTGGCTCTAACTTACCTTGGGCGGGGATGGCCTCTTCAATCTGGGCAACGCTAGCCCATAGGATAGTCGCCCCAGTGACACCCATCAGGGTGAGAGCGATCGCTCGTGACCACAGGGGAGACTGTTTGAGAACGACAGACTGTTGAAAAGATTTATCTGAAGTCATAGATTTAGAAACCTACAGCAGTAGGGGTGATACTTTGAAACACAGCAATCAATACCTGTAACACCAAGAAAGCCAAAATTGGCGATAAATCTAAACCGCCTACTGAGGGGATAAAGGAACGAAACACGTTTAAGTAGGGGTCGGTAATGGGGCTAAGGGTTTCGACAATTTTATTCATCCAGTCTACAGTGGGGAACCAGGTGAGTAAAATCCGCACAAATAGAAGGATCAAGTAGAGTTGCAGGAAGGTGGCAAGACTAGTAGTCAATAGGGATACGGGCGAGTTCATGGTTTTGTTATCCTGAGAAAATTTTGATAAGAAGTTAGTACTTTGATTATTCTAGCAGTCATTATAGATGGACAAAGGATTGGTTTGCCACATAACCTTAGATTAATCCGCTAGGTGACTGGGTTGCTTCTGCTTGGGGAGAAGTTAGCTCAGAGTTAATCAGGGGAGGACGAAGGCAAACATACACCAGAGAACCCAAGAGGGGAGTTAGGGAAACTGCCCAGAAAATTTTGGGATTATGCAGATTTCGTCTCGCCATGTCATCTCCCAGCAGAGCGGGAAAAACGAGGGAGAGAACACAAAAATCTAGACTCATCACATGGATAAAGCGGCTAGTTTGCCATTGCTGAAGGAAATCTGCCCAGTTGCCTTGGCTTAAACCATAGTAGAGGAGAGAGATCGCCCCACTTAAAAGTACTATCCCGGTAATTCTCGATTCCCACACTGCTAAACCCCAGCCTTTTTTGCCGACAAAGTGGGGATTGGGCGATCGCCATGCCAAGTAGGGCAGAATGGCAAAAGCCCCTACAGCAAAAGATGCGGTGGCAAACAACCAAGCTGGCAATTTCTGTCCCCGTCCATCGGCAAACATCAAACAACCATAGAGCATGGGAAAGATGCCCATGATATTAAACAAGGCGATGACTAAAGGGTTAATTCCCTCTAGTTTCATGTTGATCAAGTTACTAATCAAGGTTGCTGTACTGGGGTCATCTGGAGGGGCAAAAAGAAAAGCATAGCTAGTGAACCCGAACCACAAAAGCATAAAACAAATTCTTCTAACCATGATTTTTAATGATTTTTGATTTTTCCCTACTTTTTCACTATTATCTCTTAGTATTTTAGTTGAGTAAGAAAATATCTTATAGTTTAGTAAAGAAAAGTGGCAAATAACAAGGTGATAGATTATGGATACAACTATTAGTTTATTAGGCTATCAAATCATAGAAGAAATCTATTCCGGTAATCGCACTCTAGTCTATCGAGGGATACGAGTATCTGATCAACAACCAGTTGTTATCAAAATATTACGTAATGAATTCCCCAGCTTCAATGAATTAGTCCAGTTTCGCAACCAATATACCATTGCTAAAAATCTTGAGTCTCCTAATATCATCAATACCTATAATCTAGAAACCTGCAATAACGGATATTCCTTAATTATGGAAGACTTCGGGGGAATTTCCCTCAAGCAATGGACAGGCAAAGAATCTGGTTTAGCTTTGGGAGATTTTTTGCAGATTGCGATCGACCTCTGCGCCACTCTAGATATCCTGTATCAAGAACGGATCATCCACAAAGACATCAAACCCGCCAACATTCTCATTAATCCAGCCACTAAACAAATTAAATTAATTGACTTCAGCATCGCTTCGCTGTTGCCAAGAGAAACCCAAGAAATCCAGAATGCCAACTCTCTAGAAGGAACCCTTGCCTATATTTCTCCAGAACAAACTGGCAGAATGAATCGGGGCATTGACTACCGTACTGATTTCTACTCTTTGGGAGTAACTTTCTACGAATTGCTGACAGGAAAGTTACCATTTCAATCCAACGACCCAATGGAATTAGTCCATTGTCATCTTGCAAAGACTCCTATTTCTGTCCATAAGATCAATCCCAAGATTCCCTTAGTTTTATCAGAAGTTGTTGGCAAATTGATGGCAAAGAATGCGGAAGACCGCTACCAAAGTGCTTTGGGAATTAAGCATGATTTAGAGATTTGCTTGGAGAAATTACAAGCCACAGGAAATATTGAGTCTTTTGAAATTGGACAAAGGGATATTAGCGATCGCTTCACCATCCCCGAAAAACTCTACGGTCGGGAAAGGGAAGTTAATCAACTGCTAGAGGCATTCGATCGAGTCAGTAACGGCAGCACCGAAATGATTCTAGTAGCAGGCTTCTCAGGTATCGGTAAAACTGTGGTGGTCAATGAAGTTCATAAACCCATCGTGAGAAAACGTGGCTACTTCATCAAAGGTAAATTTGACCAATTTAATCGCAACATTCCCCTGTCTGCCTTTGTGCAAACCCTTCGGGATTTGATGGGGCAATTGCTCTCTGAACCTGATGAGCAATTGGCACAGTGGCAAACCAAAATCTTGGCTGCTATGGGCGAGAACGGCCAAGTGCTGATAGACGTGATTCCTGAACTAGAACTGATTATTGGCCAGCAACCGATCGCGCCCGAACTATCGGGCAGTGCAGCCCAAAATCGCTTTAACTTATTATTTCAAAAATTCATTGAAGTTTTTACCACAGCAGAGCATCCATTGGTGGTGTTTTTGGATGATTTGCAGTGGGCAGATTCGGCCTCGCTGAAGTTATTGCAACTGTTGATGCAGGATACTGGGCATTTATTAGTGTTGGGTGCTTATCGGGATAATGAAGTGTCTCCTGCTCATCCATTTATATTAACAGTGGATGAACTGGTCAAAACTGGCGCAACCGTTAATACAATTATTCTGCAACCATTGAGTATAGCAGATATGAATCAGTTAGTGGCAGATACATTGAACTGTGATGCACAGTTGGCTCAACCGTTGACCGAATTAGTGGATCAAAAAACCCAAGGTAATCCTTTCTTTGCGACTCAGTTTCTCAAGGCGTTACATGACGATAAGCTGATTACTTTTGATTGGGATATCCGGCATTGGCAGTGTGACATTGCTCGAGTTAAAGCATTGGCGCTCACCGATAATGTGGTGGAGTTTATGGCGCTGCAATTGCAGAAGTTGCCAACAGAAACTCAAGAGATTCTCAAACTGGCTGCTTGTATTGGGGCGCAGTTTGATTTGAATACACTAGTGATCGTATCCGAACAATCGGAAACTGAAACGGCTACAATGCTGTGGAAAGCTCTTCAGGAAGGTCTAATTCAGCCAACCAGTGAGGTTTATAAGTTCTACATCGGACAAACTCAGTCAGAGCAAAACTCCCCATTCAATGCTCAACATTCAGTGCTGAATTATAAGTTCCTACACGATCGCGTCCAACAAGCTGCCTATTCTCTGATTCCTGAAGACCGAAAAACGGCAACTCATTATCACATCGGACAGTTATTGCTCCAACAAATCCCCCTCGAAGCTAGAGAAGAACGCATTTTTGAATTGGTCAATCAACTAAACTACGGCACATCTCTAATTACCCAGCCAACAGCACGAGAAGAATTAGCCAAACTCAATCTTACTGCCTGTTGCAAAGCTAGAGCCGCCACCGCCTATCAAGCAGCCCGCAAATACGGGGCAGTAGGATTATCCCTATTAGAAAAAAATGCTTGGCAAGAACAGTATTCTCTCGCCCTCGCCCTGAATGAATTAGCGGCTGAAGTTGCTTGTTTGAACGGCGATTTTGAAGAGATGGAAGATTCGATCGAATCTGTCGTACAAAATGCGACTTCGATTTTGGATTGCACCAAAGTATACGAAGCAAAGTGTTTATCTTACATCGCTCAAAATCGCCAGCCTGAACTGATTGCAACAATGTTACCTGTATTGGAACAACTGGGTGTAAAGTTTCCTGCTGAAAATGACCCGTCTGAGTTTGAAACCAGATTAGCAGCCATCAAACTTTATTTGCAGAATCGAGATGTTCAAGATTTAGTTAATTTGCCGATTTTAACGATTCCAGACAAAATATCAGCTATCAGCATCCTTGCTAAAATTTGGCCGGCTTCCTACCAAGTTCGTCCCGATCTTTCTCCTCTGATCGTGATGGAACAGGTTTATTTGTCCTTGCGATATGGCAATTCTGAATTGTCACCTTTTGCCTATGCCACCTTTGGATTAATTCTCATTGGGGTACAGGGAGAAATTGAACTAGGATATGAATTCGGTCAGCTAGGTCTTAAACTTTTGCAAGTTCTCAATTCCAAGGCGATCGAAGCTAGGACAACGGTTGTATTTTATAACTTTGTTTCTCCTTGGAAGCAGCATCTTAAAGACACCCTCCAGCCTTTTTTAGCTGCCTATGCAACTGCATTGGAAACTGGAGATTTAGAATGGGCGGGCTATGGGTTGTTCAATTACTGCATTCATGCTTACTATCTGGGAGTTAACTTAAAGGAATTAGAGGAAATAATAGAGAAACATATTGACTTTGTGCGCAGCATTAACCAAGAACAAACCATTAACTATATTAATGTTGTTCGACACTCTACGTTTAATTTGCTCGCACCTTCAACAGATCCAGAAAAACTGAGTGCTAAGGATGGCGAAGCAGAAGTGAAAATTCGGGAATACCTAGAACGAGACGACTTTTATCCATTATTTATGACCTACCTGCAGCAGTCAACGCTCTGCTATCTATTTGGTAGCTACGATCGAGCCTTAGAGTACAGCCTTTCTGCTGAAAAATATGTGGTTGCAGTGGTGGCAAATATTGGCTACTCTCAGTTTTATTTCCAGGATTCTTTAACTCATTTAGCCCACTACGAAAATCTTGCACAACTTGATCGGGAAGCAACGATCGCCCGAGTGAACTCCAATCAAGATAAAGTCAAAAAATGGGCAGATAGTGCTCCAATGAATTACCTGCATAAGTTTAATTTGGTGGAAGCAGAAAAATATCGGGTATCGGGCAAGAATTATGAAGCAGCCGATATGTACGATCGCGCCATTTCTGGAACCAAGGAAAATGGTTTCATCCAAGAAGAAGCCCTCGCGAACGAACTCGCGGCTAAATTCTACCTGGATTGGGGCAAAGAAAAAATCGCTGCCAGCTACATGCAAGATGCCTATTATGGTTATGCGCGCTGGGGTGCAACCGCCAAAATCCAAGACTTAGAGCTGCGCTATCCCCAACTGCTTGCGCCGATTTTACAACAGCAACAAATGGCTTTGTCAGCCAATGAAACAGTGTTTTCGACAATATCTTTAGCCACATCGCAAACTTCCGCCACAAAATCCTCCACCTCCGGCAGCACCAGTATTTCTGCCGCCCTCGACCTGGCAACGGTGCTGAAAGCCTCCCAAACCCTATCCAGCGAAATTCAACTCGACAAACTCCTGGCAACCTTGCTGCATACGGTGTTGGAAAATGCTGGAGCCGACAAAGGTGCTTTATTGATGCCCCGTGACCATCAGTGGTTTGTGGAAGCGGTTGCTACAATTGATTGTCCGGCGCAGGTAGAATCCATCGCCCTGTCAAGTAGCTCATCCGTTCCCCAATCCTTGATTAACATCGTTAAACGCAGCCAAGAATCGGTAGTAGTGGTCGATGCCTTGACCCATTCCACCCTAGCGACGGATGCTTATGTCTTGCAACAGCAACCGAAGAGTCTACTCTGTACCCCGATTCTCAACCAGGGTAAACTCGTAGCGATTTTGTATTTGGAGAATCACGTTACCGTGGGCGCATTTACGCGCGATCGCGTCGAACTGCTCAATTTCCTCTGCGCCCAAGCCGCCATTTCTTTAGAAAACGCTCGTCTCTATCAACAATCTCAAACCTATGCCCAACAGCTACAACAATCTCAACTCCAAATAGTCCAAAGTGAAAAAATGTCCGCCTTAGGCAATTTAGTCTCTGGAGTCGCACACGAGATTAATAACCCCGTAGGTTTCCTAAATGGGAATATTCAACCCGCCTTAGATTATATTCAAGACTTATTTGACTTAGTTGACTTGTATCAACAACAATATCCCCAACCTAATCCTGATATCCAAGCAGAAATAGAAACCATTGAACTTGAATATATCCGGGAAGACTTGCCAAGGTTAGTTGGTTCAATGCAGGAAGGAGTAAAACGAATTCAAGATATTAGTAATAGCCTGAGAACCTTCTCTCGTGCTGATA
>CALRPI020000090.1:0-20695 GCA_943370025.1 Phormidium lacuna HE10JO | reverse complement strand
TTCGCGCCCGCAACAACGTCTAAATGCTTAAGTCCTGCTTAACTTGATTGGGTTTGTTATTTTTTTTCCTAAATTTCCTGATCCTACCCTCCAGACTACTGTTAAGATTAAACAAAAAAGTCCCTGCTGCGATGACTGTACACATACCTCATTTCCCAGAAGCTAATCATCCTCTAGTTAAAGCCCTCTTTCACCACAGTGATCAGGAGCTACTAACGCTTTGTCAAAACTACCCCTATCAGGGTAAGTATTTTACAGCTCTTTTTTGCCGCTATAGCCCGATCGTCTATACCCTAGTTGACCATGCCACGCGATCGCCAGTCCAGACCGATTATCTTTTTTCCCTAACTTGGCGGCATATTTTCCATGAATTGCGAGACCTAGACCTCAGAAGCAATCCCAATCCTGTTGCCACTTCTTTTCAAAACTGGCTGATTAATATTACTGCCTACTGCATTAACCAAATCGAACCGCCATCGGTAGAAGAAATTAATTATTCCCTCTCTGCTGCCCCGCCGCCTCTGTGGTGTTATTTGGAGCAAGGATTAGCCAATCTTTCCCCGGAGTTACGCTTGATGGTGATTATGGCTCAAACCTTCCATTGGAGCGAGAGTCGCATTGCTGCCTACCTCCAAGCAGAAGGAGATCAATTTACTCCGGCGCAAATCAAAGTGTCTTTACAGGAAGGTTACAAAATCCTGGAAACTGCTATCCCTGAGGATATCAGGAGTATCTATTTTGAAGAGGTGGGAGCCGTCCTCGCCACTAGTCCATAGGTTTAGGCGATCGCTCAATCCTCTAATCTGCCGAGCAAATCTTATTTCCTACTTAGATTCCTGAGTTTCAACCTGCCATTCTTCTGTTGATAGACCGGCTATTTCGATCGCTTTTTGGCAGAATCTATAAATATCTTGGGCTGATAATCGAACTTCAATAAAAGCTCCATTACGTAGCGGTCTTTTATTCCGAAGATCCCTTTCATCCCAACTGATAAACCGGGGAAATTGCTGCATAATTTCTTGAAAATATTCTGGTTCTAGCTCAGCGATCGTATTCAGGGTAACTTCTAAAACATCTCGCCAACTTCTTACAGGATGTTCCTGCCCAAACAAATAAACCATTTTTGGAGTTCTTCCAGTTGGACTATTTCTAGTTGGGCTTAACTGGGCAGATTGGGTAGAGCTATCCCCAAAATAGCTCCAAATTTGCAGAGCAATATCCGCAAGATATCCTGCCCTTTCTTTAATATCTTCTCTAGTCCAAAGTTCCTTATTTTGAAAATACCTGTTTAATTCTAAATGGCTATCTTGAAAGTGTTGTTTCTTATCTCGAAAAGCAGCATTAGAAAGTTCTGCATTATAAGCTGTCAAAGTTAAATTACCTAGAGTATGTCCAAGTTGTTCATGGGTGCTCGCCCAATCTTCACCCAGGTCTTTTTTCCACGAATCATTTAAAGTTTGGGGCATAATATGCTCTATAGTCAGCCCATCAAAAGGAACTTGCTCCCTATGCTCGAAAGATTCTTCGATAGATTCAAGAATAAGCTTACACTTTCGAGATCGATTGCCACCATACAACTCTATGTCAACTAACCTAGCCCTAAAATCGACATCTTTAGGATACCTTTGACTTTGCAGTGCCAATTTTAGTCTTTCGACAAAACTATGAGAATCAATATCTATCCCTCTGCTAACTTGTGAGTATAGAGAAGCAAAAAATCTGTTTAATCCTTGTGTCTGGACATTGCAAACAAAGCGACGCAGAATAAAGTTTTCCAGGACTTGAATAATATCAATAAATTCTTGTTCGGTGATCCGATTTTCTATCCAATCATCATAGCAGTTGAGAAGAAATGGATAGACAGTAGCTAATTCTAGACGATTTAATCTATTTAGATATTTAGAGACATTTCTTTGGGGTTCTCGTGTGGGATCAAGAAGTCTTGAATAATACTTTGAGAAAACACACAAGTCTTTTAGATAAGGAAGAACATCGCTAGTACCAATTCTCTCCTTTATTTTGAAATAAACATCACTTTGGTTAACTACGACACCAGTTCTTGTTAGATAGTGACGAATAAATTCTGTTAGATTATCACCCAATAACTCCTGCATGGGCTGCCAATACTGTGTATATACAGAATCTTGCTGATCTGTATGAATCCTCATAAAGAAATAGTTGCGAATCAAATCTGCTTGAGTTAAGGGTCTTCCCGTAGCATTAAGACTTTCAAAAACTAAATAAGGATCATCATCGTGACTGAGAACAACACTCACAAGAGATAGATTACTACAAATAACCTTTTTAATTCTTTGCCGTTCTACTGATGATCTATTTTGTCCAATTTTCTCCTCGAAGAATCGATAGCAGTCTAAAATACCGCTTCCATTAACTGGAATTTCTGAATTTATTATTTGATGGAATACTATACGATCTTTTTGTGTAGGTTGTAATTTATAGTAATCCAAGCCTCTTTGATAGGGATTAAGCAAGATAGTATTGTCAATCTCCGATGCTAATCTTTCTTCTGATTGTTTAGCAATATCTCTCAATGCAGAAAGTAATATAAAAATAGTAGTCAATCGCTGTTGCCCATCAATCAATAAATACTTGGTTACACCTTCAGGAACTGATGAAGTCGGCATAGTGACGATCGAACCCATGAAGTGAGGACGAGGATTATCAGCTTCATAAAGTTCTTCGATATCATCCCATAATTCTTGCCAATTATCTTTTTTCCAGCTATAGGTTCTTTGGAAGAGCGGTACAAGATATTGCTTTGTTCCTTCAATAATCTGTTCTAGCTTTGTTTCTGAGGCTTGTATTAGTTTCTACTCTATGGCGGGGTTAATTACACTATTAGTCACTTTAGGGTTCTCTATCGAGAGTAGTTCTTTTGATATCTAATGTCAAGGTTGTGATATATCAAATATAGTCCATCTCAAAGATGATCTCAGTACACAACTTCTAGAAAAATCCCCCCTAATCATGTCTGAAAAAGAGGGGATTTTTAATTTAGAAAATTAGCTAAACCTTAGAAAATCAAGTGCTCCTAAGAAAAAAGATTTAAGTCTGTGACTGCTCCTAAACTACTAGAAGAAACTAACTTGGCGTACTTGGCTAAAACCCCTCTGGTATAACGGGGAGCTGGAGGTTGCCACTTAGCTCGGCGCTCTGCTAATTCTGCCTCTGGGACATGGAGTTCCAAGAGGCGTTGGGGAGCATCGATCGTAATAGTATCTCCTTCCTGGACTAGGGCGATCGTCCCCCCCACCGCTGCCTCAGGAGCTACATGCCCCACCACCATGCCGTAGGTTCCTCCAGAAAAGCGGCCATCAGTAATTAAGCCTACCGAATCACCCAACCCAGCCCCAATAATTGCCGAAGTTGGAGCCAGCATCTCCCGCATTCCGGGACCTCCCTTGGGACCTTCATAGCGGATGACTAAGATATCTCCAGCTTTGATTTTTCCGGACAAAATCGCTTCTTGGCAGTCTTCTTCTGATTCAAAAACCCTTGCTGGTCCAGTAATATTAGCCTTCTTGATCCCCGTAATTTTTGCTACTGCACCTTCCGTGGCTAGATTGCCCCGGAGAATCGCCAAATGTCCTTGGGCATACATCGGCTTGTCCCAAGAGCGAATCACATCTTGATCTGGGGATGGCTCGCTAGGGATATCTGCCAAAATTTCGGAAATTGTTTCCCCCGTGATTGTCAAAGCATCTCCGTGGATTAAGTCATGTTCCAACAGCATCTTCATCACTTGAGGAATCCCCCCAGCCTTGTGGAGATCCGTCGCCACATAGCGACCACTGGGCTTGAGGTCACAGAGTACCGGAACCTTAGCCCGGATAATTTCAAAATCATCAAGGGTTAGGGGAATTTTGGCAGTGTGGGCGATCGCCAGCAAATGCAACACTGCATTAGTCGAGCCACCCACTGCCATAATCACAGAAATTGCGTTCTCTAGAGCTTTCCTCGTTATAATCTCTGTAGGGAGAATTTGTTTACGAATTGCATTTACTAAAACTTCGGCAGATCTGGCGGTACTGTCGGCTTTTTCGGCATCTTCTGCTGCCATTGTTGAAGAATAGGGCAAACTCATGCCCATGGCTTCAAAGGCTGAAGACATGGTATTTGCTGTATACATGCCCCCACAGGAGCCAGCACCCGGACAAGCTTTACGTTCCACTTCTAATAATTCAGTGGCATCTATCTTGCCCGCGCTGTATTCTCCTACGGCTTCAAAGACACTAACAATGGTTAAGTCTTTGCCATTATAATGTCCGGGTTTAATCGTCCCGCCGTAGACAAAAATTGCTGGGATATTCATTCTAGCGATCGCAATCATCGCCCCCGGCATATTTTTATCACAGCCCCCGATCGCCAGGACTCCGTCCATGCTCTGGGCACTACAGGCAGTTTCAATAGAATCAGCAATGACATCACGGGAAACCAAAGAATACTTCATTCCTTCCGTTCCCATGGAAATGCCATCACTGACAGTGATAGTCCCAAAAATTTGCGGCATAGCCCCTGCTTGGCGAGTCGCCGCTTCGGCCCTGAGCGTCAGATCATTAATACCCATATTGCAAGGAGTAATCGTGCTATACCCATTAGCAATTCCAATAATCGGCTTATCAAAATCACCATCCTGAAAACCCACCGCCCGGAGCATGGCACGATTAGGAGATTTTGCACTGCCTTGGGTAATCGTTTGACTTCTTATATTTTCTGCCATAGCTGGTATTCCTTAATGTTCGTTATAGATAGTTACCGGATTTTACCTCTAATTACTTGAATAATTTTATATTTACTCACCTTCCCCAACCACATAGCAATTACCAGCTACAAATCAATTAATAGAAAATCAACAGAAATATAAGGAGTTACAATGGTTCTTTCTAGCACAATAAAACAAAAAAATTACCCTAGCCCTATGATTTTAGAAGAAATACAACATCGCTATACCAAGGGGGAAACTGACTTTCGAGACCTCAACTTGCAAGATGCGTCCTTAGTAGGATTGGAACTCAAAAAAGTAGACCTCCGGGGAGTCAACTTCCGGGGAGCAAACCTAATTGGGGCAAACCTCAGCGATAGTAATCTCCGGGAAGCAGACCTCTCTGGGGCAAATTTAACAGAAGCAAACCTGCTGCGGACAAACCTGATTGAAGCAAATCTTACCAATAGCCATTGTTTTCAAACCAACTTTGCCGATACTAGCCTCAGAGCCTCTGACCTAAGTCAGGCAAATTTTACAGAAGCAAATCTCAACTACACAATTCTCAGCGATGCCATCATTAGCAATACCAACTTTAGTCAAGCCAAGCTATTAGAAGCAACCCTGACCCGCGTGAAGCTAGTAGAATGTAACTTTTTCCAAGCCTATCTAGAGGGGGCTAATTTTACTGGAGCTACCCTGATTAATGTTGGTTTTGTGGAGGCAAACTTGGCGAGGAGTCTCTTCAATAATAGTAAAGCCCTAGGCACTAGTTTCCAGCGGGCTGATCTGAGCCGAGCCAGAATTAATAAAGCCGACATGTCAGGGGCTGACTTCAGTGATGCCAACCTCCGGGAAGCAAACCTCACCTGGACTACGCTGCGGGAAACAAACTTTTATCGAGCAAAACTCTATCGGGCTAAGTTGTGTTGGGCAAACATGAGCAAAGCTAACTTAGTGGAATCTGTACTACTAGATGCCGATATGACCCAAGCTAATTTAACCGGTGCGGATCTAACTATGGCGATTATGTCTAGATTGGCTAATGAGTAGAGAATTGGCTCATGATTAGTTAATGAATAGAGGGGAATTTTAGAAATACTGTAGAAATACTGTAGAAATACTATTGTAAAAATGAGCTATAAGCACATAAGCTTAGGTAGTGACAATAAAAACTATTGTTAAAGTAGAGCCTTAAGCTGTGCCCGAACTCTTATAACTCTATGATTTATCTTCCGGTTGCGTCAACTACTTACTGTCTTTATTAGTCAAACAGGTTATATTTTCTCATCTACCGCTGAAAGTTCCCATGAACAATATTTCTAATCAAGATCTCAAGCACGCAAATCTTCAGATGTTATCTAGGTATCGGCAGTCTCAAGATTTGGAGGTTCGCAATCAAATTGTCCAACTTAACTTCGGATTAGTTCGCAAGGAGGCACACCATTATGCCCAGCAGTCTCAAGAAAACTACGAAGATTTGCTACAGGTAGGATGTATTGGTTTAATTAATGCGATCGAGAGATTTGATACCCTGAAGGGGAATGCCTTTAGTTCCTTTGCTTTGCCTTATATCAAGGGGGAAATTCAACACTATTTGCGCGATCGTAGTAATGCTGTGCGAATTCCTCGACGTTGGCAAGAATTACAACAACAATCTCTTAAGGTAGTTAATGAATTACGTAACCACCTGCAACGCCAACCTACAGACTTGGAAATTGCTAATGCTCTAGAAATTTCTATTCAGGAGTGGCAAGAGATTAAGCTGGTGCAACAAAATCGTCAACCGATTAGTCTTGATGTACCCATGAAAGATGGGGAAGAGGGATCAGCTAGTTTTGGGGAATTAATGCCAGACCCCCAATACCGGAGTTTTCAGCTAGCTCAAGAAGACCAAATTCGTCTGCAACAGGCATTAATTCACCTAGAAGATCAGACCCGACGAATTCTGGAATTTGTTTTTCTTTATGACTTTACGCAAAAAGAAGTAGCAGAGCAGCTAAATATTAGTGTTGTCACAGTATCCCGTCGTCTGAAAAAAGGATTAGACACAATGAAGAAACTATTAGCCGGAACAGATGACTAAGAGACTATTTATAAAGTCTAATTTTCCGCCCCCAGCGGGGGCGGAAAATTAGACCCTCTAGCCACTTTATAAATGACCTCTCATAAGAAGTTATCCCTGCTGAAGG
The DNA here is from genome assembly GCA_943370025.1 of Phormidium lacuna HE10JO. Classification (GTDB taxonomy): domain Bacteria; phylum Cyanobacteriota; class Cyanobacteriia; order Cyanobacteriales; family JAAUUE01; genus JAAUUE01. The sequence continues at coordinate 13,780 of CALRPI020000090.1, read as the reverse complement.
AAAATTGCTATAATTTCAGGGCGGCTGTAATGAAGTTAGAATTTAAAGTGTGGAGGTGTTTGGTGTATGCAGCGTAAACCATTAGTTTCTTTGGTGGGCATGTTAGCTTTATTGATGGGTGGATGTGATTCCCTACCTTTTTTTGGTGGGAATAGTTCCAGCAGCCCCAGTCCTACCCCCGTAGCTGCATCCCCTAAAGGCTCTCCCGCTACTCCTCCTAGGGCGGTTAGCTCTCCCCTAACTCCGCCTATGGCAATGGCTTCTCCCATAAATGCGGCAAAAGCTGCTCCCCAAGCTCCTAAGACGACTGGAGCTAGTCCAGCAGCAACACCCGGTGCGACCCAATCTCCCGCCAATATAGCTGCGGCTGGTTTACTTTCTTCTTCATCTACGGATGAAGTCCTCCGGAATAATCAGCGGGGACGCACTGATCCTTTTGCTCTTGTAGCTGTGCAACCCCTAGTCAAAGCTCCTACAGGAACGGCTCAAGCTGCTGCAGGACCTGGTGGTGCGCCCGGTGCGGCTGGTGCGGTGAGGACTGCTGGCACTGCCACCAATCAAAGACCGATTCCCTCTCTGCCACAAATCCCCCTACCTCCAGTAGCTGCGTTTCCAGCACCACCAGTACCTAGAGCACCAGTAACTACGGCGGCAGCCGGTGGGGCTAGGGCCAATGCTCCAGCATCTGGAGGAAATACCCCAAGAGCAGGGGCAGCGCCTCAACCTTTTACTCCCCAACTGCCAGCTTTGCCAGAACCATCTTTAGCAAGACTAGTAGAAGTTAGTGGCATTATTGATGTGGCTGGTACATCCCCTAAAGCGATCGTCAAGGCACCTAATGAAAACAGTAGTCGCTATGTTTCCCCGGGAGAGCGACTATCGGATGGTTTGATTTTGGTGAAACGGATTGAGATGAATGGTCCCGGTGGTCCGGTGGTGATTTTGGAACAATTTGGGGTGGAAGTAACGCGGCGTGTGGGCGATCGCCCTCCCAGCACAAACCAAACTGGAGGCCGTCCTACCTAGATGCTTCAGCAAGAGATGCCCTATCAAGAACAAGTGATCCTGCCTCGGTTACCTTTGGCTATCTATCAAGAATTAGCTGTACATCTACGCCAGTTGCCGGGGGTAGAAACTAAATTAATTCCCCAAGGTTCTCTCCAGTTTGACTATCTAGAAAGTCAAGTGGGGGGTCTGATTTTGACTTATGATTCCTCGAATCTGCTTAACCAACGGCAGATAACAGAAGTGTTGCGGTATTACAGCGATCGCTACTGTGGCAGCCGCATCGAAAGACTAACTCTTTCACAAACTTGATTCTGGTTAAGATAAAAACAAAAATGGGGGCGCACTTGGTGCGCCCCCATTTTTAGTGAATTCTAATTGGGTAAATTAGTCGGGGCATTGACGAGGTTAGTCGCCACCCCTTGATTTGTATTTACTGAGGCAGTGAGGGCAGAAACTGCTCGGAGGTATTGAGGATCTTCGCCAGTTCCAATCAGAGTAGGACTCAGAGAGAGACGACGGATATCTTCGTTAGTGAGATCAATTTTGATATCTGGGGTGATCCCGGTGTGGTTGATATCGGTGCCATTGGGGGTGTAGTAGTGGGCGATCGTCACCGCTAGTCCAGAGCCATCCGATAGGGGATGAATCGATTGGACTAGTGCCTTACCAAAGGTTTGGGAGCCGATTACCGTTGCCCGTTTATTGTCTTGTAAAGCTCCAGAAAGAATTTCGCTGGCACTGGCGGATCTGCCATCGACTAAAACTGCCAAAGGCAGAGTAGTCAAAGAACGGCGATTAGCAGCTCGGAACTCTTGGTTTGTGCCTTGACGGTTGACGGTTCGCACTACTGGGGCATTATCCATCCACATTTGGGCGATCGCTACACTAGCTTGCAATAAGCCTCCGGGGTTCCCTCGTAGGTCTAAAACAAAAGCCTGAGCCTGTTGATCTTTGAGGGTTTGAATTGCCTTTTGCATTTGGTCGGCGGCATGGGAACTAAACTCATCTAGCCGGATATAGCCCACCTTCATTGTCCCTTCTTGACGCAGGGTGTAATGGACGGTAGGTACTTCAATTTGGCTACGGACGAGGGCAAGTTCCATTGGCTCTCCCCCGGAACGAGAGATTCTGAGTTGCACTGGAGTACCTACCCGACCCCGAATCATATTGGATACTGCTTCTAGGGTCATCTCTTGCGTAGAACGTCCATCTACCGCCAGCACCAAATCGCCTGAGCGGATCCCCGCCCTAGAAGCAGGGGAATTTTCGATCGGGCTGACTACCCGAATTACTTTAGTTTGTTCATCCTGTTCGAGGCGAATTCCCACACCGCTAACTTCTCCTGAAGTTTGGTCAGTTAGGGATTTATACTGCTTGGGATCCAGAAACCGAGTATAGGGATCATTTAGGCGTTTGAGGGCATTCCTAATGGCAGCATAAGCCTCTTCAGAATTGCTGTAGTCACGACTGAGTAATTCTTGGCGGACATTTTGCCAATTAGTTTGATTAAAAGTTCCGTCTACGTATTCATTATTGACAACTTGCCAAACTTCATCAACTATCGTTTTTGGGCTATCCTGCCAAGCAGCATAGACCGAACCCCCAAAAATCGGGGCAAAAATGGCAAGGGCAGCAGTGGTAGCGATCGTCCCACCAAGAAGAGCAAGGTGTGACCGAACAGAAAATTTAGATAATGGGTTCATGGGGCAGGAAGCTAACGTTGCGAATAACTTGATTCTAGCTTGAGAATTAGAAGACGTAATACCTTGATACTATTTTTTCCTCCAATATTTCCGATTTCCATAAAATTTCTTAACTTTCCGGTGGATTTACCGGGTTTTCAGAGAGAATCACCTCAATAACTAGCCATTTGCCACTAGGATTTAGTCGGCCGCAGATTTTCATTGGTTTACCATCTGGATAAGCTAAGAGTTGTTGATTAACCTCTGGATTAAGAGTAATCAAACCCCAAATTGTTTCCTGATTTTCGCCATACTGATTTTTGCCATACTTAGTGTCGTTACCTTGGAGATGAGCATTATTAATGCGATCGCGACTATCAAGACGATCAAGACGATCGACACTATCACCACTATTAAAAGAGCCAGACAGGGTAATCGTATAGTGCTGACTACCTTGACGATGAAATATCCCTTGCAAGATAGTTTGGTTGCTGGGATTTCTGGGGTTTCCTTGGGGGATGATGGGAATAATTGGCTCTAGATTAGGAACTTCCCCATCAGCGGGATAGGTTTCTGGTCGATCGAGATAATGATTTTGCCAATGTTGCCAATGGGGATGATCTGGGGAGAGATTGTAGAGGGGAACAATTGCGCTAGGAGCAATAGTCGCCGAATGCTCAGCCCCTAGGAGGGCAGATTGTAACTCTCTGATGGGTAAATCTCTGGGCATAATACCTTTTTTGATACATAGGGCTGCTGCCATGCCTGCCGCTTGACCAATCAAGAGAACTGCGGGCTGCAATCTGGTGGCTCCGTTAGCAATATGGGAAACAGAAATATTTTTTTCACAAACCAAAAAACCATCTACTGTCTCTGGAATTAATACCCCATAGGGGATCATAAAAGGTGTGCCAGTCCAGCGCCCTCCCCAATATCGGGATTTGGGTTGGAGGGGTAGTTTGTGGTCTGGGTAGTGATGGTCGTTGGCATAGTTGGCGATCGCTATCCCATCGGTGCTAAATCTCGCTACCTGCCCTCCAATCATGGGCAGAATATCCTGCTCGGTAAGCGTGACCAAACCTTTGAGTCTTCTACTTTCTCGGTAGTAGGGATGGAGGGCAAAAGCCGATCGATCTTCTCGATCTTCTACCTCAACTAATCCAACCCTGGAATACTCTTCCTTCATAAGTCCATCGACTAGAGATTGTGCCTTTAGAAGTTGTGCATCTAGAGGTTGCGGCTGGGGAAATATTCCTTGGGCTAGTCCGTATCTTCTACCTAAACGCTGCTGGATAAAGCGAGCGAAGTGATAGCTATGCTCAAAGCATTCCTGCTCAAATTCCCTTCGCTGTTGGGGTGAGGCGATTAATCTGTCGGGGTTTTCGCCATAGTCATTGCCAGCGATCGGCCAATTGATCATGATCAATCCACCGGGCAGGCGACCATAGTTGAGAAAAGCCTCTGCTCCGTGCTGTTCCCAAGCCTTGGTGAATTTGTTGAAATCTTCCTCTAGCCTAGGGTTTACCAAGGGGGGAATTGCCGGGGCGATCACTTCCCCAAAATCCTGCATCAGCACAACCCAAGTCGGGGCTTGAATGGGATATGCTTCCATCCAAGGTTCTAAGGTGACTGGGGCGCTGGGTTCTTGAAATTCCGCTTGGAGTTCCCAGCCCCAGCGGTGGGGAATTTTGCCTAGGGGCAGAAGATCACCTAGTTCTGTGCCATCGATCGTAATTTTTGCCTGAATTGTAAACTCAGGGAATTGCACCCCAGTAATGCGGTTATCTTCTCGAAGTACTGCTTGGGGGATTGCCCCACTGATCCATTGTAAATTGGGCAATTCCCGTACCCAGTCAGCAAAAATTTCCGCCCCCACACGAGGATCGTAAGTAAACATACTCACCCAACCATGATCCAATCCCTCTAGTTGCCTTGCTTGTAGAGCCTGAAGAAACTTCCCCCAAATTCCCGTCTGCCAAGGGGTTAATTCATGACCATCCACTGCTGCTACCCCAGCACTAGTCAGCATTCCCCCTAACCAAGAAAATTCACTAACTAAGATGGTCTTAGCTCCCCCTAGGGCAGATTGGATGGCTGCGGCTGTGCCGCCAGTTCCCCCACCGACTACGAGGACTTCTGTGGTGATAATTTGGGTCATGGGGGATTAATTCCTAGGGACATGAGTTGCGATCGCAATTGGGCAACCTGCTCTTGAGCTTGGAGTTTCTCCTGCTGCTCTTGGGCAAGGCTTTGTCGCTCTAGAGCCAGAATTTCCTCCTTTTGCGCTAGGAGTTCCTGACCCCATTGCAGCAGGTTATCCTGTTGATCCCAAAATCTGAGCCAGTTGGCATTAAACTCCGCTTTTCTGCCCTCCCAGATACCTAGGTATAACTGGAGAGATTCAATCCAATAACGTCCGTTAGTTTGGGGGCGCAGTTCGTAGTTGCCATTTTGTAGATCGTAAACTTCTAGGGTTCCAGAATGGGGATCGAAGATGACGTAGACCGGGACTTGGAGAATACGCTCATAGAAATACCACTTGCCGTAGGGAAATGTTGGTTTCATAGAATACTCTGTCCCATCGGTATCAGAGAGAAATTCCATAACTATAGCGGGGCGATCGCCTTCGGTGTAGGGAGTATAGCTGCGGCGATTTGCCCCTATTCCTGTGGGCAAAACATTGGGAATATAAACCCAGTCGGGGGCTTTAATGGTGGTCTGGTCGTCAATTTTGGTGCAAATGCCAAAATTGGTGGCAATGATCACATTCGGCAAAATCAATCCGGCTAGTTCTAGAGCTTCGCGGAGAGCAGCCGCTAATAGGGGTTGCAGAATATTATCCACAGGATCGTCTGGGAGAGGGTAGTTGGCGGGTAGTAATTCCCATTTGATCACTGGTTGGTGAAAGGCGATCGAGGTTTGGGTCATGGCACAAACACGGCTAATTTTTTCTTATTTTATCGTAACTGCCAGAGAGCTTAGGATAATTCTTGTTGTGGAACCCCAACTTTGCTGGGGTTCCACAACATTGTGGTAGCTGAAATTTTTTGGGGCGGCTTTCCCCCCCTTGGCATTGCGTCTAGATCATTTAGGATTACTATATTAGGTAACAAAGTGTTAAGAGGGGAAAACTTATGGCGATCGAACTATACCAATTTGAAATATCTCAGTATGCCGAGAAAGTCAGACTGATCCTAGATTACAAAGGCTTGCCCTACAAAAAAATAGATGTCACCCCCGGTGTGGGACAACTAGAAGTATTTAAAATGTCGGGACAAAGACGGGTTCCAGTCCTCAAAGACGGCTCAACAGTAATTGCTGATTCCACAGCGATCGCCTTTTATCTAGAGAAGCAATACCCAGAAAAACCCCTCATCCCCACGGATCCAAAGCAAAAAGGGTTGTGTTTGATGATGGAAGAATGGGCAGATGAATCGATCGGCACCAAATCCCGCAAAGTTCTCTACGGAGCCTTGACCCAGAATCAGAATTTCCGCACTTCAGTCCTGCCCAACACCACCCCCGATTTCTTGAGAACTCTGATCGGTTCTGTGCCTCCAGAAGTGATGGATATGTTAGGGATGGGGATTGGCTTGGGCAGTGATGCCATCAAAGAAGCACAGGATGCCCTAAAGCAAGACCTAGAAGCATTGTGTTTAATCCTTGCCCATAGTCCCTACTTGACTGGCGACCAGATCACCTTGGCAGATTTGACCGTAGCTAGTTTGAGCATTCTCCTGAAATATCCCGAAGGAAATTATATTAATGTCCATGAAACCATGAGAGGTAAAGGGATTCCGGGGATTGCTGACAATAGTGATTATGATCTGTTCTTCTCTTGGCGCGATCGTATCTATCAACAATATCGTCAGCCCTTAGGCGCTAGCTCTAGCACCACAGACCCCAGCCCCAACCGGATTGAAATTGATTAATATTCAATGTTTCGCTCCCTCCGAGGGCAAAACATTCATAAAACTTCCGTAGGGTGGGCAATGCCCACCTACTTGGGTTGTCCTCACCGTCCCTCGTCTGATGGCTAGAAAATACATATTTCCCTTCTTCCCAATAGATTTCTCTTTTGGTGAACATTGTCCGTCTTACAGTTGTAAAGTTCTGAGTCAAATTTAGGTGGGCATTGCCCACCCTACTACAGTTCTGAGTCAAAATGTATAGAGATCACAATACTCGATAATCTATGCCTTTGACTTCCTACCGCCTCCTCGATCGCCCCACCTATCCCTGTCCCGTTTGTCGTTGGGGTCAAATCCAGCCCCTGCCTTTGATGGAAGCAGTTGGCTGTGAGTTTTGTCAACATGTTTTTACGGTAGACCTAGAAACTGAAGTATTACGCATGGCCGATCGAGAGCCACCCTTAAGTTGGCATTGGGATGGGCAGCGGTGGACAGGGGCGCACTTGGCTGGAGTGGAGTTTAATTGGCTCTACGGGGTAGCAGCAGTAGCATTTTTGGTTTTACCTACCGGCATTGTCAGCTTGGGGGCTTATTTATTTCCCCCCATTCCCGGCAGTCCCCTAGATTGGGTGCCGCTCCTGTGGGTTGGTTTAGTATTTGGCTCCCATCTTTTGATTTTGTTATGGCTAGTGGGGGAATTTTATCAATTTCCGGTGGGGGCATATCTCAGGGCGATAACCCGCCGTTGGTATCAGGTCAGAAATTAGATCCGCACTACTTACCCATTTGGAGGTTTTTGCTGGCTTCAATCTGCTCAGCCCGCAAAAACCTATAGTAATCCTAGATAATTTGTTCACAGTGCATAAGTCTTAATCCAGTACCTCGATTAGGCTTACTAAAAAAACGTGAGTCTCCAACGGAGAGGACTTCGGGAAGCAGGAAAGAAACAAAAGTACTGAATAGGCTAGGTTTCGGGCTTTATTCAAAAATTTGTTTCCTAGGAGTTCGATGATTTTCAAATGCCTGATGGACAGAGAATCGTTTTTTGCTATTTTCAATTTGGTAACGAATCCATAAGGTTTTTAAGGATTTTCATCGAACTCACATTGCATAATATGAGGACTGAGCGAAGTCGAAGTCCGGCTCTAGGGGGGCTAGTTACTTCGGCTTCGCTCAGCATAAATTCGACGACCCTCAACCAGCCTCAGGAAATCCTGCATAACGTGAGAATGAAACCATAAGTTTTTTAGGGATTGTCATCGAATTCACGTTAAAAAAAGCAATTCTGACAGCAGTTTGAGAGTAGGTGGCTACAGCCACCCACTCTCAAACCCACTATGGATAGGACTTTCAATATTTGTGGTGTGTCTCATTTGAATGCAAAATGCTGTTCTTAAAAACTATAGGCAGCCATGCTAAAGACTCCGTAGGTATAGCTGGAGTGAAGTTGCGTTGCTGAGGTAATATCTCCTGCACCTAGTGCCACAAATAGGGGCAGAAAATGTTCACTAGTGGGGTGATTTTTTCTGCCATAGGGGGCGGTTTTTTCGTAGTTAAGTAAATCTTCCCCCGCTCCTGTGAGTAAAGCCTGACTCAACCAGTCTTGAAACTCTTGTACATATCTGGGAGGAGCAGCATGGAAATCATACTTGCCAAAATCCTGCATATTGTGAGTAGCTGCACCACTGGCAAGGATCAGAAATCCCTCTTCCTTGAGAGGACTCAAAGCTTTACCTAGGGCTAAATGATAGGCTGCATCCTGACGGGGTTGGACAGATAGTTGAGTAACGGGAATATTTGCCTCTGGATACATGAGTAATAGGGGGTTCCAAGCTCCGTGGTCTAAGCCTCTGCTGGGGTGAGTGTGGCTAGGGATTCCGGCTTGATTGAGAAGGGCAACAGCTCGATCTCCCAACTCAACAGCTCCGGGAGCGGGGTATTGCAATTTATATAACTCTGGAGGAAATCCAGAGAAATCGTAGATAGTCTGGGGCTGGGTAGCCAGACTAACCATCGGTTCTGGGGTACACCAGTGGGCAGAAATAACTAAAATTCCCTGCGGGGTTCCTAGTGTTTCCCCCAAATGAGATAGAAAATCCCTAGCAGGAGATTCGGATAAGGGTAGGTCTGGTCCACCGTGGGAGATGAAAATAGTCGGGAAGTTAGTCATATTTTTTTAGGAGCTTTGATATTTCGAGATTAGTTTTAGACAGGTGATAAATTTGGGATTAACTTTAGAATTAAAGATGTCTCCCACAGCATAGAAAATATTTTTATTTGTTGGCACTATTCATTTTCAGAATTTAGCTATAGTATCTATTACATTCATGTTAGTTCTTAAGCACAAAACATGACAAGTAGGCACTTGAAAGTAAGTAACTGCGATCGAAGTTATCGACTCACGCGATTACAGAAGCCCACCATATCTGCTTTAATCTTTTCGTCAAACTCTTAAAAAAAGTAGGATATTATTGCCCACCATATCTTCTTTAATCTTCTCCCCAAACCTTTAGTTGCAGATAAACTAACCCCAAAGCTATTAACAATAAAACCACCGCTGCCGCTGCTGCATAGCCAAAATCAAACTGAGCAAAAGCCTCTTGATAAATATAATAAACTAACAAATTAGTCGAGTTCATAGGTCCACCACCAGTGACCACATAAACCTGCTCAAAACCTCTCAGGGTGAAGATTGCTGTAGTGACTGTCGCAAAGATTAAAGTAGGACGGAGACTAGGTAAAGTAATGTGCCAAAATTGTTGTCGATCGCCAGCCCCATCTAACTCTGCTGCTTCGTATAAACTTTGAGGAATTGTTTGCAATCCAGCTAAGAAAACTACTAAATTAAAGCCTATTTGTTTCCAGATACTAAGAATAATTAATACTGGCATCGCCCAAGTAACACTACTCAGCCAAGGAATCGGCATAAGCCCGATCAATTTCCCTAAGTAGTTCACAAAACCATCGGATTGGAATAGCCAACGAAAACCCAAACCTGCGGCAACTATAGAAGTAATTGACGGGATAAAATAGGCAGTGTGAAGAAAGTCTCGAAAAGCTAGGGTTTTATTTAACCCAACAGCTAAACCTAAGGGGATAATTAAACTAGGAACTACGGTGGCGATCGTAAAATAGGTTGTATTAAAAACCACCTGCCAAAAATCAGTACTTAATAATAGTCTTAAATAATTTCTGCCAGCAACCCAGCGAATACCTGTGGTGGTGAAACTATTAGTAGTGAAACTTAAATAGAATAAATATAAGATAGGAAATATTAAGAATATACCAAGGAAAATCAAGGCGGGAGCAAGGAAGATACCAGCAGCGATCACCTGATTATCTAGTAAGCTCTTGCCAGCCAAATTGTTACTGCTGATATTGGTGTTATCAGTTCTCATAATTAAATTATCTCTATCAGTAGTTCTTGAATATTTCCATCTCTGAATTCAATTATGATCGCTATAGCGATCATAATTGAATTCAGAGTTTGAGAGGGTTGAGAACGGCTTCCCCTCTGGGGAAGCCGTTCTCAACCCGTTTAGGATAGCTATATATTAAGTGCGAAAGTCTCCTAGCTTATTTATAGCAGCAGGTCAGTTGTTTTTCTATTATTCTTGTATCTAATTACTAACTAATAAAACTACGGCGTGGGAGGCGATCGCTTCTTCTCGACCCACCGCATCTAGTTTTTCATTTGTTGTTGCTTTGATCCCAATTTGATCGGGGGTAAGAGAGAGAATCACGGCGAGGCGATCGCACATCTCTTTTAGATGGGGTTTCAACTTGGGGCGCTCGGCAATAATTACTGAATCAATATTATTAATTTTCCAACCTCTTTCTTGGATTAAATGACTTACTTGAGATAGCAAAACCAAACTATCCGCCTCTTTCCATTTATCATCTGTCGGTGGAAAATAATGCCCAATATCCCCCAAGCTCAATGCCCCCAGCATGGCATCCATAATCGCATGGGTCAAAACATCGGCATCACTATGCCCCAACAAACCTTTCTCATGGGGAATTTCCACTCCACCCAAAATTAATTTCCTGCCTGTCACCAACTGGTGAATATCATAACCATTACCAATTCTAATTTTCATAAATTGTATTTTTTTAATGTTAACTAGGCTTGGGTTTGTTGGTGGGCGGCGACAGCCGCCCACCAACAAACCTCTGTATATAAATCAACCTTTTTTCTGTTGACTTGCCCACGCTCTAAGTTCTTTGCTTGGTCTTGATTCATTTTGTTGACATTCCCGTAAAAATTGGTAAAGACGATCTTTAATTTCTAACGAGAATGTTGGGCTATTCTCTACCTCTACGTATTGATTATCTTGAAGTTGATAAATACGTAAAACCCTGCCATTGTAACGCCAAAACTCAGGAACTCCCATATTGGCATACAGGTTTAATTTATCAATATCAGTGTGGGTAATATCTACTTCGACAATTAAATCTGGGGGAGGATCAACGCTTAAATCAACTATTTTATTAGCTACCTTGGGCTGATTTTGAATGTAGTAACAATCATCTGGTTCTGCACTTCTTGCTAAGTCTGGGCGACTCAAGGTAGTAGACCCCATAGTTTTTAGCGTAAAATCAAATTCTTCTGCCAAAACCCGAATGAATACTTCAATTAGCCGTAGGGCATTTTCATGTTGTTCTAAAGGCATAGTAATTTCTAAAGTTCCTCGATCGAAGGTCAAGCGGGACGATCGCTTATTCCCCAAAGCTGCGAGGATCTGTTGATAGTTTTCCCAACTTAGATGACGGAACACTACCCTTTGTTCAGCCGGTTTGGTAGTAGCTAAGGGCAGATCGGTCGTTGGGGTGATGGGGGCGATCGGTTGAGGAATAGAGCTAACCATATTTTTCACTTTTTCACGAATTTAGGGACTTACTAAGTTGCTTGTCCCCTCTCCCTGTGGGTGAGGGTTAGGGTGATTTTACCTATCCAAAGGAGCTAAATAAAGTTCTGGATCCTGTGCCAAAGCACCAGCCGGAGAATTGATTCTGACTTCAAAATGCAGGTGGGGTTGAGGACTGTGGGGACTGCCTGTATTGCCCACTGTGCCGAGGGGAGCACCCGATCGCACTGTCTGCCCGATGGTGACGGAAATACTGCTGAGATGGGCATAGCGGGATTGCTGCCCATTGGCATGATTAATCGCCACCATTTTTCCCCACACCCCTTGCTCCCCAGCAAAAGCCACTACCCCATTCCCCGCCGCCACCACCGTCGCTCCTAGGGGAGCCGCTAGATCGATACCGCTGTGGAATTGATTGGCAGCAGGATCGCCATAGAAACCGTAGGCTAAGAGGATTTGAGTTGGTTGGGTCAGGGGATAGCGATCAATCGATGATTGAAATCGCTGGGGAGTTGCCGCGCTTGTCCAATTAACTCCCGGCAAAAATATGACAGAGGTGGGAGATTGACAGCCATTCAGCTCAAATAAAACATCAGCCCGGACTCCATAGCGGCGAGCTAGCTCTGCCCAAGTAGTCCCAGCGGGGACAGAAATGGCAATTCCATTGACTGGGGGAATTAAAATGTCCGTGCCGACCCTAGGTAAACCTTGGTTGAGAATGGGGTTGAAACTTAATAGGGTTTGAGCAATTAAGCCGTAGCGATTGGCAATACTTTCGATGGTTTCCCCAGCCCCAATTTTATGGCTGCGCAACCGAGAGAAGACAGAGTTACACTGATCCTGCGCCATGACTGGAGGGGCGATCGGGATGATCTCGGCAGTAGTGATGGGGGCGATCGCTGGCAGGATCACCGCCGCACCCGCAATACTGAGACAAGTTAGAAAAGTTGGAAAATTTAGGTTTAGGGCTAATCGGCGCATGGAATATCTTGCTGATGTTGGCTGATGTTTTGCTACAGAAGCTTAATCTCATCTCCCAAGTGTAATACTTTCCCCGATTCACTGGCAGGAATAATGGTATTGACGGTGAAACGGTAGAAATGATTGAATTGCGATCGCTCCACACCATTAGCTAAGGTTGACTTTCTTTGTTGGCTGAAAATCTTTTGAAATTCAGGGTATGTCTCCCCCGTCTGGGAATCACGGGTAGGGACAATGCAACGAGAGCAAGGATTTGTCCCCAAAAACTTCACATCCCCGATCTCGAACTCCCTCAGTACACCCTTGGCTGCGAATAGACAATCTTCCCAAAAAGCTGCCGCGTCAGTAATTTCTAGGTTTGCCCGCATCCGTCTGGCAATTTCCAGGCGATCTAACTTGGGAAACCATTGGCTAACCCTATCTAGACTAGCTTGACTGACGATCGTTGGCCCCCCAGCTTTGGGGTCATCAGGGAAGCCGTGAGTGAGGTTGGCTTGGAGTTGTGTTGATATTTGAAAATAATTACTCAGCCAAGTAGTGAGGGCAGGAATATCTGTATCTAAACTAAAACTAATAGGTTCTATGCTGTCGGGCTGGGTGAGGGTGATCGTATCTGCATTGAGATCAAAGGTTGATCTCAGTTTATGAATGGTGGCATTATTTTTGCCATTAATATATTTCCCTTTGGGATCAAAAATGGCAAATCGGCGATCGTGCTTCAAAGACCCGCCAGTGGTAATTTCCCCTTGGGTTACATCTACACCATCCAAGGATTTAATCGGGTAAACAGTAATGCGAGAAAGGTACGGCATGGATCGATTATTTTTTGGATTTCTTTTCTACTTCCAGTTCCAAGCGTTCTTGGCGATATCTGGCGGCATCGGCTAATTCTTTGGTGTGCATTTCTGACCAAGCCACCAAAACTTTGACGGGGGCGACGAGCTTTTTGCCAAAATTTGTCAGGGTATATTCTACCTTGGGGGGAACTACGGGGTAGACTTTGCGGAGGACAACGCCATTTAGCTCTAGCGATCGCAAAGATTGGGTGAGAATTTTATTAGAAATGCCGGGGATTTTCTTCTGAAACTCGTTATAGCGTTTTGTGCCAAAGGAAAGGAGATAGATGATCTGGGGCAACCACGGATCTCCAATTAGCCCCAAGGTCTGGCGCAGGGGGCAATCGGGGCTGAGGATATCGGGTTCAGAATCTTGAGTCACCATGAGGGAAATATAGCACCAAATAGCTGGCAGGTAATAGAATTTCTAGCAGGTAAGTTATGAATTACACATTTAGACGTTGTTGCGGGCTTCGACTCCGCTCAGCCCGCAA
>CALRPI020000089.1:0-21219 GCA_943370025.1 Phormidium lacuna HE10JO | reverse complement strand
TATTTCGCGAGTTTCGGGCTAAGTCTGATGAGATTGGGGCATTCCCTCACGAAACCAGTTGCTTAACCGTGTTTTTCTTAGTGATTGAGCGCGATCATGCTAAACATAACCGTAAATCTGTGGCGAAAACTTCATGACACTAACAAAATCGAAATTATAATCATTATTAAATTGAGGAAGTTATAGATTCAATTATTGTGTTATGAAGGAACCATCAATAGGTACAACATCGTTCATTATTTTTCTAAATATCTCATCTGCATTTGTTATTGTATCAGCAGCAAAAAGAAAATTCTTACATTCACCACCATTTCTGTCTGTCCCACAAATAAGATTTCCCTCTCTAACCAAAAATCTTAGATTTCCGTTATCTCTTGCATTTTGAAATCTATTCGCTACCTCCTTACAAAGGTTCTGTCTATTACCCAAATCAATAATAACTTTAGGCTCTCCTGAGTATTTGCCAAAAGTAGCGAAGCCTCCTTGATAGGGTTGGCAGAAATAACTTATTGTAACTTGTCCATCTTTAGGAGTGAGCTGTGCATAAGAACGAAGACCACCTTGTGGTTGTTGAGTTAGCTTCTGAAGCTCTATCATAGCTGCAACTAGAACTCGATTGGTCTCCACAAATCTCTGCTGCGCCTCTCTCTTCTTCTCTTCCGATTCCGGTGTTATAGACTGAACACTCTGTAATTGCTGGGTTCGATTCTCAAAATCTATCTTAGCTGCTTCCAGATTCTGAGTAGCCTCTACAACTTTTTGTTCCGCCTCTCTCTGCTTCTTTGCCGCCTCCCTAACAGAACTAGATGTCCATAACCCTACAAGAACTATCGATATTAGTGTCATTATCAATATTATTGAACGAGTTTGTGCTCGCCGCTCCGCATCTAAACGATTTGATTCTTCCATTGCCTCCCGTTTTTTGCGCTCTAGCTCTAGCCTTCGCTCCATCTCATTTTTTTCCTCTTCTCGACTCTCTGATAAAAACTCCTCATCTGCATCGCTCAACCGCTTCCCCTGCGCCCAAGCCTCCGAATCCAGTAGCGCCTGCCCCCGCAGCAAAAAAGCCCCTTTCTGCTCCGGTGCCGCTTGCTGCCAAGCTTCGATCGCCACCCCATAAAAATCTGGACGAATCTCCTGCAAAGCCTTAGCAATCCACTCAGCACCAAAGACCTCGGCATAGATAGGATTATAAATAATCAACCGCCCACCCCGTTTTACCACCAACCCCGTCAACCGCAACTGCATCTGCTCATAACTCTCATCCGCTGGAATCCCGGAGATCCCCCCAACCCCCCTTAAGAAGGGGGGCTTTGCATATTCATTCTCCCCCATTGGCGAAGGGCTGGTGGAATCTTGATTCCCCCCCCTTTTTAAGGGGGGCTGGGGGGGATCCTCTTGCAGATCACTCTCCAAAATCTGCTGATACAACCCCAACAAGCGCCCCTTCACCTGCTCATTTTTATTTCCTCGCAAAAGGCGATCGCTAATTGTCTTCAGATGCTCCGGCACATCCTGCTCCTCCCATCTCTCCACCACCTGCTCCCGGATCACCCGCTCCACCACTGCCCCCTCAGCCCCCGCCTCAATCCTTGTGGGCAAAGCAGAGATCAACTTACACACCTTCTGGGTCAAAAAAGGCTGCCCCCCAGTCCAGCCCAGCACCGATCGCAACACCGCCTGAGGATTATCCGCCTGCCCCTGAAACCCCAGCGCCAACGGTTGTGCCTCCTCTAGGGTAAAACCCGTCAGGTCGATCGCCTGCCTTGCCGTATTAAACGGCGTGCGCCGCTTATCCTTGATCAGATCCGCCGGAGCAATCACCCCCAACAGCGCGAAAGTCAGCCGCTTATATTCCGGCTGCCCACCCCGGCGATCGGCACACTCCCGAATCACCGCAAAAAAATCATCAATGCCAAAATCCAAACTCAACACACTATCGATCTCATCGATAAAGATCACAACCCGCCCCACAATTTCCCGCAAGATCACCGTCTCTATAAATTCACTAAACCGCTGCACTGGCGATAGCATATCCCGTTCCCGTAACCAGTTGCGGAGATTGATACGACTTTCCAACCCCAGACCGTTCACTAAACCCCGCATAATCCCCGCATACCACTTATCTGCTGTAATATCCTGACTACCCGTAGCCGTGATATAGATAGAAGCACAGGCAAAACCCTCAGCCTGCAATCGCTGCATCGTCCGCACCTTCAGACTAGATTTACCCATCTGCCGCGAATTAAACACATAACAAAAATTCCCCGCCCGCAAACTCTCATAGAAATCTTGGTCAGCTTGGCGAGTGACGTAGGTGGGGTCATTGATCTCCAGACTGCCACCGACATAATAGGTATAGCTAGGCGTAGATTCTGTTGGGTTCATAAGCTCAAACTCGTGCTAAATTCCTAGGC
Source organism: Phormidium lacuna HE10JO (assembly GCA_943370025.1). GTDB lineage: Bacteria > Cyanobacteriota > Cyanobacteriia > Cyanobacteriales > JAAUUE01 > JAAUUE01. The sequence continues at coordinate 18,802 of CALRPI020000089.1, read as the reverse complement.
GATCGCTAAAATACAACCGATACAACTCACATCGCGGCTCCACATCATTGCCCCTGCGCCGCACTAACCCCATACTATCCAATTTAAACGCTTCCTCCGAAGTCAATCGCACAGGTTCCCCCGCCTGCACCACCTTCAGCATCGCCGCCGCCAAGGTCGCCTCCTGCTCCAGCACCCGCAAATGCCTAGCCAGATGATCGCTGTAGTATCCCGCATCCGTAGGCGCCTCCCCCAGCAATTCCCCTAGGGAAACATAATTCCGTGCCGTGTAGTAGAGCGCCAACCGCACCAGATAGGGATGTCCCCCCACCATCGCAATTAACTTTTCTAGTTCCCCACCATCCCACAGCAACCCATGCCGATTCGCTAGTTCCTGAATCTGCGATCGATCGAACTCCATCAACTCAATGGGAACCCCCACATTAAAAGGCGATTGGTTAATATCCAGAGGAATATAAACCTCCTGCGAATGCACCACCAACAAGCGGAGATTTTCCCAGATTGTCCCACTCTTCGCCTCCTCATGCCAAAACCGCAACAAGCCAAAGAAATCTGCCGCAATGGTGGGATGTTGAAAGATTAGATCCACCTCATCCAGAGCTAGGGCGATCGGGCTGGCAGTCTTTGCCAACAGGTGGGACTGAAAATAGGTGGTGCAATTATCCTTGCTGGTGAAAAATTCATCATCCCAATATTCCTCAAACTGCTTCGGCAGCCCCAACTGTTGCCCAATACTGGCGCAAAACCACCTGAGGAACTTATCCAAATCTGCAAACATGGCTTTATCCGCCCGTTGAAAATTCAAAGTAACGATCTTGCAACCCAGATTGCTGGCTCGATCGAGCATCCTGATCATCAAAGAAGATTTCCCCATCTGCCGGGGGGCTTTGACCCGAATCAATGCCCCCTTTCTGGCGATCGCCTCAAAGCACCGCTCCTCCACCGGGGGACGCAGCACATAGAAAGCCGAATTTAAGCCCACCAATCCCTCTGGTTCTTCCAACAACTCTGGATCGATCGCCCCCACCGCCTGATTGGGTTCCAGATTATTTAGCTCATAATTCTGCCGCCGCCGACTTTGCTGCCACAATTCCGGGATCATCTCCTCAGGAATATCAGCAAGGGCGATCGCATTCTTGCCCGATGCAAAAGCTTCTTCAATAGACCGCCCATCCCAAATCCCCCGATAAAAACCTTGGGCAAATTTCCGTGCCGCCGTGTCGCCGATCGCCTCATTCATCCCAATCACGAAGGGAATATGCTGACAGATCACCTCCGCCTGCACCTGGGCATAGCAGGCATTCAACACCACACACTGCACATCCCGCGTAAACAGCTTAAAAAACTCCACCAAAGTAGGAGTATCAACCAATTGCACCCCACCCGCATCATTCTCAAAAGCCAACCCCGGCTCCCCCACCCCATGCCCTGAAAAATGCACAATCTGGGGCTTGATATTAAACAAATAGGTCTGGAGATCCTCCGGGCGCACGGCTCCCCTAGTCTCGATGGTGAAGTTGTCTCGATGGGGCGATCGTTCTAGAGTCTCCCGGATTTCGGCAATTTCTTTCTCCAACCTCAAGACAGCCAATTGACTATCTAGAGGATTTGCCGCCAGAATCAGAATCTTGGTGACTGCATTGCTAGGCATAAATTATGGGGATGCGATCGTGATTGTAAAAATTGTAAGGCATTTCGATTAAATCCCTCGGATAATCTTCATGGTGTGCGATCGATAGGGCAATTACCTAGAGCGATTACCTGTGAAAGTTTGGAGTCCATTTTCTTATAAATTCCACAATTTCACGGTCTTGTCTCCACTCCCGGTGGCTAGGGTTTTGCCGTCGGGGCTAAAGGCGACGCTCCAGACAATAGAGCTATGCCCCGTCAAGGTTTTTGTTTCTGCACCAGATTCCAGATTCCAGAGTTTGACGCTGTTGTCATCACTCCCGGTGGCTAGGGTTTTGCCGTCGGGGCTAAAGGCAACACTATTGACAAAAGAGCTATGCCCCGTCAAGGTTTTTGTTTCTGCATCAGTTTCCAGATTCCAGAGTTTGACGGTGTTGTCGAAACTCCCGGTGGCAAGGGTTTTGCCGTCGGGGCTAAAGGCGACGCTAAAGACAATAGAGCTATGCCCTGTCAAGGTTTTTACCTCACCAGTTTCTAGATTCCAGAGTTTGACGGTCTTGTCCTCACTCCCGGTGGCAAGGGTTTTGCCGTCGGGGCTAAAGGCGACGCTAAAGACAATAGAGCTATGCCCCGTCAAGGTTTTTACCTCACCAGTTTCCAGATTCCAGAGTTTGACAGTCTTGTCATCACTCCCGATGGCGATCGTCCTGCCATCGGGGCTAAAAGCGACGCTGGTGACAGTAGAGCCATGACCCGTCAAGGTTTTCAGTTCCTGTCCCTCTAGATTCCACAATTTCACCGTTTTGTCATAACTTCCTGTGGCGATCGTCCTGCCATCGGGGCTAAAGGCGACGCTAGTGACAGTAGAGCTATGACCTGTTAATTAGATCGGCTCTCTCACAGCCTCCGCCACCTGCCCAGCTTGCCCCACTCTGCTAACTCCCATCACCAACAGCAACATCACTAACACAGAGCTAATCCAGACTCTTAAGGTCGACTTTAGGGGCGACTGATGCCGCCTTGGTAGTTTCTTCGTCGGCGATCGCCGTAATCTCGTCTTACTTGCCAAAATATTTACCTCCAAAATTGGTGATGGTTTGCCCTATTTCCTGCGGAAACGCTGCGCTAACGGGGCGAAAGGCGATGCTAATAACAACAAATTCATGCCCCGTCAAGGTTTACAGTAGTTCTCCTTGCAAGTTCCAGAGTTTGACAGTTTTGTCACGACTAGCAGAAGCGATAGTTTTGCCATCAGGGCTAAAGGCGACGCTCAAGACCCTATCGCCATGACCGTTCAAAGTTTTCAGTTCCTGCCCATCAAGATTCCAGAGTTTGACAGTATTGTCACCACTAGCAGAAGCGATAGTTTTGCCATCAGGGCTAAAGGCGACGCTATTGACACCAGAGCTATGCCCGGGCAAAGTTTTCAGTTCCTGCCCGTCAAGATTCCAGAGTTTGACAGTAGTGTCAGAACTAGCAGAAGCGATAGTTTTGCCATCAGGGCTAAAGGCGACGCTCCAGACCCAAGAGCCATGACCGGGCAAAGTTTTCAGTTCCTGCCCGTCAAGATTCCAGAGTTTGACTGTGTTGTCAAAACTTCCAGAAGCGATAGTTTTGCCATCAGGGCTAAAGGCAACGCTCCAGACACCAGAGCTATGCCCGATTAATTCGAGAGGATTTCTTACCGTATCTTTTACCTGCCCAGCTTGCCCCGCTCTGGCAACTCCCATCACCAACATCAACATGACTAACACAGAGCTAATCCAGATTTTTAAGGGCGACTGGTGCCGCCTTGGTCGTCGCTCTGTCTGCGATCGCCCCAATCTTTTGTTACGTGCCAAGGTCTTAACTCCTAAAATTAAAGTTTTTCCTCAAAACCCTCGATATTCCAAAGCCTGATGATGTTATCCCAACTACTTGTAGCAAGGGTTTTGCCGTCAGGGCTAAAGGCGACACTCGTGACACCATTACTATGCCCCGTCAAAGTTTTTAGTTCCGCCCCAGATTCCAGATTCCAGAATTTCACCGTCTTGTCCTGACTCCCGGTAGCAAGGGTTTTGCCGTCGGGGCTAAAGGCGACGCTCCTGACATAAGAGCTATGCCCCGTGAAAGTTTTTAGTTCCGCCCCAGATTCCAGATTCCAGAGTTTTACCGTGTTGTCCCAACTTCCAGAGGCAAGGGTTTTGCCGTCGGGGCTAAAGGCGATGCTAAAGACCCAATGGCTATGCCCTGTGAAAGTTTTTAGTTCCGCCCCAGATTCTAGGTTCCAGAGCTTCACAGTCTTGTCATAACTCCCAGTGGCAAGGGTTTTGCCGTCAGGGCTAAAGGCGACGCTCGTGACACCATCACTATGCCCCGTCAAAGTTTTTAGTTCTGTACCAGATTCCAGATTCCAGATTTTCACGGTGCTGTCATTACTTCCGGAGGCAAGGGTTTTGCCATCGGGGCTAAAGGCGACGCTATTGACAAAAGTGCGATGCCCGGTGAAAGTTTTTGGTTCCGCCCCAGATTCCAGATTCCAGAGTTTCACTGTCTTGTCCCAGTTCCCGGAGGCAAGGGTTTTGCCATCGGGGCTAAAGGCGACGCTATTGACACGATCGCTACTCCTCGTCAAAGTTTTTAGTTCTGCCCCAGTTTCCAGATTCCAGAGTTGCACGTTGTCATCACTACCTGTAGCAAGGGTTTTGCCGTCGGGGCTAAAGGCGACGCTAATGACAAAATCGCTATCTGCGATTAATTCGATCGGATTTCTTCCCGTATCTTTTACCTGCCCAGCTTGCCCCGCTCTGGCAATTCCCAGCACTAACATCAACATAACTAACACAGAGCTAATCCAGATTTTCAAGGGCGACTGGTGCCGCCTCGGTCGTCGCTCTGTCTGCGATCGCCACCATCTTTTCTTACTTGCCAAGGTATTTACTCCCAAAATCAAAGTTTTTCCCCAGATTGTCCAGCCGAAATAGGTAAGCTTAAATAAAAGATAATCGGTATATCAAAACTGCCGTTCAATATAGAACTTCACCCCACTTCTGGCAAATTTCGCCATGATCAAGCCAACTTTCTGTCTTTCTCTCCTATTTTTATTTTTCCTGCCCATATTCTTTCTGTTTACCTTGGGGCAAGTGCCAACCACCCCAGCCCAAGCTCCAGCAGCAGTTAATAGTGGAGTCAACACCACCACTGGACTGCGGCAATTAGCAGAAAAACGCAGCATCCAGATCGGAGCCGCCGTCACCATCAATCCCCTGCTGAACGATCCTTTATATCAACAGACCCTAGCTCAGGAATTTAATGTTTTGGTTCCGGAAAATGCCATGAAGTTTGAAAATATCCACCCCCAACAAGATGTCTTCAACTTTCAGGAAATGGATGTAATGTTGGATTTTGCCAAGGCACACCAGATGGAATTTCGCCACCATCCCCTCGTTTGGGATGAGCAGTTACCCGGTTGGTTGGTGCGGGGAGATTTTAGCCGAGAAGAATTAATGGCTGTCCTGAAGCAGCATATCCAAACGATCGTCAAACGCTACCGGGGTCAGGTGAAATATATCGATGTGGTCAATGAGGGCATCGCTAGAGACGGCACCCTGCGGGATACCCTCTGGCTGCGGGGGATTGGTCCCGAATATATAGATTTGGCTTTTATCTGGGCGCACGAGGCAGACCCCAAAGCAAAGCTGATCTTTAACGAATTTAGCGCTGAGGAAATAGGCATCAAATCCAATGCCGTTTATGACTTGGTGGAAGGAATGCAGCAGCGGGGTGTGCCCATTCATGGCGTGGGGTTACAGATGCACAAGGCACTGAATAATCAACCCAACGTTGCGGAAATCGCCAAAAATGTCGATCGCTTGGGTAAGTTGGGATTGGAAGTGCAAATCACCGAGATGGATATTGCCATCACCGATCAACCGGGAGTAGACCTGCCCACCCAACTCCAAGAGCAAGCCAGAATCTACGGAGAATCGGTGCAAATGTGCGTGGCAGCAAAGAACTGCACGGCGATCGTCTTTTGGGGTTTTACCGATCGCTACACTTGGATGACTTCCCTGATCGGTCAAGGCGGCACGCCCCTAATTTTCGATGAATTTTTCCGTCCCAAACCCGCCTATGATGCAGTGAAGGAAGCATTGAAGTAGGTACAGGGAGGTAAGGGGAGGTACAGTAGGAGTCCAAGGTTTTGCGCCTGCCTCTACTGTACCTCTCAATGAAAAGTGCTGTACATAATAAGTTCTCTAGAAAATTTGACAGGTTGTCTTTTGACATTTATTTCAGTTGCCATCAGATTTAAGCTATCAATGATTTTCAATTCTAGCTTAATAGGCAGTTTTATCTATGGCATCTAATTCATCAATAGCTAATCCTTCTACAGTAGAGTCACCCCCTAATCGGTTTTATCGAACTATCTGGCGCTGGCATTTTTATGCTGGATTATTTGTGATTCCCTTTATGCTGACTCTAGCAACAACAGGGATTATTTATCTTTTCAAGCCTCAGTTAGATGGTGTGATGTATCACCAGAAAATGTTTGTACAGCCGACTAAGAATCCGGTTTCTTATACTCAACAATTGGCATCTGCCCAGAAGGCCTATCCCGGAGCTACAGTCTCTAAATTTGCGCCGAATATTGCCCCAGATCGCAGTGCAGAATTAACCTTGAAAACTGCCGATCAACGCAAACTTACAGTCTTTGTGAATCCTTATACGGCAGAAGTCTTAGGCGATCGAGATGAAGATAATAATCTGCAAAGTATTGCCCGGAAAATTCATGGCGAACTGATGATGGGGAAAGTCGGAGACTATTTAGTAGAGCTGGCTGCCTGTTGGGGTTTAGTGCTGTTAATTAGTGGCTTATATTTATGGTTTCCCCGGCATAAATTTACAATTCTGGGAACTCTAATCCCTCGTTTGGGCAGTAAAAATAAACGAATTTTCTGGCGAGATCTACACGCTGTTCCCGGATTTTATGGGGCATTACTAGTGGGCTTTTTGATTATCACGGGGCTACCCTGGTCAGGATTCTGGGGAGAAACCTTTGCCCAGGTTTGGAATCAGTTTCCCCCGGCTTGGAATGAAGCTCCTAAATCAGTGGTATTAACTGGCTCCTTAAATCAAAATGGCTCCCAAGTAGTCCCCTGGGCAGTGGAGCAAATGCCTATGCCTCAATCTAGTCGCGGTGATCACCAACATGCCCAAACTGCTAGTCAAGTCAAAGCTCCTAGTTTTGGGGGAATCCCCTCTGGGACTCCAGTAAATTTGGATAGCGTTATTGCCCTAGCAAAATCTAAAAATGCTCCCGCTGGTTATAGTGTCAGTCTGCCCCAAGAGGAAACTGGAGTCTATACGATCGCTGCTTTCCCTGATGATCCGACCCAAGAAATGACCATGCACATCGATCGCTATAGTGGACAGATTCTGGCAGATGTGCGTTGGCAAGATTATGCCTTGGTACCGAAGGCTGTGGAAATGGGGATTGCCATTCATATGGGTAAATACTTCGGCATTAGTAATCAACTATTGATGCTCTTTGCCTGTTTGGTCTTGATAGGTCTTTGTGTCAGCGGATTGGTTCTCTGGTGGCTGCGCCGTCCCCAAACTTTGACTCAGCTTGGCGCACCGAGTTTACCTCCCTACGTCCAATCTTGGCGGGTTCCCCTAGCGATCGTGGCAGTCTTAGGTATTGCCTTTCCTCTCGTTGGCTTGTCCCTAATCACAGTTCTAATCCTAGATTATCTAGTGTTGTCAAGAATTCCTGCCCTCAAATATATTTTTAACTAAGCTGACACGGCAGGATTTTAATGTAAATGTCGTCTTCTAATAAATTAACAAGGTTGTCGATCGCTGCCCATGCTCGTGGTTTTGTGGCGATAGGTATCTCAGCCCACGGAATTGTAGCGATCGGCGTTTCGGCTCATGGAATTATTTCTATTGGAGTTGTTTCTATGGGAATATTTTCCTTTGGGCTAGTATCTATGGGGTTGTTGAGTGCCGGATTAGTAACGATGGGTTTAGCTACCGCTGGGCAACAAAGCATGGGTCTGGTTCAACTTTTTAGCAGTCCTACTGCTCCTCAAAATCCTCCAGCCCCAGAATCCCACCATCACCATACACCGGGCAAACCTTAATTAGGGCAAAAAGCCTTGCATCCCTACAAACATAGTATTACCTTCCTGTATCTCCCTATACCTTCTTTACCTCCCTGTACCTCCTTCTCCTCAATTCTTCGTGTCACTAAAATTAATCTGGTCGCTCAGTTGCCGAATTAAGTTGCCGATCTCTGGGTCGTTGTCTCGGAGTTGGGCAACTTTTTCACAGCTATACATCACCGTGGTGTGATCCTTGCCCCCAAACTCTTCGCCGATTCTGGGTAAGCTCAAATCTGTATGCTGCCGCATCAGGTACATCCCCACCTGCCGCGCCCAGCTAATTTCTCGGCGGCGGGAGTTGCTGCGGAGTTCTTCGAGGGAAATGTTGAAAGTACCCGTAATCGCGCTGATCACTGTTTCAGGAGTGGTGGCAATCCGATCGATCGAGGGGTTGAGAATCGGGGCAATGCTATCTACATTCATCGGCATCCCGGAAATCGAAACATAAGCCACCGCTCGAATCAATGCCCCCTCTAACTCCCGAATATTTGAGGTGTAGTTGGTGGCAATGTATTCAATCACTTCCCTCGGCAGGCGCATATTTTCGTACTCGGCTTTTTTCTGGAGAATTGCCATCCGAGTTTCCAGATCCGGTGCTTGGATATCGGCAATCAGACCCATAGAAAAGCGGGAACAGAGACGCTCTTGCAAGCGGGGGATGCGGCTAGGGGGGCGATCGGAGGCTAGGACAATTTGCTTCCCCGCCTCGTGGAGAGTATTAAAAGTATGGAAAAATTCCTCTTGGGTAAACTCTTTCCCCTCGATAAATTGAATATCATCGACTAAGATCAGATCAGCAGCCCGGTAGTGTTCCCGAAATTTCTGCATACTATCCTTGCGGATGGCGGCGATCAGATCGTTGGTGAATTGTTCGGTGGAAACATAGAAAATCTTGGTATCGGGAGAAATCTCTAGGCGATAGTGACCGATCGCTTGCATCAGATGAGTTTTGCCCAAACCCACCCCACCACAGAGAAACAAAGGATTAAACTCCCGCCCCGGCGACTCCGCTACAGCTAGGGAAGCTGCATGAGCCATGCGATTGTTTGCCCCCACCACGAACCGAGAAAATACATATTTAGCATTTAATTTAGGCGCCTTGGGAAGATTTTGTTGAGGGTTATTTTCAATGATTGGACTAGCAGAACTCAGCCAATTTGATTCAGGAGCTAATTCTGAAGCAACACCATGATCAGCTACCGTAAACTGAATTTCCAATGACTTCCCAATCACATCTTTCACCACGCCAGAAATAGTTTTCAGATAATGTTTTTGCAGCCAATTTTTGGCAAAAGGATTAGGAGTCCGAATTACTAAATGTTTGTCGTCTAAACTTTCAGCACAAGCCGTCCTAATCCATGTTTCAAAGGTAGGTTGACTAAGCTGTAATTGCAGTCGATTAGATACTTGTTGCCACAATTGCTCTGGAGAGATATCGGTCATTTTTCTGGCTAGGTGATTTCTGCTAGAATAGGTTTCTCAATATAGCACCTTTTTCTCTATCCATGCCTAAGAAGTTAGAAATTATTCAATTAGGAAATCCAATCCTCCGACAAACCTCTACCACCGTTGAATCTTGGTCAGACAAGTCCCTGCAAAAATTAATTAAAGAATTAATTCACACCACTCTCAAACACAAAGGGGTGGGTATTGCCGCCCCCCAAGTCTCCCAGTCTGTGCGCCTGATCATTATCGCTTCCCATCCCACCCCCCGCTATCCCCAAGCCCCCAAGATGCCCCCCACCGCCATGATTAACCCCCAGCTAATCAGCCACGGCTCAGAAACCGCAAAGGCTTGGGAAGGCTGTTTGAGCATTCCGGGCATCCGGGGTTTAGTCCCCCGTTATCAAAATATTGCAGTAGAATATACAGATATTAATGGCAAAGCTTGCCATCAGGAATTAACAGATTTTGTGGCAAGAATTTTTCAACATGAGTATGATCATCTTCAAGGGATAGTTTTTCTCGATCGCGTGGAAAGCACCAAAGAAATGATTACGGAACTAGAATATCAAAAACTACAGGAATCCTAAATAATGTCGCTAGTTTTTGCTGGGTACAATTACTTACCAGAAACAACTTAATCTAGTCAATGAGTTAGGATAAATACCACGAGTTAATTGGAGGGTAGACAATGAAATTTAATAGCAATTCACCGGAACCAATTAAACAAATTAAGAATCCCCAAATACCTTTGTTTCTAGCTCCAGCTTTTGAACAAAAACCTCTAGAAATTCTCTATGGCACTGAGGGATTTTTACGTCGGTGGCTAGTCCAAACTATGTATCCTTTATTGCCTCCAGAAAAAGCTGCCGATCTCCAAGATACTTCTCTTTTAGCAGAGGAATCTTTGCAGGAACTATCGACTATTAATGTGGAGGAATTTAGCGATCGCGAACTGCAATCTCCTCGGATATTAATTAGCCTAACTTTTATTGGTTTCAGTGCCTTAATGGTGAGCTTCTTACTGCTTTACCTCAGCACAACTCACCCCCACCTCTCCCTAAAGCAACAAATCGGCTACTACTGGTATCAATATATTTTCTCAGTTTGTCTAGGGGTCACGGGATTACTACTTTTAGGCAGAGAAGTAATGCGCTCTGATCTGGATTAACCTCGGTTCGGGATTTGCCGTCCCTTCGACGACCCTCAGGGAAATAGATTGTCATCGGTGGCTGAGCGACCATCATCGCTGGCTGAGCGAAGTCGAAGCCAAAACCCTACGGGAATCTCCTGCTGCGATCGCCGTCCCTTCGACGACCCTCAGGGAACTGGATTTTTATCGATAGCTGGGCAAACATTGTCGATAGCTAAGCAACCGTCATCGGTGGCTTAGCGAAGTCGAATTTATGCTGAGCGAAGCCGAAGTAGCCAAAACCCCACGACAAATCTTCGACTTCGCAATTCCTGTAATCTCCTCCAACAAAGGACAATTTTTACTGCACTTCAGTAACTTAAACTTCCGCGAATTAAGACAGCTTTGCTTTGCCAATCAACGGTTTTACTTAATAGTTTGTTGGTGATTATTTGCTGCACGATCGCCATCTCATCTCCATCCAGAAATTTACTTAAAAGACTATAGCAACCCTAAATGTTTTCACCCGCCGAAGGCGGGTGAAAACATTTACTAGAAGCAAGTTGACTTGGCAACTGTTAGAAAATGATTTAGGACTGCTATGGATATTGAATATCTCAAATACGAACAACGCGATCGAGCAACTTGGCTAGATCATGAACTCAGAAAAACTCCTACATTCAAAAGTTGGGATGACGTTCGTTCTGCAATTAAATTAATTAGGACTTACGCACTATAAATGAAATCTAGGATTATGGACGTTGTTGCGGGCTGAGCGGAGTCGAAGTCCGCACACCCTCAACCATCCTTTTTCCTTACTTTGTCATTAAAAGCCCACAAACCTTAGGAAAAGACTAGACTAAGACCGGAAAATTCTCTAATATAAGGTATTATTTACTACAAATTTTCTAGTAGTGCAGATATCCTACATGATTTCCCCTGTCAAAGGCGTAGGAAATTATTTACCATAAGCAACCCAACTATAGCAACTCAATTTAGGATCATCATAGTTGGGCGATCGCCTACTAAACCAAAAAAATATCGGTGAGGTTCCCACAGTGCTTTCTCAGAGTATATCTCCAGTCATCATCACCCCCAAACCCACCCGGCGTAGCGGGGCTTATGCCTTAATCGACAGTCTCAAAATTCATGGCGTAGATCACATATTTGGCTATCCCGGCGGCGCAATCCTGCCCATTTATGATGAACTATACCTCTGGGAAGCAGCAGGGAAAATAACACACATTCTGGTACGTCATGAACAAGCCGCTGCCCATGCTGCCGATGCCTACGCCCGCGCCACTGGGAAAGTCGGTGTGTGTTTTGGTACTTCAGGTCCCGGAGCGACTAACTTAGTCACCGGGATTGCCACGGCGCACATGGACTCGATCCCGATGGTGGTGATTACCGGACAGGTCGGCAGAGCTTTTATTGGTTCCGATGCGTTTCAAGAAACCGATATTTTTGGCATCACCCTGCCCATTGTCAAACATTCCTACGTCGTCCGGGATCCCCGTGATATGGGACGGATTATTGCTGAAGCTTTCCACATTGCCAGCAGTGGTCGTCCGGGTCCTGTTTTGGTGGACATTCCTAAAGATGTGGGTTTAGAAGAATTTGAATATACGCCCTTTCTCCCCGATGAGGTGAAATTAGCTGGTTATCGTCCCACCGTCAAGGGTCACGCTCGGAATATTAACCAAGCCTTGAATCTGATCCGCACAGCTCGGCAGCCTTTGCTTTATGTCGGTGGTGGAGCGATCGCTGCCAATGCCCATGAAGAAATCCTCCAGCTAGCTGAAATCTTCCAACTCCCGGTCACTACAACCCTGATGGGTAAAGGTGCCTTTGATGAACACCATCCCCTCTCAGTCGGGATGTTAGGGATGCACGGCACAGCCTATGCCAATTTTGCTGTCAGTGAGTGCGATCTCCTGATTGCGGTGGGGGCAAGGTTTGACGATCGGGTGACCGGGAAGTTAGACCAATTTGCAAACCGGGCGCAGGTGATTCACATTGACATTGACCCAGCCGAAGTGGGAAAAAACCGGGCGCCAGAAGTCCCGATCGTCGGTGATGTTCGCCAAGTATTACTGGATCTGCTCCGCCGCTACGCAGAATTAGATATCCCCGCCGAGGCGAATCAAACTAAGCAATGGCTGACAAAAATTAATGAATGGCGGCAAGATTATCCCCTGACGGTGCCCCACTACCCAGAGGTACTTTCTCCCCAAGAAGTAATCGTAGAAGTGGCAACTCAAGCCCCCCACGCCTACTACACCACTGATGTGGGACAACACCAGATGTGGGCAGCCCAGTTCCTGAAAAATGGTCCCCGTCAATGGATATCTAGTGCTGGCTTGGGAACCATGGGCTTTGGCTTACCCGCTGCCATGGGCGTGAAAGTTGCCTTCCCCGCAGAGCAGGTAATTTGTATTGCTGGGGATGCCAGTGTTCAGATGAATATCCAAGAATTGGGAACCCTTGCCCAGTATGGAATTAATGCCAAGATAGTCATTGTGAATAATCGTTGGCAGGGCATGGTTCGCCAATGGCAGGAAGCTTTCTATGAAGAGCGCTATTCTTCTTCCAATATGGAGCGGGGAATGCCGGACTTTGTGAAATTAGCCGAGGCCTATGGTGTCAAGGGAATGCAGATAAGTAAGCGGGAAGATTTGGCAGGGGCGATCGCCACGATGCTGGCTACCGACAGTCCTTTTATCTTGGATGTGATTGTCTCTAGGGATGAAAATTGCTACCCAATGGTGGCTCCCGGCAAGAGCAATGCCGACATGATTGGTCTGGTGGAACCTGCTTCTAAGCAAGTCGTGACGACGATCACCTGTACCAAATGTGGCACGACTAACCCCCTCGACCACAAATTCTGTGGGGAGTGCGGGACGAAACTCTAATCCCTATATATAGCGATCCTCAATCATTTGTGGATTTTTGAGGATTGAGAGAGACGCACCCGGAGGGTGCGTCTCTCTCAATCCATTTAGGATTGCTATAGCAGTCCTAAATCATTTTCTAACAGTTGCCAAGTCAACTTGCTTCTAGTAAATGGTTTTACCCGCCTTCGGCGGGTAAAACCATTTAGGATCGCTATAGTCCAATTCCTATAGAACTTACACATTTGGAAATTTTTGCGGGCTGAGGGTCGTCGAAGCCCGCAAAAATTTCCGTAACTCTTGATAATTAATTCAGCACCTTGCGTTCAAATGAGACACACCACAAATATTGCAAGTCCTATCCATGTTGGGTTTGAGAGTGGGTGGCTGTAGCCACCCACTCTCAAACTGCTGTACAAAGTGCTGTAGCTCTAAAATCTAGAGACAATTCAATAATATGGCTAGCTAGGGTTTTACTGGCTAGCCATGTTTATGTCATGACCTAGAGGTCAAGAGCTTCTGGGCTTGGTTGAGGTTATTTTGGGCGGTGAAGAAGCCGGGTGAGAGGGCGATCGCCCGTTGAAACTCTTGGATTGCCTCTGGAATATTCCCTTGAGCGAGAAACAATTCCCCGATGCCGTTGGCGGCTAAGGCATGGATGCGGATTGGTCTGGGGCGATCGCTCTCTGGCAACGTCAGGGCTGTGCGATAGGCATCTACTGCTGCTGCTGGGTTGCCTTGATCTGCGAGGGCATTCCCCAAGCGATAGTGGAGAGCCGATGTTTCTGTGCCTAAACTAATTGCCTGTTGGTATGCCGCGATCGCTTCTTCTAAGTTGCCCCGGTCATTGAAGGCATTGCCCAAGTAGAAATAAGCCATGCCATTCTGGGGAGCTAAGCGGATTGCTTGGCGAAAATCATTGATCACGGGTTCCAGTTCTCGCTGATCGCTGACTAGTTCATTGTGCGCCAGACCAAGGTTGATATATGCCTCGGCATTGTTGGGGTCAAGGGCGATCGCACGGCGATAGACAGCGATCGCTTCATCGATTTTTTCCTGTTCCCGCAAGGCATTACCCAAACTCAGATAGGTTTGAGGATTATTGGGTTGCAGTTCTACCAGTTGGCGAAATATATTTTCTGCTTGGGAGAAATTCCCCGCAACTTGAGCGGTGGTTCCCTGCTGCAATAATTGATCGGGACTAGCTGCAATTACCGAAATAGGTGTAATTGCTAAAGACAAGCTAATAATTAATGGAAAAAAACTTCTTTGGCGCATATTCTCAGCCCCCCCAAAAAACTTAATATGAGGATATTAGATTCAAGATGAACTAATTGTTGGATGGCACATCTTGAGGTATTTAGAACTACTATGAAATTCAAGCCTTATCTAAAAATCAAGTCTTAACTTCTTAGGTTTTAACTTCTTATCTTTAGTTTAGCTAAAATACTTAGTATTCAGGAATTTAAGTAACAAACAGCAACGATCTATAGCCGCCCGAAATAGCTTAAGAACGGCTCCCCCGAAGGATGAGCTGTTCTCAACCCTCTAAAGTTCTAAACTCAATTGGAACCGCTATAGTAGTCCTAAATCATTTTCTAACAGTTGCCAAGTCAACTTGCTTCTAGTAAATGGTTTCACCCGCCTTCGGCGGGTGAAACCATTTAGGATCGCTATATATTCACAAAACTTATTAACTAGACTTATGAAATTTTCTAAATTAGCGATCGCCACCCTCGGTAGTAGTTTGCTGGCTCTTAACTGGAACATCAATGCCAACCTATTCAATTCCGGTTTGATGTCTAGTAATTTTGCCGGGACGGCTTGGGCGGGTACTTGTGTTGCTGGAGTAGATTGCCCTCCACCGCCAGTGCAATTTGTGCCGGGGCAAACTATCCGCGTGGAAATCGCCAATCTCACCGATACCCTCGTCTATGTGGAAAAAGTCCAAGGGGAGCCGCCCCTAGATGTACTGCCGGGGCAACTGTTGATATTTACTACGGGGGGAAATTCTATTAATAATCTCTCTTTGCTGCTCTGGGATAACCGGGGTTCAATCTTGACTCTGCGCCCTGTGAAGGTGAACAATACTACCCTCCGCGTTGAAGTCAGGGCAGGAGCAGAGCCACCGGGCGATCGATCAGTCTACCTGCGAGATGATGGCAGAGTTCTAGTGCTTTAGAATCCTTGGCGATCTCTGGAGAAGTATCTGGCGGTTGAAACCGCAATTACAAGAGCAAAGTCCGTCTTCTCGGACTAAAAAAATCCGGGACTTTCTGCAACCTGCGTAGGCGAGTTTTTGTAGCTGCGACTTTAGTCACCATGCTCCTTTATCTCATTCTCTTAGATATCCTCAGGGTCAATCCCTAGCTCTCTCAGCTTTTCAGCCAGTCTTGCTGCTTTCTGCTCGGCTTGTTGTTGTCTCTCCTCGGCTTGTTGTTTGGCAATACGCTCTTGACTCGCGATCTCCTCTGCCTCTACAGCCCTTTCATCACCAGTGAGCAGCAAATTACCAAATTCATCCCACCAGCGCAACCAAGGAACGCCCTGATCTTCTTTCATCCCCAATTCCACACCCATCGGGGCAATGGGATAGTGTCCTCGATCGTTGGCTGCCAACTTTTCATATCGCCCATCAACTAAGTGATAGACTTCCACTAAGGCTTTCTTCGCTTCAAAAATTCCATAAAAAGGGATGCGAATTGCTTGCTCATAGACCCAAAACTTGCCTACTTTATCGGTGGAGCTAGGAGGTGTCCTATCTCGCTCCGCGGCACCGTTGCCAGAAACAAATTCAAGGGCAATCAAGGGAGCAATAAATTCTTTCCACAACACGTAGGAACGCCGATATTCTCCATCCAGCATTGGCGGGACATTTGGCACATAAAACCAGTCAGGAGCTTCTGCACCTTTTTCGGCTGGCTCGGTCAATCGCCAGTAGATACCACTATCTTGACCAATGCAATAACATCCGTCGGGATGGAGTTTTTGCAGGATTGGCTCAATAGAACTAGTTAAAACAATACTTTGGGGGTGCTCCTGAAAGTTTTTCACAAAATTCCCGTCTGAGTCTGGTAGTTGGGTATGGTCGGGGAGGCTGAGTTTGGCTAGAGATTGAGGGGCGGGAGTATCGGACGGAATGATTACTTGAGGGCTTTGCATAGTAGTTCCCGGTAAATCCATTTCAACAATCTTAACATAGGGCAAATTTTATCTTCCTCCGTCCCAAGATGGTAGGGTGAAGGGATGAAATTTTTGAAATAATGTTAACTATGGGTAATCGGCTACCAGAACAACGTTGGCAATTTTTTACTCCCCAACCAGAGAAAGCTGCCCAACTGGCACAGACTCATCAACTTTCACCCCTGCTGGCTCAGGTGTTGCTGAATCGGGGGATTGAAAATCCTACTGATGCCGGGATTTATCTGACACCGGATACAGCCTATCTGCCGCCGCCCCTAGAGGAGTTTGCCGACCTAGCCAAGGCTTTGGATATTCTTAGTCAAGCGATCGCCACCTCCACCCCGATCGCCATTTGTGGGGACTACGATGCCGATGGCATGACGAGTACGGCTCTGTTGCTGCGGGCATTGCGGTGGTTGGGGGCAAAGGTAGATTATGCCATTCCTAGTCGGATGCAGGATGGCTATGGGATCAATCGCCGCTTGGTAGCAGAATTTGCGACGCAGGGAGTAGGAATTGTTTTAACGGTGGATAACGGGATTGCCGCCTACGATGCGATCGCCCACGCCAAGGAATTGGGCTTGACGGTGATTATCACCGATCACCACGATGTCCCGGATAAATTGCCCCCCGCCGATGCCATTCTCAACCCCAAGTTAATTGCCGAAACCTCTCCCTACCGAGGGATTGCCGGGGTGGGAGTCGCCTATATTTTAGCCATTTCCCTCGCCCAGCAATTGGGCAAACACCGGGGCTTAACTAAATCTTTGCTGGAATTGCTCACCCTAGGCACGATCGCCGATCTAGCTCCTTTAACCGGGGTGAATCGCCGTTGGTTGCGGCGAGGCTTGGGTTTGTTGCCCAATTCTGAACTGGCGGGGATTCAAGCACTGATCCAAGTTTCGGGAGTGCAAACTAACCAATCCCTGAAGCCCGAAGATATTGGCTTTCGCTTGGGACCGAGGATTAATGCGATCGGGCGCATTGGCGATCCTCAGATTGTGATTGACCTCTTGACCACCGATGACCCCGGGATTGCCCTCGAAAAAGCCATGCAGTGCGAAGAGGCAAACCAAAATCGGCAACGGCTTTGCACCGAGATCGAAGCCGAGGCAGTGGAGTGGTGTCAGGCAAACAAAGCCAGTATCAAGAGCGATCGCGTCTTGGTAATTGTTCGTCCCGGTTGGCATCATGGGGTAATTGGGATTGTGGCTTCGAGATTATTGGAGCGCTACGGAGTGCCAGTTTTTATTGGCACCTACGAAGCGGAAAGTCCAGACCAATTCCGGGGTTCGGCACGGGGGATTCCGGAATTTGATGTCTATGGCGGCTTGAAATATTGCCATGATTTGCTGGGGAAGTACGGCGGTCACCATGCGGCAGGGGGATTTTCTCTGGCGGCGGCTAATTTGGATTTGTTTCGAGAAAGATTGATCGATTTTGCCCACCAGTGTCTTGACCCCGCCCATCTGCAACCAATGATCACCGTGGATGTGCAGACGGATTTTGCGGCGATCGATGAACAACTATTTCACCAGATTAATCACCTCCATCCCTGCGGCATTGGCAATACGGAACCAGTGTTCTGGACTCCCAATGTTCGGGTGTTGGAACAGCAGGGCATCGGCAAAGACCATGCCAAATTTACCTTGACACAGGATGGCAGCAGCAAAATCCTTAAGGCGATCGCTTGGCGCTGGCGCGAATACCTGCCCCTGCCCTACCGGATTGATATTGCCTACAAACTGCGGGAAAACACTTGGAATGGCAAAACTGCGATCGAGCTAGAACTAGTCGGAGTCCGGCTCCCCAACCTCTCCCCCACGGTTCATGCCCAAAAAGCCACCAAATTTCAACACCAATCACAAATCTACGACTGTAGCCTCTGGGATACCTTGAGTGAGTTGAGAATCAAAGATGCCCAAGGGCGGGTTTTAATTGTCCAAAAAGGTCAGCGCCAAGGACTCTGGGGCTTACAACGAGAGCAATCCGTCACGGTCGATGTCACCCAACCCCCTTACTATCAACTAGTCAAAGCCGCTGTCAAAGCGCTGGAAACTTAGCCCTACAAATTCTGTTGCTAAGAAAAGTAGAAAAGTAGGGTGGGCACTGCCCACCTGATAAGGACTGTTATGGAGAGCAAAAAATGGGGATCAACTGTTTATGTAGTTATTAATCTAAACCCACACAGATATAGCAGTCATAAATAATTTTCTAACAGTTGCCAAGTCACTTGAGTTTGGACTAAAAAACGAGTAGGAAGGCAGTCAATGATAGGCACCGACTGCCGTAATGTCAATGATGTAAACTTTCCATTGACATTATGATTTTCAAACAACTTCAGCAATTTCGCCAAACGATCTACGATAGCCTGGGCA
>CALRPI020000088.1:0-21242 GCA_943370025.1 Phormidium lacuna HE10JO | reverse complement strand
TGTGTTGCGGCTGATATTGAATATTTGGCTGGCTTCGCTTTTCTTCATCCCATCCAGTTCAATTGCATTGAGCACTTTCTGGCGCAGATCGTAGCTATAGGCTTTTGCCATAGTTTTTCACCGATGTATGACACTTCTCTCTTTATTATATATAACGTCCTAATTATTCTGTCCAGTACTATAGTTAGCTACCTCTAATAAATTACCGTCAGGATCTCGGAAGTAAAGCGATCGTATCTTCCCCATTGCTCCAGTTCTCTCCACATTAGCCTCAAGAATTTCTATCCCCAAAACCGTGAGATGCTGAATAAATTCCTCTAAAGGTAAACTAGTAATGAAGCACAGATCGCCAGAGCCGGGAGTAGGATAGGTGGCTCTTGGGTCGATTTCTTGTCCAGCTTGATGGAGATTAATTTTTTGATTGCCAAATTTCAGCGCTAGCCGCTGGTCTCCAAAGGTAATCACTTCCATCCCCAAAACTTGGGCATAAAAATCACAAGTTGACTGTAGATTCTTAACTGTTAGTACTAAATGATCGAGATGGGTAATGGTCATAAAAATTTTATTGCTGGGATTAATATTTTTCTTGACTAGCTGTGGGATGACCGCTAGATTTCCGAGTTATGAAGTTGTGGAGAGGGCGATCGCTATGCAAATTAATCCCTCGCAAATTTATCTGAGCCAAAACCTCTCCCAATCCCAGCCCCGACTAGATATCACCAAAGTAAAAATTCGGCACAGTGAAATTACCGTGGTTGAAAATCTACCGACCTATCATCTGCGAGGCAGTTATCAAGTCAATCTTCATCTATCCCGTCATAAATTCCAACAAAATCAACCCTTTGATCTCTATATTCAACAACAAACACAAAATAAATCTTGGCGACTTCTAATCCTCAAATATGTCGATCATCAAAAAATATCTCATTGGCATAGTTATTTGATTAATAGAGGGAAATGATAAACTACAACCCTCAACCTAGGAGAGGGCACAAAGCATTGCGCCCCCGCCGGGGGCACAAAATCAGACCTTATAAATAGCTTCTTATTTATAGACTTGTTTATAGTAAGTCTGATATTCTTCTGATAGCAAGGGCATCCACCAATCTTGGTGGTTCAAATACCATTTAACTGTTTGTCTTAAACCTTCATCCACAGTCACTGCTGGCGACCAGTCTAGTTCCGTTTTAATTTTATTGGCATTGATGCTATAGCGACGATCGTGCCCTGCTCGGTCTTTGACAAAGGTAATGAGTTTACTGGCAGGAGTGACAGGTAAATCTGGAGCTAATTCATCCATGATTTGGCAAATTAAATTGACTAAATCAATATTTTTAACTTCATTATTGCCGCCAATATTATAGGTTTCTCCCGGCTTACCTTGGTGAATCACCGTATCCAAAGCACTACAGTGATCGCCTACATACAGCCAATCTCGAATATTTAATCCATCACCATAAATAGGTAAATTTTTACCTAATAAAATATTCAGACACATCAAAGGAATCAACTTCTCTGGAAACTGATAAGCCCCATAATTATTAGAGCAGTTAGTAATAATTGTCGGCAACCCGTAGGTATGATAATAAGCCCTGACTAGATGATCGCTGCCTGCTTTAGAAGCTGAGTAGGGGCTATTGGGAGAGTAGGGGGTGGTTTCAGTAAACGATGGATCTTCAGGACTCAAACTGCCATAGACTTCATCGGTGGAAACGTGGAGAAAAACCCCTGTCGGTCGACTTTGATAGTGATGGCGAAAAGCCTCTAAAAGCGTAAAAGTGCCAATCACATTAGTCTGAATAAAGGCTCCAGGTTCAAGGATCGATCGATCGACATGGGACTCGGCGGCAAAGTGGACGATCGTATCAATATTTTCGGTTTTGAGAATTTCTATAACTAGATGCTGGTTGCAAATATCGCCTTGAATAAACTTGAAATTATCCTTCCCCTGCAACCCAGATAAATTAGCCAAATTGCCAGCATAGGTAAGAGCATCAAGAATAACTAAGCGATCGCTCGGATATTTTCCTTGCCAATAATGAACAAAATTTGAGCCAATAAACCCCGCTCCGCCAGTAACTAAAATATTAGTCATAAATATATTCAGGTATTAATTAAAAATTACGTTATTACAGCACTTTGCGTTCAAATGAGACACTCCACAAATATTGAAAGTCCTATTAATGTTAGGTTTGAGAGTGGGCTTCGACTCCGCTCAGCCCACTCTCAAACTGCTGTAAGTGGGGGCGCAAGTCCTTGTGAACTTCTTGAATTCTCTTACCCAAAGGTAGAACTATTCCACCCCCACATAGCTCCTTTGGCATCAGCAAATTCAATATAAATTCGATTAGTTGGTACGCCCAATTTCTGGTTGATTTCCTGACAAAAATCTTTGCTCATCGCACTAGTTTGACTAGGGTTCATCGTGCCAATACTTTTGATTTCAATATAACAAACTGGCTCAAAAGTTGCGGCAAAAGTCATGATTATATCAGACTCAAAAATAGTCATCACATAGGATTCTGGCTTGCTTAAATGTTTTGCCAATTTACTTGAAAGAGCTTTTAGTAATTCTTGAGGAATTTCTTTATTGGGAACCGAAACAGATGTTTGGACTTTAATTAATGGCATAAAATAAGAAAAACTAATTTAAGAGAGTTAGGATTTACACACTGTGAACGAATTATCTAGGATTATGACATTGTTGCGGGCTGAGCTTAGTAGAAGCCTGCAACAATGCTCAAATGCGTAATGCCTGAGAGTATTTATAAAGTGTCTAGGGGGCATGATTTTCTGCTCCCAGCGGGGGGCGGAAAATCATACTTTGCAAATAATTAATTTAGCATTTAACTACAGTAAAAAACCAACATATTTTGCAGTATGTTGGGCTGGGTTTGGTTAAGTTGTTGTTTTATCCTTAGAGGTCATTTATAAAGTGGCTAGAAGGTCTGATTTCGCGCCGGGGCGCAGAATAATCAGACTTTATAAATAGCCTCTTAGGGCGCACCTCAGATTCTAAGGAAATCTCTCTGATAAATACTAGGCAGAAGTCGCAATTTCTACTTTACCGTTTTTGACCTGTCCGTTAGAGTGGCGGGGCTGAATAACTCCATAGCCACCATGATTGCGTTCGTAGATCACATTAATTTCATTGGTTTTGATATTGCAAAACACATAGAAATCATGATCAACTAGTTGCAATTGTTCTAGAGCCTCTTCGATCGACATTGGTGGCATAGCAAAGTACTTCATCCGTAACACATCTGCTGGTAGTTCTGGAGTGCGATCGCCAATTAAGTCTTCACTAACTGGGGCTTCTGAAACCACATCTCCTACCTTCACAGAGACGTGGGTTTTCTGATCAAGGCGTTTTTCCTTATACTTGCGGAGTTGCCGGGCAATTTTATCCGCCACTAGGTCAATACTGGCATAGAGGTCTTCACTACTCTCTTCAGAACGAATCACCGTGCCATTAGCATACAAAGTTACTTCGGCGACCTGCTTGGAACTAATCCGGGGATTGCGAGCTACTGAGAGATGGACATCGACTTCAGTGGTAATATTTTGAAAGTGACTCACTGCTCTTTCAATTTTTTGATGCACATATTCATTAATGGCATCGGTAATTTCAATATTTTTGCCCTGAATTACCAACTTCATAATTCCTTCACTCCATCTTTAATGATGATTTATTAGTGGTGGTATCAAACAGATAAGTTTTTCTTGGGAAGGCTGTGCCATGGGTTGCATGGTGCATCAACTACTTCTTGAATCTCTGCTTGATTCATTTATGTTCTAGCTAGTGATGGGTAGTTGAAAGGGATTGATATTCCCAATTGCGACTATCTGGAATCACTCTTTTACCCTAACACTTTGTATTCTGCAAAACATTAAATTTTCATTTCTCTTTAACATAATTTGCAATCAGTGACATTCAATAATCGGGCACAACGTAGGTGTATACTAGAAAATTGGGGACTTATTCCCTACGAGATGGCTTGGGAGACTCAGCGATCGCTCCTGCAGTCCCGCCTCACCGATCCTCAGCTTGGAGATATTTTATTACTCCTTGAACACCCTCCTGTCTACACCCTCGGCACAGGCTCAACTCCAGATTTTATTAAATTTGCCCCTGCTGCCTACCCTACCTATCGAGTAGAGCGGGGCGGGGAAGTTACTTACCATTGTCCCGGACAGCTAGTTGGCTATCCCATTCTTAATCTGCGTCACTATCAGCAAGATCTACACTGGTATCTCCGCCAGCTAGAAGAAGTAATTATTCAAACTTTGGCTGAGTATGATTTGCTGGGGGAGAGAATTCCCGGCTTGACAGGGGTATGGATTGAGGGCAGAAAAGTGGCAGCGATCGGCGTGAAGGTCAAACGCTGGATTACGATGCACGGTTTTGCTTTAAATGTCTGTCCAGATCTGACAGGTTTTAGCCGGATTGTGCCCTGCGGGATTAGCGATCGCCCCGTGGGTAGCCTCAGTCAATTTCAACCCCAGATTACCGTGGATCAGGTGAGATTGTCCCTAGGGCAAGCTTTTAGTCGAGTATTTGAGGTAGAACTATTTACTCCAGATCAGAGTGTTCTGCCGATGCCGCCCTTGGAGCAGTTCAAAAAGTATTCCTAGGAAAATATACAGTTTATCGCCACATTGGGTAAGTACTGTTACAGTTAGTTCTGCAACAAGTTTGCTATTAATATCTGAGAGACTATTTATAAAATTTGATTTTTTACCCCCGGCGGGGGTAAAAAATCAAACCCTCTAGCCATTTTATAAATAACCTCTGAGAGAAATCACCATATTTATAACTAATACAGCACTAAATATTGCACTTTTCCTATAAATGGGATGCGGGACATTTCCTGAAATACTTACTAGGTTTGGACTCGTGTATGAGCGGCTGTCGCCACCTAAACACAAACTTCTGTATCTAACCAATATCTAAGAGCCTAAGTATAAAAGTCTAGTTTTGTGTCCCCAGCGGGGGCAAAAAATTAGACCTTCTAGCTATTTACAGCAGTTTGAAAGTGGGCTGAGCGGAGTCGAAGCCCACTCTCAAACTCAACATAGATAGGAATTTCAATATTTGTGGCATGTCTCATTTGAACGCAAAGTGCTGTAATAAATGACCTATGAGCCAATATTTAATAATTTTCTATGAGTAAAGTTTTTCGAGAACTTCTGAAGAAAGTCGGCAGTGGAATTCACACCGGGAAGCATCTAGAGCGGGAAGAAGCGGCGATCGCTACCCGGATGATGCTCTTGGGTGAAGCTACTCCAGCCCAGATTGGGGCTTTCATGATTGCCCATCGGATCAAACGCCCCACAGGAGGAGAGTTAGCGGGGATGTTAGATGCCTACGATGAGTTAGGTCCAAAGCTAGGGGCAATTACCGGAAAATTTAGCCAGCGATTACTAGTCTTGGGTTGTCCCTACGATGGCCGCTCCCGTACTGCTCCCCTGAGTCCAATTACTGCCTTGATTCTGGCTGCGATGGGAGTAGGAGTGGTTTTACATGGGGGCGATCGAATGCCCACCAAGGAAGGACTGCCCCTAGTTGAGGTGTGGAAATCCTTGGGTGTAGATTGGAGTTCCTTATCCTTGCCTGAAGTGCAACAAGTTCTCACTACTACCGGGATTGGTTTCGTCTATCTACCCCACCACTTTCCCCTCGCTCAAGCGATCGTTACCTACCGGGAAGAAATAGGCAAGCGTCCCCCCTTTGCCACCTTGGAGTTAATGTGGTGTCCCTACGCTGGAACAGCAGAAGTAGTCAGCGGCTTTGTCCATCCCCCCACAGAAATTATGATGCGTGAGGCTTATCAGATCAGAGAATCCACCTCTGGTGTGGCAATTTCTTTAACAACTGTTAAAGGACTAGAAGGTAGTTGTGATCTACCAAGGGAGCGGACAGCTATTATTGGCTTAAGTAGCTCCACCAATATATCTTCCTTGGAGAGGCTGAGATTGCATCCCCATGAGTATGGTGTTGGTGGCAAAAATGTGGGGTTAGAGGAAGCAAACCCCACAACTATGCAGGCGGTTTTTCGGGGAGAGGCTTCAGAATTGATGCTATCTATTTTATGGAATGCGGGTTTTTATCTATGGCGATCGGGCATTACCCCAGATATCACTACAGGAATGGCAAAAGCTGAGTTACTGCTCCGGGAACAAGTAGTCAAAGAGAAACTTCTAGAACTACAGACTGCGGTTAATCAATAAGCTCAGTTCGACTCCGCTCACTGAGCGAAAAGAAATATCCTGTCCTGATAGAAAACTTAATCACAATCTTCTTTGATTTTCTTTTTAGCCTTCCGCCAGACCTGCCAACCGGTGTAGCCCAACAAGAAAGTTGCCCCCAAGGCATAAGCCCCGCCACTGGGAATCCCCGAAAAAGCCAATGCTAAACTCCCCGCCCAGAGGGTCAAGGCATAGATAAAAACCACCGTGAGGCGCTGGGATAAACCCGCATCTAGAAGGCGGTGGTGGAGATGGCGTTTATCGGCTTTGAAGGGAGACTTGCCGTGACTCAACCGGAGGACAATTACTGCCGACATATCGACGATCGGCACAGCCAAAATTAAATAGGGCAGCAACACTGCGGTGACTGCGGTGGATTTCACCAAACCAATTACCCCAACTCCAGCTAAGGTAAACCCCATAAAATAGGCACCACCATCGCCCATAAAAATCTGGGCGGGGTTAAAGTTGTACCGCAGGAAACCCAAAGCTGCCCCAGCCATGGCAGCGGCAATTAAAGCAGCGGCGGGTTGATCCATAAACAGAGAGACGATCAACATCACCACAGCGGCGATCGCCGATACCCCCGCTGCCAAACCATCTACCCCATCAATCCAGTTAATGGCATTAGCCATCCCCACCAACCAAATTACTGTGATCGGTAAACTTAACCAGCCAATGTGGGTCAAGTTATTCCCCAAAATACTCAAAAAATCAATCCTCACCCCCACCCACCAAGCAATACTCGCCACCCCTGTTTGCAAGAGTAGCCTTAAGGAGGCGGGAAGGTTGAGGAGATCATCAGCCAAACCAATAAAGAAGAAAGCCACCCCGCCGATCGCCACCCCCCAGATTTGCCACTCTTCATCCTTAGGTAACCAACCAAACCCCCCTAGCCACCAAACGATCAATAAACCAATCATGGTGCCAGCAAAAATAGATACTCCACCAAGGCGAACCATTGGGGTTTGATGAATTTTCCGATCTCCGGGTTTATCCGTTTTGCCACTTTTGAGTCCTACAGTTTTGACTACTGGTGTAGCCCAGAGAACAACGATCGCTGCCACGAGAAAAGCAATCAAATGATAGAGTTTAGAGGGCATGATTCTAGGAGGTAAAGGAGGTAAAGGAGGTAGAGGAGGTAAAGGAGCTAGAAATATCAAGCCTAAATTAATCTGAAGATTGATTTGGACTCAATCATATCATCTTGCTTCTATATCCTAATGCTCATTGCCTAGACTAGGGCAGGTACACCAAATTTTAGATGGGGATAAAGCGGAAATTGATCGCACAGGGCAGCTACTCGGTGGCGACAATTCTCAGCCGTAACTTCGCTTTTTGGGTTGAGGAGGCGATCGGCAATAATATTGGCAATCTCGGTGAATTCAGTCTCCGTCATTCCCCTAGTGGTCATAGCGGGAGAACCCAAACGCAAGCCACTGGTGACAAAAGGTGAAGTCGGATCAAAGGGAACTGTGTTTTTGTTGGCAGTGATATTAACTTCACTAACCAACTGGTCAGCCACTTTTCCAGTCATGCCGATCGATTGTAAATCCACCAACATTAAATGATTATCCGTACCGCCAGAAACAATTTTTAGTCCCCGGTTTTGGAGACCAACCGCCATGGCTTGGGCATTGGCAATCACCTGTCCAGAATAGGTTTTAAATTGAGGGGTGAGTGCTTCACCGAAAGCCGCAGCTTTGCCAGCAATTACGTGTTCTAGAGGACCACCTTGTGTACCGGGAAACACCGATTTATCTAATTTCTTGCCCAGTTCTGGATCACGGGTGAGAATCAATCCGCCTCTAGGTCCCCGGAGGGTTTTATGGGTGGTGGTAGTCACCACATCGCAGTGGGGGATGGGGTTGGGATGGTGACCAGTGGCGACTAGTCCGGCAATGTGGGCAATATCGGCTAATAAATAAGCACCAATCTCATCGGCGATCGCCCGGAATTTCTCAAAATCAATAATCCGGGGATAGGCAGAATAACCACAAATTAAGAGTTTAGGACGTTCCTTCAAGGCAACTTCCCGGATTTGGTCATAGTCTAATTGTTCAGTTTCTTTGCTGACTCCATAGCTGGCGACTTGGAACCACTTACCCGATACATTCACCGGGGAACCGTGGGTTAAATGTCCGCCGTGGGACAGATCCATACCCATGATTTTATCTCCCGGCTCCAACAGGGTCAGAAATACGGCAAAATTAGCCTGCGCCCCTGAATGGGGCTGGACATTCGCCGCCGCTGCCCCAAAAAGTTCCTTGGCTCGATCGATCGCTAGTTGCTCTACCTGATCAACAAACTTGCAGCCACCGTAGTAGCGTTTACCCGGCAGACCTTCTGCATACTTATTAGTCAACACCGAGCCTTGGGCTGCCATCACTGCTGGAGAGGTAAAGTTTTCACTGGCAATCAACTCTAAATGCTGGCGCTGGCGCTGGAGTTCATCCCCCATCATGCCCGCCAACAGGGGATCTGTTTCTAATAGAAAATCTAAATTACTTTTAGTCACGATAATTTTTACTCCTCTTCGGAAATGCTACAAGGGTTATGGATTTGTTTAAGACTTATTAAGCCACTTTACCTTTAATTTAGCCGCTTAGGGAAACCTTTTTCCTCTATAACTTTTTCCTTCATAATTAGACCATAACCATAACCGTTGATGATCTATAGCAAGCATCATTCTAGTTAGGAAGGGGAGGTTTTTGAGGGTGCCTAGAGTGCCTCCTCAAAAACTTCCCCATCAAAGCGTTGCCAGCTATAGGTTATCTACATAAGTAGATAAATTAGACATATTACTTCTTTTCTGCCCATGATTCCCTTGAATTCCGAAGAAATAACTACTCTGGCGTTTTCTCTTCGATCGATCAACCCCAAATTATTAGCAACAGCTAAGGCTGAGGTCAGTAGAGTTTGGTATCAAGGGGGTGAGCCTTATTTTGATCTTTTTTTAGAACTAGAGGGCGAGAAAATCAATTGGTTTCAATTTACCTTGCGGGGTAGGTCAATATCTTGGCATCGTCACAGGGATGGCTGGCGGACTGGCAGCACCAATGAACAACACGAATCTCCCCATATTCAATTTCAACCAGCCAGTAAATTAGTGCAGCTTGATGCTCAGTTAGATGGAGAGTTTATAGCCTTGGTGTTGGCGATCGTCCAAGTCCGCCAAGCAGAGCCGATTTTTGCTCAATTGGCAAAATTATTTGGGGAATTGCCCCTAGAAAATTCAGGAATTGCAAACTAGAAAAATAAAACCGGGAAATTACTGATCACCCCACCTAAAAAAGTGGGTACTATAACAAGTAGGTTACCTCCTAGGGTTCCTGAGTAATAATACTTTTAGCTAGTCATTTTCCGTAATCTAGCCCCTACACCTTGTAAGAGGCAATAGAAAAGTAGTAATGAAACACCCTATTCTTTTCTTCAGCCCACTGGCAAGGAAATCAGCCTAGATTGTTCTCGAAATTTCTGGATGTTTCTGGATTCTTCATGATGTTGATCACCAGATGACTCTGGGAAGATCACTAACCATGACTTAACTTTCCGACTAACCTGAAAATAAGCCGTCTTGGCTTTGGACTGGGAACAGTCAAATATCTACAAATTCAAACCCTAATCACCCGACTAATTACCTAATAGTTTGGTAGGACAAATCCTATGGCACGACGTAAAAAGTCCCTCAATCCCTTACAGCATCTATCTAGATTCTTTACCCTGCTTGTTACCTTCCTCGGCAGGGCAATCAATTTTTTGACGAGAGGATTGCTCAAGACTATCCGCCGCAGCTTACCCCAACCCAGAAGAAATCGCCGTAGGGCAGCGACCGGATTTGTCTTGCCAACGATCGTCATGGTGAGTTTAGTTGTTGTACTGGTGACAACAGCGGTGATGATTCGATCGTTCGATCGCTCCAAAAATGCCAGCAACTTTAGGGCAAATGAAGCCATACTAAATGCTGCTACCCCTGCCCTAGACAGGTCTAGAGCAAAAATTACCAGATTGTTTTCGGGGGATGAAACCAACCTCCCTGTCGGTACTCCCAACGATAATGACATCGAAAAAACCCTGATCTCCAATATTGGCAACTATACTTTTGGGGATGAAGAAAACCTAGTTGTCTCCCTTGCCGGACAAACTGATCTAAAGACTGCTTGGCGCTACCCCGTGGATACCAATAATAATGGGAAGTTTGATAGCTTTACTATCTATGGTATTTATTTCCGCTCTCCCCTAGATGCCAATGGTCAACCGACAACCAGAAGTGCCCTAGATGCGCGATCGAATCCCATGGAGGATGGTCAATCAAGTAGTTGTAATGCTGGGAGTACCCAAGTAGGTAGCTGGGTAAAAACTGGTAGTGGGGCTCTGAAGAAAGCATTTTTTACCTACGTAGCTACGGTTCCTATTAGTGCAGAACAAGCCGCAGCCCTAGATAGCAAGTATGAGGAATTTGTTGGTAATCAAAGCTTCTCAGCCCTAGAAATGCAGCAAGACCAAGTTAGGCTTAGTCTTGATAACAATGCGATCTTCTATCAAGATGATCTGGAAATTACCTTTGCCCCTCAATTTTTCGTCAATGGTCGGGTTCATTCCAACAGTAATTTACTCGTGTCCGCCTTTAGTCCTGACCAGAAACTAGTATTCTTACAAGTTAGTAGCCCCTTCTCTTGTTTCTACCAACCCGAAAATAGTGTGATCAGTATTGGTGGTAATGTGGCGGCTGGGGGTATCTTTGAAAAGACAGATGGGCAGGCAGACTTAGTTCAAGTTCATCTCTTCCGAGGAAAACAAAATGATCCCACCGTGTCAGATAATACTGGTGGCAGAATCCCGGAAAAAAATCCCACAACCCCTTCAATTAGTGCGGCTAACAAGACTACGGAGAAAGCCGGAGGTAGAGAAGTTGCCTATAATGATCGCGCCTATCAAGAAAGATTGCGGGTTCTCACTAGCGGAGCTTTGAACTTATTTGATACAGATCCTCTCAACTGGGAAAAAGCCACCCCAACCTTGGTCGATGCAGTGACTCGCTTCCCTCAAGATGTCAAGGATACATTCCGCCAAAAATATAACGAAAAAGTCCTGCAACCTACCCTTCTGCGGAATGTATTGCAGACTTATTTTGAAGAGAGAATACGTCGTGTTCCCTTTGCTGAGGTATCTATTAATACCCCAAATGATGATGTCAAAGTAGGAGCAATTATTGCTAGTGAAAATCCCACGGAAAGCAGAGCTGGACGGCAGTACGTTTTTAGCCTTAGTGCTGATGTGGGAGGAGTGATTACGCCTCCTAGAAATTGGATGTTGATTGAGGCTCCCAATGGGAGTGATGTTACTGCCTATACTAAACTGCCCCTAAAATACCTGCCAGCAACAGATCCTCAAAGGGTTAATCCTTTAACTAAGCAAAATGACTACATTGGCGATCGAGTCATTGTTGGGAATAGTCTTCCTTACAAATGGTTCAATGCTAATAGTTCAAAGGTGCTGGCTACAGAACCAAACAAGTTTGCTAAAGCTAATGCAGAGCGTCCAGTCCTCCCTCCTACTAATTGGCTACAGCCCGCTGATCCAAATAATCCCGATACGCCGGGAGGTACTAGCGGATCACGAAACCGCAATAGCCGGATTGTCATCCTTGATGATATTGCAGATACTAGCCGGGGTGGTTTCTGGGAAACTGCGGCTGCTACTAATCAAGCTAAGGTTCAAATTAGAGATACTGACGGAACTTTAAGGGATGATTTCATTAGTGATGACGTTAGAGGCGGGTTAAGGGTAATCACTGGTGCCGGTATTTATATTGATGGCTGTCCTACCGATGGAACTTTCCCAGCCGGATTCCCCTGCGATAGCAAAAAAGGCTTGGGACTAAGGTCTAGTGATCCTCAAGCAACTTTGCTAACAACTCGATCGTTTCTCCCTAAACCACCCCAGTTCTTAGAAGACACTACCGCTGGTGATTATCGCTTGCCCTTATCTCCCCCTTATCCCACACCAGTCCCTAGCCCCGCACCGACAGCACCGGCTGGGGAGGAACAGGTACGAGTCAAACTACCGGGAGACCCCATCCTAACAGGCGAAAAACCCATTACTGTGTGGCCTGATACTATGCCCATGTGGGAAGACCGCAACCTTGATGGCAAATGGGATATCGCTGGCTGGAATGCCAGTGGTTTAACAGAAGCCACGATCAAAGGTTTAGACCTCAAAGGTGATTTGCAGATGCGCTCCAGCGTTGTCTATCACTACAAATCTTCTACCCCAGAGATTCCTATTGCCTGTGTTGCTAGTTACTACGACCCCAGTAATACCAACAGTGCCAATGCTTCGGACGGTCTACCTTTAACGACCGATCGCCGTACCAATGGCTCCTCTTCTACTCCATCCTTGGCTGGAACTGTAGCTACAGCCACCAATGGGCGTTCCTACAACTTCGATGCAGCATGGCGCACTCCTACGGGTGATGATTTAGCCATCCTGCAAAGACAAGCAGCCATGGTGTTCCCCGATGGGAGATTGGTTAACGAACCCCTGCGGACTGCCTTGCAGAAAGCAGCGACCGATCGCAATATTGCCGATAATGCAGCGATCGATTCTGCTATGTGCTCCCTCAAAATCCTTGATGGGACTGCCAGTGCTTCTGCCAGTAATGTTCCCAATGGGACAGTTAAGGAGTCATCTCTGGTGGATGCTAGACAAATCAAGGCAATTCACAAGCTGATGGTGGGGACAACACCTGTCGATCGAGCAGGTAATCGCCTCGTTGATCTTAGCAATCCTGATCAGCAAAAAATCGCTCAAGCTTATAAGGAGCTTACCCTTCAAGATGCTCTTACCCCTCTTAATGCCGGAGACCCTGCTCCTTATAATATGCCCATTGAGCAGCGGCAACCGATGGAAGTGCGCGTTACAGAAATAGATCTACAACTATTGCGGACTACCAAAAT
This sequence comes from Phormidium lacuna HE10JO, assembly GCA_943370025.1. Classification (GTDB taxonomy): domain Bacteria; phylum Cyanobacteriota; class Cyanobacteriia; order Cyanobacteriales; family JAAUUE01; genus JAAUUE01. The sequence continues at coordinate 8,034 of CALRPI020000088.1, read as the reverse complement.
TGGGGCTGCCGTTGGTAGTGGGGTGAAGGATGCTCAAGAGTATCTCTTGCCCAATAGTGGGATCATCTATGCCAGCCGTGATGATGCCCTGCCTGATTTAAGCTCTGTGGACGTTCTAGACCCCAAGACTGGGTATCGGACTTTTGCGACCATGAACAAAACCCTCGCCGATAAATCTAGTGCCACAGATTTCAAGCTAGACCCGACGCGCAGACCTAATGGCATCAGGCTAATTAGGGGGGCGAATCTGACTAGACAAGTCAATTTTCGAGAGCCAGAAAAAGGCTTGACCCTAGTTACTAATGCGCCAGTTTATCTCAAAGCTGAAAATACTAATGGAGTAGACGGATTTAATCTTCATGCTCTTCCCGGCACTAATAACAAGATTGAGGAGTTTACTGAACTGGTAGATCCTGCAAGTAATTTCTATCAAAGACAAACCCTCAACACCAACTATGCCTGCCGTCCCGGTCTAGCAGGTTGCGCACAAGGTGATCAGTGGCGTGCTGCAAGGATTATTGCCGATTCTATTACTCTCCTTTCTAACAATTACTATGATGGGGTGCGGAGTGATAGCAATTTTGACCAGAATAATAATGGAGGCAACTATCTTGTGGAACCACGATTGAAAAACGGGTTCCTCTGGAATGGTTTTGGGACTAGCTCTAAAACTGCCAATGTAACTACTCCCAATAGCACCAATCAAAGCTCCTACTGGACAAATGGTGTTACTCCCATTCAGCGCCGAGCTAGTGGCATTACTCCCTATAGAATGGAAATTTGCCTCAAACTCCCGGTAGTAGCTTGTCGTCCCCAAGATTGGAAACAATCCCATACCGTAACTATTGATGGAGTCACACCGACCAACCTGACTATTGATGCGGGATCTACTAGTAGTCTGCCGACAGTTACTCCTAGCACACCAGAAAGGCTTGATTCTATCTATCGTCTGCCCCGGAGAGTCGCCTTTGCCCGCAACTCTGATGGCAGTTTGTTAATGACATCAAATCCTGCAGATCCTAATAGCGATATTATCCTAGGCAGTGGTATCGCTGCCGATAATACGACGAAGTTAGTGACAATCAAAAAAGCTGCTGATAAGGGTACGATTGCTTTGAGTCCACTCATAACCACATTAACTCCAACGCCGATCGAAGGAACTGGTTCTGATCCTGTTCTATGGTTTGGCAGTGGGACTCAACAATCTCTCAGTTTGAAAGCTCCAGCGGCAACAGCTCCAAATTCTCCTCTAGAGTTTGCCCCAGGAGCTGCCCCACCGACAGACTTCTCCCCTAGTCCTGCCGGGGCATACTATCAACAATATTTACCAGACCCGACAACTACAGCTAAAAAAGTTGCCCTACCACAATTTTTGGCTCCCTTCGATGACGGACTAATTTCCTTGATCGTCACCGACCCGGCTGTGAAAACCAACTTGGCAGAGGCAACTAAAAATACTTTCTGTATTGCGACCAAGCCAGTTGTAGTCGCCCCAGCCACGGTTGCTGACCCTGTAGCTCCCGGTGCTGGTGCTTCTAGCCAAATCGTAGTAAGGACTCAAAAATCTACTGGAACTCTGGGTTATTTAGCACCAAAAACTCTCCCCGAGAATACAGGAGCTAATCTATCTACCCTACCCTTACCCCAAACAGGTGACCCTATGCCTGCTGTGGCAGTCAAACCCTTTGAGCCTTATGCCAAAGAGTTTGGAGACCCGACTGCGGCTGCGTTATCACCCTTCAATGAGGCGGCTTGGAAAGACACTCCAGCCGGAGGTGCTACTGGTTCCTACGGTGGGATTGACCCCAAAGGAGACAGCGTAAAACCCTGTGATACTCCTGTAGCTGAAGCCATTGATTCATTTAAAGCTACTTTGCTGGCTGCGGCTGGTGATATTGTCCTTTCAGACTTTGCCACACCTCCTGCCACTGGAGCAACCTATGTCACTCTGGTTCCGGCTGTACCGCCGACTTCACCAGCTACGTTGACCATTAAGCCGGTGCCACCAGCCACCGCAGGGGCAAGAAGAGTCACCTATATTGACCTCGGTACATCGACAGTTGGCTTGCCCATTCCAGCGGGGACGACCATTACTCTCCAGCAGGGAACTGAAGAGTTGGCGGATCCTAATCCAATCTTTGTGATCCGAGGCTTGAGTGATGAGGGCATCACAATCGGCGACACTACCCTCGTGGGGGATGGAGTGAAACTCAACTTAGACGGAGTTAGCCCGAATAACGTCTTCTGGGTTTCCAAGCGCGGGATCACGATTGCTGATGCCAACGCCACTGCTGCTCCTACGGCGGCGGTGCCTAACCCTCCTTTCAAAGGGCATTTATTGGCAGGTAACTTTATCGGTCGAAATACAGTCGATCCGGCTCCTGCAACTCCAGTGTCGAGTCCCTTAAGAATTGGTGACAATACTAAAGTCACCGCCGGCAGATTCCTTGGCTTTACAACCAGCAATCTCCGAGAGCCTCGGACTATCCCGATCGCTCCGGAAACTGCCCCCACCCCGCCTGCTACTCTCCCCGGTTCGGTTCCTCCTAAGGTAACCATGGAAATTTGGGCGATGAATAGCTTGCCGCCTAACTATCAGAAACTAACTAACCAGCCAATTATGGCTCCAGTTCTGAATATCCACTCACCGGGAGGTACTCCAAGTAATGCTTTTTCTACAGATACCTTAGATAGTAGCGGCTGGATTCCCAAAGCCTCAGAATCTACCTTTAATGCCGTGTTGGTTATGGGTGATTCCCCATCTCGTCCCATTGAGCCAGAGATAACTCAGTTTGCTGTCGGTGACGAATCGGCAGAAAGCAGTGGTGGCTTGATTAACTTCCCTCGTTTTCTAGAAAACTGGGAACTAGCTACTAAAGTTAATATTGCGGGAAGTCTAATTCAGTACAAAAAGAGTAATTATGCTTCTGCACCCTTTGACTCGATCAATAACCAATCGCTTGATACTTCTCTTTTCTTTGATACTCCAGTCTATACAAATAGTCTCTCCTTTAAGGGTTTCCGCTATCCCGGTGGTGGTAACTTGTTCCGAGCACCCTACTATGTAGCACCAAAGAGATCGTGGGGGTATGATGTGGGCTTACTGAACCAATCAGCAGATTTGTTTAGCAAACGATTCTCCTTGCCTTCTGCGGCTCGACCTAGTGAATTTTTCCGGGAAGTTAGCCGTGATGATGCTTGGGTAAAAACCCTACTGTGTGCGAAAGTTGCTACTTCTGGAAGTCCAGCAGTAGATGCAAAACAAAGACCTAGTGGTTGTATTTAGGATTTGTCTTCTGCCTTCTTTAGGTGCTTTCTTTAGGAGGTAGAAGACCTATTAGGTAACTGAAAATAGGGATAAGAACTTATGATGCGCCGTAAACGTAAAAGAATACTAGTTGCCCGGGCTAAGCGAGATGGAGGATTCACGATCGTGGAATCTCTCTTGGCAATTATCATAGTGGGGATTTTATTGGTGGGAATTGCTCCAGTAGTAGTTCTATCTGTAGCAACTAGGATCCAAGCCCGGCGAGTAGAAAGTGCAACCCAAGCTGCCCGTACCTATATTGAAGGAACTCGTGCTACCTCTATCCAAGCCCCCAATTCTAGAGTTTTTCTAGAGCAAGCAACTTTAAAGAATAATGTTACTAATGGTATTTTGTTTGATGGAGCCATAGATCCGCCTCCTGTTGATGCCTTGAATGGTTGCCTAACTCAAACTGCTGCTAAGGGTAACGATAAATGTAAAACTAATGGTTATGTAATCAATGATATTGATTTGACAAAACCCAGTCTCTATTGCTTTGATGTGGATGGTGATGGGGTTTGTAGTGCTGATAGTCTTCAGGATGTGATCGTCCAAGCATTTCGGAGTACTACAATCTCAGATCCCAGTAGCACTGTGCTTGATGCCGAGCAAGGCTACATTTTAGGAGTTAGGGTTTACCGAGCTGATGGTTTTGATGGCGGCGCATCACTCAAAGCCTCTAATGCTACAGAGAGCCAGAAGGGAGCTACCTTCGGTGGAGGCTTAGGAGACAAAAAAGCTCCCCTTGTAGAAATTACTACCGATATTACTATTCGAGGTAGCGATGTTACAAAACTATTTCCTAATATTTGTACTCGACTAGGGAATACTATTGGAGGGACATCTTGTGGTGCAGCCCCTTCCCCATCACCTTAAACAACACCTTCAATAATTTATGCTCTAGAGCTAACAAGCATATTTATCTATATAAATAAAACTAATTATCAAACAATTTCTAGATAAGTCTAACTAGTCTCATTTAATTAACCGATGAATATGAAAAATATGAATATTAAAAGGTTGCTGCATCAATTTTTTCAGCGTCGTCGATCCAAGAAAAAATTTGGTTTTACTTTAATTGAGCTACTAGTGGGCATGGTTTTGGCATTTTTAGTCATGGCTCCCATGTTGGGGTTTATGGTGAATATGCTAGATAGCGATAACCGAGAGCAGGCTAAGTCAACTACAGAACAGGAAGTCCAAGCAGCACTAGACTATATTGCTAGAGACCTGCAACAAGCAATTTATATCTATGGGGTGCAAGCATTAAATAATGTCTCCGCCACCGGGATTACTGGTGGGATCAAAGACCAAATTCCTCCGGCTCAACCAGCCCCCGGCTGTACTAATGCTAGTAGCTGCATTCCCATTTTGGCTTTTTGGAAACGGCAACTAATTGAAAATTCTCGGGTAGATAGCAATGCGGGTGTTAATCCCTACGTCTACTCTTTGGTGGTCTACTATCAAATTATTGGCAATGGGGGAAGTGCGGTTTGGTCAAACTCTAGTCGAATTGGCAGGTTTGAAATTCGTGATGGAGTCAGAATAAGTCCACCACCTACTCTAGCGATCGGGGCTTCCCCTGATGATCCAGCACTTTATTTAGATAAAGGTGATGCAGACTTGGGGACTGATGATGGTTTTGCCCTGTTTGTGATCGATCGAAATCTTGGTAGCTTGGATACCAACATGAACAACTGGAAGAAAGGAACTGGCTCTTTCACATCACCTGTGGCGACCTTAGTAGACTACATTGACCAAAGTGAATGGCAGACAAATAGTACTAGTAGTACTGCTGCGAATGGTCTCCAATGTCCTCTGAATCCTGCTGACAATAAACCTTTGGACAGAATCCCTAACGGTGATGCTAAGTTTGGGACAACTAATGCAGTCAGAGGGTTCTATTCCTGTGTAAATTCTAGCCTCTGGGTAGCGCAGGTATTTATTCGAGGAAATGCAATGTTCCGCTTTAAGGCTAATTGCGACCCGACAAAATCAGAATGTAGATATAGCGAGAGCAATAAAGTATTCTTCCCTCGGGCAACAGTTCAAGTCAGAGGACAAGGCTTCTTAGATGTGCAGTAGATAACTAGTAGATAACTAATAAGAGGATCAACTATGAAATTACGGAAGACAAGTTATCTGAGAAGAAAACAACGGCAGGGTGGTTTCACCTTAATCGAAGTATTAATCGTCATCATTATTATTGGAGTTCTCAGCTCGATCGCCGCCCCCGGCTGGCTAGGGTTTCTCAATCAACAGCGGGTCAACCGGGCTAATGATGTAGTCTTGAGAGCATTACAAAGTACTCAAAGTGAAGCTCGCAAAACTAAGTTCAGCTATAGTTTCATGATCCGCATGGGCAGCAGTGGAGTTCCGGAACTAGCTTCTTTTCCTGATAATGATGGCAATGCAACTCCTACCAACTGGCAAAGCCTAGGAGCTGATATTGGACTTTCGCCTAATCAAGTTTGGGTAGGTACGAATTTTTCAGGAACAAATGTCGGCGGCGGTACGCCCACTGCTGTGACGACAACTCCTGCAGGCAGGATTCGATTTGACCATACGGGGGTGTTGCGATCGAGTGCCAAATCTTTAACCAGCCCTTTAAATATTACCTTAGGGCAATTCGGCAGCAACCCTCCCAGTACTAACACAATGCGTTGCGTACAGATTACTACCTTGTTGGGTTCGATGGAGACTCGTAGAGAAGGAGAATGCATTGCATCTCCTTAGTTGTTAGTTTCTTAGAGCTTTTATTTATCTTTTATTTATTAGAAGATTTTTGCGGGAGCTTCGACGATCCTCCGCCAACAAAAACTTCCCAAAACCTAGTACAGCAGTTTGAGAGTGGGTGGCTACAGCCACCCACTCTCAAACCTAATCTTGATAAGCATTTTATACAGTTGCATTGTGTCTTATTTGAACAAAAACTGCTGTAAGTTCGATTAATTTGTTTTAGAGCATCATGAGAAAAATTAAAAATGAGTATTTCTAGAGTAGCTTCCTTCTTTGGATAATTACGCCTTGACCTGCTAAATTAATGGATAGGATTAGATGTATACCAACGTATTGCTCAGCAAAACTCTGCTAATATCAACTAACCAAAGCTAATTAATATCTAGATTAACCCAATCAACTAAGCTATGGCATGGGATCAACATTTTAATCAAATATTTAAGCAATTTTCTCAAAACAAACCTCGTCAATATATTTCTCGTCGCTCTTTTAAGCTATTGCGTTGGGGATTCTTAGCAATAATCCTGCTATCTTATCTAGCGATTTCTGGTTGTGTTCAGTATGATGTGGGGGTGAATTTTGCTGGTCCCAATCAGGGGGTATTCGTTCAACACATCCGTTTTGATGAAGAGTTAAGAAATTTTGGGAGTAAACAATCCCGCCAATGGTTATCTAAGATTGAAACTAGAGCTAAATCTCTTGCTGGAGAGGTCAGATGGGAATCACCTCAAGACGTTACAGTAAAGATACCCTTTACTAGTGGTCAGGAATTGGCTGAAAAATTCAATGCTTTTTTCCAGCCCCAACAATTAGGTAATAATAGGCAGTCAGGGCAAGAGAGCTTGCCAAACTTAGATATTCACTTTGATTTGCAGCAAAGTAATCTTCTCTTGTTGCAGCGCAATCATCTCCAAATAGAGTTAGATTTGCGATCGCTGGGTTTAGTTTCCCCAGAAGGAGAGGTGATCATTAATCCTACATCCCTATTCCAGCTAGGATTTAGTCTAGAAGCACCTTGGGGAGCTAAGAATGTTCCGGTCGATCATGGGTTAATCCCCATTACTAGTCAAGATGGGCATCGATTAACTTGGCAACTCCAAGCCGCCGAGATAAATCACTTAGAGGCAGTATTTTGGCTCCCTAGTCCGATCGGCCTAGGAGCATTAGTGATTATCCTACTCATGCTGACGGGGTTTTATGCCAAATATCGGTACTTGCCTTGGGCTAAGGTACAAATGAAACCCTTACCCTAAGACTATTTCAAGTGGCGAAAACGAGAAGTTAATATCAGGTATTAGGCAAGTCTCCAAATTGATTACGGTAGCGATCGAGCATCGCCTCTAATTCCATCGCTCTCTGTTCAGCTTCCTCGGCTTTTCTTTGGGCTGCCTGCCTAGCTTGGGTTTCTCCTTGGAGAGCCTGCCACAGTTCATCAGGAATCAGCAGTTTCTCCCCACTGTCGATAGCATAAAAAGTCAGTAAACTTCCCTCTGGCACTAGGTTTAAGTTGAGGACTTCGCTATAGTTATTGGTGATTTTTCGATAAAATCCTTCTGGTTGGAGACGACAACCCAGTATTTGCTCTGGAACCCATTCTCCTCTGGGGTCAAAGAGCCAATATTCTTCTACACTTAGCTGCTCGTAGAGACTTTTTTTAATCAGGTAATCATTGTCTTTATTACCTTGGAAGGTATTAATAATTGCTAAAAGATGCTCATGGGTTTCTGCTAAGGGTTCATTGTCCTCGCCGGGGTAAAATACTTCGGTTTCTGGGGAAATTTTTAGGTTAGTGACCATTGTTTCAATCCTCATGAGGGGAGATAACAGGACTTACTTTTTTACTTGAGTTTGGACTAAAAAACGAGTAGGAAGGCAGTCAATGATAGGCACCGACTGCCGTAATGTCAATGATGTAAACTTTCCATTGACATTATGATTTTCAAACAACTTCAGCAATTTCGCCAAACGATCTACGATAGCCTGGGCAA
>CALRPI020000087.1:0-21362 GCA_943370025.1 Phormidium lacuna HE10JO | reverse complement strand
CCCCCCCCCCCCCCAAAAAACTTCCAAATGCGTAAATCTTATAAGTTTAGATATCTGCCAAGCTACCCACATTTTCTAGGGTTAAGCCATCACAACTACGCTTAATTAAACCTGTTAGCACCTTGCCGGGGCCAACTTCCACCACACGACTCACTCCAATTTGGGGTAGCTGCTGAGAAATTTCTAGCCAGCGGACGGAACCAGTCATCTGCTGCGTGATCCGTTCTTTGAGCACTTCGGCAGCTTGGGCTGGAGTCGGGTCTACATTAGATAACAGGGGAACTTGGGCATCGGTGAAGGGAACAGCGTCCAGAGCTTGGGCAAATTCCCTAGCTGCCTCCGCCATCAGGGGAGAATGAAAAGCACCGGAAACCTTTAGGGGCATGGCTTTTTTGACTTTTATCTTGCTAACTACCGCATCTACTCCAGCAGGAGTCCCAGAAATCACCAATTGACCGGGGCAGTTGTCATTGGCAAGGACTGCCTCAGGTTCTGCGGCGATCGCGGCTTCGATTTCTGCTCGATCACCCCCCAACAGAGCCACCATCTTGCCTCCTTGGGCTTGATCCATCAGTTGCGATCGGAGTTTCACCAAACTTAACCCCGTGGCAAAATCAAATACCCCGGCTGCATAAAGAGCCACGTATTCCCCTAGACTATGCCCTGCGACGACATCCGGTTGTTGCCCCTTATCTTTGAGAATATCGATTAAAATCGCTTCTACGGTATATAAACAGGGCTGAGTATACAAAGTTTGATTCAGCTTCTCGGCTTCACTCTGGCAGGTGGCAATCACCGACCAGCCGAGAATATCTTCGGCTTGCTGGAATTTCTCCCGTGCTGTTGCCAAACTAATTAAATCGATGCCCATCCCCAAAGCTTGAGAGCCTTGACCGGGAAACACCCATGCGGTTTTTGTCATTATTTTATTAGATTATGGATGATTAAATGTATAAGTATTAGCTCTATTCTTACACCGAATGAGATACTAAGTCTTCTAGGAGATGCTAAAATTATATAGCAATCTTATTAGTAGTTAGTAACTTTAGTTATTAGTTGTTTCCGATACCCAGAGCGAAGTTGAAGGGTTATTAACATTCTCCTGAGCGTAGTCGAAGGGTCAAAGGGGTTATTAGATATTAGTTATTCCAATGCCCAAAGCTCATTACCTAATTCCCAAATATCATGTCAATTCAAGTTTACGGAATCCCCAATTGTGGAACCTGCAAAAAAGCCTTCAAATGGCTAGAAGATAGCGGAGTCACCTATGAGTTTATCAACACCAAAGAAAATCCACCCACTCGCGAGATGGTTGAAAATTGGGTAAATTCCTTAGGTTTTCATACTATGCGAAACACTTCTGGTCAGTCTTACCGCGATTTAGGCGAAGCTAGGAACAATTGGACAAACCAAGAATGGATTGAGGCTTTTGCTAAAGATGCGATGCTGCTGAAACGTCCTCTTTTTGTCAAAAATGGAACAGCAGTTTTAGTCGGTTTTAAAGACAAACCAGATGTGATGCGGGAAAAGTTGGGAATATAGCTTGCAATTTGGAATGATTTGCAATTCCATACATCTGACAACAATGGCGATATCAACACATTTAGGCGTTATTGCAGGTACTCCACGCCTGCAATAATGTCCAAATGTGTAAATTATATTGCTATAGAATCTGGGAGAGGAACTTGCGGGTACGTTCTTCTTTGGGATTGGTGAAAAATTCTGTGGGGTCTGCCTCTTCAATTAATAAGCCCCCATCCATGAGGACAATCCGATCGGCTACTTCCCGCGCAAACCCAACTTCATGGGTGACAACTACCATGGTCATCCCCTCATTGGCTAGGGTTTTCATGGTGTCTAATACTTCCCGCACCATTTCTGGGTCAAGGGCAGATGTGGGTTCATCAAAGAGCATTACCTTAGGTTGCATGGCTAAGGCGCGAGCGATCGCCACCCGTTGTTGTTGTCCCCCCGATAGCTGCCCCGGATACTTGCGGGCTTGCTCCGAAATTCCCACCCGCTCTAGCAGTTTCATGGCAATTTCTTCGGCTTTCTTCTTCGGATAGCGGCGCACCCAGATGGGGGCAAGGGTGACATTTTCTAAGATAGTTAAATGGGGAAACAAATTAAATTGCTGGAACACCATCCCCACTTCCCGGCGGATTGCTTCAATATTTTTCAAATCATGGGAAAGTTCAATGCCATCGATATTAATTGATCCCTTTTGATAAGCTTCTAAAGCATTAAAAGTCCGAATGAAGGTAGATTTCCCAGAACCCGATGGTCCCATAATCACAACCACTTCCCCTTCATAAACAGTCAAACTCACACCACGCAAAACATGAAATTGATTGTCGTACCATTTCTCTACATTTTGTGCCACAATTACCGATTTAGATTCTGTAGCTACAGAGCCATTAATTTTGCCGTTGGTTTCGTTGATGCTATGGGTCATGGTTTTTATCCTAGGGTTAGAGCTGATATAAAAATGGAAGAAATTAAGAAGAAGAATTAATTAGCAGAATCAATTAGTCCCCCCCTTTTTTAATTAATTCTCCCCCCTTTTTATAGGCTTTGCCTTCCCGTAAGGGTAGGGGGCAGGGGGGATCATGTTGCAGAAGAATTTAAGTTGGCGGGGGAGGAGTAAGAATATTTTTCATCGTTTCCCTACTCCTAGATTAACTTCTAATTGTTTACTAGCTAGAGACATTGCCGAGCAACAGATTAAATAAATAATACCTACAAACAGATAAACCTCCGCAAACCTGCCTAAAAATGCGGGATTTGCCAGAATATTTCGCGAAATTCCAGTTAGTTCTACTAAACCTACCACTGCTAAGAGGGAAGTATCTTTGAATAAACTTAAAAACAAGTTCATCAAAGCAGGAATTACGGCTCTGAGTGCCTGAGGCATAACGATTAAATATAAACTCAAGGGTGTATTTAATCCCAAGGCGCTGGCGGCTTCTATTTGACCTTTAGGAATTGCTTGTAAACCACCCCGGATGGCTTCGGCAAGGTAGGCAGAGGTGAAGATGGTCAGCCCAGCGATCGCCCGCACTACTCGGTCTATCCGCCAGTCCCCCGGCAAAATCAACGGCAGCATGACTTGAGCCGCAAATAATATCCCCACCAAGGGCAAACCGCGAAAGATTTCGATATAAGCCACCGAGAAAAACTTCACCACCGGCAAACTACTCTGTCTGCCCAGGGCAAAAATGATTCCCAAGGGAAAGGACAAGGTAATGCTAATTGATGCCATAAAGATGGTTAATAATAAGCCATTCCAAAGGTCTGTACCTACATTTTGGAGACCAAATCCTCCCATGAGTAGCCAGAGATTGATAAAGAAGGAAACCAGCCAGCCTACACCAATAAAAGTACCGATATTTGGCAGTTTCCTGACCCCCAATCTGCCCAGAAAACAACCACCTAAACCAAGGCAGATAATCCCCAGCACAAATATTTTTGGGGTGGGTTCTAGGGGCAGGAGAACAACCACAAAAGCTAGGATACCAATGCCGATTATGGTATTGCGATCGAAGCCAATTTGATGATTTCCGTCAGGTTCGTTGCTCAGGGTGAGCATCCCCCAGGTCAAACCGCCAAGGGTGACAACGAGCGAGGCAATAATCCAAGTTCTCCAGTATTGACTAGCGGGGAATCTGCCCACCATAAATAGGGGCAAATTCGCCGGAATTACATCCCATTTTGCCTGACTAGTTATCCACTGGATAAAGCCTATGGAAATATTCAAAACTATTAACCCAATACCAACGGTCAAGAGGCTATTTAACCAGCCATCAAAGAGATTCTTTTTTAACCAAGCTAGGGCACTAGCAAAGGATACAGGGGGAGTAGCGGGAAGGGTTGATTGGGTTGTCATAGATTAGTTATAGGGAGGAAACTAAATAATTAACTAATAGTCGAGAAATATTCAGAAAAGTTGATGCTATTATCGTTCTTTAATCTGGACAGAACTATTCAGCACATTCATGCCTAAGGCGATGACTAAATTAATTAAAAGATAGGTTGCCATAATCATTAAAACTATTTCGATCGCTCTTCCCGTTTGGTTAAGAATTGTCGAGGAAACAGCATAGACATCAGGAAAACCAACGGCGATCGCCAAACTAGAATTCTTACAAAGGTTGAGATATTCACTAGTCAGGGGCGGAATCATCACCCGCAGGGCTTGGGGGAATATGACTAAGCGCATCAAAATGCTGGAATTTAGACCCAAGGCTTTAGCTGCCTCCCATTGTCCCTTCGCCACCGATTGAATCCCCGCTCGGACAATCTCAGAAACAAAGGCTCCGGTATAAAACACCAATCCCAACACCACCGAACAATATTCCGCAGATAGGGTTAATCCCCCCTTAAATTTGCTGCCATCAGTCAAGACAGGGAAAGTCCATTGCAGACCAAAGATAAATAAGATCAATGCCGCCATCCCCATCCCCAGCAACACAAACATCAGATTCTGACCCGATGCCCCCTGCTCCACCATGATTTTGATCCGTTGTTTCCAAACCAAGAAGGCGGCGATCGCCAAGGCGATCAATCCCATCAAGGAAAGCCATGCCGTGGTGCTATCCCCCAACCAAGGTAAAGCTAAACCCCGGTTGGATAGATAGAAGGAACCAAGAACTTCAATCCGGTTTTCTATCTTCGGTAGATTAGAAAATACGGCAAAATACCAAAATAATAATTGCAAAAGAATCGGCGTATTCCGAAATAGATCTACATAAATTGAGACTATTTTCTGGACTAACCAGTTATTAGAAAATCTGGCAATACCTGCCGTAATCCCCAAAATTGTCGTTAGCACAACCCCAATAATCATCACCTTCAGGGAGTTGAGAATTCCCACTAGAAACGCCTTGCCGTAGGGATCCTGAGATTGAAAGGGAATTAAATATTCTCCAATATCAAAGGATGCCTGAGAACCTAGAAAATCGAACCCAAAAAGACTGCCCCGTTTTGCCATATTCAGCCGGAGATTAAACAGGAAGAAGTCTGCAATCACAAACACGGCAATAATAGCTAGGACTTGAAAGGTGATTTTCCAGAAGCGATCGTCTCGCCACAAAGGAACTTTAGTTGTACTCATATTGTTTTAGGTAGGGGTGCAAGGCTGACCTTGGTGTCAACTTAAGCCAGAAACTATAGATGTTTGCCCCCTTTTTCAGGGGGGCTAGGAGGGATCGAGTTTTAGTCGTGCAACTTAGCTCTCGTCGGGTGGGCACTGCCCACCCGACAAACTGAAGTCTTGACCACTATTTTTAGCGGAAAGGAGGAGAATACATTAAGCCGCCATCATTCCAAAGTTTGTTGATACCTCTAGGAAGATTGATTTTGCTGCCAGTACCTACATTCCGTTCGTAAATTTCTCCGTAGTTGCCAACGGCTTTAATCACTTTCACTGCAAAGTCATTGGGTAAGCCCATATCCTTGCCCAAGGTTCCTTCTACTCCTAGAAAGCGTTTTACTGAGGGATCGGTAGATTTTAATTTCTCATCTACATTTTTGGCATTAATCCCCAATTCTTCAGCAGTGGTTAGGGTAAAGACAGTCCATTTCACCACATCTGCCCAACGAGAATCGTTGTTAACAACTACGGGAGCTAGGGGTTCTTTGGACATTACTACATCCAGAACTTGGTGGTCATCAGGCTTGGGTAGGGTAGTCCGGCGACCAGCTAGTTGAGAGCGATCGGAGGTAACTCCTTCACAACGACCTTGAGCATAGGCAGCGTAGGTAGCATCACCATTTTCAAATACCAGGGGTTTGTAGTCGATGTTCAACTTCCGCATCTGGTCGGCAAGGTTGAGTTCTGTGGTTGTCCCAGTTTCCACACATACAGATTTTCCAGCTAAATCTTCTAGTTTGGTGATGCCAGCAGCCTTGCTCACCATCATGCCTTGACCGTCATAAAACATGGTGGAAACAAATTCTAGACCCAATCCGGTATCCCGTCCCGCAGTCCAAGTACTATTTCGACTGAGGAGGTCTACGTCCCCTGCTTTGAGAACTTCAAATCTTTCCTTGGAGGTCAGGTTGCGATATTCTACTTTTTCTGGATCGTTGAATAACGCTGCTGCTAAGGCTCTACAGAAATCCACATCCAAGCCAGAGTATTTCCCAGTTTGGTCTACAAAGCTAAAGCCCGGTAGGTCTCCACTGACTCCACACATCAGCTTACCTCGGCTGATTACTGTATCCAGACGGCTCTTGCTAGGGGCAGCCGCTGCGTCTTTCCCTCCGGGAGAAGCTGCTCCGGCTGTTCCCGTTGGGGTAGTGGTGTTCACCGTTGCGCTACAGGCTGCTAGAGAAGCAAATATAGGCACGATCGCCAATAACAAATGATTTTTACGCATGATTATCTTGAAGTTGATGGTTTATTTACGTCTGAGTATAAAGACATTTGGGCAATCTGAGATACAATGCCTCAAAATATTTCCAAATATTATGGACATTAGCTGTGAAAGTTTGCAGTACTTGATACATTTTTTTACTTTATGTCGTTTTCACCCTCTAGTAATTCAGCAATTCTCATGAGTATCATAAGAATATAAGTTGTTAATCAGCTAAAACGTATATGGCAATCATGAAAATGATTGAAAAGTCCGCACTTATGGTGGGGTGTGACCTTTTTAAACCCTTCGATTTGGCAAAGGATTGAAGATATATATAGCCATCCTAAATGGGTTGAGAACGGCTCCTTCGGAGGGGGAGCCGTTCTCAACCCTCTAAAATTCTAAACTCAATTAGGATTGCTATATAAGAGGCTATTTATAAGGTACGATTTTCCACCCCCGGCGGGGGCGGAAAATCGTATCTTCTAGACACTTTATAAATGATCTATAAGAGAATGCTTTAAAAGTTTTCGGCGATTGCAATTTTGACTAAAAGAACAAATTTCATTGTTGTGAACTAACAAAATGTTGTGAACTAACAAAATCAGCAGGATATTAAACCATATTTAATAGGAGATCAACTAGTGACAGCAACCAATATCTCTAATCCTGCTCAACTGCCAGACCCCAATCTAGTTACCCAGGCAATGAATGCGATTGCCGCTTTTGAACAATCAAAAGTCCCCGGTATTTGGCCTGCAATCCAGAAACCTCAACTGATTGGGGAAATGCGATCGCGCGTTCAAGACCCCTTCCAAGTCAACCAAGGACAACAACCTTTTTGTGGTCCTGCTTCCCTAATGTTTGAGCTAATTCGTCGCCATCCCATTAAATATGTGCAAATCTGCCGGAACCTCTATCAGATTGGTGGTTTCAGCACTAAAACTAGATGGATTTACCCTTCTCCCGAACTGCTGGCTGACCAAGGCAATCCCCAAATGCCCGTCGCTGATTGGATGGTCTTATCCACTCTCCGAGAATCAGAAAATTTCCTCTTCCCCGTCCAGACCAACTCCCACGAAATTATTCGCAACATCGCTGGGATGACTAAACCTTGGGAAATGCAAGGCTGGCTCCAAGAAATTCTCAACTATCAGCAGGTGCAATTCACCTCTGCTTTTTTGACCAGAGATCTGCAAGTCCTGCAACAAGCTGCCAACATCATCAACTCCGGCGGTGTTGCCCTTGCTCTCGTTACCTCCGAAGGCTTACTCCAAAGGGATTCACCTCCAGTGCCTTTCCCTAACCACTGGGTTGCCCTTGTTGGTAATGTTGCCCTCAAAAATAATCGAGTTAGTTTTGATATTTTTACTTGGGCAAGGAAAATGCACATTGATGTTCCTGAAGACAGATTTAAATCCCATTTTTGGGGCGTGGTCACCGGACAACCCTAAGCATATAGCAACTCTAGTTTTGCGACGTTACTCATTGAGGTCGCAAAGCCTTGCACCCCTACTATTGGCTGCTCATTTAGGATCGCTATGGTAGTAAAATTGGCAGAATTAAAACTTTATTTCCAGATTTTATTACCTATGTCCTCAGAAAATATCGGCGCCGATGCCATTGATGTAGCGATCGCCCAAGGCATTGATTTTGATGGTTCCCCCATTCCTGCCACCAAACTAGACCTCTACACCAAAGTTATGGCACTAGAAGCCGGCAGGCAACGCAGCGGCGTATCGAATACTATGCGATCGCGGATTGTTCGCATCGGTGCCAAACATATCTCCCAAGCAGATTTAGACCAAATGTTGGTTAACGCCAACTTTGCCCCCCTGAAAGAGAAAGAAATTGCTTTTTATTACGGTGACAAATCATAAATAAAGGCGCACCCAAAGGGTGCGCCTTTATTTGGATTAGAGCCTGCTAAGTTCAAATCAGCTCAAGTTCATCTTCCCGAAAATGCGCCCGGAGTTTCTCAGGAAACTTGACTTGAATCGGAAAGTTGGCACTTACGGGACGACCCTGCCACTCAGTGATAATTGCAATGATTTCGCCTTCTTGCCCCTTCAGATCAAAGCCTTGTCCCTTATGGGCGGGGTGATGATAAATAGTAGTGGATTGAGTGACACGGACACGATCGCCAACTTTCATGATGTTAATTAGAAAAACTAAAACTAAATAAAAATGCCTTTTTAGGGGAACTTTTTTATCTTCCCACAAAAATGTCCCAGTCCTTTCCACAACCTCCCCCACCCGTAAAGATTTTTAGCATAGGGCGATCGCCTAAATATCCCCTAGATACAGATATAGTAGTCCTATTTGAGTCTAGGATGGCGTACCCTTCGGGTGTGCCATCCTATAGCAGTTTGAGAGTGGGCTGAGGGTCGTCGAAGCCCACTCTCAAACCCAACATTGGTAGGACTCTCAATATTTGTGGCGTGTCTCATTTGAACGCAAAGTGCTGTAAATAGCAAACTCTAAGGACGAAAGATCGTCTCATCCTCCTCCCGCCAAGCCGGATCCACAATGCAGATAAACACTAACGGCTCCTCGCCATAATTATGAATGAACTGTCGAGCTTGGGGGGGAATGTAGATGGCATCTCCCGGTTCTACCCGCTGAGTTTCTCCATCAATACTCATTTCTCCCACCCCACTAAGAATGTAATAAACCTCAGAGGTTTTCAGGGTATGGTCAAGGGAAGTTTTGCCCGGAGGGACGATCGCTTGCGCCAGACTATACCGCAGGTCTAGAGGTTGCTTATCTGGGTGCAGGAGTTCTCGCAAATAGGTATTGTCTCCTGCAACAAACTCTTCACACTCGGCTAATTTACGAATCAACATAAATTTTAATCTACAAAAAATAATTAATTAAGAGTTGGCAAATCTCGACTAGGTGTGTCAGTCTGAGATCAAGAAATTATAAATCTAGGAAAATTGCCTAGTTTAAGGTTAGTGTAGAGTTTAGAGGTAGCTGAGAAATATTTTTTCCCTAGAGATTCGGCGATCGCTACCTACCATCTACCTGTTGCTTTAATTGTAACCCTTGTGTTATAAGGACTTACCTACTTTTATCTTGACCACCCCGATTTGATGATCATGTCTACTCTTGTTATTGTTGAATCTCCAACCAAAGCCCGGACTATCCGTAACTACCTGCCCTCCAGCTATCAGGTGACGGCTTCTATGGGGCATATTCGTGACCTCCCCTCCTCTGCCGATGAGATTCCTGCCGCTTACAAGGGAGAGAAGTGGGCAAATCTAGGGGTGAATGTCGCCGCAGATTTTTCCCCGTTGTACATCATTCCTAAGGACAAGCAAAAGATCGTCAAGGAACTCAAAGAGGCATTGAAGACTGCCAAGGAAGTGATCCTAGCCACGGACGAAGACCGGGAAGGCGAAAGTATTAGCTGGCATTTGTTGCAACTCCTGAAGCCAAAGGTACCAATCAAGAGAATGGTCTTCCACGAAATTACCCAAGAGGCAATTCAAAAAGCCTTAAAGAACTGCCGCAACATTGATGAACAATTAGTCCATGCTCAAGAAACGCGGCGAATTCTCGATCGCTTAGTCGGTTACACCCTATCGCCCCTGTTGTGGAAAAAAATTGCTTGGGGACTCTCCGCCGGGCGGGTACAATCGGTGGCGGTGCGCCTGCTGGTGATGCGAGAACGTCAGCGCCGAGCCTTTAAGCAGGCTGGTTACTGGGATCTCCTCGCTAACTTGGATTGTCATGGGGTATTTACTGCCAAGCTGGTCACTGTGGGGGGAGTAAAAGTTGCTATTGGAGCAGATTTTGATGAAAATACGGGGCAGTTAATCCCCGGACGGCGGGTGGTTTTATTAGGAGAACAGGAAGCGATCGCCCTGCAAACTCGTCTTGAGGGTAAAACTTGGACTGTGGCAGAAATTGAAGAACGTCCCGTCACCCGCAAACCTTCCCCTCCCTTCACTACTTCCACCCTGCAACAGGAAGCCAACCGTAAACTCCGCCTTTCGGCACGGGAGACGATGCGGATTGCCCAGAGCCTCTACGAAAATGGCTACATCACCTATATGCGGACGGATTCTGTCCACCTGTCTGAGCAGGCAATCACTGCTGCCCGTGCCTGTGTTTTAGAAAAATATGGTCAGGAATACCTCCCCCCTAAACCCCGCAACTACACCACCAAATCCAAGGGAGCGCAGGAAGCTCACGAAGCCATCCGCCCGGCGGGTAGTAGTTTTCGCACTCCCCAAGCTACGGGCTTAAGCGGGAAAGAACTGGCATTGTACGACCTGATCTGGAAGCGTACTGTTGCTTCTCAGATGCCCGATGCGAGGCAGACCATGGTGGGCATTCACCTGCAAGTGGAAGATGCGGGCTTCCGTGCTAGTGGCAAACGGATTGATTTTCCGGGGTTCCTGAGGGCTTATGTAGAAGGTTCCGATGATCCTGATGCTGCCCTAGAGGATCAGGAAATTATTCTACCCTCGATGCACCAAGGAGACCATCCAGAGTGCCGGAAATTAGATGCGATCGCCCACGAAACCCAGCCCCCTGCCCGTTATTCGGAAGCATCTCTGGTGAAAACCCTCGAAAGTGAAGGCATTGGCAGACCCAGTACCTACGCCAGCATTATCGGCACGATCTGCGATCGGGGTTATGCCCAACTTCAAGGCAATGCCCTGATTCCTACCTTCACAGCCTTTGCGGTGACTAGCCTTTTAGAAACCTATTTCCCCGATTTGGTGGATACAAAGTTCACCGCCAAAATGGAGCAAACCCTCGATGAAATTTCCACTGGGCAAGTATCGTGGCTGCCCTATCTCCAAAAGTTTTATCTAGGAGATAAGGGTCTAGAAACCCAAGTTAAGGAACAGGAAACCAAAATTGACCCATCTCAGGCTCGGACAGTCCAACTAGAAAATTTGGGGGTGACCGTTCGCATCGGCAAGTTTGGAGCTTATCTAGAAACCGAACGAGACGGAGCTACAGTCACGGCTTCTATTCCTAAGGATTTAACACCGGGGGAACTGGATCCGGCTCAGGTGGAAATTCTTCTCAAGCAAAAAACCGAAGGTCCCGATAAGTTGGGCTTCCATCCAGAAACTGGGGAACCCATCTATGTCAAAATTGGTGCCTACGGTCCCTACGTCCAGCTAGGCGACCCCACTGAGGAAAATAAAAAGCCGAAAATGGCTTCCCTGCCTAAGGGGGTGACGACAGAAACTGCCACCCTAGATTTGGCAGTTAAGCTTCTAGAGCTACCCCGCACCTTGGGCACCCATCCAGAAACTGGGTGCAAAATTCAGGCGAACAATGGGCGCTTTGGTCCCTACGTTGTCCATGATCAGGGCAAGGTAGGCAAGGATTATCGATCGCTCAAAACTCCCGATGACCCCACCACCATTACCCTCGATCGAGCTTTGGAACTATTGGCACAGCCCAAAGCCAATCGGGGCAGAGGTGCGAAAAAAACTCCCCTCAAAGAACTGGGTTTACATCCCACAGATCAAGAACCGATCAATGTCTATTTAGGTCCCTATGGAACCTATGTTAACCATGGCAAAATCAATGTGGGGTTGCCAGAAGGTGAAACCCTAGAATCTATCACCCTAGAAACCGCCCTAACCTTACTGGCAGGCAAAGCTCCGGCTAAGTCTGGCAGAGCTACTAAAACCAGTTCCAGTAAGACCACGGCTAAAACTGCTAAAACTACCGCAACTAAAACTACAAAGTCTGGAACAACTACAGCTAGTAAAACTGCGGCTAGTAAAACTACAAAGTCTGGAACAACTGCTAAAAAAGCAGCTCCCAAAAAGACAACTACAACTAAAACTACAACCCGAAAAACAGCCCCAAAGAAAACTGAGTCTATTTAACGGGATCCCAACTCCGGCTCGATTAATTTTCGGAAGCACGGCGGTTTCCACCGCCGATCGTAGAGCTTAGCTCTACAGCATAGATAATTCTCCTTGAACATCTAGGCGCTTAATATTCCCGATTTTGCAGAATTTCTCTCCTAGATTTTCTGCCACTGAGGGATTAATCCAACCTAATTGTCGGAGGAGATGAATAGCTACGGCTTGGGCCGATCGCTTTGCTCCGTCGATCGATTTAATTGCCAAACCCATCCCTTCGCCAACTCTGCCAATACACTGCACACCTTCTGCCCCAGATTTGCTGATAATTTCACCACTAGTAAGCTGCATTAGTTCTGTGTCAAATTCCCCTGCTCCTGCCACTAGGGTAGGATGGTGGGTCATGGCGCGGACAATTCTTTCCATATCTAGATTTGCCCCTGATGCCAACTGGGCGTAGAGACTAGCCATCTGCCCCAACTGCAAGAAGTAAGTCGGTGCTCCACAGTCATCCTGAGCGCAGATAATTTCTTCTCCCGGCATTCGCAGCAGTTCGGCAACTTTGCTGAGAATTAATTTCTGGACTGGATGGTTGCGCTGAAGATAGCTATAGACCGGAAAATGCCGCTGTTGGCAAACCGCCAACATTCCCGCATGCTTGCCAGAGCAGTTGTGCTGGAGTTGGCTAGTATGTTCAGAACAAATGGGGCATTGCAGGGCTGAGGGGTCAATATCGCAGCGCCAAAGAACATTAAATACTTGGCGGCATTGCTCCGTGGTGCCTTGGTGGGAGCTACAGATAATGGCAAGGTCTCGATCGCTTAATCCGTAACGCTCGATCGTCCCACTAGTGGTGGTAGCCATGGCTTGAAAAGGCTTGAGTGCCGATCGAACAAAAGTCGCCGTTTCCGGATTTCCAGCGGTGGATAGCACCCGCCCTCGCTCATCACAAACCACCGCCTGTACATGGTGTACAGATTCCACAATACCTTCCCGCAGCAACTGAACTTCCAGCGCTAAGGATTGATTTCTTTTGCCTCTAGTCATGAATTCCTAAATAATTCCTAAATATTTTATTTTATGTAAATTCTGCCATCAACCGCTACGGATAGGGGTGCAAGGCTTTGCGTCCTTACTAAACTTATGTACTGAAAATTATTTCCCTTGAGATTATCTTCTCACCTTCAATGCTAACTAGGAATTTATCTTTAGAAGATTCTTAGCCACCACAATGAACTCCCCCCTAAGAGAATAGCCCCCGATAGACCAAAGCTGATGATCAAACGGCGGAGGATGGGGGCTACATCAAAGTTGGCAATCAGCCGATCGCGGGTCAGCATCGCTGGAGGCTTCGGCCAAGTTTGACCGTCGTACCAACCGGATTCTTCATAGAACACCGTTTCCTTATTCAAGCGATCACTGACATACCACCAAGCAGAATAGAGACGCAGCAGAGCCAAAATGGGAATCAGGGTCGACCCCATGATGCTGGCAACTAGAAACTGCACGGGGTTGCGGCTGAGCGGAAAGCTACTCATGGCTACGGTAGCTGCCAAGAAACTGCTCGCCATCCCCATCCAAAAAAACTTCCGACTATACTGCCAGATGCCTAGATTTGCCCAGCTATAGAACCAAGAATTCTGTAGCTGTTGATATTCATTCACTGGTTGCTGTTCTAGAGGGACGGGACAAACAGACACCGACGACTCTGGCATAGTTCTCTCCTAGTTTTGGGACTCCTAAAAAAGTTAGGGATTTCCCCCGCGCTGCGGGGGAAATCCTGTTTTCACATCTAGTTTTCGGTATTCTCAGCAAAGGGAATCAATTGCCCATGTCCCCAGAAAGCTTCGAGGTTATAGAAGTCCCGCTCTTCCGGCAGAAAAATATGGGCAATCACATCACCATAATCTTTGACAATCCAACTACCTTCGGTTTGTCCTTGCACCCGCAGCGGTAAACGGTTTAATTCTTCTTCTACTTCGGCATCGATCGCCTGAGAAATTGCCCGCACCTGTGCCTTCGAGAACCCGGTGACAATCACAAAGTAGTCCGCTAGGTAAGAAACTTCCCCCACGTGCAGGATCATAATATCTCCAGCTTGACGGTCATCGGCAGCAAGGGCGATCGCTTTGGCTAGGTGATAGCTTTTGTCATTTTGGTCATGGATATTTCCGGTATTTTCTTCGAGAAGGGTAGGCGTGAGTTGTTCTTGCATTAAATCTCCAATTAATTTTAGGATTTGCGTTGGTTTTTAGGGGGAATTCGTTGGCCAGTAAATTTTCATAGGACTTATGCACTGTCAACGAATTATCGAGAATTGTGGATGCTTTTGCAGGCGCGGAGTGCCTGCAAAAGCATCCAAATGCGTAAGTCCTGTTTCATTTACTTAAGTCGTGGGGTTTGAGTTATGGGGATGGAAAATTTGGACAGCCCAGTTTCTGGTGGCGATCGTCCGGGGATGAATCAGATTACGAGTATCTAACAGATATTTTAAAGCATAGTCACAGGATAGCCACACGGCTTGGTACAAATTTTGATGAGAAACTTGCCGGAGTCGCTCTAGTTCTGGGGTATTTCCTCGATTAGGCTCGATGGTATCTGCGATAAACAAAATGCAACTTAGGGTATCCATGTCGGGAGTGCCGAGGGTATGGTTGGCGATCGCCCCCAAAATTTCTACATCTTCTACTCCAAATTCCCGCCGGGCAATCACGGCACTAACATCAGCATGAATCAAATGAGGATGTGCCTGACAGATCTCATCCACTACCCAGCCTTCTTCTGTGGCGATCTTCAGCAATTTCTGAGGCTTAAAATATTTTGCCAGATCGTGCATCAATCCTGCTTGAGCAGCCTTGGAGTGATCGACCCCATAGAGGGCTGCCAACTCTGTTGCCGTAGCCTCGACTCCAAGAATATGCCGAATCCGACTAGGGGGAACTTCTTTTTCTAACCATTGCAAAACTCGATCACGCATTTATTTATCAACTTATCTCGTTATCAACTCAGTTCCATCATAGTTGAATTGCTTCGCTGATAATTCGATCGCGGTTGCGGTCTTTGAGTATGGCAAGAGTGGCAATACCTACAGCGCGATCGAGGAGGGCTTCAAGGTTTAGTTTGAGTCCGGCGTTGGGTTTGAGAGTGGGTGGCTGTAGCCACCCACTCTCAAACTGCTGTAGGTTAGAAGGTAGCATTATGAACTCCATCCCAATCATCACCGGGAGGATTTTCTAGGAAATTAGTTGCTCGATTCAGATGCATCGCACTAGGATGGTCATGGGGTTTGAGGAGTCGGGCATCTTGGAAATAGGCGATCGCCTTCTGGAAATTCCGGTGCATATAGGCATCCCGCCCCAACTGGTAGAGATGGAGAAATTTCTCTAGCTGAGGATCGAGCGCACTTTTAGATTCCCCAATTAGTTCATAGACCTTTAGAGGAGCTTGCTTTCCCTTCACCCGCAATATATCTAGCTCCCGGACAATGATGCGATCATGGCAGAGCTGATAGGTTGGTTCACTGATGATAATGTCACAGAGGTATTCCTTCGTGGCAGTTTCTAGGCGAGCACTGACATTTACCGTATCTCCAATCACCGTATAGTCCATCCGTTTCTGAGAACCGACATTCCCCGATACCACATCCCCAGAACTAATTCCAATCCCAAACTTAATTTTGGGTTGATGGGTAAAAAGTTGCTTTTGATTAAATTCCTTCAAGCGGCGGCGCATATCCAAAGCCGATTGCACTGCCTTCCAAGCATGGTTTTCACTCAGGGGCAGGGGCGCACCAAACACCGCCATCAAGGCATCCCCAATAAACTTATCAAGGGTTCCCTCATGGTCAAATACTGCCTCCACCATGGTTTCAAAATATTCATTCAGCAGGGAGAGGACTTGATTTGCCCCCATATGTTCGCTCATGGTGGTGTAGCCCCGGATATCAGAAAATAAAATACTAACTTCCCGCCGCTCTCCTACCATCAGGGAATCTTCTCCCAAAGCCATAACCCGTTCGGCAACACCGGGGGTCATGTAGCGGTACATCATACTTTTCATCCGCTTTTCTTGGCTGATATCTTCCAAGACCACTAAGCCCCCTCGCACCGTGCCTTGGGGATTAGTTAGGGGATTGACCGTGAGATTGATGCTCCGTTCGATGATCTGGACATCGCTTTTGGTTAAGTAGTGGGTGACACCACTATCCCAATCTTTTTCATTCCAAGGAATGTACCTTTCTGGATCTTGTTCATCAGGGAAAGCCAAGATATAGGAAGAATCTGGATTTTTGTCAGTAAGGCGATTTTTCTTAGACCCAGATCGAGGAGATTCTGGGGCAATACCAGAAATCAAGGTTTGCTCCGGGACGTAGTGTCGCGCCCCGTATCTGAGGCTATCTTGGAGCCGGAGTTGAAGATTATCTACAGGCAGTACTTCCCAGACGTAGCGTCCCGTGAGCTTATATTCCCAGAGTTGACCGCCGTTTTTGGTGTGCAGGTGGGCGATCGGGCATCCCAGCAAACTCAAAGCCGCATCGTTGATAGTAACAATACGACCCTCTAAATCCGTGGAAACCACGGCATCAGAGAGACTTTCGAGGATATCTTTTTGGTATTGTTTCTCTAGTAACAAGTTCTCAAACAACTTGGCATTTTCCAAGGCAATGCCGGCTTGGATATTAAACGCCCGCATAAATTCTTCATCGGATGCGGTGAAACTGCCCTGCTGTTTATTAATTAACTGAGTCACGGCAATTAGATCCCCAGCGGAGTTGAAGACGGGCATACAGAGGATATTTCTAGTTTTGTAACCCGTGCGGCGATCGGTACTGGGGTCAAAGCGGGGATCTTTATAGGCATCGGGGATATTCAAAGGCTGCCCGATCGATGCCACGCAGCCAGCAATCCCTCGATTAGAGGGAATGCGAATTTCCATCATGGTTTTGCCATCGGCTTTGGCAACCTTACTCCAAAGCTCTCCCCGTTCCTTACTGAGCATAAATAGGGTACTGCGATCGGCTTGCATCAGATCCCGCGCCTGATCCATCACTAGGCGCAAGGTTGCCTCTAGGTCTAAGCTCTGCCCTAGGGATGCAGTAGCTCTAAGAAGGGCTGCGGCTCCCCGTTGGTTGCGGGCTGCCATGTAGAAGGATTGGCAGGTTTCTAGAATGATGCCGATCGACGCGGCAAAGTCTCGGAAATGTTGTTCATCTTCTTCATCAAATTCTCCTTCCCCGGCTTTATTCAGGAGTTGCACCACTGCCACCACTTGATTGGAGCTACTAAAAATCGGCATACAGAGCAAATTTCTGGTTTGATAGCCGGGGCGCTCGTCCACTTCTCGGTTAAATAATTGGTGCTGGTAGGGCTGGGAAATATTCAGGCATTCTCCAGTTACTGCCACATGACCCGCAATGCCGATATTCAGGGGAATGCGCATTTCTAGCGGTCGCCCCATGTCCCCCTGGGGAATCTTCGCCCAGAGTTGGTTTTTCTCGCTATCAAGCAAAAAGATGGTGGTGCGATCGGCTTCCAGAATCTGTCCAATCTTCAAGGTGAAGGCATCCATTACCTGCTCCAACATACTTTCTAGGGCTTCGTTGTTGATCATATCGATCGCCCGGAGAAACTGCTGAAACTCGGCAGTAATAAAATCTAGAAGGCAAATGAACTCCGGAACCGATAGATCTTTAACCCGATGAGTCAGGTTATTTGTCCGGTTGAGCTGGGTGAGTTGGGTAAGGGTAGCGAGAATACTGCCGGTATTTGGTGTCATATGGTGGTAAGCAATCACTCTTTATCCATTATGATCTACTTTCCAAGGATAGAGATAACGGGAGAAAAATTTAGTAGATGCCACCAGCGAGTTAGATTTAAGGGTTGCGAGGTCTAGATAGATACAAAACGCAAAGTTTCTCATAAACCTTCTTACAGCAGTTTTTGTTCAAATAAGACATATAGTATCTACGCACTGCCAACGAATTATTGAGAGCCATGGACGTTTTTGCGGGACCTCCGCGCCCGCAAAAACGTCCAAATGCGTAAGTCTTGTTAGATGAAACCCCTCTACTTAGGGAAGAAAAGGGGAAATTTGGTAAGTTTAATCTTCGTGGTCTTCAAAGGGATCGCTTAATTCAGCAGAGGGAGGTCCAAAGGATAGATAGACTGAGAAGGCGGTGACCCCAATAACGAGGGCAGCGATCGAAATACTAAGAACTGTTGCAGATTCCATGGGGATAAATAAATTATGAGTGCTACTACTCTATAATATTACGGAAGATTACAAAAATCCTGTGAATTTTAGTATTGGTGAATTTATGACACAACGGACGCGATTAGGAGATATCCTCAAACCATTGAACTCGGAGTATGGTAAAGTTGCTCCCGGCTGGGGAACCACTCCAGTGATGGGCATATTTATGGGTTTGTTTTTTGTATTTTTATTGATTATCTTGCAGTTGTACAACTCTTCCTTGTTGCTAGACGGGATCAGTGTTGACTGGAAGAGCCTAGGTCAATAAGCTACACAGGGCAATCATAGCCCCAAAAATTTACTACCCCAGGTTAGCCTGGGTTTTTTTATAGATAGGGGGAAATGTAATGAATATTTTTGGTGTTGGTTTGCCGGAGATGGCAATTATCTTAATGGTTGCCCTGCTGGTTTTTGGTCCCAAGAAGTTGCCAGAAATTAGCAAAAGCTTAGGTAAAGCTCTGCGGGGTTTTCAGGATGCCTCAAAGGAATTTGAAAACCAGTTTAAGCAAGAGGCAGAACAAATTGAACAGGCGGTGAGCTTAACTGCTTCTGCTGCGGAAGTAGCGGCGGTGCAGAAGCCAGTGGTAGAGGAGGTAGAGGAGGTACAGGCATTAGAGGAGGTAAAGGCAGTAATCGAGGAATCTAGTGTCGATCAACCTTCTACCGATGAGCAAGCTAAATCTATTGACTCACCAGAGGCTGAAGTTTCTAGTGACCACAACCCTGATTAAAACAATATCGCTGTTACGATCAGATTTCCTTTCGTAGTCACTCCAGTCACTGCGCAAATTGCTCTACTATTGCCCCAAAAATCATGATCAATCCAGAATATTGCCAAGTGATGGCTGAATACAACCAATGGATGAACCAAAAACTCTATGCTATTTGTACTGAGCTAGGAGATGGAGAGCGCAAGCTAGATCGGGGAGCTTTTTTTGGTTCAATTCATGGCACTTTGGATCATATTTTGTTGGGTGACCGCCTCTGGCTAGGCAGATTTACTCAGCAGCTTTTTGCCGGGCAAGTTGGTCAGGAACTTTATAGTGATTTCACTCAACTCCACCAAGCAAGAATAGAGACCGATCAACAGATCCTTGATTGGGTAGGAGGCCTAACTACTGCATGGCTAGAGCAACCCTTGACCTACACCAGTGACATTGACCAAAAAGTACGCACAATGCCTTCTTGGGTGCTAGTCACCCATTTTTTCAATCACCAAACTCATCATCGGGGACAGGTAACAACTCTTCTATCTCAACTAGGTCACGATCCGGGAACTACTGATTTGCCTTGGTTGCCTCGGTTCATTTGAAAATACTCCTAAATACACTAAATCTATGGCTTCTGGAAAAGTTTTACCGAACTATATTAATGGGCAGTGGTGTAACTCAGAGACACAGAACTACCTAGATGTCATTAACCCAGCCAGCACAGAAGTTTTAGCACAGGTGCCCCTGGCTACTGTGGGGGAATTGAACCAAGCTGCTGAGGCGGCGGCGATCGCCTTCCCTTCTTGGCGACGGACTCCCGCCACGGAAAGAATCCAGTATTTATTCAAGCTGAAGAATTTATTAGAAGAGAATTTTGCCGATTTAGCTCAAACCATTACCCAAGAATGCGGCAAGACCCTAGGGGAATCTCAGGGAGAATTACGGCGGGCGATCGAGAATGTAGAAATTGCCTGTGGGATTCCCATCCTCATGCAGGGTTACAACTCCGAGGACATTGCTAGAGGCATTGATGAGATCATGATCCGGCAGCCCTTGGGGGTAGCGGCGGTGATTGCGCCGTTTAATTTTCCGGGGATGATTCCTTTTTGGTTTCTGCCCTACGCGATCGCCTGTGGCAATACCTACATTATCAAGCCCTCCGAACGGGTTCCCCTGACGATGCACAAGGTGATGGAGTTAATCGCTGCTACGGGTTTACCTGCTGGGGTTGTGAATCTGGTCAATGGGGATAAACAGGTGGTTGATGCCATTCTTGACCATCCAGCAATTCGGGCAATTAGTTTTGTCGGCTCCACCCCCGTCGCTCGATACGTATACAGTCGAGCAGCCGCCAATGGGAAACGCGCCCAGTGTCAAGGCGGGGCAAAAAACCCAGTGATTATTCTGCCGGATGCCGATATCGGGATGACGACGAAGATTATTGCCGACAGTGCTTTTGGTTGTGCGGGGCAGCGATGTTTGGCAGCTTCGATCGCCATGACCGTGGGCACAGCTAGACAAGATTTTACGGAAGCGATCGCCCAAGCTGCCACAGAGCGAGTGGTGGGCAATGGACTAGACCCATCAGTGCAAATGGGACCGGTGATTACCCAATCCAGCAAAAACCGGGTGGAATCTTTAATTAATCAAGGTTTAACCGAAGGAGCAAAACCCCTCGTAGATGGCAGACAGCCACAAATCAAAGGCTATGAGCAGGGTTATTTTGTGCGCCCGACTGTACTAGAGGATGTGAATCCGGCGGGGGAAATTGCCAAGACGGAGATATTTGGTCCTGTCTTGAGTTTGATCCATCTGCAAACTATGGAAGAGGCGATCGCCCTGATTAATAGTGGTCAGTACGGGAATATGGCGTGTTTGTTTACCTCCAGTGGGGCAGCAGCGAGGCAGTTCCGCTACGAAGCCGAGGCGGGAAATATTGGTATCAATATTGGGGTTGCTGCACCGATGGCGTTCTTTCCCTTCAGTGGTTGGAAGGATAGTTTCTTTGGGGATTTGCATGGGCAGGGACATCAAGCGATCGAATTTTTCACTCAAACCAAAGTCGTAGTCGAGCGCTGGCCTCAAAGTTGGTCAAGACAGTTTTAATCGGTCTTCGACTATAGGTAATAGAACAACGATAGTCTCATTATATTAGGACTTACGCATTTGGACGTTTTTGCGGGCGCTCCGCGCCC
>CALRPI020000086.1:0-21684 GCA_943370025.1 Phormidium lacuna HE10JO | reverse complement strand
CCTCCTTATTCTCCCGATCTCTCCCCCATTGAATTATGCTGGTCAAAGCTTAAACAGTTACTTCGTTCGGCTAAAGCTCGAACTAATGAAGCACTCGATCTAGCTCTAACTACAATTATCAACGACTGTATTTCTAGTGATGATGCGCTAGGCTGGTTCAATCACTGTGGCTTATTCATCTGAAAACTGCTGTAAGTAAAAAGTTTTGGGAAATGAAATATTTGTTGATGAGTTGCAAACTGAAATAAGGCTTGGACGGCACGAAAGGATTTACAAATATGGTACCACTCTCGGATAAATCGCTTTGCCTGAAGCCAGATATCCTCAATGGAATTTTGCTTGGGGTCATTAGGTGCAAACCTGATACATGTCACCTTCCATTCTGATTCGTCAAGTCCTTGATTGATTGAGCTTAGATAGTCTCTAAACGCACCTGAGCGATGGTAGCTTGCTCCATCCCACAATAAGGCAATCCGGCGATGAGGATTCTTCTTGAGTAGATAGTCCACAAAGTTAATCGTATTTTGAGAATTTCCTTTCTCATAGGATTGGATCAGACATTCTTTGGTGTAGAGGTTGAATGCCCCATAATAAGTTTGTCTCTCTCGTTCATTCAAAACTGGCACTTCAATGCGACTGACAACTTGTGTACCAACAGGTAGAATCAGGTTGACTGAGATTTGAGGTTGAGACACAGGAGTAAATTGGAGATTTTCATCCTCTAGAAGGTATTTCTATTTCTGGGGTCAGGTCGAGGTTGCGATAGACTTGCTCGATCGCAAAGCTGAGATTGATACTTTTGAGTTCTATGGTATCGCCTTCTTGGTAGTTAATAATTACCCATTCACCCGCATCATTTTTGTGATACAAATCCATTTCGATACTGGTAGAACTGACTAGTAAATAATCTTGTAAGACAGGGTTTTGGCGATACATTCTAAACTTGCCACCACGATCATAGGATTCTGTACTGCCTGAGAGAACCTCAACGATTAAGCAGGGATAGGTAATGTATTGGGTTGTGGTTTTGTCTCTATCATCACAGGTGACACTGACATCAGGATAGGTGTATTGAGTGGTGTTGACAATATTGACTCTCAGGTCTGAGTTACCCGTTTCACAGCCTTTGCCTTCTAGGTGGTTGGAAAACAGGGTAATAAATCTGACGGAAATTAAACTATGGTTTTTGCTACCGCCGCTCATGGCGTAGATTTGACCATCAATATATTCATGCTTTTCTAGCTGCTGTTCTTCCCAGATAAAGTATTCTTCAGGGGTAAGCTGAGGAAAGTTTTCTTTGGCGGCGATCATGATTGTTCGGCTGTTTTGATTTGCTATCAGTTAACCAATAATTCTAAATCCTCTACGCCCCGCCAGAGTTGGTTGAGTTTAGTGGCTGGCATGGTTAGGTATAGCACATCTCCCGGTTGCAAACAGATTTCCAAAAGAGTCCAGCCGTGGAGTTGTTGCCCTAGGGATTCGATGTAGAGAGGGACAAAATCTGCATCCTTTGCGGCTTCGATGACAGTTTTGCCACAGAAGGGATGGTTAGGGGTGATCATAGTTGCCAGTGCTACCCAGAGGAGATCGTCGGTCATCCCATTGCCGAGAATCTTGCCTCCTAAAGCGGCGGCGACAAAGGCGGGAGTTGCCAGTTCCGTAGGACAAAGCACATTTTCAAACTCAAAGACTTGTTGGACTGATTGGGCAGATTGGGGGTCGTGGTTGCGGACAACGATCGGGACTTTTGGTTGCACTGCCTTAGCACAGAGGGCAATTTCTACATTCACCATGTCATCGCTAGTCACCGCAATCAGAGCCGCCGCATTTTTGATATTTGCCGCCCGTAAGGTGCTGGATAAGTTGGCATCCTCAAGAATCACCGGCACTCCGAGGGAGCGGGTATTGTAGAGAAACCGATTATTGGGATCGCTATCAATAACCACTACTTCATGACCTTGGCTTAAAAGGTGGTTGACAATTCTCATGCCAATCTGCCCCAATCCACAGACAATGTAATGATTGCGAGTGGGAACCCTCGCCACATCCCAGAATTGCTTCATCCGGCTCCCAAGGACGAAATCATTAATCAGGGCGTAGCAAATACCCACCAATCCTGCCCCCACCAGCATCATAATGGCGGTGAAAATTTTCATGCCATCGGAGGATTTCTCCGCTACCTGTTCCTGCCCTCCAGCTCCGGTGATCATGCCGACAGAAAAGTACAGAGCATCCACAGGGGAAATATTGTAATTAACCACCACGTAGGTCAGGCTAGTAAAGAGAATAGTTACTAAGAGAGTCAAGGTCATTAGGGCAACGGAACGACCATAGCGGTTGAATTGACCAATGCTGGTGATCAGTTTCCAGAGTTTGGAGAAGACCGATCGCTTCAGATTTTTCACCTGGGGCTGGGTGCCAATAATTAAATGATCGCCAGTTTGCAGCGATTTTCCTTCCACTACCGCAGAGATCAGATCATACTCTCCATTGGCTGGGAGGTAGTAGATCAACATCCGGGCAGGATTTTCCCATAGTTCACTCAGCTTCATCCCTCGCCAAGGATGGCGATCGTGAATAATTTCCTCTTGGATTGGCCAGGTTTGTTTGTAGAGGTGGAGGTGCCCGATCGCTTTATTCCCTAAGGCAGCAAAGGCAAAAATCGGGGCAGCCAAAGCGGAAACACTCATAGTGACATGATCGGCGAGGGTGCGATCGAGTCTTTCGCCGAGGGTGGCATTGAAAAGACGATTGACAATCCGAATCCGAGGATTAATCACTTTGGCTTGGGTGAGGATGGCTAAATTTAGGGCATCATTGTTGCCTGCCAAAACTAGGGTATGCGCTTCCCGAACTCCAGCAGCAATCAGGGTTTGGGCAGTACGAGGGTCGCCAATAATAATTTCCTTATCAAAATCACCGGGGATGGGGCGATCGCTAATCCCCACTACATGGGCAGACTGCTGTTTTAGGAGGTTATATATTTTGTAACCAGTCCGCCCCAAGGCACAAACGATAATTCTTGGTTGCATAGTATTCACAGGATACCAACAAGTAGTCTTTTATTATCAGGGGGATAGTATCCTAGAAACTGTAGTGCAGATATCAATAGTGCTGATATCAATCCCTGAGCTATCTCAAGAGGTTCAATCATGATCACCAATGCTAGTGGCATCACTCTGCGTCATCTCCGCCAAACTTTTGGAGTAGAGCTAAATAGTAATGATAACTTTTTTTCTAACTGGCTGAAGACTGCACCACCTTTGACGGAATCAGAGCAAGTAGGACTTAATCGACTTTGCAATAACTACACCTACTTAAGTCAAGAAGAGCCGCCCCTAGAAGAAGTTGTGAAACTCGTTGTGGTTTCTCCTTTGCTTGATCTAGCAGGTTTCTACCAAGCTCCTTTTTTCATGAAAACCGAAGTTAGCACTAGCCTAGAAATTGCTGATGAACTTAATATTGCTCCCATCCAAGGCAGGATAGATATTTTGGTCGTGCAAGATGGTCTTTGGGTGATTGTGATTGAATCAAAACCAGCCCGTCTTGATGTGACAGCGGGGATTCCTCAGGCACTTACCTATCTGCTTGGCGCTCCCTCTCACCAAGCTACTGTTTATGGAATGGTGACCAATGGCAGGGAAGTGATTTTTCTTAAGCTCGATCGCTCTTCTGGCTTGCCTGAATATATGCGATCGGCTACCTACCGCTTATTAGAAAATAGCGAAGAACGCAGTCAAGTTTTGCAGGGACTCAAACAAATTGGTGCTTATTTGACAACCTAACAGCAATTTTCAGAGGCATACTTGTTAATAGACCTGTTGCCTTATAAGGACAGAAAAGCCGTGAAATCCCGTCCTAGAAGGCTTTTCAGACGTTTCCCGTAGTTAATGACTACAACCCATGCAGCGTGACGCTTTCAGCGATTTTTCCTGTTAAAAAGCAACAGGTCTAATATATTATCATTTTATGTGTCTCCATCTCTTGTAAACTAGGAACATAAATCAGGGAGATTTTATGCTGAAATCTTTTCAGATAGACAATTTCAGATTATTCCAACATCTCGAAGTCAAAAAACTAAGCCGTGTCAACTTAATTG
This sequence comes from Phormidium lacuna HE10JO, assembly GCA_943370025.1. Classification (GTDB taxonomy): domain Bacteria; phylum Cyanobacteriota; class Cyanobacteriia; order Cyanobacteriales; family JAAUUE01; genus JAAUUE01. Next base: position 17,585 of record CALRPI020000086.1, on the reverse strand, counting down.
TCGGCAAAAATAATAGTGGCAAAAGCTCATTTCTTGAAGCTCTACGTATCTATGCTAGTAACGCTACATTATCTGTAATTTTTGATATTATAAAATATAGAAAAGAAGACTGGATTAGTATAAGCAAATCACATTTACAGGTTTTTACTGGCAATTCTATTACCTTTGCTGGCAATTCTGTTAGACATCTTTTTTTTGATCATAAATTACCTCAATTAGGAGAAGAGGGTATTTCCATAGGTGAAATATCGCCTACTGCGATTCTTAATATAAGCATTGCAGCTTATCAAGATAGGAATGAGGAGGGAGGCATAACTAAAAAAGTTCGCCTTATAAATATAGAGGATGACTTATCAAATATTGAGATTTTTCTTATCATAGAAGAAGGATCAATAACTAGAAGGTTATTTCGCTTAGACAAAAATATCAGTGATGACCTTCGACATAATATTTCTCAACATTTTGAAGTAAAATACTTATGTCAGATTGTAGCGACAGAAAATATATCAAATCGACAGCTAGCTAGTCTTTGGGATATAACAAGCTTAACTGAATTAGAATCAGAAGTTATTAATGCTCTGAGACTAATTGATCATCGAGTTAGGGGAATTGCCTTTGTAGAATGTTTTGGTGAAGATAGACTCAATGACCCATCTCCCCGGATTCCTTTAGTTAAACTTGATGGGATAGATGAGCCATTACCGCTTAAGAGTATGGGGGATGGAATGACTAGGTTATTTCACATAATTGTTGCTCTTGTGAATGCTAAAAATGGGCTTCTATTAATTGATGAATTTGAGAATGGCTTGCATTGGAGTGTGCAACCTAAGGCTTGGGATATTATTTTTCAGTTATCAGAAAAGCTGAATGTTCAAGTTTTTGCTACAACCCATAGTCGTGACTGTATAGCGGGGTTTGATGATGCTTGGAACAACTATCCAGAGCTTGGAGCTTTCTTTAGACTTGATAGGAAAAACGACATGATCAAAGCTACAGAATATACATTGGAAACTCTTACTGATTCTTTAGAAGTGGATGTTGAGGTACGGTAATTAGCATGGCAAATGATACCAATAAGAAAAAACTTTGTAAAGAGGATACCGATAAAATACTACTTGTAGAGGGAGTTAATGACTGCCATGTTGTTATGGCTTTGTGTGAAAAGCATAATCTTCCTGATGTTTTTGGCATACATGAATGTCAGGGAGATAAGGGAGTTCTAAAACGGCTCAATGCTTTAATCAATCGTTCTAGTCCTCCACAAACTGTAGGTATTGTACTTGATGTTGATAGTTATAAAAAACATACTTTGGAAAGTAGATGGCAAAGCGTAAGAGATAAGTTGAAACAGTATGATTATGATTTTCCTTCAATTCCTGATATTAATGGAACGATCATTGCAGGTATAGAAGATAAGCCTAAGTTGGGATTTTGGTTTATGCCTAATAATCAGGACTGCGGAATGTTAGAGAATTTTTGTGCAGAACTGGCAGAACAATCATCACTCGCATTTGCTCAAGAATGCGTTGAACAAGCTCGATCGCATGGCTTGACAACTTTCAAGGAAGTTCATACTAGTAAAGCTGTGATTCATACTTATCTGGCATGGCAAGATGAACCGGGTTATCCCCTAGGAAAAGCAATTAGTCGTCAATCTCTGCGATCGAACAATGAGATTGCCACTAAGTTCACTAATTGGTTAAACGATCTATTTACTTAGCTTTATCTACTTTATCTAGGATTGAAGACATTCCTTAATTTAATTGCAGTCAGCATTTTAATGCTGTGTTGCTTGAAAAACAAATTTTATTAAGATTTATTATGACGAAATAGAGCAGAAATTTGACACATTGTTTTTAGGTGGAGGGTTTTAAGTGCTGCCATTTTTCTGTAAGCTAACAAATACGTTTGTATAAAAATTTGTTAGAGGGAAAGTATTAAATTATGTTAACAGCAGTAGAAGTTCCCCACTTGTTGCGGGCAGCACGGGGTGAAGCAGTCGATCGCCCCCCCGTATGGATGATGCGCCAAGCAGGGCGGTATATGAAAGCCTATCGAGAACTCAGAGATAAATATCCCGGCTTCCGGCAACGCTCCGAAAATCCCGATATTGCCATTGAAATTTCCCTCCAACCCTTCCGGGCTTTTGCCCCCGATGGCGTAATTCTATTTTCAGATATTCTCACTCCCCTGCCCGGTATGGGAATTCCCTTCGATATCATCGAGAGCAAAGGTCCAATCATTGATCCCCCCATTCGTAGCCTAGAGCAGGTGGATAAACTCACCCCCCTAGACCCAGAGGCATCCCTACCCTTCATTCGGGAGATTCTGCAAACCCTGCGCCGGGAAGTGGGCAACAAAGCAGCGGTGCTAGGTTTTGTCGGTGCGCCTTGGACTCTGGCGGCTTATGCGATCGAGGGCAAAAGCTCCAAAGATTACTCGATTATCAAGGGCATGGCATTCTCCGAGCCGGAAGTTCTCCATAAACTTTTGGGGAAAATTGCCGAAGCGATCGCCGTCTATGTCCGCTACCAGATCGATTGTGGAGCGCAGGTGGTGCAGATGTTTGACTCTTGGGCGGGGCAGTTGTCTCCCCAAGATTACGATACCTTTGCCCTGCCCTACCAACAGCAGGTGGTGAAGCTAGTCAAACAAACCCACCCCGATACCCCCATGATTCTCTATATCAGTGGTTCGGCAGGAGTTTTTGACCACATGGCAAAATCTGGTGTCGATATTATCAGCGTCGATTGGACGATGGATATGGCGGAGGCAAGAACTAGATTAGGCAAGAATATTGGTGTCCAAGGAAATATGGATCCCTGTGTTTTATTTGGTAGCCAAAGCTTAATCAAGGAAAGGATTGAAGATACTGTTCGCAAAGCTGGTAACCTAGGGCATATTCTTAACTTAGGGCATGGAGTTTTACCCAAAACCCCAGAAGAAAATGTCCGGTTCTTCTTTGAAACCGCTAAGCAGATTAGTTATGCCAAGTTAGTTTAGAGAACTAAAAATTCCCCCGCAACGCGGGGGAATTTTTGTTATAAATGTGAAGTTGATGATGTAATCAGTTCAAGATTATCTGGCTGCATGGAATGCACAAACTGCTGACGAAAGACGAGGCTTGTTGCAAAGGTGCATGACAGAGCAAGCAGTTTACATTGACCCTCATACGTTAGACCCAATTCAGGAGACCCAATTCAGGGAATCGATGAAATGCAAGCCTTAATGGAAAAATTTCGATCGCGTTTTGATCACAAGTTAGAACCTGAAGGACAAATCGATCGCCATCATAGTGTGTTTCGGCTCTGATGGCGATTGCAGCGAGATAGTGGAGAGATATTGCCCCACAGATTGATGGTGGGAGATTTAACTGCTACAGGATTAATCGAACCGATTGTTCAGTTTGTGGATGCGGCAAACCCCACCTAGCTATGTTCAGACAAACCTACAGCTTGAAAAAATCGCTCCTTAATCAGTATTTGATGGGATAGCTGGGTGCTTGCTAGACGTAAGTTGCGCTAGTATGGTTGAGTTAAATTGCTACATAAATTTGGCGTGGTTATGGAGAGAGCTATGGAACAGTGGGAATTTTTGCTGCAACGGGAAGGCACGAATGATTGGCAAGCTTTGGATGGTAGCCAAGGAGAAATTCCCACGGGCAAGTATCGCCTGATTTGTCGAGCGCCTTGGTCAGACCGAGAAATTCCCGTTGTCCTCAGCTATACCCCCGCTGCTGGAAAGGCAAAAATCAAGAAGCGATCGCCCCGAAGCAACTCCCAAGGACTGATGGTAGTCATGCCCTTCACACTCCTCCAGCCGGGGCATTGGCAATGGCAGGTTTTCCATCCCGAAGCTGGGGAGGAAATGCTAACAGAAATCACCTTGACAGTGGCAGTGATCGCCTCCACCTCCTCAGAAGTTCTTGCTGCTGCCAGTTCCCCGGCTGTAACTCCTGTGGCAACTCCCAAAGTAGAAACCCCCCAACCTCCTGTTTCTCCTAGCATTCCCCCTAGTATTTCCAGCCCTAACAATCCTCCTCAAAACCCAGCCCGTCCTCTAATTTCTATTGATACCCTGCGGGAGCAATCCCTTGCTGAGATTGATAGCGTTTTGCAGGAAGCGATCGATGGGGTGTGGTCTCAGCTAGAAGCAGAGCCGATTTTTGAGGCAGATCCGGTATTTCTCGACTATGCAGAATATAGTGCGGAATACAATGGAGATTACAGTAGAGACTTGCCCGACTATGGAGAATCTGACTATCCAGTCGAAGAAGAACTAGAGCCAAGGCAGCCAGCAACCCCGCCCTTGAGGGAATTTACTCTTCCAGCCAACTCCTTGCCTAGTTCTCCCTCCCTGAGTTTTTGCCTCGATCAAGACCACTTCACCGCCCAACCGGGGGAATATTTGGTCATTAACGGACGAGTGGAATTATCTGTAGTAGCCCTCCTCAGCGAAGCCGAACTGCCCGCTGACCTACAAGATACCCTCCTCCAAGGCAGTATTCAATATCAGCTTAGGGATCCCAGCAGTGCGGGGATTCTGTTGACGGTGGAATATCCGGTGGCGGTGAAAGTCCCTGTGGGGGATTTCTCCCATACGCTAAAAATTCCCCCCAACACTAATTCCCAGTTGATCCTAGGGGAAGCTACCCTCTACGGCAAAGAAGAGCAGGTTTTGGCTAGTCAATCTTTCATGGTTAGTTCTGGTTTGGCTAATCTCCTAGAGGTGGTCAAAGCGACTCCAGAGGATTTCACTCAACCCTCCTCAACGGCACCGAGCAAGCGGCAAAACCATCCCGTTCTGCCCTACCAACCGATTACTCCCCCGTACCTCAGCCCCCATAGAGGTGTTCCCAAGCCGATCGGTCGTAAATCCCCCGGCATGAAGACGAAGCCTCTAGAGTTGCCAGATTTCTCCGGACGTAATGACGGCAATCCTAGTTTCGATAGCGGCAACCGCAGCGCAAGCGATCGCTTTAACCTTGAATCCCTCTATCCTCGTCCCGAAACCAGCCAGAATCAGCATCTCGATCATCAGCAACAGGAAACTCTGCCCCCAGCTTTGGCAGATTACACGATCCTAGACCCTTCCGAACCAGACCCGATCGCTAATCCAGTAACTTCCACAAATCCGGCTATCTCTCTCACGGGCACGGGTGATTCTTCCCCAGAGGAAGTGGCTGGTTTGCAACCTAATGATTTTCTCGCGCGGTTGAATAGCTTGGCTAGCGATCGACAAATGACGGAGATTCTCCATACCGATTTGTTACTAGAAAATGCGGCTCCCGGTGCCCTCCAGAAACGCCTACTGCCCTCAATGGATGAATCCAACTGGGCAGCCCAAGAAGTGGTGGTTGATGATGAACCACCCCAAGCAGCAGCAGAGCCAAGGTTTGACTCCTCTGGATTCCCCTATCCCCAAGCACATCGACCAGAGGCGGTAGTCCCTGCTACTCCTCAACCAGTCCCCGTTCCAGAGATTATTGTCCCTGAGGGCGAACTGCTCACGGGAGATACGGTGATTGTAGCGGTGAAACTCCCCCCTGAACAGTTTTCTTTATACGTGAAGTTTTGGGTGAAGGACTGCCAGACCACGGCAATTATCGATGGGCCACGGATGTTATTAGATTTCTCGCCCAATAGCCAAGGCGAATTAGAAACCCTAACTCGGTTAGCGATTCCCCCCGGTTGCTGTCGTCTCCGGTTGGAGGCTATCGCCATTGACCCCCATCAGGAAGCCGAAAGCCGTAAAACCTCAGTCGATCGGGTGGTTGTGCCCCCCGGTTTATCTCCCACCCCAGATTTCAACTATCTGGCTAGCTAGTCTAGTAGTGTTATGAAAGCAAGGATTTCCTCCGCAGCGCGGGGGAAATCCTTGCCTTTTGAGGACTGCCTAATCTGACGTGAATTCGATGAAAATCCCTAAAAACTTATAATTTTGTTCTCACGTTGTGCAGGGTTTCCTAAGGCTGGTTGAGGGTCGTCGAAACCAGCCCTCTAGAGCCGGACTTCGACGACCCTCAGTCCTCATCTTATGCATTGTGCAATTTGAATTTGATCGGGCTTTTAAAGACCATCGAATTCTCGTTAATCTGGTTTTTGAGTAGTCCGAGAATTGCGTTTTTGATAGTAGAAATCGTACCACTGCTTGGAACTACGAATGGCTAACCAGAGCAGTAAGAGGGCGATTAATCCTCCTTGGTTGGGAGCATCAAAGGCAAAAATCACCAGACAAACACAGAGAATATCTTGGAGAAGAACTAACCAGATCGGCAAACCCCGCAGCCGATAGAACCAACCTGTTTGGACTAACTGCAAAACCAGTGCCAAAAGCCCACCCACGATCGCAGCTAACCAGCCTAATTCCACACTCAAGCTAGTAAACTTGGTAACAGTAATGCCGAGAATTGCCCCAGCGATCGGGCTAAATAATAACTGAACTACTTGCAAAACTCGCTGCCCAATTAACTGTTTTGAGGCAAATAACTCAAATAGAGACCAGCTAACTAAGATACAAACTACCACTTGGGGATGAATTGCTGAGAGCAGGGGAACCCGTGACCAGAGTTTTTCATTCTCCATTAAGCCAATGACCAGCAGCGGCAGGGCAATCCGCATTCCGGCAGCAGCCGAAGCAGAGAGAATAGCAAGGATTTCTAACATTAGTAATTAGCTCTACAGGATATGGGGTAAGGTTGATGGTTCTGGCTGGAAATGGACTGCCCCTTGAAATCATACTCTGAAGCTATAGTTATCCGGCTGAGGGCAAACAGCCTTGATGCCTACTTATACGCAGTTAACAAGCAGTTTATGCAGTGGAAATTCTGTTTTGTTGTTCCACTACTTTAATTATCCTAAACCCCTTGGCGGTTGCGATAGATGCAGGACATTAAACTAAGAGGATTAATCTATACTTTAACAAGGGATTTTCTGATTAACAGGGCGACCATAGCTTATGAGCTTAAGAATTTACGGTAATCGTCTCCTGAAAACTCTGCCGGGAAGAGATACCAGACCCACCACTGGCAGAGTGAGGGAAGCATTATTTAACATTTGGCAGGAAAAATTACTGGGTTGCCATTGGTTAGATATCTGTACTGGTAGTGGGGCAATGGGGGCGGAGGCTTTGGTGCGAGGGGCGGATGTGGTGATAGGCATTGAACGATCGCCTAGGGCTTGTCAGCTTATTCAAGACAACTGGCAGATGGTGGCTTCAGAAACCCAGCAATTTACCTTGCTGTGGGGAGATGCCGTCCTAAAATTAAAAAACCTCGCTGGGCAGCAGTTTGATCTGATTTATTTTGATCCCCCCTATGCTGGGAATCTCTACATCCCAGTTTTAGAGTTGATTGGGCGATCGCAACTCCTCAAGCCCACAGGAGAATTAGCCGTAGAGCATGATCCTAAATTACCCCTGCCCCCGATTGTCGGCTTAGAAATTTACCGCCAGAAAACCTATAGCAATACTGGATTAACCTTCTATCAGGTTAATTCGATTAGGTAAATTGCTGGCTGAGGGCGACGGGATTGTGGACGGTGATGCGTTTCTTGTGGATGGAGATCATCTTTTCTTGGCGCAGATCTCCCAAAAGCCTCGTGACGGTAACTCTGGTGGAGCCGATCGCTTCGGCGATCGCTTGATGAGATAGTTTCAAATCCACCATAATCCCTTCACCCGTCGGCACACCAAAATCTCGACAAAGGATCAACAAAAAACTCACTAGCCGAGAACCCATATCTCGATGGGCAAGGGTCTCAATCATCATTTCTGTTTGCAAAATCCGAGAAGATAAACCTCGCAACATCAAGGTGGATAATTCAGAATTTTCTCGTAAAGCCTGCTCTACCTGATCGATCGGGGCGGAGAGTAATTCTACAGAGGTAAAAGCCACAGCGTGATAGAAGCGATCGGACTTATGCCCGGTAATTAAAGATAAAACCCCAAATACGCTATTCTCCCGCAGCAGAGCTACGGTAATCTCTTCGCCAGCTTCATATACTCGCGAAAGTTTAACTGCCCCTTTGAGCAGAAAATATACCCGCTCGGCGGGGTCACCGGGGAAGAAAATTGTCTTCCCTCGCTCAAAAGTTTCGGTTACTGGCGGAAAAGCTCCCCCTCCCATCTGTCGAAATACCAGTGCTAACGGTCTGTCTTGTTGCATTCTTTTACCTTGACTCAGCCAGAAAAGTTACTACTGTAACAAAATCACTAAACCTAAGTTTACCAAACTTTTTTGTATCATCTCGTACATTCTGTGGCAGTCCTACAAAGAGAATGATTTTGAAGTCAGGATTTCTCTGGCAACGTTGGGAAATCCTCGCTTCTTTTAGTCCCCCATTTTGTGTAAGTCGATCAAATAGGGCTTACGCGCTGCCAACGAATTGTCTGGAGTTTGTGGAGGTTTTGGTGGGCTTCGACTCCGCTCAGCCCCCAAAAACCTGCAAATTCGTAAGTCCATCAAGAGGCTAGAGATGATGAGATAAAGAGATTCTTGAATTTTTGATAAACTACAAATTTCTAGTAAAAATCACCTTGACTATCTAGAGAAGTTGAGGGAAACTATCATAAAGTCTGGAGTGCCAGCAATAATCATTGCTAACTTTTGTTAAGATTTGACTAATTGTAAAACAATTATTGAAAATTTGTTTATGAATATGGAAACCCTAGAGTTTATCATTCATGCCGATGGTCGAGTCCAAGAAAAAGTTACAGGGATCATGGGTAACTCCTGTGCTGAGGTGACAGCGGCGATCGAAGCAGAATTAGGAATTGTTCTCTCAACGGAAGCAACTTCTGAATATTTTGCCCAAGAACAAGCTATCCCTGCCTCAGTTGCCACGACAACTCAGACAAATTTTAGCAGTTGGTAAAAGTTGAAGTACAGATATCTCCAGCAATGGTCAAGATATTTGAACAGGACTACCGCAGCTAAGATATTTCTTGTCATACACGAAACATCTTACCTAAGACTACTGAAGCTAAAATTTTTCGTGAAATCCACGGAATATCTGCTTAGGACTACCGATAAATTTAATATTCAAAATTCTGGTATCTAAACTATGTCCCATTTTAGCCAAATCAAAACTCAAATCCGTAATCTAGTTTCCCTAGAAGCTGCCCTGAAGGACTTAGGTATTCCCTACCAAACTGGTAGTGCCACTGTTCAAGGTTATCGGGGGCAAACCCACGAGGCTCAGGTCGCGATCGCCCAAGAAAATGGCTACGATATCGGTTTTCGCTGGAATGGTACGGAATACGAACTGGTGGCAGACCTGCAATATTGGCAACAACCTTTGACCGTCGATGGTTTCCTGCGCCAAGTTACCCAGCGTTATGCTTACCATACCGTAGTTAACGAAACCACCAAGCAGGGCTTCCAAGTTGCCGAGCAACAAAAGCAAGCTGATGGTTCGATTCGTTTAGTTCTACAACGGTGGAGCTAGTTATGGCAGATGAGCGTTCCGGTTTTGAGCCAGAGTTGGGCGGTGCATTCCGAGATGCGCCCGATCGCACTGGTTTTGAGCCAGAACTAGGGGGGGAACTGCGCCAGAAGGGTGTTTATGTCGATGAGATTACCTGCATCGGTTGTAAGCACTGTGCCCATGTTGCCCCCAGCACTTTTTATATTGAGCCAGATTACGGCAGGTCACGGGTTTATCGTCAAGATGGCGACCCAGAAGAATTAATCGATGAGGCGATCGATACCTGCCCTGTTAATTGCATTAGTTGGCTAGATTATACAGAACTCAAACAAGTAGAGCAGGAGCGGGAATACCAAGTCATTCCAGTAGTGGGTTTCCCGGTGCAACAAGCATTAATTAGTACCCATCGCCAAAAGCAGCGATCGCAACAAGCTTCTTCCCCAGACCATAAAGTTGAATGATCTGAGTAGCTTGAAGATCGAAATCACAGTTACAGTAGCAAAACCTGCCTTCGCAGGTTGCAGAAAGTCCTAGATTTCTCTTAGTCCGCGACGGCGGACTTTGTTTTTGTAGTCGCGATTTCAATCGCCAGATCGTTTTTCTTTGTTTTTGTAGTCGCAATTTCGATTTCGTCCGTAACGGCGGATTTTGTGCTTGTAGTTGTGGTTACAATGAAATTGCTTCTTGTGGTTACGATTTCAATCATCAAGAATGCTCTTAAATTGTCCTCTAAGCTAATCGGATAAATACAGGGATTGAGTATCATGACTACGCAACGATCGAAGCATTTCAGATTGGGATTGGGTCTATTTTTTCTAACATTATCTAGTTACTATTTGCCAACTTATTTGCAACCACAAACTGTTTTAGCTCAACCAGCAGTCAACCAAAATCTAGGGCAAAATATAGAAGCCGATCGCCTCTTCCAAGAAGCAGAACAATTAGTAGGTGATGAAACTCAGTTTCTCAAGGCTCTAGCCAAATACAAACAGGCATTAAGAATATATCAGCAAATCGATGATAAGGCTAAGGCGATAACAACTATACAGAGATTGGAAACAGTTCTCACCACATCTTTATCCCTAGTGGAAAGACTAGAGCAGGAAATTGATCGAGACGAAGCAGATTTTTTAAGTCGATTTCCTAAAACTGAGAATAATCAAACAGCTAACCAATTAGAAGAATTAACCGCCACCCAGTTGGGTATTAGATTTTTTGGTAGACCCGGAGAGTATCCTTGGATTGTTTCCGAGAGTCAAGAAAAAGCCTTTACAGATATTAATGAAACATTAGGGAATTACTTAAATGTTCAAGGACAAAACCCGACTAACTCTCTTATTGACCTCCCTCCAAAATTGCGTGATTATCTAGATCAAAATGCCGACAAATTAAAGGCAATTCGTACTTTGCTATTAGACAATGAAAGCCCCCAATGGTCAACAGATATGTCTTGGATTTCTACAGGAGATCAATCCAGTGTATTACCAAGCTATCTAGGATTATTAAACTTACAAAGGCTATTTGCTATTGATATTATCCATAAAAAACAACAGGGAAAAACAGAGGAAATGCAGGAAGTTCTAGAGGCTTCTTGGAAACTCAGTCAGTCCTTCAAAAATGATCCGCTCCTGATTGGGCAATTAGTAAATATTATTACAATCAGATATCAAATAGGAGTAATGCGGAAACTTGATGGTCTGCCGACTATTTGGCAACAGCGTTTGCTAGAACATGATTATCGTCAATCTATGTTGTGGGCTTTAACGGGAGAGGCCTTATATAACAGGGCTCTTTATAGATGGTTGAATCAGCCGGAAATTGCGCTAGCAGAGTTTAATGATGTTTATCGAGATTTAGGATGGTCAGAATGGTCAGCATCAATGCGGCAAAATTTTCTGCGCTGGGAAGCGATCGCTACCTATCAAAGCATGACTGAGATGCATAAAGTTCTGGCTCAAGGGAATGTCTGTACACAGTCTTCCCTGCCTTCCCTACCTAATTTCTGGACTAGAGCCGGAAGGTTCATGGTGGAGTTAGAATTAACCCAAAGAATTCTCCAGATGAAGGAAATGGGATCATCTCCTCAAAATATTCCCAATACCCCATCTACGATCTGTCCTAATGCTAACTGGGTTTATCAATCTACCCCCAATGAGAGAAGGTCGATTACCTTAGCTCCACTGCCGTGGTGGGCTGCCGATGTCCGAGGTCTACCCTTGATCCATACTATTGACTTGAACCGTAATTAAATAGCTGTATTAAACCTAGGGAGCTACTCCGATGACTACTCAACGATTCAAGCATTTCCGATTGGGAATGGGGATACTTTTTCTATCATTTTCTGGTTACTATTTACCAACTTATTTGCAACTACAACCTGTTTTAGCTCAAGCATCCGCCAGCCAGAATATAGAAGCTGATCGCTTATTTCAAGAAGCAGAACAATTGGTCACCAATGAAACTACTTTTATTCAAGCTTTCTCAAAATATAAACAGGCACTGAAGCTCTATCGTCAAAGTAGAGATACAACTAGGTCAAATGCAACTCGGCAACGACTAGAAACAGTTCTTACAACTTCTTCATCCCTAGCAGAAAAGTTTGAAAAAGAAATCGATAAAGATGAAGCCGCTTTCTTACGTCAATTCCCCAAAACCGAAAATAATCAAACAGCTAATAAATTGGAGGAATTAGCCAGAGGGCAACTAGGCATTAGCTTGATATCAAAACCTAGAGATCCTTGGACTTTTTCAGAGAGTCAGCAAAAAGCATTTCAAGATATTAGCGAAAAATTATATGATTACCTAAATACTGAACGACAAAACCCGACTGGTTCTTTGAGTGACGTTCCTCTAAAATTGCGCGAATATCTAGATCAGAATGCTGATAAACTAACTGCAATTCGTACCCTGTTATTAAATAATGAAAGCCCTCGTTGGGCAACAGATATGTCTTGGATATCTGAAGGAAACCAATTCACCACTCCAAGATATTTAGGATTAATAGACTTACAAAGATTATTTGCTATTGATATTCTCTATAAACAAGAGCAAGGAAAAACCAAGGAAATGCAGGAAGCTCTAGAGGCTGCTTGGAAACTTGGTCAATCCTTCAAGAATGATCCGCTTTGGGCTGGGCAAATACCGAACCTTATGGCAACTGAAGTTCAATTAGGAGTAATTCGGAAACTTGATGGACTGCCAAATTCATGGCAACAGCGTTTACTAGAACATGATCATCGTCAATCAATGTTGCAATCTTTAACTGGGGAATTGTTATACAGCAGGTCGGTTTATCGACAGTTGATAAGTAAACCAGAAACTGCCTTAGAAGATTCTAATAGATTTTATAATGAAGATTTTGCTGCTGGGTATGTAGCCTTGGGATGGTCAGAATGGTCAAACTCCATGCGGCAAAATGTTCTCCGTTGGGATGCGATCGCTACCTATCAAAGCCATACTGAGATGTATAAAACTATGGCTCAAGAGAATGTCTGCACTTGGAATTTTAATAATTGGCGATCGACTCAAGAACCGATTTATGGCTCTGCATTAGACGGAAGTGCATTCCTTTCTCATTGGTGGGTCAGAGCCGGAAGGATCATGGTGGATTTGGAATTAACCCAAGAAATCTTGCAAATCAAAGAAATGGGAGCCAATGCTCGCAACCTGCCCAATATTCAGTCTGCCATCTGTCCCAATGCCCAATGGACTTATGAATTTAATACTTATAGTGGCTCATCGATCGCCCTCACTCCCCTCCCACGCTGGGCTGCGGGAGTGCAGCAGCGATTACCCTTGATCTATAATTGGTTCTATAATTGGTAAAGATTTACTCAAAAGGAAGCAGACCGCCATGAGCCAAGCAGAACTTAGACAATCTTTGCTAACCAGCATAGGATTTTATATAGCAATCCTAAATGGATTGAGAGAGACGCACCCGGAGGGTGCGTCTCTCTCAATCCTCAAAAATTCACAAATGATTTAGGATTGCTATAGTCTATTTCAGACCTTGCCTCTAGAAATACGCCAAGGCTTTATCAAGATTTTATTTCAAGAAAACTAGTCGGAATTAGAAGATTTGATCCTGTATTTGGCTTGTGAAAATGCTCGTCAAGAAGACTTTTTATCCGATCATGAGGCTCAGTCTTTGCTAGATAGTTTGTAAGCTTAAAACTTGGTTTAATTTGCCACTTTTATAACCTTCCAAATCTAGAGTGACGTAAAGAAAACCGAAACTTTGAAAAGCTGCTACTAACTGGGGCAAATCATGGGTTAAAACAAACTCTTTGATTTGCTCTGGTGGTAGCTCAATCTTGGCGGTTTCTCCCTCCGATCGCACCCGCAGATTTTTCAGCCCCAACTGCCGCAGATATCTTTCTCCCCTGCCCACCCGTTGGAGCTTGGCGATCGTAATTTCTTCACCGTAGGGAAACCGAGAACTGAGGCAAGGTTGGGCGGGTTTGTCCCACCAAGATAAGCCGAGGTATTGGGAAAGTTGCCGCACTTCCGGTTTGCTCAAGCCAATCTCGGCAAGGGGCGATCGCGCGCCCCGTTCCTTGGCAGCTTGAATCCCCGGACGATAATCTTGCAGATCATCAGCATTGACCCCATCCACCACGTAGGGATAGCCCCGTTCTAGAGCCAGAGGCTTCAGGGTGTCGTGGAGTTCGCTTTTACAGAAATAGCAGCGATTGATGGGGTTGCTGGTGTAGTTGGGGTTGTCCATTTCGTGGGTGGTGACTACCTCGTGGGTAATGCCAATTTCAGCGGCTTGGATTTTGGCATCCTCTAGTTCTTCTGGCAACAGAGAAGGAGAATTGGCTGTGATGGCAAGGGAGCGATCGCCCAATACATCAAAGGCAATTTTCGCCACCAAGGTGCTATCTACCCCACCAGAGTAGGCAATGAGCGATCGATCCATTTCTTGAAATAATTGCTGGAGTTGGGATAGTTTATTGTGTAGGGCTGGGGATAGGGTCATAAATTTCTTACTGCTCTGCTAAATCAGAGATAACTGCTGACAAACCAGAGACGATTCTTGTTAACTTATCAAAATTAATTTTATCAAAAGTATCGTTTTCCGTATGGTAATAAGGGTAGCGATAAGGTGCTGTATCTGTAACCATAATTCCTTGATATCCCTGCTGCCAAAAAGACCATTGGTCTGACCAGCCAATCCCGGCTATCCAGCTAGGTAGGGCAGCTCCCTCGGAAGGAAACTTAGCATGACGACGAAACGAGGCGATCGATCGTCGGACTAAATCTCCAGAATTAAGGTTGCCAATAAAACTAATAAAATTACCTTGCTGAGGATAGATCAATCCAATGGGAAAAGGATATTTTTGGCTTCCTTCCTGATCTGAAAAATAACCCATTGTTTCCAGACTCAGCATTGCAATCACTTTTTCCTTGCGGGGATCTATTTGTTTAGCATACACTAAACTTCCCATGTTTTCTGTCCAGAAAAAAGGTGGCTCTTCATTGGTAAATTCCACAAAACGAACGGTACGTTTAGTAGATTTCTGGGCAAATATTCGTGCTAGCTCTAGCGTGGCTGCCGCCCCTGTCCCATTATCGTTGGCACCGGGAGCATTAAAGGCAGAATCGTAATGACCACCCACTACAATAACTTCATTGGGTTTTTCAGTCCCTAGTCTTTCTACCGCTAGGTTGTAGTAAGACTTATTATCAATCTTGTATTCTTGTTGTTTTAATTGATAACCGAATTGCGTGAAATTAGTCTCAAAAAAATCTTTTGTGGCATTAAGTTTTTCGTATTGACTATAGTTTCTCGCCCCAATTTCTACAGCGATTTTCTTGATGTCTTGTTGTAATAAATCCTGAAGAATTATTTCTTCTTTTTGTAGATATGGAAGCTGTCCGCTATAGCTTTTCTCTGGCATTCTAAACATTGTCAACCACAACCAGAGAGCTAGAATTAGCAACCCAACCAAAAGTATTGCCAACCGGATCAAGGCTGACTTATTAATAATCTCGACTCTAAATTTATCTTTGCGGAAGGGCTGGTGCATTACTTCTAATTCCTAGAGCGGAAATCTCGTGTTTAATTTGACTATGGATTATAGTAGCGTAATTGAAAGGGCGATCGCTTAGTATTGACGGAGAGGAGTGAACCGGAAATTTTGGGGTTTTCCTGTATGAGTACAAGCTACGGCGATGTGATCGAACTGTTACTTAACCTAACTTCAAGATTCAGGCGAAATCTATCGCTTCAATAATCACTTGGGCGGAGGAAAGAATCTCATGACGGCGTAGATAGTTGCGGCTAGTTTCGATGCCTTGACGGGTAATCAGGTCAATTGACTGAGGTAGAAGTGCATTAACAGCATTTTGTATTCAAATGAGACACACCACAAATATTGAAAGTCTTATCAATGTTGGGTTTGAGAGTGGGTGGCTGTAGCCACCCACTCTCAAACTGCTGTAAGAAATCGCTTATTTTCACAAAAACGTCCTTATTAACGAAAAGTGGGTGTTTCTGATAATATAAAGCTGAAGACTATGCAGTATTAACGGAACTGATAACAATGGTTAGTCCTTTCAGAGCAGGACAATATATAAAACAGCTAGAGGGCTATAAGGCTTTTATACCTAGCCCACTGCCGCCTATCCCTGAAATTATTATGGATCAGGAGATGTGGAGTCTGCTGTCACAAGCTGATCGTGCGTTGGGTCGTCTAGATGGAGCAACCGATGCGCTACCAAACCCAGATCTATTTGTGTTTATGTATGTTCGGAAAGAAGCAGTTTTATCTAGTCAGATTGAGGGTACACAAGCCTCTTTGATAGATGTCCTAGAATTTGAATCCAATGCTTTGGAGCCGGATAATCCTCAAGATGTGGCTGAAGTCGTAAACTATATTGGTGCGATTAATTATGGTCTTGAGCGTCTCAAGGAACTACCAGTATCGTTACGCTTAATTCGAGAAATTCACCAAGAATTAATGCAGGGAGTAAGAGGTGCTGAACGAAATCCGGGAGAGTTTCGCAGCAGTCAGAATTGGATTGGTGTAGGAGGGTGTTCTCTAGCGGAAGCTTCTTATATTCCTCCACCACCCCATGAAATGCTTCAATCTCTGGATAATTTGGAGAAATTTTTGCATAGTCATCAGCCTATACCTACCTTAATCAAAGTTGGACTAGCTCATGCACAATTTGAAACCATCCATCCATTTCTTGATGGGAATGGAAGAACAGGAAGGTTATTAATTACGTTTCTTTTATGTGAGCAAAATATACTACAACGTCCTTTACTTTACATCTCTTACTATTTTAAGAAATATCGTTCTGAATATTACGATCGCCTTCAATCTGTCCGGGACAGTGGAAACTGGGAAGGCTGGCTGAAGTTTTTTCTGCGGGGTGTCTATGAAGTTGCTCAGGAAGCTGCTGCTACTGCTCGTAAAATAGTCAACTTTAAAGAGGAACATCGCAAAATGATCTTAGATGGGATGGGACGGAGATCCGGTAATGCTATCGCATTGCTGGAGAGCCTTTATTTCAAACCTATTTTTACTGTAGAACATGCTGAATCGATTACAAACTTGTCATATCCCAACGCAAACACTTTAATTAGGGATCTCTGTGATATGGGTCTTCTACAAGAAATTACTGGACAAAAACGCAATCGAGCATTTTCTTATGAGCCATATTTGGCTGTTTTTCGGGATTCATAATATAGACTTCAACCTAACTATTTGTTAGATTGAAAGTTTCAGGGCTACTAAATTCTATCTTGAGTAATTGAATAGTAATTGAAAGGGCGATCGCTTAGTATTGGCGGAGAGGAGTAAAGCAGAAAATTTGGGGTTTTTCTGTATGAGTACAAGCTACGGCGATGCGATCGAATTATCAACAGTTATTCAACTGTTCTAGAACTCAAGGGGTGACAGAGAGGCTACAAAGCTTGCCGTATAGAGCGAATAGCCTTCATCCCTTTGAGGTAATAAAGCCTCTTTTGAGGCTTTAGACTCATCAGAGCCTCCGCCAGCTCAGACAAATTATCCATCGCTTCCACCCAAGCAGTTCCATAAATTCCGATCCAAAAATCACTGTGCCTTTCTGCACCACGGGCTGATTCTTTCAGACGACAAATGTAAATACGATTAGGCTCAATATTCAGTTGTTGACCTCTTATAA
>CALRPI020000085.1:0-21897 GCA_943370025.1 Phormidium lacuna HE10JO | reverse complement strand
AGTCCATGACTAATCTCTCGGTTCTTTCAACTATAGCGATGAACCTTTACCGATTTTTAGGTTTCATGTCAATAACAACTGGGCAAAGATGGCTCAGTCAGAGGCTTTGGGGTTTGCACATTTTGTTAGAATGAAACAGCCCTGCCCTTTTTAAGGGGGGCTAAGGGGGATAGAGGTCTAAGTAGCAAACAATATGCATAGTTTTTATCAAGATTTTCTCATTCGAGATTGGCAAGAGGGCGATCGCCTTCCCGCCGCTGCCTTGATTCAGCAAGTATTGACAGAGTATGGCTTAGGTTGGCAACCAGAGGAGGCCGATCGAGATGTAGTGGAAGTGGAAAAATTTTACCAACAAGCTGGGGGACAGTTTTGGGTAGTCGTCCAAAATACTTCCCAAGGTCAAGAGCTAGTGGGTACTGCGGCTTATCATCCCATCGCTAAAGGAATCCAAGCAGTAGAAATTCGCAAAATGTATTTATTGCCCAAAGTCCGGGGGCTGGGATTGGGCAGCTATCTTCTAGGACATCTGGAAATAGCGATCGCCGGGGCTGGTTGGCAGCAAATATATCTAGAGACAGCCACAGTATTCCAGGAGGCAGTACGCCTCTACGAAAGCCATGGCTACCAAGCAACTACAGGGGTAGAGACAACAAGGTGCGATCGAGTTTATGTCAAGTTTCTATCCCAATCCTCAATGGTTTAAGAAAAAGGAGCACGGTGCGCCCTTCTCTTAAACCATAGGACTTACACACCTAGAAGTTTTTGCGGGCGCGAAGTGCCCGCAAAAACTTCTAGAACCCTAGATAATTGGTTCACAGCGCGTAAGTCCTAAACCATTGTATTTTCTTGATCATTAATTACTTCCAGCATCGCCTCATAGTCAGAATTATCTAAGTGGCACTGGAGAGCGTATGCAAAATCAATATCTTCTTGACAAATCTCCGAAATACACATTTCCATAGCTTCCCAATCTTGATTGGCGATCGCTTGTCTGATTTTGCTAGTCCAGGTCACAGGAGGGATAAATACCGTTAATTCATCGTCAGGGAATAAAAACCCTTGCCCTAAAGTTGATTTTGCGCGATCTCCATATAGATACTCCAAACCTAAGTGCCTGCCAACCATTTCTAAAATTTCTTGGTTTTGTAAAGGTATACGGATAAAATCATCAAAACCATGACTCAGGACAAATTCCTGTTGCTCCAAATTGAAAGAAGAAGTAAGGGCAATAATTACAGGAAAGTTACTATTCAAGGTAGCTTGCCGAGATTTAATTTCCTTAATTGCGATATAGCCATCCATTAGCAACATTTTCAAGTCCATGAAAATTACATGGGGTTCCCAAGATTGACATAAGTTGATTGCCTCTTGACCATTTTCTGCCTGTTGGACGAGAAATCCCAAAGGCTGAAACGCCTCTACTAGTAATTTCCGATTTGACTCTTGGCTATCAACTACGATTAATTTATAGGTGGGCTGTCCCGGAGCTAAACCAATAATCTGATGGTTCAGGTTAGCGGCTGAGGGATCATCACGGTATATCCCTGTTTTTTGACTAATGAGTTCGATCGGCAGAGTAAACTTAAACTCACTCCCTTGACCCAACTCACTCTTCACCATAATCTCACTCCCCAACAATCGAACAAACTCCTGACTAATTGCTAACCCTAAGCCTGTTCCCCCCTGAACTTTTCGTCCAGTACTAGTCTGGACAAAAGCCTGAAATATCTGCTCCAATTCCCCTTTTGCAATCCCGATTCCCGTATCAGCAATAGAAAACTCTAGGGATTCCGGATTGAGAGATTCCACCTTCAAAGAAATATGCCCTTGGGAAGTAAACTTAATGGCGTTACTTAATAAATTAATTAAGACTTGCCGGAGCTTCATTTCATCGGTTCTGATCCAAATTGGCGTATCTTGACTAATTTGAAACTTAAGATGCAATCCCTTTTCCTTTGCCCGAATTTGGAACATCTCTCGCAACTCTAGGATCAACTGGGGAAGATCGCAAGCAGCCAACTCTAGAGTTACTCGCCCCGCTTCCACTTTCGAGAGATCTAAAACTTGATTAATTAAGTTGAGCAGGTGTTCACCACTACGGTTAATAACCTTAACATTCTGCCGTTCCTCTGGCTTGAGGCTAGAGTTAGTCAGCAAAACCCTCGCAAAACCTAGAATCGCGTTGAGGGGAGTCCGCAATTCGTGGCTCATATTTGCTAAGAAGGTACTTTTAGCCCGGTTGGCTTCATCGCTTCTAGTTGCCTCCCGCATCGCCACTTCCTTGAGACGACGTTCACTAATATCTTGAAAGCTAGACACAGCATACAAAATATTATCTTGGCTATCAAAAATAGGTTTTGCTTGAATTTCTAGGGGAATTTTTTGCTGATTGACTATTACTTCTAGATCATCCCTAATCACAGTCAAACCTTGGAGTGCCTGAACTATAGGTAATTCTTGGAAAGGATAGGATTCTCCAGTTCCCACCTGATAGATTGTGACACTTTGGCTTGTGGGTTCTAGATCAATCTGGGATATTTCTTTGACACCGAGCAGTTTCTTACCGGTTTCATTGAGATAAAGTACGGTGCCATCAAGATTATAGACAGCAAAGCCCAAGGGCAAGGCATCAAGAAATTGGGTTAATCGAGATTTGCTATCACGGAGTTGTTGATTAGTTTCTTGGAGTTCGGCATTTAGTTGGTAGAGGTGGACAGTTTGCTCTGCTAGTTTACGCTCTTGAAGATAGCTATGAACTGCTTCTAGGACAGTAATTTTTAAGTCTTCTGTGTGCCAAGGTTTAGGAATGTAGCGGTATAGCTTGGCTGATTTGATGGCATTGCCCACAGCGGTTAAATCTGCTTGTCCGGTGAGCATAATGGTCAGGGTTTGGGGAGAAAGTCGATGGATCTGCCCTAGGAGTTCATCTCCTTTGATGTCGGGCATGATGTAGTCAGATAAGACTAGAGCCACTTCTGCGTTTTCTAACTGTAGTTCTCTGACTAGTTCGAGGGCATCAACACCGCCTTCGGCAGTTTCAATGATGCATTCATTGCCCAAGGCTCGTTTTAATTCGATTTTGAGGCTATCAAGAACGGCTGGTTCATCGTCGATGCAGACGATTACGGGTTTTTTCATAGTTTCTCCAGTCCAGACTTAATAGTACTAATAAGTTCTTCGCTATTCCACGGTTTAGGTAAGCAGGCGTAGAGGTCTGCTTCATCGATCGCCCTTTGAATTGCTTCCTCATTTGCTTGACCTGTCAGCATTACCTTAACCGTATGGGGAAATAGTTGGTGGATTTTAATTAGTAGCTCATCCCCTTTAATTCCGGGCATTAACCAATCAGAGACAATTACCAAAATAACGCTTTGGTGCTGTTGTAGCTCTGCTATTAACTCGAGAGCCTCGTCGGCGCTTTCTGCCATTTCATAACTGTAGGAGTTGGCAAAGGCATTCCTGAGCTGAATCTTTAGACTTTCTAAAACGCTCGACTCATCATCAACACAGATAATTACAGGTTTGGGCGCAGAAGTCATTTTTCGCTTTCACTTGGTTCAGTTAATTTTTTTACTTATCTCCTATCCTAGCTGATACTCAGAAGTTTTCTTGATATCCATAATAAATAATTTCACCCGCCGCAGGCGAGTGAAATTATTTGCCAGAAGCATTGGTTAGCTAATGTTTTCCCAATATTAAGAAGGTCTCCCGGATTGAGGGAGACCTTCTTAGCAGGATGTCTGAAAAGTCGGCATCTGGGTCACTTGGTAACCAAAGACTATCGTGCCGGATAAATTGGCTACGCTCAGTCGAGTCGTCGCAGCTACAGGGCAGAACCTGCCTATACAGTAGAATTTGTAGGGTGGGCAATGCCCACCTGATTAGAGCAGGACTTATTCGTTTGGACATTTTTGCGAGCGCAGAGCGTTCACGAAAACCTTCAAAACTCTAGTAACTCAATAGGTGGGCAATGCCCACCCTACGGGAGCTTATTTCCATTCCAAGAGAGGGTAAGACTAAATTCTGCCCCTCAAGAATTGAGCCATTTCGTTAGGAGTCGGGGACTTCTCTAGGGCAGTTTCTTCAGTGATTCTGCCTTCTTGGTAAAGCTTCAATAACTCCTTATTCATGGTGGTCATGCCATCAAATTCTGAGGCCAGCATAACCCCAGTTATTTCATCATTTTTGCCCTGCATAATGTACTCTTTGATGGATTCTGTGTTGATCAGAATATCGTGGAAGGCAGCTCGTTTGCCATCGGTGGTTTTGCACAAACCTTGGGCAATAATTGCTACTAGGGATTCTGAGAGGCCTACTCGCATGGCGGACTGTTCTTCGGGCTTATAGAGGTTGAGGATCCGTTCGATCGTCTTCACCGCACTATTAGTATGGAGAGTTCCGACAACTAAGTGACCTGTTTGGGCGGCTTTGAGGGCAGTATTCACTGTATCCTTATCCCGCATTTCTCCCACCATGATAATATCAGGGTCTTCCCGGAGAGCAGCTTTGAGGGCATTATCAAATAATTTGGTATGTCTACCAACCTCCCGGTGCTTAATCAAAGACTTCCGGCTAGTATGCACAAATTCCACCGGATCCTCAATAGTAATAATGTGTTTGGGTTGTTCTTTGTTGATATAGTCCACCATCGCCGCTAGAGTTGTGGATTTCCCTGACCCCGTGGGACCAGTCACCAAAATTAACCCCTTGTGATAATGGGCAATATCTTTAAAAACAGGAGGTAATCTTAACTGCTCTAGGGTCAGAATATTATTGGGGATCAGCCGCATGACTAGAGCCGGTCCGTGGAGGGAGAAAAAACAATTGATCCGGACTCGGGAAAAATCGTACTGGTTTGCCCCATCAAAATCCAAATGCTCAAGGAACTGTTGTATCTCCTTATCAGACATAATTTCGTGCAACCAACTCATAAAAGTCGGTTGGTCTGTAGTCGGATACTCTGTCATTACCATGTCACCCCGCAACCGCAAACGGGGTACTTCCCCTACCCCTGCATGAATATCAGAGCAACCTTCATCAAAGGCTTTTCTGACAATTTCGTGGAGGGTTGGCTGTCCAGGACTTAGTTGGTGCTGGGGGGGAGCTTTGACTTCAATAGGAGGTTGAGCTGGAGTTGGACTAGGAGATTTAGCCCCACTAACAGGGGCAGCGGTACTTAATCGAGTAGCAGCAGCAGCCATATCTACAGTTTGGCTGGGTTGCTGCCGAGTTACTGTGGTGGCTGCACCCCCTGGTGGGGGCGGAGGAGCAGCAGGTCTAGCACCGGGCGGCGGGGGCGGAGCGGGTCTGGAGCCGGGGGGCGGGGGCGGAGAGCCGGGAGGACGTTGAGGATTAGTCATAAATACTCTATAGATATTCTGGAGATACTGACTGTTTGTAGACTATATTTTCTCTGATATTTGTCTAAATGGAGATTTTTCTATTCCCAATGTTAGCATTGGTTCACAATTACAGGTTGCTACCCAGAAATACCCACGGAAATAACCCTAGGCAGAGTTACATGGCTAATTTTTTTGCGATCGCTGACCCGATTTCTGATCGACGAGAAACCTTTATCAAAACCATTTCCTCGTTTATCGCCCCTGTGCCGGGGCTAACGATCGCCTCCTGTGGCGATCGGGATTTTCAGGCAATCTGGGCAGCCCATCCCCAAGCACCCATCAGTTATGCAACCGATCCCCAAGGACTGGCGATCGTTTGGGGCGAAGCAATTATATCGGGGACAGCCACTAGAGTTACTGCCTCAAACCTCAAAAGTTACTGGCAGGATTTCCCCCAAATCTTTGATGGCTTCCATGCTTGTTTAACCTATGATCCAGATTTGGGAATCACTATCAGTGCCGATCTTCTGGGGATATTTCCGGTTTATTACTATGTAGATCAAGAAATTATTTTAATTGCCAGTAGTCCAGAATTATTTAAATATCATCCTAGTTATCAAGGTAAATTTAACCCCAAGGGTTTAGTCGGAATTTTATTAACTAATGGCTTATTTAATGGTCAAACCCTATGGCAAGGAATCCATCGTCTCCAAGCTGGTTATTGCCTCAAGATATCCCATCAGCAACCCAAGGAAATTCAGCAATATCAATTACCCAGCTACGATCAACAGAATCCTTATGCTCATATTTCCCTAGAAGAACATCTCGATATTCTCGATCGCTTAATTAGCCAAGCCCTAGATCACCAACTCCAATCAACAGTGGTCACTGAGGATAGCCGAATGTTCACTGAGGGTAGTCGAATGTTCACTGAGGGTAGCCGAAGTGATTACACTTTAATGCTCTCCGGTGGTTTAGATTCCCGGATGTTGGCAGGTTTTATGACTCAGCAGGGTATTCATCCCACCGCCCTTACCTTGGGGAATGAGGGAGATGTGGAAATGCATTGTGCCCAAGGAGTCGCTAAATATTTAAATCTTGACCATGCTACCGCCCCAACTGAAGTTAATAAATATCTCGATCATGCCCATTTAGCGAATAAATGGGAACATCTAGCTAATGGTGCAAATGGGATTGCGATCGGCTGGGGAATTGTCCCCTATCTGCAAAAATTACCCCCCCAAGTAGTCACGGGTTTGTGTTTAGATGTAGCTTTTTCTGGGCCTCTCCCAGTAGCTAATCCGGGGGAAACATTTAGTTTTGATTTGTTTCTCAAACGCCGGGTTAATCCTTGGGGAATTTCTCCGGAAATACTCCACCAACTCCTGAAAAAAGAGATATTCGGCGACTTAGTTCAAGAAACTATTGCGGAAATTCAACAAGTTTATGAGAGCTATGCTACGGATGAATACACTAGAAATATCTGTTTTGAATATTACCATCGAGAAAGATTTCATACAGGCAGTAGGGCTTGGATTTTCAGTTTTGGAGCCGCTCCAGTTTTACCAGTTTTAGATCGTGAGTTATTATCAATTACTGCTCTCTTACCTATTCGAGAAATAGATCGTTTGGCACAACAACAATTAGTGATGACTCGTTTCCCACATCTAGCCAGGTTACCCATCGATCGTAATAGCTACGATATAACTCCCCTCCTCGGCAGTCAGGGGGCAGGTAAAAAGGCTCGGCTCAGGGCAAAATGGTATCAACTGCAACGTTACTGGTACCAATTTCAAGAAAGACTAGGGTATGACCGCCGCTACTATTACAAAATTTTAGATACGAATAATGCGGGTTGGCGATCGATTCGTCAAGCAGCAGAATCAGGGAGGGAGATCACTGGAGAAATATTTAATCTGGATATTTTGGCAAAAATTCTTCCTGTAGCAGACCACCCTATTAACTCTGATTATGATTCAATTATTGAATCTTCCAAGGTGAAACTATTAGCAACTTTCTTGCTGTGGGCAAAGAATAATTTATAGCGATCCTAAAAAGATTGAGAATGCCTCCCCAGGGGGAGCCGTTCTCAACCCTCTAAAGTTCTAAGCTCAATTAGGATTGCTATAGTTTCAAATATAGTTTCAAAATTAATCCAAATCCCGGAAAAATATGACCCAAAAACTCGTGAATAACTCTGAAATTAATTCTGTGCCTGAACCTGTTGTCAATGTCCATACAGAATGGGATCCCCTAGAAGAAGTAATCGTTGGTGTAGTTACAGGAGCAGCAATTCCAGAGTGGCACGTGACCCTAGAAGCAACCATGCCCGATAACCAATGGGATTTTTATAAACAGCATGGCGGCAAGCCTTTTCCAGAGGAAAAAATTAAGCTGGCAAATCAAGATTTAGCTGAGTTTGTGCATATCTTAGAAGCCGAAGGAGTGACTGTTAAACGTCCAGAGGAAATTAGTTTTACTCGTCCCTACAGCACTATGGATTGGCAGGTTCCCGGTGGTTTGTATGGGGCAATGCCGAGGGATATTTTGCTAGTATTTGGTGACCTATTAATTGAGTGTCCTTTGGCTTGGCGATCGCGCTATCATGAAATTAATGCCTATCGTCCTTTACTGAAGGATTACTTTCGGCAAGGAGCCAGATGGGTAGCGGCTCCCCGCCCAGAATTAAAAGATGAATTTTATAACTATAACTATCAAGAACCCACCAGCGTTGAAGACTTGGAATATACGATTACAGAACTAGAGCCGACCTTTGATGCTGCTGATTTTATTCGTTGTGGCAAAGATATTTTCTGTCAGCGGAGTCATGTGACTAATGCGATCGGCATTGAGTGGCTAAGTCGTCTTTTAGGGGATGCCTATACTGTACATACTTTAGAAGTAAATGACACCCATCCCATGCACATTGATGCGACTTTTATGCCCCTCGCTCCGGGAAAATTATTAATCAATGGGGAAAGATTAAAAAAGATTCCCCCCATGTTCAAAGATTGGGATATTTTCACCGCCCCGGAACCCTGTATGTCTGTTGACCATACTTTGTATATGACGAGCCGCTGGATTAATATGAATATCATTATGTTAGATGAGGAGCGGGTGATGGTAGAAAAACAAGAGGAATCAATTATTCAAGCCTTTAAAGATTGGGGATTTAAACCTATTCCCTGCTCTTTTCAAAACTTTAATACCTTCGGGGGTTCCTTCCATTGTGCTACCCTTGATGTGAGAAGAAAAGGTACTCTACAGTCTTATTTTTAAGCATAGCAATCCCCATAATAGGGTGGGCAATGCCCACCTTAATTAAGAATCTATTATATAGTAATCCTAAATGGATTGAGAGAGACGTACCCGGAGGGTGTGTCTCTCTCAATCCTCAAAAATCCACAAATGATTTAGGATCGCTATATAAGGAGTAAAAAATGACGAGTAACTATTTCTATCGCCATCAATCTTAATTAAAATATAGCAGTTTGAGAGTGGCTGGCTACAGTCACCCACTCTCAAACCCAACATTGACAGGACTTTCAATATTTGTGGTGTGTCTCATTTGAATGCAAAGTGCTGTAGGCAAAAGGGAGAGCAATTGTTTCTTTAGCTATTAATCTCAATCCAATCGGCAAATAGAATCGAAATAGGTGGGTATTGCCCACTCTATATCAGCTTATTTCTAAGCATTAATAAAGTGTAAAAATGGAGAAAATTCATCTCTGGCAGGAAGAACTAAGACTGGATCAAGATATGGTGACTAGTGCTGTGACCATTGAGTTTCCTGATGGCAAAAAGCAGCGACTTTGGTATAGTTTGCCGATGAAATATCAAGCAGCAATTCCTTCCCATTGCAATGCTTTTGTGGTGGCGACTTTGTTTCTAGCGATGAATTATCCAGCAGAATTAGTAGTCCACGGAGAGGTCGATCGTACCTTGCTGCAAAACTTGATGGAATTTCAAACTGCATGGGTTGCTTGGTGTCCCCGATATCAAATTATCGAAATTACTGCCGATCGAGAAATAGATAGCTTAGATACAACTCTCAGCATTAATAATCATCAGGCAATTATGACTTTCTCTGGAGGGGTGGATAGCTGTTTTACTCTGGGCAGACATACTAAGTTTACAGTAGGAAGACAAGTCCAAAACTTAACAGCAGGAGTCATGGTGCATGGCTTTGATATTGCGCTGGATCAGCCAGAGGTTTTTGCACGAGCCTTTGCCAGATCCAAAGTGATTCTGGATAGCGTTGGGGTGGAGTTGATCCCTTTGGTGACAAATTTTCGGGAATTAAAGCAAGATTGGGAAAATGCCCACGGAGCTGCGATCGTCTCATGTTTGATGTGCCTAGAAAAGCTTTATCCCCTCGGTTTAGTTGCCAGTGGTCCTTCCTACAAATCCTTGGTGTTTCCCCAAGGTTCTAACCCCTTGACCGATCGCTACCTCTCTAGCTCCAGTTTTCAAGTAATCCACGACGGAGCAGGTTATTCTCGTTTGGAGAAAATTAAAGAAATTAGCAACTGGCAGGAAGTGCGGGATCACCTCCGGGTCTGCTGGGAAGGAGCAGAACTGGATAAAAATTGTTGTCATTGCGAGAAATGTATTCGGAATATTCTCAGCTTTCGGGCGTTGGGGGCGGGGCTGCCCAGATGTTTCCCTGAAGATGTGGCAGACCAGCAAATCAAGACCCTAGAAGTTCCTCAGGCGCAGTTAGAAGTAGATTTCCTGCCGATTCTGGAAACTGCTAAAGCTCAGGGCATGAACCAGCCTTGGGTAAAATCTTTGGAGAGTTGCATCCGCAGGCATGAACGGGGGTATGCTATTAAAGCTGCAAAAATGCTCTGGCGACAACAAATATCGCTAATCAAAATCCCCATGAGGATCAAAAAACCTCTGTGGCTGATCCGGCGCAGGTTAATAGGAAGGTAGTCATGCATTGTCATGGTGTTGGTGCTTTGCACCCCAAACACCATACTGCCAATAGGAAGATAGGTGAAAATGCAACAAGATGTAACTAAGGGCGTAACAATTTGGTTGACTGGTTTAAGCGGAGCGGGCAAGAGTACGATCGCCTTGGCTTTAGCGGAGGTTCTCCAAGAAAAAGGAGTCCAACGCCTAGAACTCCTCGATGGGGATATTGTGCGGCAGAATCTCACCAAGGGCTTAGGTTTCAGCAAAGAAGACCGGGATGAAAATATTCGCCGGATTGGTTTTGTCGCCCATTTATTAACCCGTAACGGGGTGATTGTAATTGTTTCGGCAATTTCTCCCTACCGGGAAATTCGCCAAGAAGTGAGCGATCGAATTGGCGACTTTATGGAGGTTTATGTCAATGCGCCCCTAGAAGTGTGTGAACAAAGGGATGTCAAAGGACTCTACAAAAAAGCCAGAACTGGGGAGATTAAGCAATTCACAGGGATTAGCGATCCCTACGATTCTCCCCTCAGTCCTACGGTAGAATGCCATACCGACCAAGAAACGATCGATGATTCTGTCCAGAAAATTATTGCCAAGATGGCGGAATTAGGCTATCTCTAGGCGGGGACAAAGTTCATTGCCACTCCATTCATGCAGTAGCGTTTACCAGTGGGGGCAGGTCCATCATCAAAGACATGACCCAAATGCCCACCACAGCGACTGCAATGCACTTCAGTTCGCACTGAGAACAGGGAGCGATCAACCGAAGTTCCCACGGCTCCAGTGATCGGTTGATAAAAACTAGGCCACCCTGTGCCGCTATCAAATTTAGTCTCCGAGGTAAATAAGGGTAAATCGCAGCCAGCACAGGTATAGGTTCCGGCGGCATAAACCTTATCTAGGGGGCTAGTTCTGGCTCGTTCGGTACCGTGTTTCCGCAGCACATAAAATTGCTCTGGAGAAAGCACTGTTTTCCATTCAGCTTCAGTCTTAGTTACTTCAAAATTTTCTTCTTTCGTCGATGTCATTGTATATGCTCTCCCAGAGTTAATTAGATAATAAAGTAACGATCCTGCAACTACTGTCGTGCCAGTAGCACTCAATAAAAATTGTCGCCGATTTAAGTTATTTTGGTTGATCAATTTAACTGTCCCTTCTACTCTTCAGTAACCTTATGATAGCATTGGATAAATGGGATTAGCGAAAAAGTAAACATACCCGATCGACAATTAGATTATGACTATCGTTGAACAAATCTCTGCGATCATAAAAATCCTTCCTGAAGAGCAAGCCAGTGAAATTCTTGATTTTGCTGAGTTTATTCGTTCGCAATATCTGAATATTCATCAGCCAATTACTGTGGAAACTTCAATTCCTTGGCAGGAAATGATTAATTCTTTTGCTGGAACTTGGGGAGAAGATTTTCCGATGGGAGAAGAACTCTCCGCTCAAGTGGGGGAAGATATTTTTCGGGAGAGCCTCTAGGTGTATATTTTAGATACAAATACATTAATTTACTTCTTCAAAGGTCAAGGAAGAGTTGCCCAAAATCTTGTAAATATAAGGACTGAAGAAATTGGTGTTTCTACCATTTGGTACTGAAAGATTAGCAAGATATTTATGGTAAATGCAAACCAGAAATAGTGGCTATCTCTTTAGACACGAGGGCATTATAATCTTAGGAAATGGGAAATTTTCATGAAGTGCGGGGATGATGGTAGCAATATACATTTTTAGCTAAAGCCCCTCCTTTCTTTTCCTTTAAGAGAAATTAAGCAGATGATCGGAGAGCGTATGACGAATCAGCCAATTCCAGTAGTGGTAAATGGGGCGGGGGGCAAAATGGGGCGGGAAGTGGTGAAGGCGATCGCTGCTGCACCCGACTTGGTGCTATTGGGGGCGATCGATCGCAATCCCGAACTAATCGGACTGGATGCGGGGGAAGTAGCTGGATGTGGCGAGCTAGAAGTCCCCATTCTTGCCGATCGAGAAAGTACCCTCGTTATGGCAGCCCAAGAGAAAGAACTGGCAGTGATGGTGGATTTTACCCATCCCGATGGGGTTTATGAGAATATCCGGGCAGCGATCGCCTACGGAGTCCGCCCAGTGGTGGGAACTACGGGTATGAGTCCGGCTCAACTCCAAGATTTAGCCGAATTTGCTGAAAAAGCTAGTGTCGGTTGCCTCGTGATTCCCAACTTCTCCATCGGTATGGTGCTGCTGCAACAAGCAGCAATCCAAGCCTCGAAGTATTTTAACCACGTAGAAATTATCGAACTCCACCACAACCAAAAAGCCGATGCCCCCAGTGGCACAGCCATCCAAACGGCGCAAATGTTGTCCAGTCTAGGCAAAACCTATAATCCCCCTACCGTCAAAGAAACCGAGAAACTGCCCGGAGCTAGAGGCAGCGTAGCAGATGATAATATCCGGATTCATAGTGTCCGCTTACCGGGTTTAATTGCCCATCAAGAAGTACTTTTCGGTTCCCCCGGAGAACTTTATACCCTCCGCCACGATACTAGCGATCGCTCCTGCTATATGCCGGGAGTTCTTTTAGCGATTCGGAAAATAATTCAGCTAAAATCTCTAGTATACGGCTTAGAAAAAATCCTATAATTCCCCATGCTGATCCCTATCAATCGTGAAAAGTTTGAACAATTAATTCCCCGCATTGCCACGGGACCACAATATAACTATTGCTGGGGTAAGGCTAGGGATTTTCTGACTCGCCTCCTAATTTCTGTGATTGGAATTGTGGTTGTTTGGGTCATGCATTTATTTTTGGGGAATAGCTTTGATGCTGTTTCTTTGATGCTGGGAGTAGCTGCTGGATTTTATTGGCTTTGGGGTCCAATTTATTGGGCAAGTCGGCGCAATAGTAAATTCAGAAATTATAAATATAGTGGCTTTTGGCAGGGTGAAGTTTTAGATATTTATGTCACAGAAGAATTGACTAGAGAAGAAGAAGATGTCAATAAAAAAGGTGAGTTAGTAATCATTGAAAATCGAGAGCGGAGGTTAAATATTGAAGTTGGAGATGAAACTGGTTTTCGGGTAGAATTGCAGGTTCCCTTGAAGCGAATTTACAAACAAATCGCTAGGGGACAGATAGCAGAGATGCTGGTAGTTGCCAATCAACCCAGCTTAAATCGGCTAGAAAAGTTTACTGATCTCTACTTGCCAGAGCGCAATCTTTGGGTCAGTGATTATCCCTATTTGCAACAACAAGTCTTTGAGCAATTAAGTCGCCGCATTAGCGGTAATTTTGCCCAAGAGAATCTACGCCAACGCCCTCCCAGATACAAAGATAATTATCAGGATGATGCAGAATACGATGATAGCTATGATGATGAATACGATGATTACGATCGTCAGCTAGAAGATGACTACCCGGACGATCGCCTCAATCCCTACACAGAAAATGAGCCAGAAATTAGGCGGACACCTCCTCGACAACTCCCCCCCAGAAAATCCCCGACCCCTAGAAGTCCAAGAAGAAATCGAGGTGTAGCCGCCAGTAACCAGAGAGGTTCTAAGCGTCGCCCCCGCCCCTAATTTTGTAATCAACCCTGCCCTAAACATTCGTGGATATTTTCTAGGGCAGCAGCACCAAAATTATCTTTAATTCTCTGCTTAGTGATCTCAATACTCAGCGGATTAAGATCAATCCCAATCCAAGGGCGATCGCATTTCTGGGCGGCAATCAAGGTTGTGCCACTGCCACAATAGGCATCTAAAACCACATCTCCCTGATTACTACTTGCTAGGATTAAATAGCTTAAAAGTGCCTCTGGCTTTTGGGTAGGAAAGCCCAATCTTTCCTTACTATCAGAACCAATGGTCGGGATTTCTAATACATCCCGTGCATAAACTAGAGAATACTGTCTGCCAGTTTCTGGTTCTAGTTGAAAATTACTTTTCTTAAACCCATAATGATGCATCATGTAAGATTTTTCCTTGGGAGCATGGAAAGTCCACTGCCCACTTTTGGTATAGAAAAAGATTACATCATGCTTTCTAGCAAAACGCTTCCGAGAAGCTCCACCAGTCCGATAGCTCCAAATAATTTCATTTTGAAATTCACCTCCTTGACTACAAAAAATAGTATCAAGGATAAGTTTTAGATAATGACTAGCTGCCGGATCGCAATGTAGATAGAAACTTCCTGTTGTTTTCAATACTCGATGAATTTCCTTAATGATCAACGTTAGATGCACTAGATAAGCTAATAAATTCCCCGTACCAATAATATCTGGCAAACTCTTAAACAGAGCCACTGTCGATCGAGGAAAGACGGGGAATTGAATTTCTTGGAGTTTATCCTCTGCCAAATCATCCCAACGCCAAGTATCAGTAAAAGTTAGCAATTCATTTTTCTTGTGAATAGCATAATTAGCTGAAGAATTGGCAGAAGAAAAACTTTGATAATAATTTCGCTGGGAATTAAAGGGCGGGTCTATATAACAAAAATCTACTGTGGTAGAACCGACAAAATTCCTAAGAATCTTGATATTGTCACCACAGTAGAGATAGTTATTTGCCGAGTTACTCACTGATGTATTACTTAGCTACATTGGGAGAAACTGTGTTGTTAGGGTCAGCCTTGGCTGGATCAGCAGTTTTTGGATCAACTCCGCCCTCAGATTTGCTAGTTGCCAGTTGTTGAATTTGATCTTTGTATTGAGCCGGAGCTAGGTTAGATGCTTGATCAAAGAGGGGTTTGGCTTGACTATTTCTGCCCTGCTCTTGGAGGATCACGGCCTTGGCGAGGACAGGACGGAAATCTTTGTTATCGCCAGTGATCAGGTCGTCATAGAGAGCGATCGCTCGATCATACTGCTTCTGGTTGGCATAAACTTGCCCCAACAGCAACTTCACCGCCCGGATATCGATCGCATTTGCCTGAGCTTGATTCGTAGCTTCTGCCGCCTTCAGTGTGTCTTGCAATAATCCGACAGCAGCGAGGGGACGTTTTTGCTGCAAATACAAACCAGCTAGACCTTGGAGGGCATTCATGTTGCCCGGTTTAGTCACCAGAATTTGCCGATAGGTTTGAATCGCCGCATCGTTATCTCCCACCTGCTGCCTTGCTTGGGCTAACAGCACGGCATAATCAGATTCTTCACTTTTTACCTGAGCCAATTTTTCGAGGGGGACGATCGCCCCCTTCAAATCTCCCTGCTGGAGACGAATCTCCAACAAACCCCGCAATGCCGTAGAATTATCCGGCTCCCTTTGCAGGACTAACTCATAGCCCTTAGCCTGTGCTGCCAGATCCACACTATTCGGGCTTGGCACTTGGGGACTAGGGACTGTACTCGCCGCCGAAGATTTAAATCGGGGCAGAATATTTTCTAGGAGTGGAAAAAAGGAAAACCCCAAAAATCCCACAATAGTTATCACTAGAAAAGTATTAATTAACCAACGACTATTTTTTTGCGCCACAGGATCACCTTGAACTCTACAACTTTTAATTTTCAATTATAATTCAGGAATTATGCATGAGGGTGGTTTTATAGATAGGGCTTACGCACTACTGCCAACGAATTGTCGAGAGTTATGAAGTTTTTTGCGGGTGCTCCGCGCCCGCAAAAAACTTCAAATGCGTAAGTCCTGATAGACACTCCATATCTGCAAAACTACCCTGATTAAGTCTTAAATCCTTCATTTGCAGTGCATAAGCCCTAATATTGGCAACTGTTTAGCACTGCCTAAGAAGTTATTCATAAATTGGAGGTACGATTTTCCGCCCCCGCCGAGGATGGGAGATTGTACATTATGATTAGCCTCTAAACTTCGATCCCAAAGAAAATTGTCTACATTTACGGATTTACCTGTAATGCTACTGCATTTTGTACAATGAGGTAACTGCAATGCTGCCAAATTTGGGGAATCACTATCCTCGGTCAGAATTGCTATTTCTAATATCCAGTCATAAGTCCAGTCAAAGGACTTAGCCTCTGTTCAGTCTCCTGCATTACCTGTGAACCAGCAAAGCCATGTCAGAATCTATGACTCCATCCACTCAGCCCGTCAACTCCACCCTTGAAGCATCTACTCCCGCACCAGTTCCGGATGAGGCTCTAAATGCTCTTAATGTTAGTCGGCAGCAACCCATCCCACCCCCCAGTGAACCAAGACAATACCGGGCGATCGGGCTAGTCCGGGGTCAATATATGCCTTCCCAAGAACAGCTAACTAGGGGTACACTCCTAGCTGCCGATGGCACTCTCATTGATGCAGTCCTCCTAGGGCGAGTGATGAGTTTAGTCAAAAACCATCTGGATATCAGTCAACAACACCTATGGGTTGTGTATCCTCGCACTCGTCAAGAAGATGGCAACCTCCATGTCCAAATTCTCGGAGTATGGGAACCAGAGAACCTGAGTAAAACTCCCATAGAAACTCCAGAACCCGAAGATATTGCGATCGACGGCTACTTTTCAGTTCGTGGCGAAGTTATTTATCATTCCAAAGACGAAGGGCAAGTGGTGGCAAAGATTCGCCAATCTCCCCGGAAACAAGACGAAAAACCCAAGTTCTTTAAACTAAATTTACAGGGTGGTCTGCCGGAAAGAGGAATTAATCATTTTTGGGATCTCCAAGTCCAACTCCAAGGGAATAATCTGGTAATCCAGCAAGCAACTGATATTGGCGTGATGCCGGTGAAGAAGAAATTTGATAAAAAGCCCTTCTCTAAGGGTGGTAATCGGAAATTTTCTGGTTCTCCTTCCTCCCGTCCAATCATCAAAGGTGAAAAGTCACAGGAGAGCAAACCTGAACGCACTACTCCTCTGGAGCCACCCAAGCGCCGGACACCACCAATCATCAAGCCGAAATCCCCAGAATCCTAGCTTTCAATGTCTGTCGTCAATCAGATTATGTTGTGGAACCCAAGCCAATCTTGAGTTCCACTTTTGATATTAGCAACAAACCTTAGGTCTTAGATGCTATTTATAAAGTCTGATTTTCCGCCCCCGGCGGGGGCGGAAAATCAGACTTTATATCCATTTTATAAATGACCTCTTAAGGTGTTTTTTTGGAACCCCTGCCTCGCGGGGGTTCCAAAACCAAAATCATCTCAACCTCCTTGGCGGTTGCTATAGATCAAAAGAGGCGCAACCCTCAGGGTTGCGCCTCTTTTAAACAGCCTAAAGCTAATAAATGATTGAGGAGTGTGATATGGGTTAATTAGGCATCAGACTTGAGTTTGGGTTGCTTTGTGACCAAAACTCAAGTCCTCAAGTAAGTCTTTCATTGCCACTGCTAGAAACCTTGCAGAAAGTATTTTCCTTCTTGCTCTACCAAGTCATGATACCATTTTGCCAAATGTTGATACAAATAAGACTCTGAATACCTTGCTGCGTAGGGATTTAATTAAAAAAATGGTTTCACCATTTTTTTAATTTGGTATGAAGAGGGTTAGAGCAGTTTGTCGAGTCAGTGCCTGAGATGAAATCATGCCCGTCGATCAAACTTTTTGAGAAGTTTTGATACTTTTTGGAAAACTTGAAATAAAATTCAGGTGTGGCTAATATTTATAAATCTGGATTTAGTCTGGATTAAACCTAGATTTGATATTTCTAGATTTAATATCTAGATTTAAATATTGTCTGCTAACCTAGTAAGCAAACTACCTTGAAGAGTAATCTGAGAGTAAATCTGGTATTGATGTAAGTTTGTAAGATATTCTTTGATTTTTTACCTACTGCTTAATATTGAAAGCTCCTGCTAAAGAGAAACCCTATGACAGCTGCATCTCCTAAACGCCAAACCCTAGATGCCCGCGAGACTACCATTGATATTGATGTGGTGGTAGAAACCGCTGATAACCCTAGCGATCGCCAAGATACTTCCCCCCAGCCACCTTCTTCCA
Organism: Phormidium lacuna HE10JO; assembly: GCA_943370025.1. Classification (GTDB taxonomy): domain Bacteria; phylum Cyanobacteriota; class Cyanobacteriia; order Cyanobacteriales; family JAAUUE01; genus JAAUUE01. Next base: position 3,750 of record CALRPI020000085.1, on the reverse strand, counting down.
GTGCCCTAGCTACTACTAAGGGCAGCTTTTCTGCTTACCTTGCGCCCTTAACCCAAGATACCTTCAAGGAGGTAGTTAATGGCGTAGAAAACAAGCTAGTGGTAATGAATCAAACCCTATCGATGCTGGATGATATTCTCAGCAGTCAAGGCTTTGATGGCATCTTGGATGAAATGCTCCAGTCTATTAGCCTCAAGACTGGGGAACTATTGGGGGCTGATCGGACAACTATTTTCTTGTTGGATGAAGAAAAGCATCAGCTTTGGTCGATCGTCGCCAAGGGCAGTGGTGGCGGGTCTTTTGAGATTCGGATTAATGCTGATCAAGGGATTGCCGGGGAAGTGGCAACCTTTAAGCGGGTCGTAAATATTCCCTACGACTTTTTTGACGACCCCCGCTCTGGAGCTGCCAAGATTCAGTACGAAAAAACTGGCTACCGCACCTATACCATGCTCTGTCTGCCTCTATTAAGTGAAGATGGCAAGCTGGTGGCAGTGGTGCAGTTGTTGAATAAGCTGAAAAAGGATAATGATCCATCCTTGGGCTTAGACCAACGCATTGATTACAGTGGCTTTACTCAAGGTGATGAAGCTTTATTTGCTGATTTTGCTCCTTCGATTAGGTTGATCCTAGAATCTTCTCGTTCCCTCCGCAAAGCCACTCAACGGCAGCGGGCGGCAGAAGCACTGATGACAGCAACCCAATCTTTAAGCCAGAGTAGCCTAGACCTAGAGGAAACCCTCGGCAAGGTAATGGATGAGGCGAAAAAACTGATGGGAGCCGATCGCAGTACCCTGTGGTTAATTGACAAGGAAGCAGGACAACTGTGGACAAAAATCCCCATCGCTGGAGAGCTTAAGGAAATTCGCATTCCCCTAGGGGCTGGCTTTGCCGGTCAGGTAGCCACCAGTGGAGAACCAGTCAACCTCAGTTTTGACCTCTACGACCATCCCAATTCTCAAACTTCCAAGGAAACGGACAAGCGATCGGGCTATAGAACCTGTAGTATGCTTTGTATGCCCGTCAAGAATGGGGATGGGGAGTTGATTGCTGTTACCCAACTCATTAACAAGCTCAAGCAGGGCGATTATCCTCCCTACAACCCGGAGGACTGGCCTACGGCTCCCGACTGTTGGAAAGCCGGATTCGATCGCAGCGACCAAGAATTCATGGAGGCTTTTAATATTCAAGCCGGAGTGGCTCTGCAAAACGCTAAATTATTTGCCACCATTAAACAACAGGAGCAAATGCAGCGAGATATTCTCCGCAGTTTATCTGATGGTGTAATCTCCACAGCTAAGGATGGCAAAATTATTGCTGCCAATGAAAAAGCCAAGGAACTTGTCGGCTTAAAACCAGAAGAAAAAATCGAAGGTCGGATGGTTATGGAGCTAGTCTTGGTTAAGGAAAAGCAAGATAAAAATGCTCCTCTAGACAAGCCTGCTAATAAATTTATCCAGTGGTTCCAGAATGCTTTAAACCCCCAAGAGGAAAAAAATCGGGAGCAGTATTACCCAGACCAAATCCTCCAATCCGTAGGGGCAGAACAGCATAGCGTGAATATTTCCATTAATACGATCGCCGATGCCACCGATACCACTAAGGTCAATGGAGCCTTGGTAATCATGGAAGATATCAGCGATGAGAAACGTCTGAAAACTACCATGTATCGCTACATGAACCAAGACCTAGCGGAGCAGCTCATCAGTGGCGGGGAAGCGATGCTGGGAGGAGACCTCAAGGATGTTTCCGTGCTGTTCTCCGATATTCGTGGCTATACAACCCTGACGGAGAAAATGTCTCCCGAAGATGTGGTCACCATGCTCAACGAATATTTTGAAGACATGGTGGATGCCCTGTTTAGCTACAAGGGAACCCTTGATAAGTATATCGGTGATGCAATGATGGCGGTATTTGGTTCGCCCCTGCCCCTAGACGATCACCAATGGATGGCGGTGCAAACAGCAGTAGAAATGCGCCATCGCCTAGCTCTGTTTAATTCAAAACGGGTTGTAGATGGACAGATTCCTATTGCGATCGGTATTGGTATCCACTCAGACAAGGTGCTGGGAGGAAACATCGGCTCTAGTCGGCGGATGGAATACACAGCGATCGGCGATGGTGTTAACCTTGCTTCCCGTTTAGAAGGTGCTAGTAAGCAGTACGGCTGCGATATTGTCATCAGTGAACAAACCTACCACCCCTGTGCCGATCGTATCTGGGCAAGGGAGCTAGATTACATCAAGGTGAAGGGCAAGACCCAACCCGTCAGTGTATTTGAACTAGTCGGACTCCGGACAGAAACTGTTCCCGGTCAGAAGCTAGAGGTGATCGACCACTATGCCAAGGGGCTGGAACTATACCGGAGTCGGCAGTTTGCTAGAGCGATCGGCGAGTTTGCGACCGTTGCCGAAATTGACAAGCACGATAAATCTGCTAGTCTCCACATGGTGCGTTGTCAACACTGGCTGACCAATGCTCCTCCTGACGATTGGGATGGTTCTTGGATCATGACTGAGAAATAAATCAGAAATCCCCCCCGCAGTGTGGGGGGATTTTTTCTCCCAAATCCTAACCTTTTAGGGCTACCGTAAAATCTAAGGCAAAATTATGTAGGTTTAAGGCATTAATTGTTATCTAGCAATTAATGCCTTAAATTTGTAATTAAGCACCATGTCAATTAGGGCAATTTGAGAGCATTACTTTCATACAGCGCTTTGCGCTTTAAAAGAACCAAAGTTTTTGTTGAGAGCCGCGCGGAGCGCGGCTCTCAACAAAAACTTTGTACCCGGTATACTTGAAAAGTGCTATATCAATCCACAGGAGATAAGTATAGTACTGGACAGAATAATTAGGACATGACATAATAAAGAGAAAAGCGTCATACATCGGTGAAAAACTATGGCAAAAGCCTATAGCTACGATCTGCGCCAGAAAGTGATCAATGCAATTGAAATGGATGGGATGAAGAAAAGCGAAGCCAGCCAAATATTCAATATCAGCCGCAACACAATCAATCTGTGGTTTCAACGCCGTGCCACCACAGGAGATGTGCAAGTAAAACCAAGAAAACCAATCAATCCCAACCGGAAGGTCACGGACTGGGAGGAATTTCGCACCTTTGTCAACAAATATCAAGATAAAACCCAAGCAGAGATGGCTGAACTATGGGAGGGAGACATCAGTGCTCGCACCATCTCCAGAGGACTGCATAAAATTGGCTTTACCCGTAAAAAAAAAGCTATGGGTATAAAGAAAGAGACGAAGAGAAACGGCGGGAATTTCTAGAGATGATTGGTGACCCCAAAGCGGCACACCTAGCGTATGCCGATGAGTCAGGGATGGATGACCGAGATGACTACGCCTATGGCTGGTCAGAGAAGGGTGAACTGATCGAAGGACTCAAAGCCGGCCGTCGCCAAGGAAGAGTGAATATGATAGCCGCCTATCGCAATGGGGAGTTGATTGCCCCATTTACAATTGAAGGAGCGTGTAATCGGAGTGTATTTGAAGTATGGCTGGAATCTTGCTTAATCCCCAAACTGGAGCCTGGGAACTGGGTAATTATAGACAATGCGACGTTTCATCATGGGGGAAGGATTAGTAGACCTCTTGCGTGAATAGATAAAAGATGTGTAAAACTAGGTCAAGGAGGAACCAATCATGACCTACGAACAACTCAAACTCTTCAAGTCTAGTGCTTTCAAACGCAGATGCGGTGTTCATCGCACCACCTTCGAGCAGATGGCG
>CALRPI020000084.1:0-22234 GCA_943370025.1 Phormidium lacuna HE10JO | reverse complement strand
GGAGCAAACTGGAATCTATCTTTACCTTTTCCTCCAGATATCCAGTCATTACCTTGACCACCTTGGATAAAGTCATCTCCCTGATCTCCATAGATCAGGTCAATCCCTTTGCCACCGAAGAGGCGATCGTCCCCCTTCCCTCCAGAGATTAAGTCATTACCCTTACCGCCATAGATCGTATCTTGACCATTGCCTCCAGAGATAAAGTCATTGCCTTTTTCACCGTAGATCGTGTCATTACCCTTTTCACCAAAGAGCACATCTCCACCTCGACCGCCATAGATGGTATCGTTCCCCGCCCCACCTCGAATAAAGTCTCGGCTTCCCAAACCTCTAATGATGTCATTATCTTGACCACCGATGAGATTGTCTGGTTTCGGAGTGCCCACAATATCATCATTACCGGGCAATCCAAAAACGGTATTGGCGGTATTTGTACCGGCAAGAATATCATCACCATTAGTCCCTCTGATTGTATTGGTGACTGGGTTAGGCTGGTATCGACTCATGGCGGAGGCTCGGTCTGGAAGTTCAGACCATTTAGAATTTGCGTTACGGGGATCGTCAGCCCAAATTGAGATGTAATCAACGTCGTCTGGGAGTATTGCCCATTTGGATTCAGGGGTTGCCTTAGGAGGTTCGTTCTCCCAAGTTGAGATGGGTTCTGGGAGGCGATCGAATTCAGATTTACTATCTACATTATCAAAGGCGGAGATTGTTGTTTCTATTGGTGCTTCTCCAGCCACCGCCGTCTTAGGTGCTGGGGCAGCAGGGGGATTTTTGAGGAGGCGGAGTACTTCTAGGGGAATAATAAAGGGGTCAGTGGTTTGAGGAATCAGGACATTACCAATGACGATTCCTGCTTTGCCTAGGGCACTACTAAAGGCGGTCATGCCACCATTAGTAGTCACGTTTCTCGTATTTCCCGCCACTCCATTAGTCTGATCCCAAGCTCGGAAGCTGATCTCTGGCATACCTTCGTAACCAGGATTAGGCACAAATCTAATTTTGGTTGTGCTATCTGCTGGGAGGAGGCGGGCATTAGTTTCAGAAGGACTACCCAAGGCTTGCCATGTTGTGCCATCTAGGGTGTATTCCCATATTCCTTGGCTATTATTCGCTGCCGTTACAGCTATGCCCTTTAAGGAACCAACATCTTGATCTGTGACAGCCAAGCCGGGAATTAGAGATATCACAGGAGTTCCGGGGTTAGCGATCGGGTCTTTGTCCAGAGAAGCTAGTGGAGTGATCAAACTGGTATCTAGAACTGGAGCCTTGTTTGTTCCAGTTACTATGATACTGAGGCTATCTGTATTAGCAGTCAGGCTATTAAATAAGGGTTGTAAATCTAATCGCCCTCCAGTGGCAATATTAATCACCAAACCATTTCCCGCAGTCCTTTGGTTCCAACCGCTATAAACTACGCCATTAGTCACTGTGCCAGTAAACCCGGCATTAGGCACAAATCTAATCCGGTTCTTGTTATCTGCTGCCAAAAGAAAAGCAGGTGTACGGGGGTTGTTATTAGTAAAGTTATACTTAAAGGCTACAGCTCCAGCCAAATCAGACCAATTAGCTCCATTATCTGTAGAATATTCCCAATTACCGCCAGTATTATTCACTTGGGTAATAGAAATACCTTTATCTTGTGACCCATCAGGATTGTTAATAGAATTGCCAATCAAGCTACTGACTAAGTCTCCCTGATTTGCTGCGGGGAGAATATCGTTAGCGATCGTACTTAGTTCTGGTGCAATCACAGTTAGAGTTGGCTTAGGAGGATCTGGCAGACGTAACTTTGTATTCCCAGCACCCAGATTGCCATACCAATCGCCTAAATATCGATTATTTGTTACCGTATCACTACCATAAAGACGAACTACGTAGGGTTCTCTCGGATAGATTGTCGTAGCATTTAATTGATAGTGCCCTCTATTTCTAAAGGACTTAGTTCCCGTAATATCTGTCCCAAACAAATTATTATTGAAGGTCATGTTAGTGCCATAGGTTTCTAACATTTCCATGCCATGAGTTTCATAGTCATAGCCACTCGCGGCAACTAAATTACCTTGGAACAAGCCATTAGAACCATTGTTGATATAAACTGACCAACGCTGAGTTCCTAAGGGAAGACTTCCTGTAACATCTGTGCCAATTCTATTGTTGAGTATTTGCACATTAGTTGAGGATTCTCGGACTATCAAAGCTGTAGTTGTATTGCCAGAAATTAAATTATTTCTGAGTGTTGTATTTGGGCTGCGATGAATATATACTGCATTAGAAACTTCAGGATCACCCCACCAACTATTCCCTAAACCAACAGTGCCAGAAATATCTGTCCCAATATAATTATTTTCAATAGTTACCCCACTGGGACCATTAGCTGCCACATTATAGTTACTACCATTACCGACTTTAATCCCGTTACTTTGAAAGCGATTAATAATAAATCCCTTAGCAATGCTGCCATTACTCCCATTCCAGAAAGTTAATCCGTTGGTAAAGTTAGCTTGGTTAGGATTAAAAAATTCGGGAATTTGGTCACCTCGTAGTTCAATCATTGGCTGCTTCGGAAAATTAGACCAGCCACCGGGGGGAGGCCCGCCACCGGGTTGGGTTGTGCCATCTAGATTAATGGGGGTATTGATGACTGGTAAGGGCGTCAACAGACTAATGGTCTGAACTCCTCCAGAACCAATATTAAAAACAATATCATCGGCGGCAGGAGTAGTGTTGGCATCAAGAATTGCCTGCCGCAGAGAACCAGCTCCAGAATCGTTATTGTTGGTGACCGTAAAAGTCGCCAAAACATCTTGGTAGGTATCCCGGACTTGTTGGGTGAAGGCTTGCCCCGCTTCGATCAACCCTGTTGCTTTCTCTAGAATCCAGTTGCCCCCTTTAGCCGCACTTCCGGTTAAATCTACTGAAGCCGCCACATCCGCCCCAGTAATTTGACTGAGTTGCTGAATGAAGTTTTCACCTACATCTCCTGCTGCCACATCGCAACCATAGATAATCAGATCGGGCTTTTTGTTAGCTTGGGGGGTAAACCATGTACTTAGGGCAGATTGATATTTATCTAAATTATCGGCACTGAGGCTAGTTACTCCTAGTTGCAGTATTCCTGCCGCCCCATGACCAAGGATTTGAATGCTATCAACAATTCCTGAGCGTTGGGCAAGGAAATCGGTAATTTGACTTACCCCGTCTTTATTTGGGTCAAGGACGATCGCCTCTGTATTAGGACTCAAACCCGCTAGCAGGCTGGAGAAGTTGGCTACGGCGGTGTCAATGAAGACTAGGTTAGTAGCACTACTACCAGAGAGACTATTCTGGGAGGTAGTCAAATTAGCATTAACCATGAGAAATTTACCCCTAAATTAAATTACTTGAATTAAATTACTTAACTTTTGATTTGTTGGCTTAGATAAATGTATTCTTAACTACATCAATCCTGAAATATTTGTTAACTTTAGAGGGATAAAAAAGTTTGTAACTGGGGGGTATAACCTTTTCAACCAGTTTAGGATTGCTATAGTTCTAATAATAGATAGGATTGCTTCTAGTAATTCAATAGTTCTTCAATAGTTATTAGTATTTTCCTAAGGGGATATCATTAACACTCGGTAATAAACTATCTCCTTCCTTGACCCTATAACAATCCTCATTGAGTTGAGAGTTTTAGAGAGTTTCTATATCAAACACCAAGGAGGTAAGAATAATTTGGGCGATGAATCTATAGTAAGTGCCATTCTAGTTAGGACGGGGACGTTTTTGAGGGCGTGCTCCGCGCGCCCTCAAAAACGTCCTAATCAAATCGGCGACTACTATATATTTTGTAAGAAGTCCACTATTCTACTGCTAGCTTAATGATGGGGTTTAGGTGCTGGGAACATAAATATGCGGACTAGAATTTACTTGCTGGGCAAGTTCATGATAACGTAGCTCAGTAAATTCACGGACTGCGATCGTGTAAAGCTTAGATAAAGTTTTTGTAAAGTAAGGGTAAAGTATTATAGCTGGAGCCGCTTTGACTAGGACGTTATTGAGAGCACGCTCCCTACACCCCCAATAACGTCTTTGTTATAGGCGGTTTGTGATGCTTGCGATGCAATCAACATAGACAACTAGGTAGGGGATTAGACCACTAAGAAGCTATTAGGAGTCAAACTAGGTGTATTAACTCCTATGAGGAGTGCTAAGGGCTTGTCGGTAGGGAATAGGGTTCCGGGTTGGAAACCAATCACTGTAGCTCCCACTCCCTGAGTTATCTGTAAATCCGAGAATTTTAATCCTTTGCTTAATTCAATTACATCTTCTCCTACGGTGAAATCAGTTATGGTGTCAGTACCCGCATTGAGAGCTAATTGGAATCTATCTTTCCCCTTACCTCCAGTGAGGACATCATTACCTTGTCCACCTTGGATGAGATCGTCGCCATTATCTCCATAGATCACGTCATTCCCTTTGCCACCAAAGAGGCGATCGTCCCCCTTCCCTCCAGAGATTAAATCATTACCCTTACCGCCATAGATCGTATCTTGACCATTGCCTCCGGAGATAAAGTCATTGCCTTTTTCACCGTAGATCGTGTCATTCCCCTTTTCGCCAAAGAGCACATCTCCACCCCGACCGCCATAGATAGTATCATTTCCGGCTCCACCTCGAATAAAGTCTCGGCTTCCCAAACCTCGAATGATGTCATTACCTTGACCACCGATGAGATTATCTGGTTTCGGAGTACCCACAATATCATCATTACCGGGCAATCCAAAAACGGTATTGGCGGTATCTGTACCGGCAAGAATATCATCACCATTAGTCCCTCTAATTGTATTGGTGACTGGGTTGGGCTGGTATCGACTCATGGCGGAGGCTCGGTCTGGAAGCTCAGACCATCTAGACTTTGCCTCTGCGTTGCGGGGATCGTTTACATAGATGGAGATGTAATCAACATCGTTTGGGAGTGTTGCCCATTTTGATTCAGAGATTGCTTTGGGAGGTTCGTTCTCCCAAATTGAGATAGGGTCTGGCAGGCGATCGAAGGCCGAGATAGGGTCTGGCAAGCGATCGAACTCAGATTTACTATCTACATTATCAAAGGCAGAGATTGGTGCTTCACCAGCCACCGCCGTCTTAGGAGCCGGGGCGGCTGGAGGGTTTTTGAGGAGGCGGATAATACTGATATCAAGAGGAGCAGGTGCATTAACTGGAGGAGGATCGATCGGGTCAGGGACGGGAGTGACGACTTGTATCCCTACACCAATTCTACTTTCTACTACTCCGGGACTAAAAGGAGTGCTCCCACCATTGGCGTTGACATCTGCTGTTCCTCCGGCTGCGAGATTCACCCCCCAATCGGCAAACTGATCCCAAGCTCGGAATTTGAGACCGGGAGTTCCCACATACCCACTATTGGGTACGAAGCGAATTCTTGTTACGCCATCGGCTGCCAAAAGCCGGGCACTTGCATTGCTCGGATTACCGAAAGCTTGCCATGTCGTGCCATCAAGGGTATATTGCCAAGTTCCATTACTGTTATCTACCTCAGTTACAGCCATGCCCTTGAGAACTGCTTGGTCATCAATGAATCCAGTCCCAAGAATGTCGCCGATTAAGGTGCCAGGATTGATAGCCGGATCTACCGGAATATTTCCTACTATGTTGACTAAGGCGGGGTCTAGGGAAGGAGCTTTGTTGACCTTGATACTTAAGTTGTCGGCATTAGTACTCAGGCTATTCAATAAAGGACCCAAGTTAACTCTGGTGGTATTGGTTCTATTCGTGGAGTCAATATTGATAGTAAGTCCATTCCCGGCGGTTCTTTGGTTCCAGCCGTTATAAACCAAGCCATTGTTCACGGTTCCACTAAACCCGGCATCCGGCACAAACCGGATCCGATTTTTGCTATCTGCTGCCAAGAGAAAGGCTGGTTTAAAATCGGCTTTAACCGCAGGAAGTGAAAATCCGTATTGACGATCGATCTCTGTTAGAGCCTGATTCAGGCTTGTCCAGTTAGTCCCGTTATCGGTGGAGTATTGCCAAGTTCCGCCAGTATTATTTACTTGGGTAATGGCAATACCTTTATCTGGAGAACCATCGGGATTATTGACAGAACTAGCTAAACTACTAACTAATTGTCCTTGATTGGCTCCAGAATTAATATCGCTAGGAATTGTCGTAAGTTTTGGGGCAATGCTAGTCAAGACTGGTTGGGGAGGAGCAGGAAGATTTAAGGCAGTGTTTCCTGTCCCGACTGTTCCATCCCATGTCCCTTGATAGCGGTTTCCTGTCACTGTTGCCACGCCATAAGCACGGGCAGAGAATGGGTTAGGTGTAATCCCAGCAGCATAGTGACCTCTGTTTCCAAAGAACTTAGTGCCTGTAATATCCGTCCCAAAAGTATTATCGAGCATCTGTCCACCGGAGGTTGAGTAGGTCAGAAACTGCTCCATCCCATTAGTTTCGTGGTCGTAGCCTCCAGCAGCTACTAAGTTTCTCCTAAAAATAAAATTATTGGAGTCGGTGTTGATATAGACATTCCAGCGCTGGTTGCCTAGGGGGAAATTTCCGGTGACATCAGTCCCGATTTTGTTGTCTTCTATGAGGGCATTAGTTGATCCTTCTCGAATAATCAGGGCTGAGGTGGTATTACCGGAAATGAGGTTGTTTCTAATCACAACATTAGGACTTCTATGAACGTATAGGGCATTGGAAAAATCAGGAGACCCAAACCAGCTATTACCTAAGCCAACAGTGCCTGTAACGTCAGTTCCGATATAGTTATTTTCGATCGTAATTCCCGTTGGACCATTAACCAAATATTGAGCTAATGTGTTACTACCTTGGCCAATTTTGATGCCATTACTCTCAAACCGATTGATAATAAAACCCTTGGCAACGCTGTTATTACTGCCAGTCCAGAAAGTCAATCCATTGGTAAAGGTTCCAGGATTATTAGGATCTGCTGGCCAGGAGTTGGCATTGCCAGCGATGGGGATGGCATCGCCCCGGAGTTCGATAATGGGTGCACCAGTGAAGCCGGGCTGGGTCGTCGCATCAAGAGTAATCGGGCTGACGATCGGCGGCAAGGGAGTTTGCAGGGCAATAGTTTGCACTCCTCCAGCCCCAATATCAAAAATAATATTATCGGCACCGGGAGAATTGTTTGCGGCAATAATTGCCAGCCGCAGAGAACCAGCGCCAGAGTCGTTATTATTCGTTACCGTAAAAATAGCCAAAACATCTTCATAAGCATCCCGGACTTGTTGGCTGAAGGCTTGCCCCACTTCGATCAACCCTGTCGCTTTCTCTAAAATCCAGTTACCGCCCTTGGCAGCACTTCCGGTTAAATCTACTGAAGCCGCCACATCTGCCCCAGTAATTTGACTGAGCTTCTGAATAAAGTTTTCGCCCACATTTCCTGCGGCTACGTCGCAACCATAGATAACTAAATCTGATTTTTTATCAGCTTGAGGGGTAAACCATGTACTTAGGGCAGATTGATATTGATCTAAATTATCGGCATTGAGACTAGTTGCTCCTAGTTGCAGCATTCCCGCTGCTCCATGACCAAGGATTTGAATGCTATCAACAATTCCTGAGCGTTGGGCAAGGAAATTCGTAATTTGACTAATGCCATCCTGAGTGGGGTCAAGGACGATCGCCTCTGTATTCGGACTCAAACCCGCTAGCAGGCTAGAGAAGTTGGCTACGGCGGTGTCAATGAAGACTAGGTTAGTAGCACTACTACCAGAGAGACTATTCTGGGAGGTAGTCAAATTAGCATTAACCATGAGAAGTTTACCCCTAAATTAAATTACTTAGCCCTAACTACAAGTTACTTAGATTGAATTACCTAATTTTTACAACGTATTTTCAACTAACCTGAATGGTAGGTATGGTATAGCAACCACCAAGGGGGTTGAGAGGATTTTGGTTGTGGGAACCCCCGGCTTCGCGGGGGTTCCCACAATATAATCTGCTTGGCGACGGCTATAGTTTCTAATGGTTCAAGAATTCTTTAATAGCATTAAAAGTAATTAGAAAAACTACAAATGTATTGATAGTACCTATAGTCAGTAAGGGATTGCTGCTCTCTTAGGATTAGAGGTCATTTATAAAGTGGATAGAAGGTCTGATTTTGTGACCCCGGAGGGGTTACAAAATCAGACTTTATAAATAGCCAAATAAGCCTCTTAATCTCTTGAGAGAGAGTCTTAGAAAGTCATCTTTTAAGAAAAGTTCTTTAGGGTACTTTGAACCTAAGAAACTTTTTGTATATAACCCACGGATGGCTATATACCTTAAATATGGTTTATATCAAGTCTTTCTACTAAGAGAAGCTATAGCGATCCTAAATGGTTTCACCCGCCGAAGGCGGGTGAAACCATTTACTAGAAGCAAGTTGACTTGGCAACTGTTAGAAAATGATTTAGGACTGCTATAGTCATATTTCTTGTCGGAAATTCCTAGATTCAACTTTACTTAGCTTATGCTAACTTAGCTCAGTAAAATCACGGACTATTATTGTGTAAAGCTTATATGAAGTCTTTGTAAAGTAACCCGAAAAGCTTGCATAGAATTTATACCCAATTAAGAAGATGGTTTCACCCTTTTTTTGATTGGGGAGGAAAAACACAGTAGAACCCTCGCAGAGCGAGGGTTCTACTATACAATCAGCCTAAACAACTAGGTAGTACTAAACCAAGAAACTATTTGGAGTCAACGTAGCCGCATTAACTCCAGTTAATAATGCCAAGGGTTTGTCGGTAGGGAATAAGGTTCCGGGTTGGAAGCCAATCACAGTGGCTCCCACTCCCTGAGTTATTTGTAAATCTGAGAGTTTTAATCCTTTGCTTAATTCAATTACATCTTCTCCTACGGTGAAATCAGTTATGGTGTCAGTACCTGCACCGGGAGCAAATTGGAATCTATCTTTCCCTTTGCCTCCGGTGAGAACGTCATTGCCTTGACCGCCTTGGATTAGATCGTCTCCATCATCTCCGTAGATTAGGTCATTCCCTTTGCCACCAAAGAGGCGATCGTCCCCCTTCCCTCCAGAGATTAAGTCGTTGCCCTTACCGCCATAGATCGTATCTTGACCATTGCCTCCAGAGATAAAGTCATTGCCTTTTTCACCGTAGATAGTGTCATTACCCTTTTCACCAAAGAGCACATCTCCACCTCGACCGCCATAGATAGTATCGTTCCCCGCCCCACCTCGAATAAAGTCTCGGCTTCCCAAACCTCGAATGATGTCATTACCTTGACCACCGATGAGATTGTCTGGTTTCGGAGTGCCCACAATATCATCATTACCGGGCAATCCAAAAACGGTATTGGCGGTATCTGTACCGGCAAGCACATCATCACCATTAGTCCCTCTAATTGTATTGGTGACTGGGTTGGGCTGGTATCGACTCATGGCGGAGGCTCGGTCTGGAAGTTCAGACCATTTAGAATTTGCGTTGTGGGGATCGTTAGCCCAAATTGAGATGTAGTCAATGTCGTCTGGGAGTATTGCCCATTTGGATTCAGGGGTTGTATTAGAAGGTTCGTTCTCCCAAGTTGAGATGGGGTCTGGGAGGCGATCGAAGACAGATTTATTCTCTACATTGGGTAATGTAGATATTGGTGCTTCGCCAGCCACAACTGTCTTAGGAGCTGGGGCGGCTGGGGGATTTCTCAGGAGAGGGAGAATGCCGGGGTCAAGGGGAGCCGCTTCATTATTCACTGGAGGGGGAGCGATCGGTCCAGGTACGGGATTGACCACTGGTGCGCCTACGCCAATGCGGGTTTCTGCGATCGCAGTACTAAAAGCACTAGCACCACCATTGGCCGTCACATCTGCGGTTCCGCCGGCAACTAGAGTCACACCCCAATCCAAGAATTGATCCCAAGCTCGGAATTTAATAGCAGGAGTTCCTACATAACTACTATTCGGTACAAAGCGAATTTTAGTCGTACCATCAGCAGAAAGGAGTCGAGCGTTTGTATTACTAGGGCTACCAAAAGCTTGCCATGTAGTCCCATCAAGGGCGTATTCCCAAGCTCCGTTACTGTTATCTACCTCAGTTACAGCAATACCTTTAAGAGTTGTTTGGTCATCACTAAATCCAGTACCGAGGATAGCACTGACCAAAGTACCGGGATTGGCAACAGGATTTACTGGAATATTTCCGACAATTGCCACAAGGCTGGGGTCTAAAATTGGTGCTTTATTAACTTTAATATTTAAGTTGTCTGCATTGGCGCTCAGACTATTTAATAAAGGATTCAAGTTAGCCCTTCGTGTGGTGTTGGGGTCAATATTGATGGTGAGACCGTTTCCAGCAGTTCTTTGGTTCCAACCGTTATAAACTACGCCATTAGTGACTGTGCCAGTAAACCCAGCATTAGGCACAAACCGAATCCGATTTTTGCTATCTGCGGACAAGAGAAAGGCTGGCTGAAAATTGGCTTTCACCGCCGCAAGTGAAAATCCGTATTTACTACCGATCTCAGTTAGTGCCTGATTTAGGCTTGACCAATTGGTGCCGTCATCTGTAGAGTATTCCCAAGTTCCGCCAGTATTATTTACTTGGGTGATAGAAATACCTTTGTCTGGGGAACCATCAGGATTATTAATAGAGCTGCTAATTAAGCTACTAACTAATTGTCCTTGATTTGCCCCAGAAGCAATATCATTGGGAATTGTCGTGAGTTTTGGGGCAATACTGGTTAAGGTCGGCCGAGGAGGAGCGGGAATATTTAAGGCTGTGTTTGGTGTAGATGTACCAGTAGTTGTCCCAGTCTTTACTCCTTGAAAGCGGTTTCCTGTGAACGTTGCAACATTGCCTCCCCAGATACCAGCACGGACAGCCTCTGGGTTAGCTGTTGGAGTTTGATAGTGGCCCCTGTTTCTAAAAGACTTAGTACCTGTAATATCTGCACCAAAGGTATTGTCGCGCATCTTGCCACCGGAGGTGCCATAGGTAAGAAACTGCTCCATGCCGTGAGTCTCATAGTCATAGCCATTAGCAGCTACTAGGTTTCTATCGAATGTAAAATTATTAGAGCCAGTGTTGATATAGACACCCCAACGTTGATTTCCTAGGGGTAATGTTCCAGTAACATCAGTACCGATTTTGTTATCTTCTACAATGGCATTAGGCGATCCTTCTCGAATGATCAGGGCTGTAGTGGTATTCCCAGAAATTAGATTGCCTCTAATCGTAGTATTAGCACTTCTATGAACGTATAGGGCATTGGAAAAATCAGGAACCCCGAACCAGCTATTACCTAAACCAACAGTACCTGTAACATCAGTTCCTATGTAATTGTTTTCGATCGTAATTCCTGTTGGTCCGACAACAGCACGTTGAGCGCCAGATTGGTTTCCTTGTCCAATTTTGATGCCATTACTTTCAAATCGATTGATAACAAAACCCTTGGCAACGCTATTATTACTCCCAGTCCAGAAGGTGAGTCCGTTGGTAAAGGTGGGACTGAAGTTAACATTGGCGGGAAATGAGTTGGCGTTTCCTGCTACAGGGATGGCATCGCCCCGGAGTTCGATTATTGGCGCACCACTAAAACCGGGCTGGGTTGTGGCATCAAGATTAATCTGGCTGACGATCGCTGGTAAGGGAGTTAAAAGTTTGATGGTCTGGACTCCCCCAGCACCAATATTAAAAACAATATCATCGGCTCCAGCCAGACTATTAGCTCCAATAATTGCCTGTCGCAGAGAACCAGCACCAGAATCGTTATTGTTGGTCACCGTAAAAGTAGCCAAAACATCTTCATAAGTATCCCGAACTTGTTGGGTGAAGGCTTGCCCTGCTTCAATTATTCCTGTTGCTTTCTCTAGAATCCAGTTACCGCCCTTCGTAGCACTTCCGGTTAAATCTACCGAAGCCGCCACATCTGCCCCAGTAATTTGACTGAGCTGCTGAATGAAATTTGCTCCTATTTCTCCTGATGCTACGTCGCAACCATAGATAACTAAATCTGGTTTCTTGTCAGCTTGAGGGGTAAACCATGTACTTAGGGCAGATTGATATTGATCTAAATTATCGGCAGTGAGGCTAGTTGCTCCTAGTTGCAGCATTCCCGCTGCTCCATGACCAAGGATTTGAATGCTATCGATAATTCCTGAGCGTTGGGCAAGGAAATTCGTAATTTGACTAATGCCATCCTGAGTGGGGTCAAGGACGATCGCCTCTGTATTTGGACTCAAACCCGCTAGCAGGCTAGAGAAGTTGGCTACGGCGGTGTCAATGAAAACTAGGTTGGTGGCACTATTACCAGATAAGGTACTAGTCAAATTAGCATTAACCATGAGAAATTTACTCCTAATTTAAATCGATTGACTGAATATACGGAATTTTAATTAGTACAAGCACTAGACACCCTTACTAAGAAATGATTTTGATTCAACTCAAGAGAAGCTTTATTCAGTATCTCTAATGCCCCGACTTCAGTATATTTTCGGGTTTTTCATCAGCTTCATTTATTACTAACACTTTCATTTATCACTAACACTTTTATGATATCTAACTGGGTAATTTTATTGTTTGGCTCTTTGTAAATCCCTAGTCAAATATATGTAAAGTAATCATAAAGCCTCTAAGTAATGACTTTTATTCAAGGCAAATCCATCAACCATTAATCTGATTAATTAATATCAGCCGGATATCTATTATGGTTCTCTAAAAACCTAAGGAGCCTTGCTCTGTATAGGAAAAGCACCTAGAACCAATGGAATGCTTATGCATTGACACAAGCTGTTATATATCTATTTGCGACCATTATTCTCTATTGAAGTAGACTGAAGGTAGATTCCTTAATACAACTCTAGAACCAACTAATAAATACCTGTCTAAATTTATTGATTCTATGTATTTGAGCTAGAATAAAATCTAGCCATAGAATAATCTCTCCCATTTTCCTTGCCAATCAAATTCATGTCAGTATATTCACTGAATTATGATTGACGGTAATCCTTTGGAATCTCTGATTTTTACTAGAAATTAGATTTATGTATAGCACTTCTAAGTGATTTTACCTGCCTTCGACTAGTGAAAATTTTGTAATTGCTCAACCCCTAGAAAAGAAGTAGAAAGCAAGATAAAGTAAAAGAATGAAAGACCTGCCAAAGCTATCGCAACCCTAAATGGTTTCAAGCCTCCGGCGGGTGAAACCATCTGCCAAAAGCAAGTTGACTTAGTAACTGTTCGTAAATAATTTAGGATCGCTTGTCCAAATTGCCACCAGCAAGTAGAAACAGAGACTCAAGAACGGCATAGTATCTATGAAAAAATAGAAGTAGCGCGGGTAAAATCACAACTAACCCCCAAGTCCAAGCGATTCTAGAGCGGCTACAGCAATCAAAATTGGTGTGTTCTGATGAAACCAGTGCCAGAGTAAACGGCAAAACTGAATGGGAATGGGTCTTTCAAATTTAGTATGTTCTAATCGTAGAATTTGAGGCGATCGAGGATTTACGTAATTTTGGATTCGGAAGTTGGTGATATGGGGAGGCGATCGACCTAGCAGGAAGCGATCAAGTTTTGGCTGAGGCGATTTATCTATGAGGCGGAGCTATTAGGAGAACAAAGTCCGGATGGTGCACGGACTGGGATGGAGGTTTGGGGATATTCTCGATCGACCTAGCTGCACGAGGTTAGGGGTTCAGTGTATTAAGATTAAGAGAATTCTTAAAGATACTCTAAAAAAATATGACTGTCGTAGTTCAAGACCTGCTAAATAATTTTGATAGCATGAGTTATCAAGAAAGGTTAGATTTGTTATCAGAAATTTTGAGGCGGATAGCTTATTTAGAGTTTTTACCTCTAGCTGATACAGATTTAGTTCTGAATGTTGAAGATATTTTTTTGACCCTAGAACAGGAAGAGAGGGGAAATTATGAAGACGCTTGAGGAGTTACGGAAAATTTTGTCTCCCCATAAAAACTCTCTGTGTGAAAAATATCAAATTACCCAGCTAGGTATTTTTGGTTCCTATGCTAGGGGAGAACAAACAATATCTAGTGATGTTGATTTTCTGGTTGATTATGAAACTGCACCCAGCCTCTTGAAACTGATCGATCTCAAATATTATTTAAGTGAACTTCTGGAGCTAGAGGTGGATATTGTCACCAAAAATGGGCTGAAACCCCGGATTCGCGATCGAGTTTTGGCTGAGGCGATTTATCTATGAGGCGGAGTTATGGGGAGTTTTTACAAGATATTTTGGATGCCATTACGGAAATTGAGTCTTTTGTCGATGGTGTTAGTTTTGAAGTTTTTCAGTCAGATAGGGCAAGGGTTTTAGCTGTGGTCAAGCTATTGGAAATTATTGGTGAGGCAGTCAAAAAGATTCCCGATGAGCAACGCAGATTTTATCCGGGGATACCTTGGCAATCGATTACGGGGATGAGAAATATTTTGATTCACGAATACTGGCAGATAGATATTGAGGTGCTGTGGTCAACAATTCCTGATTTTCTGCCATCCTTAAAAGTTGTAGTTGTTGAAATGTTGCAGAGGGAAGATGAATAACCTTCGAGGATTTACATAATTTTGGACTCAGAAGTTGGTGATATGGGGAGGCGATCGACCAAGCAGCAAGCGATCGAGATCAGTACCTTTTGTGATGTTGCCGTAGGGGTATAGCATTTGCGGGACAATAGTGGAAATACAGAGAAAATTTTATCCGCAAATGCTATGCCCTCTTTGATTTGCGGGAGAAATACCGGAATACCAACAATTTTATTCGCAAATGCTATGCCCTGTTTGGTTTACAGTGCAATTTGGGTGACGCATCGGGGAGGGTTTTGCATTTGCGGAATGGGTTATCGTCAGGGATGGAATGGTTGGCGCAAATGCAAAACCCCTACAAGGAAATGATTTGGGGGAATTTCACCTTGGGGGGATGCCGCACATTTGGCGGTCTTCGGGGCGGGCGTTGGGGTTGTGGGTGAGGTAGTCGTGGAGCCAGTCGCAAGCCTTTATGGTGAGGTCATCGAGGTCTAGATTGAAGAGGGTCACACTATTCCCATTCCCAGAGGCAAGGGTTTTACCATCGAGGCTAAAGGCAATACTCTTATAACCATTAAAAGTTTTTAGTTGCTGTCCCTCTAAACTCCATAATTTCACCGTATTGTCATCACTGGCAGTGGCTAGGATGCCATCAGAGCTGAAAGCAACACTTAGGATAGTATCGCTATGCCCCCTTAGGGTTTGCAATTCTTTGCCCTCTAAATTCCATAGCTTTACAGTCTTGTCATAGCTAGCAGTGGCTAGGGTCTTACCATCAGGACTAAAGGCGACGCTATAGACGGCATCGCTATGCCCTGTTAAGGTTTTTAGCTCTTTGCTCTCTAAATTCCACAGTTTTACAGTGTTGTCTTCACTCCCTGTGGCTATAGTCTTTCCATCAGGACTAAAGGCAACGCTCCTGACAGTATTACTATGCCCCGTCAAGGTTTGAAGTTCTTTACCTTCTAAATTCCATAGCTTTACAGTGTTGTCTTCACTCGCTGTGGCTATAGTCTTTCCATCAGGACTAAAGGCAACGCTCCTGACAGTATTACTATGCCTCGTCAAGGTTTGCAGTTCTTTACCTTCTAAATTCCACAGTTTTACAGTGTTGTCATCACTCCCTGTGGCTATAGTTTTTCCATCAGGACTAAAGGCAACGCTCCTGACAATATTACTATGCCCCGTCAAGGTTTGAAGTTCTTTACCTTCTAAATTCCATAATTTTACAGTCTTATCATCACTCCCTGTGGCTATAGTTTTTCCATCAGGACTAAGGGCTATGCTCCTGACAATATTACTATGCCCTGTTAAGGTTTTTAGTTCTTCACTCTTTAAATTCCATAGTTTTACAGTCTTGTCATCACTTCCTGTAGCTATAGTTTTTCCATCAGGACTAAAGGCAACACTCCTGACGGGATCATTATGTGCTGTAAAGGTTTGCAGTTCTCTTCCTCCTAAATTCCACAGTTTTATAGTCTTATCCTCACTTCCTGTAACTATAGTTTTTCCATCAGGACTAAAGGCTACGCTTCTGACAGCATTGCTATGCCCCCATAAGGTTTGTAATTCTTGTCCCTCTAAATTCCACAGTTTTATGGTGCTGTCAAAACTCCCTGTAGCTATAGTTTTACCATCGGGACTAAAGATAACACTCCTAACAAAGTCGCTATGCCCCCATAAGGTTTGTAATTCTTGTCCCTCTAAATTCCACAGTTTTACAGTGTTGTCTTCACTCCCTGTGGCTATAGTTTTTCCATCAGGGCTAAAGGCTACGCTGTAGACAGCCTTACTATGTCCCCTCAAGGTTTGCAGTTCTTTACCTTCTAAATTCCATAGCTTTACAGTCTTATCATCACTCCCTGTGGCTATAGTTTTTCCATCAGGGCTAAATGTGACACTGTAGACAGCCCTACTATGCCCCCTTAAGGTTTGTAGTTCTTGTCCCTCTAAATTCCACAGTTTCACAGTGCTATCATCACTCCCTGTGACTATAGTTTTACTATCGGGGCTAAATGTGACACTCAAGACGCTATAAATATGTCCCTTCAAGGTTTGCAGTTCTTTACCTTCTAAATTCCACAGTTTTACAGTGTTGTCATCACTCCCTGTGGCGATGGTTTTACCATCGGGACTAAAGGTAACACTCCTGACACTGGATCGATGGCTTTCTAGGCGATTACGCTCTCTTAGTTGTCCATAAACTGCCTGCTGCAAAGCCAAAGTTACTCTAGCTTTTATATCATCAGTTGCCCAGGCATCTCTATCTAAAGATTCTAGTTGCTGCCTTGCTCTAAATGCTTGCAAGAGAGCATCAAATTTCTTACCCTCTGGGAAAGCAGTTCTTGCTTCCACAAGACTCAATCTTATATTTCCTATCTGAACTTTTGATTCTACTAGTCTTACTTGTTTCTGAGCATTGTTAGCAGATTCCTGAGCTTGTTTTAGTTGCTGTTCCGCTTCTTGTACCTGCGCTACCGCCTCTTCCTGTGCCACCAGAGACTCTCGCCGCACATTTTCCAACCCAGCCCTCGCCGTCACCAAATCCCGGACTGCCGCCTCCACATTCTGCTCCGCCGCCCGTTGTTTCTCCAGTGCCTCCTGCTCATTTTGGCTTGCTGCCTCTGCCTGAACACGGCTCCGCTCGGCTTCCTTCTGTTT
Organism: Phormidium lacuna HE10JO; assembly: GCA_943370025.1. Lineage (GTDB taxonomy): Bacteria > Cyanobacteriota > Cyanobacteriia > Cyanobacteriales > JAAUUE01 > JAAUUE01. The sequence continues at coordinate 5,048 of CALRPI020000084.1, read as the reverse complement.
CTCTGTAGCTAGTTTCTCTTGCCGTTTCGCTTTTTTATCGATTTCCCCAACCTTCTCCTCAGCAGATTTCACCTTCAAGTCAGCGTTAGCTGATATCTCCTCACCCTTTTTCTCAGTCTCCCGTAGCTTTTCACTTGCTTCATTGACCTTAAGCCCAGAGTTAAACGCCGAAGTCCCCGCAATAGCAGCCAACACCAGTGCGATCGCCAGCACCACCGAACCAAACCGCACTCGCTGCTTTGCCTTCCGCTCTGCATCTGCCAGCAACAGATTCTCCGCTTCCAGATTCTGTTTTTCTGCCACCCGACTCGCTGCCAAAAACTCCTCATCCTCAGAGCTTAAGCGCTTCCCCTTCGCCCAAACCTCCGCCTCCTGTAGCACTTGCCCTCGCAGCAAAAACTCCCCTTTCTGCTCTGGCACTGCCTCCTGCCACTCCTGCATCGCCACCGCATAAAAAGCAGGACGTAAATCTGTCAATGCCCCTTCCACCCAATCAGAATTAAAGATCGCCGCATAGATAGGGTTATACGGAATTAACTGCCCATCCCGTTGCACCACCAACCCCGTTAGCCGTAATTGCATCTGCTCATAGCTCTCATCCGAAGAGATCCCCCCTACCCCCCTTTTTAAGGGGGGCTTTGGATTCTCTTCATTCCCCCCCCTTTTGAAGGGGGGCTGGGGGGGATCCTCTTGATCCAACACCCGCTGATACATCCCCAACAACTCCCCTCGTAGCCGCTCATCCAGACGCAATACTCTCTCCTGCAAAGTCTTCAAGTGTTCCGGCACATCTTGAATCTGCCAATTGTGGATAATCTTGCTCTGCACAATCTGCCCCACCCACTCCGAAATCGAGCCATCCCCACCCCCCGCGATCGCCACCAAACTCAACAACTTCTGAGTCAAAAACGGCTGTCCCCCCGTCCAGCGCAACACCTCCCGAATCACCGCCTCCGGTTCCGCCACCTTTCCCTGCAAACCCAAAGCCAACGGCTCCACCTCTGTCTCTTGGAAACCGCTCATCTCGATCGCCACCCCAATATTAAACGCCGAATGGTTGTGTCCCTTAATCAGATCACGAGGAGTCGTCACCCCTACTAGGGCAAAAGATAGGCGATTATACAGCGGTTGCTCCGATCTCTGGTCATAGATCGATCGAATCAACAAGAAAAAATCATCCGCCGCAAACCTGAGGTTTAATAAACTATCAATTTCCTCCACAAAAATCACGATCGGCTGCTCAAGCTCCACCAACAACACCTGTAACAAAAAATCCCGCAACCGCTTCACCGGAGCCAGCAAAGCTTTTGATTCCCACCAACTATCCAGATCAAACCGATCTTCCAAACCAAAACTTTCCACCAGACTACTAATCACACTGGCATACCACTGGTCTTGGTCTAGCTGCGTGCCAATGGTTTGGGGATCGATCGTCCCACAGGCAACCCCAGACTGCTCTAGCTTTTGGATCACCCGCACCCGCAGACTAGATTTCCCCATCTGCCGAGAATTAAACACATAGCAACATTCCCCATTGGTCAGGCGATCAAACAACTCTCGGTCTGCCTGCCGCTCCACATAGGTCGGCGCATCCACCGGCAAACTGCCCCCCACTCGGTAGATAGAAGAGCCATTAGTCAATTGATTATTTATTTGCTCAGGGGAAGATTCTCGGGACATAATTTTCTATGACAATCTATCTCTAAAATATAAACGATACAGATCACATCGAGAGGTAATATCATTCCCCTGCCGCTTGATCAAACCCATACTATCTAGCTTAAAAGTCTCCGTCGCTGCCAACCTCGTTAGACCATCAGAGTTCACCACCTTAATCATGGCTGCCAACAAGTCTGGATCCGCCTCCAACTGATGCAAGCGATCGTACAAATACCCCCGATAAATTCCCTCCTCCGTTGGCGCAGTTCTCAGCAACTCCTCCAGACCTAAATTGTGATGTAACACCTGCTCGATCGCTAGTTGCACCAAGTAAGGATGCCCACCGATCATTTCCATTAGTCGGGTAATTTCTGCCTCCGTCCACCCCAGCCCATAGGCAGCAGCTAAAGCCGTTACCGCCGCTGGTTCCAACTCACCCAAATCAACAGGCAACCCCACATTAAAGGGCGATTGGTTAATATTCAAAGTGGCGTAGTCTTCTTGGGAATAGACAATGATCTGCCGCAATTTCCCCCAAACTTTGCTGGTGTTGACCTTCTCAAACCAACCCCGCAACAAGCCACAAAAATCCGCCACGATCGCCGGATATCTGAATACATAATCAAAATTATCGATCGCCATAATCAGCGGAGCCTCAGAGCTAGACAAAAAGAATTTATCTATATACTTGGTGCAGTTCGTACTTGCCCCCAAATAAGCTTTCCAAGCATCCTCAGGTCGCTGCTCAACTCCCAACTGATCCCCCACACAGGCACAAAACCATTGCAAGAACTGATTCACATTCTCAAAAGTTTCCTGATTCGCTTCTCGTAAATCCACCACTGCCGATCGATATCCCTGCTGGGCAGCAGCTTCCAAAACCCTGCCCAGCATCCAAGTTTTCCCCATCCGTTCCGGTGACTTGATCCGAATCAACGCCCCCGGCTTGGTTAATTCCTGCTCACACCGTTGCTCTAGATGCGATCGCACCACATAAAAATTCCCATTCATTTCCACCACAGAAACATCACCCTTAGGCTTTGGAATTGACCTAGAATCTCGCTTCAATAACACAGGAATATCTTCATCGGGAATCCCTTCCAAGGCGATCGCATTCACCCCAAATTCAAAAGCCTCCTCAATAGTTCTCCCTGCTCCCAAAGCATCATAAAAACCTACCGAAAATTCCCGCGCTGCCCCATCCCCGATCGCCTCATTCATCCCAATCACAAAGGGAATGTATTGAGCGATCGCCTCTGCCTGTACCTTTGAGTAACAAGCATTCAGCAATACACACTCAACCGTACTGACAAATTGCTTAAACAGAAGTGTTAAAGACTCGGTACTAACTAACTGAAGATGCCCCGCATCATCCTCCAGTGCTAAACCTTGCTTACCGCCTCCATGTCCTGAAAAATGGATTAGGTGAGGCTCTCGATTCAGCAATGCCCGGCGTAAGGTTTTCGTCGTTACTGCCCACTCCGACTTAATTTCAAAGTAATCGCGCTTTTTTGATAACTGCAATGCTTCTTCAATTTGCTGCACTTCCTTACCTAACCGCAGTTGGTCTGTTTCTTGAGGATTTGCTGCCAAGAAGAGAATCTTTTTGATCGGATTGCTGGGCATAAAATTGGGCGGGGTGAGAATAGGGGAAATAATACCTTGACGTATTGTAGTCACAAAATATCAGCGATCGATGTTTTGTGTTTGTGTAGCACAGAAATTGCCAGAAAAATGATTAACCCTTAAACTTGGACTTATGTATTTTGAAGTTTTTGCGGGCGCACAGCGCCCGCAAAAACTTCCCTAGGCATAAAACTTGGACTATGGATTTTCTTGGAGGGAAGGTGTTATGGCAACAGATATGGAGATCGCTACAGCAGCGCAAGGACAGCAAACAGAGAAACCCCATGAAGTGGTAGTGATTGGCGGCGGGTTTGGGGGATTGTACGCCGTGCAGAAATTGGGCAAAGCTCCCGTCCATGTCACCCTAGTCGATCGCCGCAACTTCCACCTCTTCCAACCCCTGCTCTATCAAGTCGCCACCGGCAGCCTTTCTCCTGCTGATATTTCCTCACCCCTGCGATCGATCCTCAGCCACCAAGATAACACCACCGTCTTAATGGCAGAAGTTACAGATGTGGATCCAGTGGAACAGAAAGTGATCCTCCGGGGGCAAGAACTGCCCTACGATACCTTGATCGTCGCCACCGGGGTCAGCCATTCCTACTTTGGCAATGAGCATTGGCAAGACGATGCCCCCGGCTTGAAAACCATTGAAAATGCCCTAGAAATGCGGCGGCGCATCTTCATGGCTTTTGAAGCAGCAGAAAAAGAAACCGATCCGGCAGAACGGAAGGCATGGCTAACTTTTGTGGTTGTTGGCGGCGGTCCCACCGGGGTAGAACTAGCGGGGGCGATCGCCGAGTTGGCTTTTACTAGCCTGAAGCAAGATTTTCGGAATATTGACACCAGCGAAGCCAAAGTATTACTCCTCGAAGGCATGGATCGGGTTTTGCCTCCTTATACCCCCGACCTCTCAGCCAAGGCGGAGAAATCCCTAGAGCATTTAGGCGTGACCGTGCAAACCAAAACTTTTGTGACCAATATTGCCAATGATGTGGTGACAATGAAACAAGGGGACGCAGTAATTGAAGTTCCTGCCAAAACCGTCCTCTGGGCAGCAGGGATTAAAGCCTCACCCTTGGGGAAAGTCCTCGCCGATCGCACCGGGGCAGAGGTCGATCGAGTGGGCAGGGTGATTGTGGAAGCAGACCTGAGCATTGCCAAGTATCCCAATATATTTGTAGTGGGTGACCTATCTAACTATCCCCACCAAGGTGAAAGACCCCTACCCGGCATTGCCCCGGTGGCTATGCAAGAAGGAGAGTTTGTGGCTAAGTTGATTACTTCTCGGATTAAGGGAGAAACAGCCCCTGAGTTTAAGTATGTAGATTTTGGCAGCTTGGCAGTAATCGGCAGAAACTCCGCCGTAGTCGATCTGGGTTTTGTAAAATTCTCCGGCTTCCTTGCTTGGTTGGCATGGTTATTTGTTCATATCTACTTCTTGATTGAATTTGATAATAAATTAGTGGTCATGGTGCAGTGGGCATGGAACTATTTCACCCGCAAACAAGGGGCAAGGTTAATCACTGGCGATGAATCCCTAGGGCAGGTGGAGGTGGATAATCAAGGTCACTACCACGCCCCAGTTAAACCCAAAGAACCAATCCAAGCTTAATGTAGGGCAAACGCATACGTTTCGTAACAAAAGAGAAAGGGAGTATAAATTCTGAAGTAGGCTCAGGCGGAGATCAGACAAGGAGTATGATGCTATGCCAACAGATTACAGTCCCACAGCCCTCCTAGAAACCCATTTCGGCACACTG
>CALRPI020000083.1:0-23037 GCA_943370025.1 Phormidium lacuna HE10JO | reverse complement strand
TCGGAAAACTTTTTTTGATGATCTGCGTGCCTTAACTCGTTATCTTTGCTTTGATAGTTGGGATGCTCTACTCTCTTTTATGATTCATGGACTAGAGCTAGATTTACCACCCAACTCTAGTTGATTTTCCATAATGAGAATTGCTGTTTCAACCGCCAAAAACTTTTAAAATAACTTACCTATGCTCCGTCTTACAGAAATTAAACTTCCCCTAGACCATACCGCCGCAGATCTGCAAACTGCTATTTGTAAAAAATTGCGGATTGCCCCAGCAGATTTGACTTCCTATAGTATTTTTAAGCGGAGTTATGATGCTCGGAAAAAAGGGGCGGTCACCTTTGTTTATATTCTAGATATTGTCACTCCCAAGGAGAAACAACTCCTGCAACGCTTCCAGAAAGATGCTCAGGTATTTCCTACCCCCGATACTACCTACGTCTATGTTGCTAAAGCCGCAAGCTGTCCTGAACCTAGACCAATCGTGATTGGTACAGGTCCCTGTGGCATGTTTGCCGGATTGCTCTTAGCACAGATGGGGTTTTGTCCCTTAATCTTGGAGCGGGGCAAGATGGTGCTCGATCGCACTCGTGATACCTTTGGTTTTTGGAGCAAGGGCAAATTTAACCCCGAATCCAATGCCCAATTTGGCGAGGGCGGAGCTGGGACTTTTTCTGATGGCAAACTCTACAGCCGGATCAAAGATGCCAATCGTCAGGGGCGCAAAGTCCTTACGGAACTGGTCAATGCTGGAGCAGACCCGGAAATTTTGTTTATTAATAAGCCCCACATTGGCACCTACCGTCTCGTGAAAATTGTGGAAAATATCCGCAATACCATCACCTCCCTAGGGGGAGAAATTCGCTTTCAGAGTCGGGTGGTGGATATCGATCGCCGGGATGGGGCAGTACAAGGGGTGGTACTGGCTGATGGGGAATATATTCCTAGCCATCATGTGGTGTTGGCAGTGGGTCATAGTTCCCGCGATACCTTTGCTATGCTGCACCAGCGGGGTGTGTATATGGAAGCCAAGCCCTTTGCGATCGGTTTTCGGGTGGAACATCCCCAAGCTTTGATCGATCAATGCCGCCTTGGTGATCAAGCCGGGCATCCTTTGTTGGGGGCAGCGGACTATAGTTTGGTGCATCACTGTCAGCAGGGGTTGGGGCAGGGGCGATCTGTCTATAGTTTTTGTATGTGCCCAGGGGGGCAGGTGGTGGCGGCAACCTCCGAGCCGGGGCGGGTGGTGACCAATGGCATGAGTCAGTATGAACGCAGTGGCAAAAATGCCAACAGTGGGATTGTGGTAGCGATTAATCCAGAAGATTTTCCCGGCAGTCCCTTAGCTGGCATAGACCTACAGCGGAGTTTGGAAGAGCGAGCTTTTGAATTGGGGGGCAGGAATTACAAGGCTCCGGGGCAGTTAATTGGCGATTTTCTGGCACAACGCCCCTCTACCCAGTTAGGCACAGTCAAGCCTTCCTATAAACCGGGGGTGGAATTAACGGATCTCAGCTCTAGCCTGCCAGATTATGCGATCGCCGCTATTCGAGAAGCTATCCCGGTATTCGATCGACAAATTAAGGGTTTTGCCATGGACGACGCAATCCTGACGGGGGTAGAAACCCGGACTTCTTCCCCCCTGTGCATCAAGCGGGGGGCTGATTACCAAAGCATCAACACCCAAGGACTCTACCCAGCCGGGGAAGGGGCGGGCTATGCCGGGGGTATCCTCTCGGCAGCAGTGGATGGGATCAAGGTGGCAGAAGCAGTGGCTCTAAGTATTAGCCAACTATAGGAGGGCGATCGCCCTCCCCGCAAAGTATAGTAGTCGCCGCCTTGATTAGGACGTTTTTGAGGGCTTCGACTTCGCTCAGCCCTCAAAAACGTCCCTGTCCTAACTAGAATGGAGCTTACTATACCTACTAAGTTCCTATGGCGACCCTTCTAAAACTAGCAAATGATACCAACTCTGGTTATGATAGTATCCCTATTTTCCCAGTCCGCGCAGGCGGACTTCGCTCCTGTAGCTGCGGTTTCAACCGCCTAGCATCAGGATTGAAGGATTGGGAAACCCTGTCCCACAGGCATCAACCAGCTTGCCTCTTTCTCTAATTAATAAAGACTCTCCAGAGGTTCTGATCAACACCTCCGCCGGGACTGGATGACCACAGAAATTCAGCGGAGAGAAAGATAGGAGATAGGCACCACAATAATCAATGACTAAGCGATCGCCAATTTTTATTTCTGGTAATGTAATTCCTTTATGAATCACATCTAGGGGTGTGCAGGTGGGACCAACAATCGTCACTTCTTCTAGGGGCGGTGCTGTTTTGCGTTCGGCAATCCAAATAGAAGGCTCAAATACTCGATACTGGGGCTGTTTAACTCCTAAGTTATTATTGCCACCGTCCATGACGATAAACTTCTTGCCACGGGAGATTTTGATATCCATCACTGTCGTCACAAAAACTCCCGCCGAGGCAGTGATAAACCGCCCACTTTCAAAGAAAATTCGCTGGAGAGTATTTTTCAGCGTCGGGGGTAGATATTCAGTAAAGAGAACTCTTAATTCTTGACGGAGGCGATCGAGGTCTAGCCTCGGCTGCTGATCACTTTCTGGGACTCCAAACCCACCGCCAAAATCCACCATAAAAATTGGAGGCTGAGGCATTGCAGAGCTAACGCGACTGCTAATCACCTGAAGTAAATATTTCGTATTTGCAGCAATATCTTCTGCTTTGAGATACTGCGAACCTGCATAGACAAATAATCCAGCATATGCCACTAAATCGGGATCACAGAGGGCGATCGCTGCATCTAAATCCTCTTCTTCAATCCCAAACGGCGAAGCCACGCCCCCCATTCTTAAAACTGCTTCAGCCGCACTCAATTGGGGATTAAGGCGGATCATCACCTGAGTTTTTGTGTGCAGCAATTCACTATAATGCCTAAGCAGAAGCAGCTCCTGTTGAGACTCCACATTAAAAGCAAAAATCCCCGCTTCTAAGGCTATTTTGATTCCTTCTGGAGATTTACCGGGACCACCAAATATAATTTGCAGGGGAGAAATTCCGTAGTTGAGGGCATGGACTAGCTCTCCAGTAGAAGCCACATCAATAATTAAACCCTGAGCTGCCAAGATTTGCATCAAGGTTGGGTTGGCATTGGCTTTCAAAGAGTAGATCAGCTCCGCTCCTTGGGGAATAGTAGTTTGCAATTCAGCAACATTTTGCAGCAGTTGAGATTCAGAATATATGACCAAGGGCGTTCGGTAGGTATTCGCGAGGTTTTCAATCTCAACTCCTGCCATTACTTGAGATGTAATCATAAATAGGACTTACGCAGTTGGAGGTTGTTGCGGGCTTCGACTCCGCTCAGCCCGCAACAACCTCCAGAATCCTAGATAATTTGTTCACAGTGCATAAGTCCTCATGAAGTTTTAAGATTGGGAGTTGATCAGATCACTTGCCTCCATTTGCAAAAAAATCTTGAGCGCAATACCCCAGACTTGATAACCCGCTGGATTCAGGTGTAACCCATCAGTGGTGAGGTCTAATCTTAATTTTCCTTGGGCATCGCTAAATAAAGGGTATAGATCAAGGTAATAAATCTTCTGTTCTTTAGCAATGATTTGCAGGCGCTGGTTAATTTTTTGAATTTTAGTGTTGGGGACAGCCAAAAGACGATCGCGGCGCTCCCACGTGGACTGCTCATCGCTATGGGGCAGGATTGATTGCAGAATAATTTTACTATTGGGGTGAGCTTGCTTCAGGGAACGGACGATTTCTAGTTGATTTGCCACCAGAGTCTCTTCTGGTTCTCCCCGGATTAGGTCATTGATGCCAATCATCACCAAAATTAATTGAGGGTCGGTGCGATCGACAACCTTTAGCCTCCGCAACAAACCAAAGGAACCTTCTCCAGAAATACCTTGATTCAGCCACTCCAGATTTTTCGGCAAGAGTTCGGGCGGAAACCATTGGGAAAGGGAATCTCCCATCAAAATGGCTAAATTATCAGGACGTTTGTCTACTACCACCTGTGCCTCAGTCTTCAGGAGCGCCACCCAGTCTTCATAACTTAGCTGTAATCGTTTCCCTGAACTACCCGTAGTCGGAGTGGGCGAGGATTTGCCTTGGGCAGGATTGGGAGTATTAGTAGCGTTGGCTTGGGGCGGTGTTTGGCGGTAGGCAATATAGACGATCGCGAATAAAAATAAGCCATTCGCCATCAAGGAAAAACTAATTAACCACGGGGGGATTCTCTTCACGGGTCTAGGTTTAATCAGAGTTTGACTACAACATTATTAAGCATATTTAATAATGTTGCACTGCTAACAAATTATTGAGGGTTGGGAACATTTTTGAGGACTAAGAAGTTTTTGAGGGCTGAGCGAAGTCGAAGCCCTCAAAAACTTCTTAGGCAAAGCGGCGTTTGAGGAGGGGTTGAATGGCGATCAAAATTAGGGCATCAAAACCAAACAATACCAGCAATGCCATCCCAAAACTAACTTCGCCCCAAGTTGCTCTAAAAACCAAACTCGACAAAGACCAATCACTGTGGAGATAGAGGTAGCGAATTGGTTCGATCGCATAACTCAAGGGGTTTGAGCTTACCACCACCTGCAACCATTGGGGCATAAACTCTAGGGGAGCTAGGGCAGTACTGGCAAACAACAGGGGCAGGTTAGTGACAAAAATTACGGCGATTAATTCTATATGACCCGGTAGGGCAAAGGCTAACCCCAAGCTCAGGGCGGCAACTCCTAATACCAGCAAGAAGATAATTAAAGCGATCGCCCCCAACCCCAATAAATTCGGCAACCCAGAACCGATGATCGCACTGGCTGCCACAATCACAGCGGTTTGCAAAAAGCTCAGTGCCACAATATAAATTACCGAAGCGGTCACGATCGAAAACCGAGATACCAAGGGAGCCACCAAGAGACGATTGAGGAAGCCAAACTCGCGATCGAACATGATCGGCAGTCCTGCATTCAATGCCCCAGCAAAGGCAGTAAACACAATCACCCCCGCCCCCAAAAACTGTCCATAGCTAGTCGTGTTGCCAAAAATTCCTTGGGGCGCATTTTGAAACAATGCCCCAAACAGCACTAGCCACATCAACGGCTGAATCAATCCTGCCGCCAAAGTTGAAGGACGGCGCTGGAGTTGGATAAATAATCTCTTCGTCAAAGCCAAGGTTTCTTGGATAAATTCCCCTGCCACATTGGGTTGAATATTTGCCTGTCCTTCAGTACTTCCGTCTTTAAGGAAAAACTGCAAAGGCAAATTAGATTTATCGGGGGCAACAGTTCCAGTCATAATCACTTCACCTTTATATATTTATTCTATATATTCATTCTATAGCGATCCTAAACGGGTTGAGAACGGCTCCCCCGGAGGGGGAGCCGTTCTCAACCCTCTAAAATTCTAAATTCATTTAGGATAAACTATAGCTACCCTAAATGGTTTCACCCGCCTCCGGCGGGTGAAACCATCTGCCAGAAACAAGTTGACTTAATAACTGTTCTAGAATCATTTAGGATCGCTATATATATATTTCTAGGTCTTACGCACTACCAGCGAATTATTGAGAGGTGTGGACGTGGTTGCGGGCTTCGACGACCCTCAGCCAGCAAAAACGCCCAAATGCGGAAGTCCTGATTGCTTTAAAATAACACTCTTCGATTATTCTTGATTTTGCCATGCCCTAATCCTGTTCATGTTGTGAAACCATTACTTGTTTCCACAACATACAGCACTTTTCATATAAATGGAATCAGGGATATTTTCTGAGATAGTCACTAGGTTTGAGTTTGTGTGTGGGCTGAGCGTAGTCGAAGTCCACACACAAAATGCTGTGAATTACTGGACAACGCTCCACATCTGCCAAAACGTCCGCAGGCTGAAGTCCTGAAATTATTATTAGGACTGTAACGGTAACGCAATTGAGGGGATGAATTTTATCGAATTATCAAAAATCAAAAAATAAGTGGCAGATTCTGGAAAGTACTGCTAGTATTCTCTGTGAAAAGATAATTCTATTCATTCCTATTGATTTTTTACCAAGTGTCCAGTCTGCTTGTGGCGACAAAGTAGTCTTAAACATATCAATTTGGTTAATATTCAGTCATCTGCAATCATTTTTCGCCGCCAGGGTTCCTACCAAAATACCACTCTACTTAGATAAAAATCATAATGCTTTTGTTCCTTTTTAGGCAGCTAGGAGTTAGCCATAGATGGCTGATATCTCCTCTAGCAGCTACTCTTGCTCTTGGCATGGCATCTTTAGTCACTGCCAATGATGTTATTAATGCCGCATCAGGTGCTGCTGATAACCTGACCAATCCTGTTATTTCTAATCAAACCGTTGCCAGTGTAGTCCGTCCCCGCTTAGAGCTAATTAAAAGTGGCGATCGCGCTGCTGCCGAACCGGGAGATACAATTATCTATCGTCTCACGCTGAGAAACACTGGGCAAATTCCGGCGGGGAATATCGTCATTACTGATGTTTTGCCCTTAGGGATTAACTATGTTTCTAACCTGACCCAAGCCTCCATCACTGTAGGCACAGGAACTGCACCCACTACGCTGACCAACGCCACCCGGACTGGACAAAACGTCACTTTCAATTTTCCTGCTTTGGCTCCCGGTGAAGCTTTGAATGTGGTTTATGGAGCCGTGATCACCCCCGATGCCATCCGAGGTACAGGGAGAAATTTAGCCCAAGAGACTCGCAGCAACACCGCCACACACCTAGTCCGGGTTCGCCCCGGTATTCTTTCCGATTGCGGCACAATCATTGGTCGAGTATTCATTGATAAAAATGGGGATGGAGAACAGCAACCCGACGAAAAGGGAGTCCCCAATGCCGTGATTTTCATGGATGATGGCAACCGGATTACCACCGATGAGCGGGGATTGTATTCCTTGGCGGGGGTGATTTCTGGCGATCGTACCGGAGTTTTAGATCTGACCAGTATTCCCGGTTATCAAATTGCCGAAAACACCAGATTCATTGAGCGCAATAGCCAATCCCGTCTAGTTCGCATTGCCCCCGGCAGTTTGGTGCGGATGAATTTTGCCGTGACACCGATTACAGAATCATCCACGGCACTTCCAGCAGCTTCAGAGAATAGACCAGCAGACAGCACAACGGGGAGACAGACACCATGAAAATTAGAATTAGTAAACGTCGAAGATTTCTGGGATCTGGCTTACTGAAAATTGGCACAATTAGCACGATTAGCTTAATTTCTTCCCTAGTAGGGATGGATAGGGCAGACGCAGAAAATAGAGAACCCAGTGTAGAACTAGAGAATATCCAAGAAGTCTCTAGTTCCTCCGAATCATTATTATCAGGATTATCAGGATCAGATGTCCCTGAGGCTTCTCGAAGTGCAGATTCCCACTCTACTAGAAATCTTTTCAATTCAGCTATACAAGTTGTTGGGGTAGAATCAGGAATTCCGGGAAATAGTTTATTCCCCAGCTCGATCGCTAGTCCGCAGATTGTCCCCAGTTCTACTCCCCCAAATCCGACATCTGCTCAAGCACTGCCCCTAAATCCAGACATAATTCCTAAGGAGGGTCAGGAACCAGAAGCTAGCCCTACTCCTCTAAATCAACCAGTTGTGATTACCAATCCCGGCAGTCCCACGACGAAGATTGAGCTGACGGTGACTGGAGAAGGACGGGTAGCGGCGGATGGTCGATCGCTGATCACAATTACCGGCAGAATAGTTAACGACAAGGGAGAATTAATTCCCAATCCCCCCGGAGTGACGGAGTTTAAGGTGACCTTAACCACCAGTGCCGGGAGATTTATCGGCACTGATGCGGATTCTGATGCCTTGGGATTTCAGGTGATTGTTAAGGATGGCACTTTTACAATCCAGCTCCAATCGGGGATTGAGGCACAACGGGTTCGGCTGCGGGCGGCGGCGATCGTCAAGGAAACCCAAGATACGGCTTTGAATAATCAGATGATCGATCGCGAGATTGAAGCCTTTACCCAAGTAGAATTTATTCCTAATCTGCGTCCTTCGATCGCCACGGGGGTAGTTGACCTCAGGTTCGGGCCACGGGGGCTGAACTATTGGGGTAGTCGCCGGGACTTTTTGCGTCCTGATCTGATCAACGATAACCGCTACGAAGTTAGTGCCGGAGCGCAGGTGTTTACCACCGGCAGGATTGGCGAATGGTTATTCACCGGAGCTATTAATACCCGCCGCAATCTGAATGAAAGATGCGATGGTAGTAGTCGGCTGTATCAAGACCAACAAGTTTGTGAACAGCAATATCCGGTCTATGGAGATAGTTCCCGTGTAGAATACCTTGCCTCTTCGCGGGATAGTATCTTCCTCCGGTTTGAGCGCACTTCCCCTACCCCCGGTGCCGAGACTGATTACCTGATGTGGGGAGATTACAGCACGACGGAATTAGCCAGAAGTTCCCAACTGTTTACCTCTGTGACTCGCCAGTTGCATGGCTTTAAGACTAATTTCAATTTTGGCAACCTGCAACTGACCGCCCTCTATAGCTACAACATTCAGGGTTTCCAACGGGATGCGATCGTCCCCGATGGCACTAGTGGTTTTTACTTTCTCTCTCGCCGCTTGGTGGTAGGGGGCAGTGAAGATGTATTTATTGAAACCGAGGAGCAAAACCGCCCCGGCACTGTGGTGGAGCGGAGACAACTGAACCGGGGGCAGGATTATGAAATTGATTACGATCGAGGTACCCTGATTTTCCGGCGACCCATTCTGGCACTAGATTTTGACCCCTTTGGCAATAACTTAGTGCGGCGGATTGTCACCACCTACCAGTATGAATCCTTAAATGCCGGGAATACTAACCTCTATGCCGGCCGCTTGCAGTATAACTTCCTCCAAGGTTTACCCCAAAGCCAACAGGCTTTTGTGGGGACTACCTATCTGCGGGAAAATATGGGAATGCAGTTATTTGAACTGTACGGTGGAGATTTTCGGATTCCCTTTGGCAATGGCCAAATCATTGGGGAAATTGCCCGATCGCGCAATAACACCCTAGCCTTTGGGGAACTTCGGGGAACAGCCTACCGTTTGGAAGCCGAAACTAGTCTAGCCACAGGGTTAGCCGCCCGGGCATACTATAGATCGGTCACAGAAAACTTTGCCAATAATTCCACTGCGAGTTTTAGCCCCGGACAAACCCGCTACGGCGGCAACATCACCGCCAGAATTAGCCCCACAACTAACTTCAATGCCGGAATCGATTACGAAACCAACTTTGGGATTGCCCCCTCGGTGCGGACTCAGGTTTTTGATTTATTTAACCCCGTACCTCAGACCCCTCCCGGAGCAAGGATCGATAATACCCTCACCACCGTCCGGGCGGGGGTGCAGCAGCAGTTGGGAGCTAGTCAACTGAACTTAGATCTAGTGAATCGGAATCGGAGCGATCGCACCAATCTCTTGGGCAATGGCAACTCCACCCAATTTGTTTCCCGCTTAAACGTCCCGGTGACCGAGAATCTTAACTTCCGGGCGCAGAATGAACTAAATCTGGGCGATTGCGGCAACCGCAGCTGTGATCGCAGCGATAACTTATACCCCAATCGCTCTACCTTGGGCTTAGATTGGCGGGTGATGCAGGGGGTGAATGTGCGCTTGGCACACCAGTTCCTTGATGCCCGCATCTTTGGCCGAGATAGCCTGACTAGCTTAGATACCGTCCTCGATCGCCGCATCGGGGAGAATACAGCGATTACTAGTCGGTACTCGGTTTACTCCGGGGTAAATGGAATGATTGGCCAAGGGGCGATCGGGCTGAACCATAACTGGGTCGTCAGCAAAGGGCTGCGGATCAATCTCACCTACGAATATATTTTTAACAATCTCTTTGCCAACACGGGAGCCGGGACGCAATTTGCCCAACCCTACGCCACCGGGCAGACTGCTTCTAGTCTCGGCAACTTTGGTGGTCAATCCTACAGTGTGGGCTTGGAATACAACCCCCATCAGGATTTTCAAGCCAGCGCCAGAATCGAGCGCCGGACTAGCAGTGCTGGCAATAATACCGTCATTTCTACCGCTGCTGCTGGCAGATTATCCCCTTCTTTAACCGGGTTATTCCGCTACCAACAGGCGGGTTCTTCCAACCAGTTATTGCAAATTGGCAATACTGCGAGTCTCCGTTTGGGTTTGGCTTTCCGAGATCCAACGGACGATCGATTTAACGCTCTTTTGAGCTACCAATACCGCAGCAACCCTAATACTATTCCGGATGACCTGCTGAATGGTTCCGGGGCTGGGTCTAGGGATCATCTCCTGTCGATCGAAGGTATCTATGCCCCCGATTGGCAATGGGAATTTTATGGACGCTATGCCCTGCGCCAAAGCACTAGTTTCTTAGCCAGCAATATCAGTACCGATAGCACCGTCCTCCTTGGGCAAATTCGGGCTACCTACCGCTATGACTACCGCGCCGACCTTGCCGCCGAAGTCCGGTGGATTGGGCAGCCCTCGGTCAACTTTGGCGAATTAGGCTGGGCTCTAGAAGGTGGCTATTACCTGTCTCCAGACTTGAGGGCTTATGTGGGCTACAGTTTTGGGCGAGTTAGTGATAATGATTTCACTGGGTTCCGCTCTAGAGGTGGGGTCTACTTCGGAATTACTCTGAAGGTGAATGAACTCTGGGAAGGCTTTGGCAGACAAACGCCCCAACCGAGAACCGAAACTGCCGAAGTTCCCTCGCCCCAGGGGACTAATACACTCCAAGGCATGAATACTGCTAGCACTCCGCTGAATCAGAGTTCTCCCCTATCCTACCGATAACAAGCAACCATCAGGGATTTAGTCAATCTTATGAACCCCTGATTCCCCCTACTTAATCCCTGACCCTCAACATCACCGATACTCGATATGCTAAAAACCCTTAATAAGTGGATTAAAACTTCTACCCCTTGGCAAACTCTTTCTAGGTTCTTCCTTGTCTGGCTACTTACCAGTACCTTGATAATTAGCTCAGTAACTATTTTTGGCATCGCTCCCCCCACCCCAGCCCAAACTTCTAAGGCTTGTACTCCCAATGTTTTCTATGCTTCAGGCTTTGGCAATAATAATCTTTACACCATTGATACCGTAACGGGAGTATCTGAGTTAGTAAATGGCACAAGCAACCATTTGTTGTTTCCGACAGTCGCTATTTCTAGAGATGCCTTATCTGGGCTGATTTTCTATCTAGAACAAACACCTGGCCCCATAGGCACTATCATTACTCCTCGACTCGGTTACTACGATCCGGCTACCCAAGCTAGAGGCTCTATTCCTGTCACTGGAATGCCAACTTTTACCTCGCCTGCTGGATTTCTGAAAATGGCTCAAGCTGCCGATGGGACTATTTATGCTGCCGATTCTAGTAACAATATCTATAGACTTGGGGTGACTAGGACTGGGACTTTTCCTGTCGGGGCATCTTTTACTAATTTAGGATTGACTGGTATTCCAGTTGGCAGTGGTGACATTGCTTTTGATCCTACCAATCCAAGTATTCTTTACCTAACCCAACAAGCTGGAACTGATCTATTTTTGTGGAGAATAAGTATTAGTGGTAGTGGATCGGTGCTGGGTAGAGTTCAAATTAGCCCACCAGCAATCCTACCGGGCAACGCTTCCTTGGCTTTTGGCGCAGATGGCAATCTTTATTTTGAGAGTTTCAATGGTCCCACTACTATCTATGGAATCCTTGCCTCATCCTTAGCTGGTGCTGCCTTTTCCAATCCCCCTACCCCAGTCAGTACGATCCCCACATCAATTTCCTTCATCCTATCAGGAGATGCCGCCGCCAGCGGCATTGGGGACTTTGGGACGTTGCCTACTCAGACTCCGGTGGTCAATCTATCCGTAGAGAAAACTACGATTTCTGCTGCTGCCCTCCCCGGTAGCCCAATTACCTACTTGATCAGAATGACTAATCTAGGGGATTGCGATATTCAAGGAATTAGGGTGACGGATACTTCTGTGCCTACTCTCCTAAATACTACTTGGAGTTCAGTAGTTACATTAGCTACTGATGAAACTGTCGGGGGAATTGGCAGCATGACCCCTTCTAGTGGGGTTAATACTAATATCACTAATGCTCGAGTCAACCTCAGCGTTGGTTCTCGGTTAGTTATTACCTATACAGGTACAGTCAATCCGGCATCAGTCGGTCCCTTTAACCAATTAAATACCATAACTGCTACTCCACCACCCGGAATCAACTTCCAAGGAGCTTTGCCCGGCCAACCAGTTACCTCTACTGCAACTACACCCGTCTTAGGACCAACTGCTTTACCAGACTTGGATATTTTGAAAACTGGGTCATCTACCTATACTGCCGGTAGCACGATCGCTTATAACCTCCGCGTCCGAAATATTGGTAATGCTCCGGCGAATACTAGGGTGAGAATTAATGACCCAGCACCACCGGGAGCCAGCTTTGTTTCCTTGTCTGGTGCTACTTGTACGCGGGTTAATCCGGCACTGGCTTTCCCCTGCGATTTGGCTGTTCCCTTTGCGGTGGGAGAGGTGCGGAACCTCGCCGTGACTTTTGCGATCGCGACTGGTACCAGTGGACCGCTGAGCAATACGGCGGAAGTTGATTCTCCTGATGAAATTAATCTAGTTACCGATCCCCAAGGGCTGCTGCGGAGGAATAATCGGTCTACTTTTGTTGCCAATCCAGTCCCTGTGCCCATCGTGATTCCGCCAGTAATTCCCCCAGTGGTGGATGTGGCGATCGAGATTGTTGCCCCCCCCGCAGTGCCACCGGGAGCTAATTTTACCGTCACCCTGACAGCAAGAAATGTTGGTACAGTCACGGCAGATAATGTGTTAGTTAGCTACGATGTGCCCCCCGGAGTCACCGTGGTCAGCATCCCTGATGGTTGTGTTTTTAATCCCACAGCCTCCACGATCATTTGTGCGGCGATTCCCACCTTCGGCAGGGGAGCAAATACTAGCTATAGTTTCGTATTCACGGCTCCTAATACACCCACTGTTCTGACAGGAATCGCCCGGGTTAGTACCACTAGCCCTGAACCAAATACAGGAAACAACACGGCTGCTGCCACAACCACAGTAGCCCTAGGTGCACCAAACCCTAACTTACCCCCCGGTGTGGTCATCCCACCGATCGTCATCCCGCCGGGAACCACACCACCCCCGGCGACTCCTGTACCTGTAGTTATTGGGTCTGCACTGCAAGCCGCTCCTCCGGTGAATAATCGAGATGGCACCGAGACAGTTTCCCTAACGGTGACTATCAACAACACGGGAACTGTGCCTTTGAGTAATTTGCAAGCAGTTATTGACCTAATCAAAACCTTCGCTGGAGTTCAAGACTTTGTGGTGGTGTCTATTAATAGCTCTACCTTTGTGGTGAACCCAAACTTTAATGGTCGGGATATTCAAAACCTGTTGGCGGCAGGAAATGTGATTCCTCCCAGTGGCAGCGGCACCGTTACTTTTAGCGTCCGAGTCACTCCGGGATTCAATCTTGGTCCCTTCTTTGCCTCTGTGACAGTCCAAGGTACGGATCCTAATGGTGTGGTAGTGACGGATATTTCTACCCTAGGCACTGTCCCCGATGCCAATGGTAACGGCACTTCAAGTGATGATATTACCCCCACACCAATTCAATTTACTGGTTTGCCAAACCTGCGCATTGTCAAACGGATGACTACTGCTTTGCGAAATGGAGCTCCGATTCCCACAAATCTGAACTTCAATACCTTCTTGGATGACCCCAATGATGGTAATGACAATGCCCCCGGCTGGTCTGCCCTCTCTCCGGCTGGTTTAGCCAGAATTACGGAAGCTAACTTGTTGCAAAGTGGGGATGATCTGGAATATACAGTCTATTTCCTCTCTGATGGTACGGGAGTGGCAACCAATGCCCAGTTCTGCGACCCAGTTCCAGCAGGTTCTACCTTCTTGGCTGATACTTATGGAGCGGGTTCAGGAACTCTCTTAAGACTGGAGGGGAATGAAAGACCCCAAACTAATGCAACAGATGCAGATCCAGGAAGATTTATTCCGGCTCTAACTCCGTCGCCTAGTCCCTGCCCTGGTTCTAATAATCCTAACGGGGCGGTATTTGTCCAGATTCCAACTCTGAGTAATCGATCGCCCAACAATGTCGGCTTTTTCCGGTTCCGGGTCAGAATCGACTAGAGTTACAGCCTTTTTGGTCAGTAAGGGGCGCAAGGCTTTGCTACCCTTACTGACCTTGGCATCGATTTGATCGATGTTCTTAGCACTTTGTTAACTGATTCAGAGGTTGTGAAAACCTGAGCGACATCTCCATCTAAAACTACAACCATTAACTTTTGCATTTCACTCTGGATAGCAAATCGATTGGGTTTCACTTTCTGGTAATCAAAGCAATATTCAGCTAAAAGTTCATCATCAGAATTTTGTGTTTGATCAGCATGAGAAAGCTGTCCTAGAAGGACGGGGCTTTATACCTACTTAATGGAATACAAAACAAATATTAATACCGCCAGAAGCAAAGTTTTGGATGCGATCATGGCAATATCTGAGGAACTAGGACTCTATGACTAGCAAATCAACAGTAATATATGATGCTTGTGTTCTTTACTCTAACTATCTTAGAAATATTCTCATTCAATTGGCGATCGCCAATTGAATGAGAATATTTTATTGCAGAATTGATTGGATTAAGTCCTGTCAAGGTTATGGTAGCAGTTGAGGCTTGTAGGAAACGCTTAAAAAGGCAACCCAAAACTGGCAATAAATATTTAGAAATTCTGTTAAAACAGGGGCTACCAATTTCTGTGTCGATGCTCAAAAAACTCCAGAACATTCTAAACGCAGCAAATAATCCAGAGTTGCCCTTTACTTGATTTTTCCCCTAAAAATCGACTCGCTCCACTAAGATAATCTTTATCGGGATGACAGGATTTGAACCTGCGACCCCCGCGTCCCGAACGCGATGCGCTACCAAGCTGCGCTACATCCCGAATCCATTTTTAAGGTATCATTAAAATCATGATTTATCCAGATTTTCAGCAGTTTTCCCAGTTAGCAACCCAAGGTAACTTTGTCCCCGTGTATCAGTCATGGGTGGCAGATTTGGAAACCCCGGTGTCGGCTTGGTATAAGCTCTGTGCTGGAGAACCTTACAGCTTTTTGTTGGAGTCGGTAGAAGGGGGCGAAAACATTGGTCGCTATAGCTTTTTGGGGGCAGATCCCCAGTGGGTCTTGGAGGTGCGGGGCGATCGCTTAACCCAAACCTATCGAGATGGTCAAGTAACAGAATATCAGGGGGATCCATTTCAGATTCTGGCGCAGTGTCTAGAACCCTATAAACCAGTCAATCTCGACCAATTGCCGCCGGGGATTGGTGGCTTGTTTGGATTTTGGGGCTATGAATTGATTAAATTCTGCGAACCCCGTGTGCCAATTTACCCGCTTCAGGAAGGGGATTTGCCCGATGGATTGTGGATGCAGGTGGATAAGATTGTGATTTTTGATCAGGTAAAGCGGAAGATCTGGGCGATCGCCTACGCTGACCTCCGGGATCCAGAGGTGGATCTGCAAACTGCCTACCACAAAGCTTGCGATCGCGTCAGCCAAGAACTTGTCCAAAAATTCCAATTGCCCCTGCCCAGCCAGTGCCAACCCCTAGAAGTTAATCCCCAAAGGCAGTCTGGCACTATTGCCAACTACACCAGCAACACCACCCCAGCAGATTTCCTCTCTAAGGTAGAAAAAGCCAAGGAATACATCAAGGCTGGGGATATTTTCCAAGTAGTCATTTCCCAAAAACTATCCACTACCTACACAGGAGAACCTTTTACCCTGTATCGATCGCTGAGATCCGTCAATCCTTCTCCTTACATGGCTTATTTTAATCTGGGAGATTGGCAGATCATTGGCTCTAGCCCAGAGGTGATGGTCAAGGCCGATCGCCAAGCTGATGGCACGATGCTGGCAACCCTGCGCCCGATCGCTGGGACTCGTCCCCGTGGCAAAAATGCCAGTGAAGATCTCGCTTTTGAAAAAGACCTCTTAGCTGATCCCAAGGAAATTGCTGAGCATATTATGCTGGTGGACTTGGGTAGGAATGACCTAGGGCGAGTGTGTCGGGGGGGAACGGTGCGAGTAGATGAACTGATGTTAATTGAGCGCTATTCCCACGTCATGCACATTGTCAGTAATGTGGTGGGAGAATTGGGTAAGAGTGCTTGGGATCTACTCAAGGCTTGCTTCCCAGCCGGAACCGTCAGTGGAGCACCGAAGATCCGGGCGATGGAAATTATCCATGAATTAGAGCCAGAAAGACGGGGAGTTTATTCTGGAGTCTATGGTTTGTACGATTTTGAGGGGCAATTAAATACGGCGATCGCCATTCGGACGATGGTTGTCCGTCCCCTAGATCAGGGGATCAATAATGGCATTCATCAAGTAATTGTCCAAGCGGGGGCGGGTTTAGTGGCAGATTCTGATCCGGCAACAGAATACCAAGAAACCCTAAATAAAGCCAAGGGTTTGCTAGAGGCGATTAATAATTTATAGCTAGAGCCTCTCTGTTGGGTTTGAGAGCGAGTGGCTTTAGCCACCCGCTCTCAAACTGCTGTAACTAATAATCCCAGCCATTACTGCTGGGCTGTTGGGGGTTGGGAGCAAAAGCCAACCAGAGGGGGAATTGCAGTAGGGCAAGGTTGATTTCGGCTTCGGTTTCATCAATGATAATGAGAGGCAGTTGGCGGCTTTCCACTAGACGATCGGCCTTCTGCACCAAGGCAGCGGGGTCTTCAAATAAAATCGCCCCACGATCGGGTCCAAAATCACTCCGAGAGATGCCCAAACAATCTTGCAAGCCTCGGCGCCACTCCCCTAAGCGCTCTGGACTATTTGCCAGAACCAAAGTTCGCAGGCGATCGCCATAGATATGATGCAACACCGAAACCCCAGCAGAAGCCACCAGAATATTCTGCAACCTACTGCCCATCGTTCGCAAAGCTCCCCTGCCCCCTTGGGAAAAGAGCCAATTTCCTACCCGTTCAGCATGGATAGCTTCAAAAGTCCGCCGCAACTGCCAAGGAGTTCCATAATAATCTGGAGTTTTCCGGTACTGGTCTAGGAGGGTGCGGATCTGCCTCGATTGTTCGTGGAAACCCTGCTCGGCAAAATTAGGGGTAGGGGCTTTATCGGCAACTGGTGGCTTTGTTTCTTTGATAGGCGTAGGCGGCTCGGCAATAATTGGTCTAGTCGGCAGTTCTAGCTGCTCTGCTGCCATCGCCAAATCTTGCAGGCTACCGACGAGATAATCCTTAAAACCTTGGACTCTGATGGCTAAATCTTGGGAAACTCCAGCAAAATTTTTCCGCATTTCTTCTTTGATGCGATCGCGCCGCCGTTCCAACTGCTCGACACTTACCTGTAGAGTCTGTCTCTTTTGCTCCAACTCCACTAAGGAATCTTGAATCACCTTGCTCAAGGATGCTTGGGTTTCCTGTAATTGTTGGCTATGGATAGCTTGAAGTTCGGCAATACTTTTTTGTAATTCTTGTTCTTGCAGCAACAACTGAGCTACCCTTTGCTCTGGAGAGAGGGCAACTGCTAGAGTCTCCGCAGATTCAGGCTGGGGAGAGAGTTCAGTATTTTCTAGATTGCTCTCCGGAAACTCTTCTGGGGAGTGGGGGGGTTGGTTTAGGGATTCCTCTCCATTCATAATTTATCGGTAATCACTATTGCACTTGGGTGTCGCTAGTTTAACACTCCCATCGAAACTTTGGATACTTTGGATAAGTACTTCATATTAATTTCTTAATCTCTCCATAGGCTCGATAGAAATTCCCATAGGCGGCTGGTTGAATTTCAGCCACCATATACCTTGCCCCTAATTCCCTGAGCTGCCGAGGAAACTGGACTTTCCATTCTGGATTAAAACCCGGTGTAATTACCCGCACCCGGAGTTTGCCACCAACGGCAAAGCATTCTACCATCACCCCGTTAGTAGTGTCGGTAGTGGTTTCTAGGGCGGTAGTTGGGCTAAAGATTACTCCACCTCTAGGTGCTTTTAGATCCACCACTTTGGGTAAAACTCCTGTTTGGGCGGCGGCGATCGCTGCGGGGCTAACATCAATACAAGCCAGATAACCATCACTGGTGACAATATAAATCCGGTCTTGCCAAAACTGCATCGACAATGCCGAGCCACAACCTGTGCCTAGTTTCCAGAGGCGATCGCCCTGCTGATTAAAACAATAAATCGAAGAATAGCTATCTCCCGCAAATACATACTCTCCCCCGGCAGCGGTAGCACAGGAAAATACAGCAGCATCACACTTATAAACGGCTCCCAATGCCCCAGTCTTAGTAAAGGCATGGATTTTCTGTCCCCCAGACCCAGCATAGACGGTTTCTGCTTCCTGCCAACCGAAGAGAACTCCCCCCGTAGTCGGTTGCTGCCACACCACCCTGCCCTGAGGATCGTACATAGTGACACCGTTGCGATGTCCATGGTAGAACCCTTGGCGATCGCTCCGCACCATCCACCCCGCTTCTCCGGAACTCAGGCGCGTCCATTGGGTTTCTCCTTCGGGATTAATGACAGTTAAACCACCCTTGGCATCAGACACCGCTAGCGTCCCATCATAGATATCTAGCCAAAAAATATCTACGGATTCTTCGATTTCATAAGCTACGTGGGGAATCTTGGCGTTGAGGTTATAGATATTGCCATCATCACAACCGGCGTAGAGCCAGCGGTCGTCGCTGACGATGCACTTGACTCCTTCTGGTAGTTGATACTGGGTAATGACGCTGCCTTGATGATCGAGGGCGAATACTTTGCCCTGTTGATTGCCAACCCAGCAGCGTTGATCGTCAATGAAAATGCCAAAGGCGGAGTCGCCAGAGGCAAATTTCCATAACAGCGGTGAAGGTTTGGCACTAGAAGGAGAACTGCTTGTAGAGCGGCGGGTAACGGGGCGTTTCGATCGCTCTCCCATCACGGCGGCTGCGTAGCCTTTGCGTTGCTTTTCTTTGATCTTCTTTTGTGCTTCTGCAGCGGCTTTTTCTGGGGTGGGATAGGTGGTGGTTTTGCTCTGCCCCAGATCGCCAATCCTGCCGTAGCGAATGGTTAGCTCACAGTCGGCAAGGGTGACTTCATAAAATTTGTGGGCTTCTGCATCTGATAATTCTAGATAGGTTTTCTCGATCGACATATTCCTCTATCTCCTTGATCTGCTCCTGCTATTAATATTCCCACATTTAAAAAGTATCTTCCTGAAGAATTTTCTGACATTTCCCAAATCAAGCAGAAGTTTTGTAATACTCTGAGTAGGTCAGCTAGATTAGGCGAAGATTTTCTAGTTATGCAGCACTGAGGAGAGATATGAGCAATGAGTCTGGGCTTTCAGTTACTAAGCCAACTTCAATTTTGAAGAAATCGATCGATCTCAACTGGCGAGATTTTTTGAAGGCATTGGGGAAGGCTGGGGTAAATGCGGCTTTTGGGAAGTGGGATAGTTTGGCGGGGGATGCGATGGATGTGCTGGGGGCTTTGGGGCTGAAGGCGGGGACTGGGGAAATTACTTGGTTGTTGGTGTATCGCTCTTTGCTGCGGGCAATGGAGAAGTTGGTGAAGGAAACGGAGTTGGCGACGAAGCCGATTAACTTGAATGCATTGCAGGCACAAATTAATCAGGTTCTGGGGAATAGCAGTTTAGCGATCGATGACAAGTTTTTTCGGCATCCGGGGCAGGCTGCCATCATTGGATTGATCCAACCAGTTTTCAGGGATTGGCTAAAAAATTCTGGATTGATGGAGGCTGATGCAGGGGTAGTTAGTCTGAGGCTACCCAGTTATTTCTCGTTTGCACTGCATGAAGAATGGGGGAGCCGCCGAAAGGATTATGTGGTTATTCAAGAAAATCTAGATACGCCTTTTACTAAGGCTCAGGAACGAGAGCGATCGTGGTTGCGCTATGGGGCTTGGTTACAAAAACAGGTACAGGAGCCGATGTTTGCTGAGGCTTTTAGTTTGCAGCAGGTGTTTGTGCCACTCCGGGCTTATTACAGCCAAAAGAAAAATGCTGATCCTGATGAGCAAATTACGGGCAGCCAGAACTCAGAACGAGTTGTCGTTGAGTTGGAGACAGAGTTAGAAACTTGGTTGAATGCGGCAGATAAAAATGATGCGATCCGGCTGGTTAGTGGCGGACCTGGGAGTGGGAAATCTTCTTTGACGAAAATGTGGGCGGCAAGACTGGCAGAGGAGGACAAGATCAGGGTTTTGTTTATTCCTTTGCATCACTTTGAGCCGACGGCGGATCTGGTGGAGGCGGTGGGGAAATTTGTGGAGACGGGGGATTTTTTGGCTGTTAACCCATTGTTGCCAGAGCATCGAGAGGAGCGACTGTTGATAATTTTTGATGGGTTGGATGAGTTGGCAATGCAGGGGAAGATTGGGGAGAGAACAGCCCAAGATTTTGTGGGAGAGGTGCAACGAACTGTTGGTCTGATGAATCACCAGAAAGCTTGGGTACAGGTGTTGATTAGTGGCAGGGAGTTGGTGGTACAAGCAAGTGAAACTAATTTCCGCAAGGAATGGCAAATTTTGTACTTGTTGCCTTATTTCTTATCTGATTTCGACAAAGATTTATTGCCTCATTTCTTCTCTAAAGATGAGCGTAAGAAATACATTGATCCTCAAAATCTCCTAGGAGAAGATCAACGGCAGCTTTGGTGGCAAAGGTATGGCAAAGTTAGTGGTAAGGATTACCCGGGTTTGCCAGCAGAGCTAGACAAGAAAAACTTAGCAGAGATTACGTCTCAACCTCTGCTGAATTATCTGGTTGCCCTTAGTTTGCGGCGAGGAGAACTAGATTTCTCGGAGGAAACTAACTTGAATGCAGTGTATGCTGACCTACTCAAGGCTATCTATGAAAGAGGTTGGGCTAATTGCCAACATCCAACGCTCCAAGGAATTGAGGAGAAGGATTTTCAGAGGATTCTAGAGGAAATTGCCTTAGCAGCTTGGCATGGCAACGGCAGAACCACGACGGTGCAGGAAATTGAGAATCATTGCAATAGTAGCGGTTTGAAAAATCTCTTGACCAATTTTCAAAAAGGCTTAGAGGAAAACTCTAGTGCTGGGGTGACTCGTCTGTTGACTGCTTTCTATTTTCGGCAGAGTGGACAGGATTATTCTGGGGACAAGACCTTTGAATTTACTCACAAGAGCTTTGGAGAATACCTGACGGCAAAACGGATTTTGCGGGAAGTAGGCTTAATCCACAGGAAACTTGAGGCAAGAAAAAGTGATCCTGATGAGGGTTGGGATGAAGAGGATGCTCTCTATCGTTGGGCGTTGCTCTGTGGGTCATCAACTATGGATCAATATCTCTGGAATTTTATTTTCGATGAAGTTCGTCTAGTTCATTTGCATGATGCTGCGGTGGTGGCAACATGGCAGCAGACTTTTTGTGGTTTGATAGAGTTTATGATGCGTTATGGAATGCCTATGAAACGCCTGAACTTAAGACGTTTTCAGGAAGAGAACCGTCAAGCTATTAATGCTGAAGATAGTTTATTAGCGGTTTTAGGTACTTTCCAGCGTATAACTCAAAAGCTCTCAAAAATCGATTTTCCGACTCCATCAGCTTTCGGGGCATTATTAGGCAGACTCCAAGGGCAAAGAGTGGGAATACCCAACCCTATGTCTTTTCTTTGTCTAAGTTATTTAGATCTATCGGGATGTATTTTACACGGAAGAGATTTTAGTTATGCAAATTTTGGAAATACAAATCTTCAAGGGGCATATCTTCAAAGAGTAGATTTTAAGGGAGCAAATCTTCGGGATGCAAATCTTCAAGGAGCAAAGTTACAGGAAGCAAATCTTCGGAAAGCAAATCTTCAGGGAGCAAATCTTCAGGGAGCAAATACCCAAGAAGCTTATCTTGGACATGTGAATCTTGAGCAGGTGAATTTTCGTGGTGTAAATCTTAGCAGAGTAAATCTTGAACATTCAAATCTTCAATATGCAAATCTCGGACAGGCAAACCTTGAATTTGCAAATCTCCGGGGAGTGAACCTTAGAGGAGTAAATTTTGAATATGCAAATCTTCAATCTACAAATTTTCAAGGAGCGAATCTTCAAGGAGCAAATTTTCAAGGAGCAGATTTTCGAGGAGCAAATCTTAGGAATACGATTCTTGAGGGTAAATTATGAGAAGGCATAGAAATCTCTTTTTTTAATTAGCATCATTCAAAACAAGATCGCTATCTGCTCTATTTTTCAGGATTATCCTAGATTCTGATTGGATAAAATTGATTTAATCTTTTCTCTAAACGATCAAATAGTCGCCCTTTGACCAACTACCTTACTTTGCTCAATTAATTGGGGAATTTCTGCTACTGGCAAAATCGGAAAAGCCAAACTTGTCGGCGATTTTTGATAATCCCCATCCAGAGCATATCCAAGTTGTTGAGGTGTTGATTTTAGCTGGGGATTTTCGGCAAGATTAACCACCGGAATCTGACCTCAATTAGTAGTGCTAATTCTATGCTGCAAACCCATCTGTAATGTTTTCAGAACCGTCGCTATATCATGATTGAGAATTGCCTGAACATTTAACCATAAACCTGCAAACTCTTGACTACAAATAATTCCGGTTGCATCGGGTTCAAGGATTCTATATTTGCCATTTTCAAGAATAAACCAGTCGATTTCTTGATCGATCATTCGCCAAACTAAGTATTCTTTGACTCCATTCCGTTCGTAGGCATTTTTCTTGCTGTGGAGATCATAGGAAACCGTACTAGCCGAAATTTCCACAATCAGTTCCGGTGCACCACTAATATAATCATCATCATCAATTTGGGCATGGGAGCATCTCAAAGTTGCAAAAACATTATCAAACAGCAAATTGTTTATTAAGGTAAGCGCAGCGAACGGATAATGCCTGTGGGATATTCTCCCTCTTCCACTGTGCTCCTGTCCGCTTCATCCGAAAGTCAATTTGTTTAATTGACGA
>CALRPI020000082.1:0-23295 GCA_943370025.1 Phormidium lacuna HE10JO | reverse complement strand
TCCCCCGCAGTGCGGGGGACAACCCTTCTTAAAAAATTACATTATCCTAGAACTACCAGATACAAAAAGGTACAGAGGAATTTAAGGGCAAGCAGAATATATGAAAACGGAAGTAGTGATCAAAGTAAACATTCCTGACCAGAGCTATGACATTGCGATCGCTCCCCAGATTCTGGATCAAATCGGCTCCCGCCTCAGCCAACTGCCCCTAGGCAAAAAACTAGGGCAGAAAGTCTTAATAGTTTCTAATCCAGCTATTTTTCGGCTCTATGGTCAACGAGTGACCGAATCTCTCCACCAAGCCGGATTTCTCACCCATAGCTGTATTCTGCCTGCGGGAGAAAGGTACAAAAACCTCAACTCTATCCAAAAAATTTATCAAGTTGCCCTAGAGAATAAATTAGAACGCTCTTCTACGATCCTTGCCCTCGGCGGTGGTGTGGTGGGAGATATGGCGGGGTTTGCGGCGGCTACTTGGCTACGGGGGATTAATTTTGTCCAAATGCCGACCACCCTGCTGGCGATGGTAGATGCAGCGATCGGCGGCAAAACCGGAGTTAACCATCCCCAAGGCAAAAACCTGATTGGGGCATTTCATCAACCCCGCCTAGTCCTGATCGATCCCGAAGTATTAGCCAGCCTGCCCAAGCGAGAATTAAAAGCAGCTATGGCAGAGGTGATCAAATACGGAGTGATCTGGGATGATGAATTATTTTATGACCTAGAAGAACTCCAAAGGCTAGATATCTTGCCCCTTGAGTTATTACAAAGTATTATTACCCGTTCTT
Organism: Phormidium lacuna HE10JO; assembly: GCA_943370025.1. Classification (GTDB taxonomy): domain Bacteria; phylum Cyanobacteriota; class Cyanobacteriia; order Cyanobacteriales; family JAAUUE01; genus JAAUUE01. The sequence continues at coordinate 22,507 of CALRPI020000082.1, read as the reverse complement.
GCCAAGCCAAGGCTGATGTGGTCAGCAAGGATGAGAAGGAATCGGGATTACGGGCTATTCTCAACTATGGTCATACCATTGGTCATGCGGTGGAGAGCTTGACAGGATATAAGGTCATTAACCACGGGGAAGGAGTGGCGATCGGCATGGCGGCGGCTGGAGCGATCGCCGTCAAGTTGAACCTCTGGCAAAACTCTTCCCAGTATCGCCAGTTGGAACTGATCAAAAAAGTAGGACTCCCCACCAACTTACCTACCGGTTTGGTGATTCCAGATATTATTGACCTGTTGCAAAGCGATAAAAAGGTCAAAGATGGCAGGGTGAGGTTTGTCCTACCCACGGAGATCGGCAAAGCCACCGTCACAGATCAGGTGGGATCAGAAGTTATCGCTGAAGTACTAGCAGCCATGTAGTCTAGATTTCTTAAGCAAAAAGGAGCAGGGTATCTTGTTTTCAGAGCGTTTTCTACCCCAAGTAACTGAACGGCTGATTCTCCGTCGTTTTGTTGATCTGGATATGGAACGATTTCTTGCTTACCGCCAAGACCCTCAAGTAGCTCGATTCCAAGGTTGGTCAATGCTCTCTGACACTGAAGCGAAACTTTTTATCAACGAAATGCAGACAGCCGTAGTCGGCATCCCCGGCGAATGGTTTCAAATTGCGATCGCACATCAGCAATCTAACTTGCTTCTAGGTGACATCGGGATGCAGGTTTATCTTGAAAATCCAACGATCGTGGAACTTGGTTTTACGTTGAGATATGAAGCGCAAGGTCAAGGATATGCACAAGAGGCGATTCAAGCTCTGATTAATTCATTATTTCAGCTTGGCACAATTAGCAAGATTGTTGGTATTTCTGACAATCGAAATGAACCATCGATTCGTTTGCTTAAGCGATTGGGAATGAATTTAGTGAGATCGGAGGAGGTGGAATTCAAGGGGGAATTATGTATTGAACAAACATTTGAGTTGGCAAAAGAGGAAGAGTTTGCCAAGCAAGTTTTTCGTGCCATATAGAACCCATTTGCTATCTTCACCGTAGTGGCGTGACTGCCCACCACCTTATGCTATTTTGCCGAATAGTTAATACAAATAAGATTCTGAATACCTTGCTGCATAGGGATTTAAATTAGAAAAATAGTTTCACTGTCTTTCTAATTTGGTATGACAAGCGGCTGCACCGGAACTAATTTAAGCTAACATTAGGATGCAAAGATAGTCTGCGTTCGGTGAGCGGGAACGTTAGACCTCAAAACCGAAATAATCAGCTCGTGAAGCTACTATGACTGACGGATCCCCCCTACTAGCTGCTCTCGCTGAAGGCTTTGCAATTAATATTCTTGATATTGGCTGCACTCTTCTGTTCGCAGTCAAGCCCTGGGAGGCAGAACTACGTCGCTAAGGCCTAGAGCCAAGAAAACTAACGCCGCCTTATTACATCATTACAAATTTAGGCTTGGGATATGTGGCTGGCGGACAGGTAATCAATGTACTGCTCGGCACATAGGCATTATGTCGCTTTGGCTGATTGTGCTGACAGTATTTCAGAGCGATTTGTTTGTGTGCAGAATGAGATTTTCTTGAGAGATTTAAATTTAGCAAAATATTTCTATTCTGTAGTCTAATTGTAGTCATAACGAGTATGATTTATTGGTGGCTGCTGTGCAGCAGTGCTTTTGTCGGTCATCCAGATTAGATTAATAGGTAGAATAGTGATGTTGCAGCAGGAATCTAGATTCATCAATCCAACAGGTCTCTACGATCCAACCCCTAATGGCTACACCCATGTTGTTATTGCTCCGGCTCATGGAGTGACTGTTTACATTGCAGGGCAAGGTGGCGAAGACGAGAGCGGAAATCTTGCTGATGATTTCGTTGCTCAGTTAAAGCAAGCCTTTAAGAATCTTCAAGTGGCGTTAGAGTCGGCAGGTGCGCGTCCAGAACATGTTGTCAAGATCAGTACTTTTATCGTTAATCACGATATGTTTAAGTTAGAGCAGTTGACTGCTGAAGTGTTTGAAATGTGGGGAAAGCAGACACCAGCACAGACCCTCGTTCCTGTACCAAGACTAGCTCTAGATAGCATGTTGTTTGAGATTGATGCTATTGCTGTGATTCCAGCAAGTTGACCTTTCCAAACTAAGGCGTTGTTATACTGTATAAAAACTCCCATGAACCTGACTGTTTAAGAGTTGTTGGTTGAGTCCGAAAGAGTGCTAGTGGCAGGTGATGGGCATCGTTATGCCTAAACCCGCGAAGTCCGTTAAAGTTGTCTGTTTTTAGCCAAGAATAGGCACTCAAAGATGACTTGCTTCGTTGATGAGTTCCGAGAAGTTATCGGCGATCGCAAAGATAAATAATAGTTAAGCGATCGAGGCATAAAATAGCATTTCAATTAAGCAGTTAGATTGACCTTTCGGGCGGAGGAGCTAAGATGACGACAGATAAGAGTATTACTCAGTATTTTGGGGTAAATCTTGCTGAACTATTGTCAGAAAAAATATTGACGGTCTTTTCTGATTTTGATTATGTATCTTATACAAATGCCATATCACTAAAAGTAAATGATTTGGGCTATAAACAAAGAATTGAGTTACATGCTAATGAGTTACACAAGCATCTACCTGAAGACTATGAAAGATCAATTAGTATATTAATTTCAATTCTTGGGGAAGAGAATCAAAAGGAAACAGGGATGTTTACCGATTTCTATTGGGTTATGCCCATTGGAAAATATGTTGAAATATTTGGAATAGATAATTTTGACATTTCAATGCGTGCTATTGAGGAAATTACAAAAAGAAATACTGGAGAATATGCCATACGACCTTTCTTAAGAAAATTCCCCGATCAAACAATATATCAATTATTAATTTGGGCGAAATCAACTAATTTCCATTTAAGAAGATTATCTTCAGAAGGAAGTAGACCCAAATTACCTTGGGCTACAAAGCTAGATACTTTTATTGATAAGCCTGAGCCTGTATTTGAAATTCTTGATATTCTGAAAGAGGATAGCGTTAAATTTGTTAAAAAGTCTGTCGCGAATAATATAACTGACTATTTAAAAGTTAATTATGAAGCGGCAAGAACATTATTACTTGAATGGTCTAAATCTGATGATGCAAATACTAAATGGATTATAAATCATGCTACAAGAAAAATATCAATCTAACAACCGCTTCAACTTGATTCACGGGACAAGTCAGGTTGAAGATTAAGCAAATGTTATACCGAAACCGATAAACTTGGCTACTTTTAGCCAAGTTTAAGCAATCAAAAATCATTGGCTTTGTTGATGAGTTCCGAGAAGTTATCGGCGATCGCAAAGATAAATAATAGTTAAGCGATCGGGGCATAACACATCATTGGAGCGGACAATATTGTGATATTTTGAGGTTGAGTTGGTAGTGATCGCTTGCAGCAATTCCAAATTGAAACCTAAATGTCTCTTTTTACATCACCTGTTTATAGCTTGTTGAGAATACAGTCAATAAGGCAACGGTAAATCAAGGCTCATTAGTGGCAAATAGCGTCACAATATTTTGAATTTGGAATTGCTGATCAGTTGTAAGGTAACAAAGTGGTGCTGATACCAAATTCAAAATGAAACCCTTTTTTGAATTTAAACCCTTGCACAGCAAGCTACTCAGCATCTTATTTGGATTAAGCATTTTGCAAAGTGGTATTACATGTGTTATGCCTGACAAAGTAATATTTTTGTAAATCAACTCAACAGTTTTGACATGAAGCGATCAGCCTCCTCAGTTCCAACCTTTGACTCAATGCTAATGCCTACAATTCAGGCTCTACAAATTTTGGGTGGGTCTGGTACAACTGAGGAGATTTTTGAAAAAGTAGTACAACTTCTTAGTGTTGCTGATAAGGTGCTTGAAGTTCTACATGGCAGTACATCACAAAGCGAAGTTGAGTACCGACTTGGATGGAGTCGAACTTATCTGAAAAAGTATGGGCTTTTGCAAAATTCAGCACGCGGTGTCTGGTCTTTAGTTTCAACCTCAATCAATCTTGACGATCTTGATCCCAAAGAAATTGTCAGGGCAGTTCGAGATGCTGATAAAAATAAGGCTGTATCCTCAAATGCGTCAGATGAGGCTGTTGGAACTATAGAAGTTTTAGAAGAGCTTGTCTGGCATCAACAGCTTTATAAAACGTTGCTATCTCTAGACCCGTCTGCATTTGAGCGTCTGGCACAGCGCTTACTGCGCGAATCTGGGTTTATTCAGGTACAGGTTACGGGTAAAGCTGGTGATGGTGGGATTGATGGTGTTGGGATTGCCCGGATCAATGGTTTTTTGAGCTTTCACGTTCTCTTTCAATGCAAGCGCTATCGGGGTTCAGTAACGGCAGGTCAAGTTCGAGACTTTCGTGGAGCAATGCAAGGACGTACTGATAAAGGCTTATTTATCACGACTGGTACGTTTACCAGAGATGCAATCAAAGAAGCCACACGAGATGGCGCACCACCCATTGATCTCATAGACGGTGAACAGTTAGTTCAACGATTGAAAGAGTTGGGTCTGGGTGTCAAAATAACAATGATTGAGTCAGTTGAAATCGATGCCGATTGGTTTGCAAAGATATAATGAAATGGAGAACTAATGGTTATAACTCTCGACCAACCGAGACAGTAGCAGATCATCAGTTTTGACGAATTTCTTGCTGAATTATAGTGGAAGCGATCGCTATGAGCTAATTGATGGAGAGGTATTTGACTTGGAACCAACAAGCTGGCATGAAGAAGTTGCAGCTTTAATTACTATGTTAAATTTTTAAATATGATCAATATGTGGCAAAAATTCCTTAAATCAACCTATCGCCGAGAGCCGATTACTAGTTTCTTGATCACTATGGCATTGGTGGAATTAATAATTGGTGGTTTCGAGCAGGAATGGTCGCTGTTGGGTTTAGCTGGAGTAATGGCGGTGGGGGCGATCGCCCTGCGCTATCGACTAGGCAGCAGCCAAGGAATGCGATCGACCAACTTGACCCCACGGACTGAATACTATCTCCCCCCGGCGGATCCCCGTCCCGTCCTGCCCCGCCTTACCGATAAAATGCCCTAATCTACTAGCAGATTCCTCCTAGGTAGATTATGATTGTTTAGCGCATTAAACTAAATTAAAAATCTAAAGAGAAATATTATGTCTCGTAAATGTACTATAACTGGCAAACGGGCAAACAACGCTTGTAACGTTTCCCACTCCAACCGCCACACCAAAAGACTGCAACAGGTCAATCTTCAAGACAAACGTCTCTGGTGGGCAGAGGGCGATCGTTGGGTGAAGATCAAGATTTCCACCAAAGCCCTAAAAACCATCGATAAAATCGGCTTGGCAGCAATGGCTAAACGCCACGGCATTAACCTTAACGATTTTTAATTGATGCTCCATCAGGGGTCATACCCCAACTCAAGGAGCAGGATTCTGCCATGGTTTTCCAATTTTAGCTATATAAAAGTCCTCAAAAAATTCTCTCGCCTCCGGTGAGGGAATTTTTTGGCGGAAAGCCGAGTAAGCTAACGGCGGATTTCTATAGCGATCCTAAATGGTTTCACCCGCCTTCGGCGGGTGAAACCATTTACTAGAAGCAAGTTGACTTGGCAACTGTTAGAAAATGATTTAGGACTGCTATAGATCAAGAAGGTGGTTTGTAAATGAGAATGACCACCAGTGACTTAATATTAGATGAGGTGGAGTGGCCTAAGCAGATCAACAACAGCAGCAGATTAATGAAAGCAATTACCTTACTTGGTTCTACCGGTTCTATTGGTACACAAACTTTGGATATTGTCACCAGTTATCCAGATAAATTTCGGATTGTCGGTTTAGCGGCGGGGCGGAACATTACCCTACTGGCAGAACAGATTCGACAGTTTCATCCAGAAATTGTGGCGATCGCCCAAGAAGACATGCTCTCAAAACTCCAAGATGCGATCGCCGATGTCACCCCTCAACCGATCGTTGTCGTGGGTAAACAAGGCATCATTGATGTTGCCCAGTATGGAGATGCGGAAACCGTAGTTACTGGAATAGTCGGCTGTGCTGGCTTGCTGCCCACCATGGCCGCCATCAGAGCCGGAAAGAACATTGCCCTCGCCAACAAAGAAACCCTGATTGCTGGTGCGCCCGTTGTCCTGCCTCTGCTTCAGGAATACGGCGTGAAGATGTTCCCGGCAGATTCTGAACACTCAGCAATTTTCCAATGCCTCCAAGGGATTCCAGAAGGCAGTCTCAGGCGGATTATCCTTACTGCTTCTGGGGGAGCTTTTCGAGATTTGCCCGTAGCTAAACTCTCTGAAGTTACCGTCAAAGATGCCCTCAAACATCCCAACTGGTCGATGGGCAAAAAAATCACGATCGACTCTGCCACCCTAATGAACAAAGGTTTAGAAGTGATTGAGGCACACTATCTCTTTGGCTTAGATTACGACCACATTGAAATTGTCATCCATCCCCAAAGTATTATCCACTCTCTGATTGAACTAGAAGACACCTCGGTTTTGGCTCAGTTGGGTTTGCCAGATATGCGCCTGCCCCTGTTGTATGCCCTCTCCTACCCCGATCGCATCTCCACTGATTGGGAAAGGTTAGACCTAGTAAAGTGCAGCAACCTCACCTTCCAAGCTCCAGACCATCAAAAATACCCTTGTATGCAATTGGCTTATGCTGCGGGGAGAACTGGAGGCACCATGCCAGCGGTCTTGAATGCGGCTAATGAACAGGCGGTGGAACTATTCCTCAAGGGCAGTCTGAGCTATCTGGAAATTTCTGAAATTATTGAGAAAACCTGCGATCGCCATGTCAAGGAACACACCTCTACTCCGGGCTTAGAGGACATTCTCCATGCTGACCAATGGGCAAGGGAAACCGTAGTCGCCATAGTAGGTTCCCCAGATTTAGCCTTTTAGCATCGTTGACTTTCCCTCAGGACTTAGGCATTTGGAGGGTGTTGCGGACTTCAACGACCCTCAGCCCGCAGCAATGTCCACAACTCTCGATAATTCGTTGGCAGTGCGTAAATCCTATCCCCTCAAAAATCCAGATGAAAATATAGCCGTCACCAAGCAGGTTGTGCTGTGGCATCCCAGCGAAGCTGGGATGCCACAACCAAAATCATCTCAATCCCCTTGGCGGTTGCTATAACAGACGAAATGGGGAGATCAATTAAAGCCTGACCTAGCATTCTAGAAGGCTGTGGTAGGATGTTAAAGCAGGACACCCCTGCATTGAAGGTTCATTGATGGTTCATTGCTGGAGAGCCGATGAAAGATATCAGTCATTACTATCGAGTGCTGGGGCTAGAGCCGGGAGCTTCCCTAGAGGAGGTCAACCAAGCCTATAAAGACTTGGTATTTATTTGGCATCCCGATCGCATTCCCCCAGAGAACGAACGCCTCCACAAAAAAGCCCAAGAAAAAATCAAAGAAATTAACCACGCTAGGGATCAAGTGCGATCGGCTAAGGGACAAACCACTAGAGCGAAGACTAATTCTTCTGCCTCTTCCAGCACAGCCTCTAGACCCCCCCGGACTACCAGACCTCCCTACGAGCCGACCGCCTCTAGCTATCAACCCCCACCGCGCAATTACCAACCGCCTCCTAGACCCCCTGCTTCTAGCTATCAATCTTCTCCTCCTCCACCGCGTAATTATCAATCCCCCCCCAGACAATCACCACCTCAATCACCACCTCAATCACCTCCCCAATCTAGTCAGTCCTACAACCCATCTTCAACTCAGGCTGCTCAGGATTCTCAAGCTGCTAAGTCTAGGAAGCCCATCCATCCAGATTTGAGTGGACGAGATTTTAGTGAGGCAAATTTGGCAGAGCGGGATTTCTCTAACTACAATCTCAGTGGTGCTAACCTGAAGCGGGCGAATTTGAGTGATGCTTTTATGCACCGGACTAATCTCAGTGGGGCAAATTTGGAGGAGGCGAATTTATTCCGAGTTAACCTGTTTCAAGCTAACCTCCGGGAGGCGAACTTGCGATCGGCGAATCTGATTGCGGCGGATCTCAGTGGGGCTGACCTACGGGGGGCAGATTTAACCGGGGCGAAAATTGGCTCAAATCGCAGTGCGGCAAGGATGACCGGGGCTGACCTCACCGGAGCGATTTTGCCCGATGGCACAGTCTATTAATCAACCTCATCCCAATTCACGTTATTCATATAGCAACCCTAAATGGGTTGAGAACGGCTCCCCTGGAGGGCTGCCGTGTACACACAAGTATTGATCATCTCGTTTAATGGGGAGGATCCCCCTAAATCCTCCTTAAAAAGGGGGGACTTAAATTAATTTCCCCTCCTTTTTAAGGGGGGCTGGGGGGATAAAATCCTGAAACGTAGTCGGAGTGGACTGATGTGTACACCGTAGCCCGGAGGGGGAGCCGTTCTCAACCCTCTAAAATTCTAAACTCAATTAGGATCGCTATAGTTAATAAGTTGCGTACAACACTTAACGTATAGCGGATGTCGTGGATGTCCTCCCTGTGTAATTCCTAAACAGTGAGGTTGAAAATTGTGCTTAGATAGCAACTCTAAAACAAAGCGATCGCGCTGCATTAACTTGCCGTTATTTCCCCAAGCAACCACCACCTGATCGGCTGACCTAATCGCCTTTTTTAAACAGCGATCGTTCTTTTGTCCTACAGGATCGTCTACCTGTTTAAGTTCTAACGGACTTGCAGATCTATAAGCAAATAGGTTGACTACAGTTAGTGAACCATAGCCCCAAGATTTTGCAAAATTGATACATCGCCGCAGTGTCGGGTCATCAATATTTGCATCTGCCTTACTTGGATTAAGCATGATAAAAACAATCTTCGGCTGATCAGTATCCCATTCTCTCCATAGCGAATAGCGGTAGAGTCCTGTTTTGTCTATGACTGCACCTTTTTTCATCAATTTTGGTTTTTAACCTCAGTTCGGGATAAGAAACACCTCTAGTAACATTTTACGGAAACCGTAACCATTCTCGCTGGCTGAGCGAAGTCGAATTTATGCTGAGCGAAGCCGAAGTAGCCAAAACCCCACCCGCATCTCCCGCTGTATTTGCCGTCCCTTCGACTTCGCTCAGGGAACTGGATTTTCGTTGCTGGCTGAGGGTTAGAGAACATCTCTAGGCTTAAGTTTAGGGCTTTTACTTAAATCGAACTCAGGTTTTTTTCAGTTTTGGTGTGAAGTTACTCTAAATCAAGGTAATTGGGAAGGTCTACAACTTGGGGATTGGGGAATTGATTGACTAACTGCCAAATCATGGTGTAACTACCATCGTTGTTCAGCTCGATCGGTTGCAGTGCCACCACAATATCACTGCTGGGGGTTGCTAATATTTGGTCGAGGTAGCGACGATCGCGGCGGGGGATCACTTCTCGGTTGACCAAGGGGGTGGGGAGTTGAAACTGGACGAGGCGGACGAGGTAGGTTTGATTTAGGACTAGGGGAACTCCCCGCGATCGCAAACCCTCAGGGGCAAAATTATCGAGTTTTCCGGTCAAGAAACGGCGGCGATCGACCTGCAACTCTTCTAGGCGGCTGGGAGGCGCATAGCTCAAGAAAAAGCGATATTCGGGACGACTACTCAAGGTTGGTTGCTCCCTTCTGAGTCGATCCAAATCTCCGAGTTCTCTTAAATCTACAGCCCCCAAATTCCAGATAAAGCCATAGTCTAAGCCCGGTTGAGCAATTTGCAAATTACCATTGTTATCCACCTCTAGGGAGAGGCGGGCAGTGGTGGGGACATCATTAACAGTAATTACAGAGGTAAAGGGAAACTCTTGGGCGATGGTAGGTTGGAGGCGACTCTGGATCTGGTTGAGGCGTTGGGGGCGGAGAGCTGCCGGGAGAATCCGGGTAATTCCAGTGTTGGGCTGTTGGAGAAAAGCTTGATACCGAGAAAAATCTGCCGGGAGCAAGGCTTCTTGGATGCCGCTTTGGGGATTGGGATCCGCCGTGAAGATGATATTTGCCGGAAAAGCATTAGCCGTAGCGATTAATTCTTGGCGGACAGATTGGGTGATTTGTTGAATCTCGGCAGCAGGGGCGATCGCTGGCAGCAGAGGTGGGCGAAAATCGGCGATCGCAGGTTTGGCAGGGCTACCAATAATCACCGAGCCAAATTCTGGCAATCTTGCCCTAACATTGGGCTGGGAGAAGGTAGCCGTCGGCACACTGAAGCGAGAATCAATGACGGGAATATTCCCTGACAACAGAGGATTATTACCCAATTGCAATAACCCCAAGCGACGATTCAGCACTGGCATCAGGGCTAATAACCGTTGCCGGGAGTTATGGAGGGTGCAGTAGACCTGTTGTTGTTGGTTAGTCAAATTATTATTGGCATTAGCTGTAGTGTTGCCAATCCCCTGACAGATTGCTTGGGGATCCCGGTTTTCGGCTCTGAGAAAATTATTCACCCTCGTATCGTTGCGTAAAAGCTGCAACTGAGCTTGGTCTAGCTGTTCAGCACTGGCGGTGGTGAGGACGATCGAGAGGCGATCGATCAAACTGACCTGTGATTGAATTAGATCCTCGGTTTGTCGCCAGAAATTATCATTAGCACCCTCTGGATTTACCTCTGGATTCTGTTCCCTATTTTGGTCAGTAGGCTTGGGGATAACAAAGTCCTCAGCCATCAGGGGGGCTTGGCTAACTAACACCAAAAAGGGAATCAGTGCAAATAATTTCGGGTAATGCATCATATTTCTGGCTATCAAATCTAAAATAAGGTATTAGAACTAACTATCTACCACCAATTATGGCAAATTTATTTCTTGATGCTCAGAATTTATTATCAGACTTAATCCGCCGCTACCAATCTCAGGTAGATTATCTCTCGATTCGCCTAGAGCAGAACGAAAGCACTAGTATTATGCTCCGGGGCGATGCCATCGAAACCCTCAGCGAAGGATTGGCGATCGGTGGACAAGTTCGAGCTTGTTATAAAGGTGGTTGGGGGTTTGCTAGTTTTAATAACCTCTACGATTTAGAACTGCGAGTAGCTGAAGCAACCACGGCGGCAAAACTAGTCGGCGAAGAAGAAACCCTCCTCGCCGCAGTTGCCCCCGTGTCAGCCAGTTGGGAATTACCCTTAACGGGGACAAATCCCCGTTATGTTCCCTTGGCGCAGAAGAAGGAATTGTGCGATCGCTACAACCAACTCCTGAGAAGCTACAGCCCGAAAATCAATAGCACCGTCATCCGCTACAGCGACAGCAGCCAAAAAATTCTCCTCGCCACCTCCGAAGGCACAATGCTAGAGCAGGCTTGGGTTGACCTAGAAATGCGCTTTGCTGCCACGGCTCGCAACGGAGAAACCGTGCAAACTGGTCGAGAAACGACGGGTTCCCGCAATGGCTATGAAGACCTCCTGAATCTAGATACCCAAGTCCAAGGCGCGGCGGAACGGGCAGTCAATGCCCTAAATTTACCCACGGTCAAGGGCAATACCTATACCGTGGTGATTGACCCGATTCTCTCTGGCTTATTTGTCCATGAGGCTTTTGGGCATCTTTCCGAAGCCGATGCCATCTATGAAAATCCAGACCTGCTGGAAACCATGAGCATGGGGCGGAGATTTGGCTCTCCAGAATTGCAAATTTTCGATGGGGCGGCTCCGGCGGGACACCGAGGCAGCTACGCCTACGACGATGAAGGCACTCCCGCCACCACTACCCAATTAATTAAAGATGGGGTCTTAGTGGGTCGTCTCCACTCACGGGAAACTGCCGGGAAGTTGGGGGAAGCTGCCACCGGCAATGCTCGCTGCTTAAATTATCACTACTCGCCGATCGTGAGAATGACCAATACTTGGATTGAGCGAGGCAACACCCCTGTACCCCAATTATTTGAGGGCATTTCTGAAGGAGTCTATGCCAAAAATTGGTTGGGGGGGATGACTAATGGGGAAATGTTCACCTTTACTGCTGGGGAAGCATGGATGATCCGTAATGGGGAAATCGCTGAACCAGTAAGGGATGTGACCTTATCAGGAAATGTATTTAAGACCTTGGGGGATATTGAAGCGATCGGCGATGATTTTTATTGGGATGAATCAGGCGGTTGTGGCAAGGGCGGTCAAAGTGGCTTACCTGTAGGCTGTGGTGGTCCCAGTTTGCGGATTAACAATGTGGTGGTCGGTGGAGAAGTGGAAGATTAATAATCTTGGGTAGTTATATGACTCCAAACTTACAAACCCTGACGGTTTTTGTAATTACAAATCACCAAATCCTTTTTTCTTCTTGGGCTTTTTCTTGAAGCCTCCACCTTGGTTCCCCCGTCCCGGTTGAGAATTGCCACCGAACATATTGCCCCCCATACCGGGGAAGCTGGGCATTTGCCCCTGTCCCATTTGCTGCATCATCGTCCGCATTTTTGTAAATTGACTTACTAGCTCGCTAACTTCCCGCTCGGCGACACTTGCCCCCTTAGCAATCCGGCGACGGCGACTGGGGGAACTAGAGAGGAGGTCTGGGTTTTGCCTTTCCTCCACCGTCATGGAGTTGATCATGATCTCGGTTTTCTTGAGTTTGCTTTCCCCTTCTTGGAGTTGTTCGCCGCTGATTTTGCCCATGCCGGGGATCATCTTCAGTAAGCCACCCAGGGAACCCATGTTTTTCAACAGGCGCATTTGTTTCAGGAAGTCGGTGAAATCAAATTCTGCCTTGAGCATTTTTTCCTGCATCTTGGCAGCATCACCGAGGTCGATCTCCTCTTGGGCTTTTTCTACCAAGGTGAGGACATCGCCCATGCCGAGGATACGGGATGCCATGCGATCGGGATAAAACGGCTGCAATGCTTCAACTTTTTCTCCCACCCCGACAAACTTAATCGGTTGTCCAGAAATTTGCCGCACTGAAAGGGCTGCCCCACCCCGGCTATCGCCGTCTAATTTGGTGAGGATGGCACCAGTGATGCCGATTTCGTCTTGAAAAGTCCGGGTCAGGTTGGCAGCCTCTTGCCCAGTCATGGCATCCACGACTAAGAGGGTTTCGTGGGGCTGGACGGTGGCTTTGATCTGCGCCAGTTCTGCCATCATGGCGGCATCGATCTGGAGCCGTCCGGCGGTGTCGATAATCACAGTATCGATGCCTGTAGCCAGAGCTTGAGCCACCCCTTGACGGGCAATTTCTACGGGATCCGCATCGGTTCCTAGGGAAAATACAGGGACATTAATTTGTTTGCCGAGGGTGAGCAATTGATCGATCGCCGCAGGACGATAAACATCCGTGGCCACTAACAGGGTAGTCCGGTTTTGTTTCTTTAGGTGCAGGGCTAACTTAGCCGTGGCAGTAGTTTTCCCGGTTCCTTGCAATCCTGCCATGAGGACGATCGTCGGCTTTGTCTCTGCCTGAGCGAGGGGAATATTGGTTTCCCCCATTACCTGCACAAGTTCATCGTAGACAATCTTGATAAATTGCTGGTCTGGGCTAACTCCAGATATCACCTCTGCTCCTTGGGCTTTGGCTTCAACGGCGGCAATAAAATCCTTAACTACTTGTAAGTTGACATCAGCACTCAGCAACGCCCGGCGGACTGTTTGCAGGGCATCTTGAATATTGGTAGCAGAGATTTTATCTTGACCCCGGAGTTTTTTCCAGGCACCTTCGAGGCTTTCGGCGAGGAGATCGAACATATAGATAATTTATTTATCGATTAGAGATTAAACAGCAATCTTTTAGCCAAATTTGTTAAACCGTAGGCTTGGGAAATATCTGCCAAACCGTACAAGCCGTAGATCAGGAGAATCAATCCCGAAATTTGGGCAATTCTGGATTGAGGAGTGGGGGCGATCGCTTCCCGAACCCAGATCGATATACTAGCACCAATGGCATAGCTAGAGCTAAGAATTAGGCATTGCCACGAATTTGTGACCCCCCAAACAATAGCCATGACGATTGCCAGCAACACCATGATCTGCTCCATAAACTCTGGAGGATTGTATTGCAGGGTAAATATCAGCGATCGCCACCAAAATACACAAAATCTCACCATAGCCATTTATTAATTTTGCAAACAATTGATATTTTACAGCAGTTTGAGAGTGGGTGGCTACACTCTCAAACCCAACATTGATAGGACTCTCAATATTTGTAGTGTGTCTCATTTGAACGCAAAGTGCTGTAAGTGTCACTTAATCGTCGCTAGGATCAGCGATGGAAGTGACTTTCGCTGTGACTAAACCTTGGGCAAGTTGCAGGTCTAGTTCTTGACCGATCGATACTTGGGTTGCATCTCTAATAATGGTTCCTGACTCTGCACGAATTAAGGCATAGCCCCTTTGGAGAATCCTCTGAGGATCGAGGGTCGTGAGTTTCTCGGTCAGCAGTTCTAGATGTTTATGGGCTAACTGGAACTGTTGGGTAGTTGCCCTCACTAATTGATGTTGTTTCTGGTCTAATATCTGCTGCTCTCTGGCAACTTCTCGTAATATTCTTTGGGGTGTCAGTCTTTGTTGGAGGCGCTGAAGTTGGCTGGTTTCTTGGGTTAGTTTGTGCTGAGTTGCCTCCCGTAGTTGCTCCAGCAGGTCTTGGTATTGGGCGATGAGATCGGCAAGCCGGGGAACCACAATCTCAGCAGCGGCGGTAGGGGTGTGGGCGTAGTAATCGGCGGCGAGATCGGCGAGGGATTCATCCCGCTCATGACCGATCCCGGTGATCACGGGAATGGGCGAAGTAGCGATCGCCCGCACCACCAACTCTTCATTAAAACAAGCTAAATCCTCCACCGCCCCACCACCTCTGGCTAAAATGATCACCTCGGCTCTGCCATCCTGTGCCACCCGCTCGATCGCCTGCATAATTGACACCGGTGCATTTTCTCCTTGAACGATCGCGGTCGAAAGCAACACATGCAAACCGGGATAGCGCTGGATCAGGGTTTTCTGGATATCGCCCCAAGCTGCTGCCTGAGGGGATGTAACTACGGCAATAATCTGGGGATGCAGGGGTAAGGGACGTTTATTTTCTGGAGCAAACAGACCTTCAGCAGTTAGTCTGGCTTTGAGTTGACGGTAACGAATTGCCTGCAATCCTTCCCCAGCCGGGAGTACCTGCCAGCCTTGGAGCCGATATTCTCCCCTTTTGGCATAGATTTTCATCGTCCCCAAGAGAATGATCTGATCGCCAGCAACGGGAGTCACAGTGAGTTTCGGCACTTGCGATCGCCAGACCACACAATTAATTTGCTCACCGTTGTCGGGGTCTTGGAGGGTGAAAAACAAACCGATGCGGTGGTGATTCACACTGGAAACTTCTCCTGTCACCCAGACCCGGCTCAGGTGGCGATCGTCCTCTAAGAGCGATTGAATATAGGCTGTTAACCCGCCCACACTCATCAATTCATCGGCGATCACCTCATCTACATAAATATCCATCAGCTAACTACTACCTAACTTCAATGGTTTTTATAGTATGATTGTATTATCAAGCTTGGAGGCTAATTAAGCAACTATAGCAGTTCTCCGAGGATGTCTGAAAAGTCGCTATCTGTTTAGCCTTAGCTACTAAAGACTTCAGCACTGCTCAGACCCTCGGCGCTGAATATTCATAATTAACAACTGAGTATTTATAGAATTTGCAGATATGTTTGTAGATATATTTGCAGATAATGAGGATGTCTAAAAAGATAGCTTGGCGACTAAAGACATACTGTGCCGGATAAATCGGCTACACTCAGACGTAACGTCGAGCCGTCACAGCTACAAGAGCAAAACCTGACAACCTAGATTGCAGAAAGTCTCAGATCTTTCTTAGTCCGCGACGGCGGACTTTGTTCTTGTAGTCGCGGTTTCAACCGCCAAACACTTCTCAGACATCCTATAAAAATAAAGATTATTTTGAGGACAATATGGCAACAGCGGCAAACGATCCAGCAAAAGAAAAGGCATTGAAATCGGTACTGACCCAGATTGAGCGGAGCTTTGGTAAAGGGGCAATTATGCGCCTAGGAGATGCCACTCGGATGGTGGTGGAAACCATTTCTACCGGGGCAATCACCCTAGACCTCGCCCTTGGTGGAGGTTTACCTAAAGGCAGAGTGATTGAAATCTATGGTCCAGAAAGTTCGGGAAAAACTACCCTTGCCCTTCATGCCCTAGCAGAAATTCAAAAAGCTGGTGGAACTGCTGCTTTTGTTGATGCGGAACATGCCCTTGATCCCGCCTATGCGGCGGTGTTGGGAGTGGATGTGGAAAATCTGTTAGTGGCACAACCGGACAATGGGGAATCTGCCCTAGAAATTGTGGATCAACTGGTACGATCGGCCGCCGTAGATGTAATCGTCATCGACTCCGTAGCCGCCCTAGTCCCGAAGGCAGAAATTGAAGGGGAAATGGGGGATATGCAGGTGGGTTTGCAAGCCCGGCTGATGAGCAAGGCTTTGCGGAAAATTACGGGTAACATGGGCAAGACCGGCTGTACGGTGATCTTCTTGAACCAACTACGCCAGAAAATTGGGGTCACCTACGGTAGTCCTGATGTCACCACCGGGGGCAATGCCCTGAAGTTCTATGCTTCGGTGCGCCTAGATATCCGCCGGATTCAAACCCTGAAAAAAGGTACTGAAGGAGAGTACGGCATCCGCGTCAAAGTGAAAGTGGCTAAAAATAAAGTCGCTCCGCCTTTTCGGAATGCGGAATTTGATATTATCTTCGGGCAGGGCATTTCCATGGTCGGTTGCCTAGTCGACTTGGCAGAGCAAACCGATGTCATCCTCCGCAAGGGAGCATGGTATAGCTACAAGGGAGAAAATATTGGTCAGGGACGGGATAACACGATTAAATATTTTGATGAGCGTCCAGAGCTAACGGCAGAGATCGATCGCTTAGTCCGAGAAAAACTCGACAAGGGAGCAGTGGTAGCGGCGAATACAGTCAGCCCCCTAGATGTAGAAGAAGATGACGATGAAACCCTTGAGGATGATGAAGATTAAATCCTGCTGAATACAAGCCATAGTTAAGCTCCATAGTTACAGCCCTTTTCATATGCATAGAATACGCTGTATTTTCTGAAATATTGACTAGGCTTAGGTTTGTGGGTGGGCGGCGGTCGCCGCTCACCCACAAACTGCTGTAAGCTGAGATAGCAATCCTCAATAGATTGAAAGAGACGCACCCGACTGGTGCGTCTTTTTCAAACCTCAAAAATCCATCCGGATGAGGAGGAGCAGGGTTAGGAATTATCTAGCAGTTGTTCTAGAAATTGGGTGTATCTTTAATTTTAATATTTAGCTATTTATAAAGTATGGTATTTTCTATCCTAAGGGCGGAAAAACCATACCTTGTAGCCACTCGAAACAGCATTTCTAAGATTTACCCTGATTTCAGATAATACTTTAGCGGATTAAACCTATGCGATCGCTCCCCCGTCGTTTATCTCTGCCGACAATTTTAATCGTGCCGTTTGTAATCCAAGTCGTGGCAGCCGTGAGCCTAGTTGGGTATTTATCCTTTGTGAATGGTCAGAGGGGAGTAAATAACTTGGCGACGCAATTGCGACAGGAATTAGCAATTCGGATTAAGAACGAACTAAGCACCTATCTTCAATCTCCCGAACAATTTAATGAAATCAATGCGATCGCCCTCCGGGAAGGGCAAATTGACTTTGATCAAGGGCGGGCAGTACCTTTGCTATACCAACAACTAAAGATATCCAACTATATCTATGGTCTGTATTGTGGCAGTAAACAAGGGGAAATGTTTGGCTCCTTTCGAGTTGACCAACAGGACTTTGGCACCTCCCTAGCTAGTGCAAAAACCAATCAGGAATTACACTTATTTGACATCAATAGTCAAGGGCAAAGGGGAGCTTTCACCAGAAGTGCGGGAAAATACGACCCCCGCCAAAGACCTTGGTATAAAACTGCTGCGGAAGTTGGTCGCCCGACCTGGGGCGAAGTTTATTTTGACTTTGATACTAAGTTGCCAGCTTTAACCGCCAGTCAGCCCGTTTACAACTCTGCCAAGGAACTGGTGGGAGTATGCGGGGTAGATCTATTGCTATCAGAACAGTTTCAGCAATTTTTGGCGGATCTCCAGATTGGCAAAACCGGGATTGCTTTTATCATGACTCGCAAGGGAGAATTGGTGGCTAGTTCTACCAAAACCCCGATCATGACGGGGGAAGGCAAGGAAGCTAAGTTGATTCTGGCTCAAGATAGTGCATCTCCTTTGATCAAAGCTACGGTAACGTATCTCCAAGACCAGACTGGGGGCTTGAAGAAAATCGATCAACTGCGCCAGCTTAATTTTCCTTTCCAATCACAACAACAATTATTAGCGGTGATCCCCTTTACCAATGCTGGGGGGTTGGATTGGGTAATTGTGGTAGTGGTTCCGGAACAGGATTTTATGGGGGAAATTAATGCCAATAACCAGACAACTATCCTGTTGTGTATTTTGGCTTTGGGGGTGGCGATCGGCTTAGGAATCCTGACCACTCGCTGGATTGTCGGTTTGATCCTGAAGCTGCAAAATGCCAGCCAAGCGATCGCCCAAGGCGACCTAGAGCAAACCGTAAATATTTCTGGGGTGAAAGAGTTAGAAAACCTCTCCCAAGTGTTTAATCAAATGGCGGGGCAACTGAAAACCTCCTTTGATAATAAAGAGCAACTAGTCCAAGAGAGAACCAAAGAACTCTCCCAAACTCTAGAACATCTCCAAACCACCCAACAGGAATTAATTCAATCGGAAAAAATGGCGGCGTTGGGTCAACTAGTGGCGGGGATTGCCCACGAAATTAATACGCCCTTAGGAGCAATTCGTGCCTCCATCAACAACATTGCCAGTGGTCTCCAAACCTCGATGATTCAGTTGCCTCAGCTATTACAGAAGCTTTCTCCCGGTCAAGAAATCGAGTTTATTGCTCTATTGACTGCCGCTTGCCAGCTTCATCCCTATTTATCCACCAGAGAAACCCGTAAGCTCAAACGTGCCCTGACTCAGGAACTAGCCAGCCAAGGCATGGAGGATCCTGATGCTCTAGCTGATAGTTTGGTGCAAATGGGCATCACGGAGAATTTGACAGATTTTCTGCCGCTGCTGCGGAGTGAGCATCGGGATTTGGTACTGGAAACGGCGAACCATTTAAGTAGCCAGTTCCGCAACAGTGAAAATATCAACGTGGCGGTCGATCGTGCGGCTAAGATTATCTATGCTCTGAAGAGCTATGCTCGGCAAGATAGTTCCGGTGAGAAGATCAAAACTAACATTACCGAAAATATTGATATCATTCTCACCTTGTACCATAACCAAATTAAACAGAAAATTGAACTGATCCAGAATTATCAACCAATTCCAGAAATCCTGGGTTACCCGGAAGAACTCAGTCAGGTTTGGACAAATCTGATTCATAATGCTATACAAGCAATGAACTATAAAGGTACACTACAGATTAATGCGTTTCAGCAAGACCAATCTGTAGTCGTGCAAGTAATCGATTCTGGGATTGGGATTTCGCCAGAAATACAGGAGAAGATTTTTGAGCCATTTTTTACTACGAAACCAGCAGGGGAAGGTAGTGGCTTAGGTCTGGATATTGTCAGCAAAATAGTGAAGAAGCATGGAGGGGCGATCGCAGTTTCTAGTCAACCGGGGCAGACAGCTTTTAGTGTATTTTTACCAATTTCTGAATAAAAATGATGCCTAAAATTGAGAAAAAAGTGATTCTTTGTATTGACGACGAAAGAATTATTCTCCAGAGTTTGCGAGATCAGTTTATGCGGAACTTTGGCAATAATTACACCTATGAATTTGCTGAAAGTGGGGATGAAGCATTGGAGGTGATTGAGGAGCTTGATGCTGATGATGTGCAAATCTTGGTCATTGTTTCCGATTGGTTGATGCCAGAGATGAAGGGCGATGAGTTGCTAATTAAAATTCACCAGCGGTTTCCTAAAATAGTCAAAATCATGCTCACAGGACAGGCGGATGAAACAGCAATTACTAGAGCTAGGGAGCAAGCTAATTTATATTGCTATATTTCTAAACCTTGGGAAGAAGATACTTTGATTGAGGCGATTAAGTCGGGAATGGACGGCTAGGAATTCTAGAGTGGTGCAACTGCTAGTCGATGCTGGAACGGGTGTTGAGCCGATGCAAATAAGACGAGGACTGAGCGTAGTCGAAGTCCGTCGTGGTGGGCTGGTTTCGACTTCGCTCAACCAGCCTAAGGAAACCTTGCACAAGATGAGGACTGATACCAAGTTAAAAAAATGGTGAAACCATTTTCTTAACTTAAATCCCTACGCAGCAAGGTATTCAGAATCTCATTTGTATCAACTATTTAGCAAAATGGTATGAGCGCACAAGACGAGGACTGAGCGCAGTCGAAGTCCGGTGCTACAAGATGAGGACTGAGGGTTGTCGCAATCTGTCGTGATGGGCTGGTTTCGACTTCGCTCAACCAGCCTGAGGAAACCCTGCCCAAGATGAAGACTGAGCAGACAAGACGAGGACTGAGCGAAGTCGAAGTCCGGCTCTATCAAGACGGGGACTTAGGGTCGTCGAAGTTTGGCGTGAGGGGCTGGTTACTTCGGCTTCGCTCAGCATAAATTCGACTTCGCTCAACCAGCCTGAGGAAACCCTGCACAAGATGAAGACTGAGCAGACAAGACGAGGACTAAGCGAAGTCGAAGTCCGGCTCTGTCAAGACGAGGACTGAGGGTCGTCGAAGTACGGATTCATTCACTCTGCACCCCTAAAAACTTCCGAAACTCTGGATGATTTATTTGTAGCATGAGACTGAATAGACATTAATTTTAGGGGGTATCAGGATGTCAAGGCGCTGGGTGAATTTGGTGGGAGTGACTCCTTTGTTGCTGGGGATAATGGTTGCTGTGCCGCTGGTGGTGGCAAGTCCCGTGGTGTTGGCACAGAGTAGTCAAACTAACCAGAATAGCCAGAGCAGCCAACCTACCGAAGCTCAAAGGTTATTCAACGAAGGGGAACAACTTCGGCAGCAAAACACTAGGGAATCTTTGCAACAGGCTCTAGAACAATATCAACAGGCTTTACCTTTGTTTCGGGCAACTAGAGACCGCAATGGGGAAGCGGATACTCTGGATAGTATTGGCAGGGTATACAGAACTAGGCAACAAGCCCTTGATTACTTGCAGCAAGCCCTAGCAATTTGGAGGGAGATAGGGAGTCGTAGAGGAGAAGCAAAGACCCTAAAGAACATCGGGGATAGATACTACTCTATTCAGCCACAACAGGCTCTAAATTACTATCAACAAGCTTTACAAATTTCAAGGGAAGTCGGCGATCGCTCTAGCGAAGCTAATACGCTGATTAGCATAGGTACTTTATACAGCACTATAGGGCAAACGCAACTTGCCCTCAATTTCTTACGACAAGCACTAACAATTACAAGGGAAGTGGGCGATCAAAATAGGGAAGCAAGGATTCTAAGCATTATCGGGAATGTATTTACTCTTACTCTAGGGCAACCGCAAGACGGACTAACTTACTATCAACAAGCCTTACAAATTTTTAGGGAATTGGGTGATCGCTATTGGGAAGTTTTTATCCTAGGTAGTATTGGAGATGCATACAGCGGAATAGGACAACCGCAAGATGCTCTAAATTACTATCAACAAGCCTTAAAAATTTCAAGGGAAGTCGGAGATTCGAGCGAGGAGAGGTCACGCCAACGTACAGGGGAAGCTAGTATCCTATATGGTATCGGGACTGCATACAGCAGAATAGGGCAACAGCAAGAGGCACTGAATTTCCTTCAACAAGCCTTACCAATTTGGAGGGAAGTAGAAAATCCCGATTGGGAAAGCCTTACCCTGATGTACATCGGGATTGTGTACATCAGAATAGGGCAACCGCAACAAGCACTGAATTTCCTTCAACAATCTTTAGCAATTTGGAGGGATGCAGGCACACTAAGTATTTTAGCTTCAGCCCACCAAGCCCTGAACGATCTACCCGCAGCCCTGCAAAATATTCAAGATGCGATCGCTATTGTTGAAGATATTCGAGGTCAACTAATCGACCCAAATGCTCGGACTTCTTACTTTGCCAATGTCCAAAGCTACTACAAACTACAAATTGATCTGTTGATGGAACTACACCAAAAGAATCCAGATCAAGGCTATAACAGCCAAGCCTTCAATGTCACAGAGCGCTCCAAAGCCCGCACCCTCCTCGAACTCCTTACCGAATCCAGAGCCGATATTCGCAATGGAGTCGATCCTCAACTCCTAGAACAGGAACGGGATATTCAAGCAAAACTAACTGCCCTTGATAAGCGCCGGATTGAACTTGCCAACTCCTCCACTAACAAAGAGCAAATAGCTACTCTAGAATCCCAACGGGAAATCCTGCAATCTCGTTAGTGTCATGAAGTTTTCGCCACAGATTTACGGTTATGTTTAGCATGATCGCGCTCAATCACTAAGAAAAACACGGTTAAGCAACTGGTTTCGTGAGGGAATGCCCCAATCTCATCAGACTTAGCCCGAAACTCGCGAAATAATC
>CALRPI020000081.1:0-23544 GCA_943370025.1 Phormidium lacuna HE10JO | reverse complement strand
GATTGATATTGCTTTAGCTTGGTCTCGTATTCACCGTTGTAGGTTTGGGAGACTATTTCCAATGCCATGATGGGCATCGTGTAGTTCTCTTCCCACAGCACATAGCTCAATCGTCTAGTTCCTCCCTTGTAGCGTTCCACTCCCAAGGATAAGAAACCATCGGGAATGATCGGGGTTCTACTTTTGGGGTCGTGATAGATGCCCATGTCTACGCCGAAGAACCAATCTTGGCGATCGCCCCAAATCAGCCGGAGCAGGTTTAATAGAAAGTTGGGCAGATCATTTTGAAGTTCGTTATCCACAGGTGTTTCATCTGAGTGGGGTAGCTCCTCAGCCGTGGGCAGGCGATCGTAGTCATAGGCGAGGTTAATCATTGCTTTCCTGAGGTCGGTTATTGTTATAGCTTGTGCTGCTTTGATTAGGACGTTTTTGAGGGCTTCGACTTCGCTCAGCCCTCAAAAACATCCCCGTCCTAACTAGAATGGTGCTTACTATAGCTTTGAATTTATGATAGGACTTAATTTTAGCCTAAAGCAACTTCTGCCTGTTCAAAAAGTGCTGTAGGTTCGCGAGAGGATTGTTATACTAGGGGAAATTATAGAGTCCTGATCGCAACCCTATGCCTTTGCCTCGTTTAGTCGTTCTTATTGCCGGAGTTGCCTTGATTTTGGGCATGATGTTATGGCTAGTTAATGCCCTATACCGTCTCTATATTCAGATTTCCTTTACAGCACCTCTCCTTGCCAATATTCTCTTATTTTTATTAATCCTCCTTCTCGCTGCTTTAGTTGGAGCTTTTGTTTATTATCTTTATCTGATTACGAACCCGAAGCCAGTCAGTAGAACGAAACCATCGCCTAAGGTTCCCGCCGAGAAAGCCGAGGCAGCCGAATCAAACCTGAAGGCAATCCGCCAGCAGGTGGAGCAAATTCAAGACGAAGTGGCTCGTCAAGAATTATTGATGCGATCGCGGGAAATTGAAACTATTTTGGCGCGGGGAGAACTCCTCGTGGTGGTGTTTGGGACTGGCTCTGCGGGGAAGACTTCTTTGATTAATGCCCTGATCGGTCGGGTGGTGGGCAAGGTGGGCGCACCTATGGGCAGTACGGAAGTGGGGGAAACCTACACCTTGAAATTAAAAGGCATTAATCGAGAGATTTTAATTACCGATACACCGGGAATTTTGGAAGCAGGAGTGGCGGGGACGGAGCGAGAAAACCTCGCCCGCAAGTTAGCTACCCAAGCAGATCTATTGTTATTTGTGGTGGATAATGATCTGCGCCAATCGGAGTATAAACCCCTGCAAGATTTGGCTGCCATTGGCAAGCGATCGCTCCTAGTCCTCAACAAAAGTGACCTCTACAACGAGGCAGATCAAGAGTTGATCCTCGCCCGGCTCCGGGAACGAGTCCGGGGTTTTATCTCCACCATGGATGTGGTGGCAATTACTGCCAACCCCCAAGCTGTGCAGCTAGAAACGGGAGAAATTGCCCATCCCGACCCAGAAATCATGCCTCTGATCAGAAGATTAGCCGCCGTCCTCCGAGCGGAGGGGGAAGACCTAATTGCCGATAATATCCTGTTGCAATCGCAAAAACTAGGGGAAGAAGCACGGAAAATTATTGAACAACAACGCAGGCGGCAGGCAGAGAAAATTGTCGATCGCTTCCAATGGATTGGGGCGGGGGTAATTGCCGTCACGCCTTTACCAGTGGTGGATGTGTTAGCCACCGTGGCGATCAACGCCCAGATGGTGATCGAAATTGGGCGGGTCTATGGCTGTGAGCTGAATATGGAGCGAGGCAAGGAGTTGGCTCTATCCCTAGGCAAGACTTTTGCCAGTTTGGGGGTGGTGAAGGGGGCGATCGAGCTAGTTTCTGCTGCCCTGAGAACCAATGTAGCCACCTATCTGGTGGGCAAAGCCATCCAAGGGGTGACGGCAGCTTATTTGACTCGCATTGCTGGCAGGAGTTTCATTGAATATTTCCGCCACAATCAAGACTGGGGAGATGGGGGGATCACGGAAGTAGTCCAGAGGCAGTTTCAACTCAATCGGAAACAGGAGTTTATGAAAGGTTTCATGCAAGAAGCTCTCCATAAGGTGATGCCGCCTTTAGTCATCAAGGAGAAAGAAAAAGAAGTCGAAACAGAAGAGTGGTAGGGCAATACTGACGATTGCCCTTTTCGTGATACAGAATTAGTATTAGCCCATACGTTTATCTAGGGCGGATTGCCAAGTGTAGGCGAGGGTGTCGATCGCTTCTTCAATCATGATCTGATCATCACCCCAGATGGTTAATTTTCCAGTGGCGGTGACTTGCCCGATCGCTTCCCAGAAATGCCCTCGATCTTCTCCCTGAGCTTGAAGATACTCCAACCATACCGACTCTTGAGCTACGGGGATAGATACGAGAACTTGGCTGCCTAATTCCCCAAAGAGGGATTCATCCCAGCGCAGGGATTTGCGGGAGCCGAGGTGAATTTCTGCCCCTAGGTGGCCACTAATGCAGGATTCTGCCAGAGCTACAGCTAAACCACCCTCGCTACAATCGTGGGCTGAAGCGATCCAAGATTGCTTGATGCCGTGGCGACAAAGGGACTGGACAAGGGTTTCTAGTTGCCAGTCAATTTCTGGGGGTTTTCCTGCCACTTGATGATGAATCACCGCTAGATATTCGGAAGCACCGAGGGGAGAATGAGCAAGGGTTTGATGGGTTCCCAATAGGTATATCTTATCCCCAACGTTGCGCCAACCTTGACCGCAGACTTGACGCACATCTTCGACTAAGCCGACCATGCCAATCACTGGAGTCGGGTAGATGGCTTGGGGGTTGCCCGCATCATCGACAGTTTCATTGTAGAGGGAGACATTACCCCCCGTAACAGGGGTATTCAGTTCTCGGCAAGCTTCAGAAATACCCCGGCAGGATTCTGCCAACTGCCAGTAGACCGTGGGTTTTTCAGGGTTGCCAAAGTTGAGATTATCCGTGACGGCAAGGGGTTCTGCCCCGACACAACTGAGGTTTCGGGCGGCTTCCGCCACCGCTGCCTTTGCTCCAGCGTAGGGATTGAGGTAGATGTAGCGGCTATTACAATCCACCGTCGCCGCCACCCCCCGGTTCCCTCCGGCTTGTCCTTGGGGACGGAGGCGGATCACGGCAGCATCAGCGCCCCCCGGCAGGAGGACGGTGTTATTTTGTACCTGTTGATCGTATTGACGATATACCCAGCGTTTGGAGGCGATCGCTGGACTATCGAGCAAAGTAAGTAATATCGATCCCCAAGTTGTGATGTTGCTCTGAAGTTCGATCCCCGTGCGATCGGCGGGGGGCAGACTGGTGACATCCCAAGCCCAGGCGGTGCGAATATATTCTGGGAGTTCGGTGAGAATTTCCCGGTGATAGATGGGAGTGTTTTCGGCGAGGGCGAGGGCAGGAATTTCGGCGGCGGTTTGACCTTGGAAGAGGATTCTCACAATGGGGTCAGCAATGACCGTCCCTGCCACCACGGCTTGCAAACCCCAGCGATGGAAAATATCAATTAGTTCCTGCTCCCTGCCCTTATGGGCGACAAACAGCATTCTTTCTTGAGATTCGGAAAGCAGGTATTCGTAGGGAACCATCCCAGTTTCCCTTGCTGGGATCAAGTCCAAATCTAGCTCAATGCCCACACCCCCTTTGGCAGCCATCTCAGAAGTGGAGCAGGTGATCCCCGCAGCTCCCATATCTTGGGCGGCAACTACGGCTCCGGTTTTGAAGGCTTCCAAACAGGCTTCGATCAGGGATTTTTCTAAAAAGGGATCCCCGACTTGAACAGCGGGGCGATCGTCCCTGGATTGGGCAGTGAGTTCGGCGCTGGCAAAGCTGGCTCCCCCCATGCCATCCCGTCCGGTGGTGGAACCGACGTAAAGAACGGGGTTACCGATGCCAGCAGCTCCAGATTTAACTATTTCTGGCGTTTCCATCAATCCCAAAGCCATGGCATTTACCAACGGATTGCCGGAATAGGCGGGATCGAAATATACCTCTCCGCCCACGGTGGGAACCCCAACGCAATTACCATAGTGAGAAATTCCTGCCACCACTCCACTGAATAATCTCCGGGTGTGGGCATCCTCTAGGCTGCCGAACCTGAGGGAGTTGAGGACAGCGATCGGGCGGGCACCCATGGTGAAGATATCCCGCAAAATTCCCCCCACACCCGTAGCTGCTCCTTGGAAGGGTTCGATCGCCGAAGGGTGGTTATGGGATTCGATCTTAAATGCCAATTGCAACCCATCCCCCATGTCTACAACTCCGGCATTCTCTCCGGGACCTACCAGCACTCGCTTTCCGGTGGTGGGGAATTGTTTTAACAAAGGGCGGGAGTTTTTATAGCAACAATGCTCTGACCACATCACCCCAAACATCCCCAGTTCAGCACGGTTGGGTTCTCGTCCTAAGCGTTGGACAACTTCTTGATATTCAGCAGGGGTTAAACGGGCAGCAGCAATTTCTTCGTTAGTCATGGGATTGGAGTTTGTTTGATTTTAAGACCCTCACCCTAGCCCTCTCCCAAGGGGGGAAAGGGGATAAGAAAATTCTAGTGCTGCTTCCCTTCTCCTGTGGGAGAAGGGGCTGGGGGATGAGGGCTAGTGAGGGGTTTTATACACCACAGGGCAGGTCTACGGTGAAGATGGAACCGATACCTTCTTGGCTGACAAAAGAGATGTTACCACCATACAATTCTACCGCGTGTTTGACGATCGCTAGCCCCAACCCACTGCCTTTAATATTGCCGACATTACTAGAGCGCGAAAAAGCATCAAAAATCCTATCTTGATCGGCAGCAGGGATGCCAATTCCTTGGTCTTGGATGCGAAAAATTAAGCGGGGATAATGAGCAGGTATTACTTCTATTTCTTCTTGCCTGTAAGATATTTTCTTCCTTTTAGATTTTTCTTGTTTTTGGTATATTATCTCTATAGTGATAGTACCACCTTGGGGAGAATATTTGATGGCATTGGTAATTAAATTGTGCAAAATATGTTGGGTCAGTTCGATATCTATCGTAATCAAGTTGGGTTTGGGCGGACAGATGAGAACTAGTCCGTGGTTAGTTCGGGAAGTTATATAAATTACTTTGATTCGCTCGAAAAACTCATCGAAAAATTCATGAATATTTACTGGTTGGAGATCACATTTCTGTTGCCCAAGGCTGAGGGTTTCTAAGAGTAACATTTCATCGATTAGTGTCTCTAATTTTCTACCAGAGGTATTAATTAATCGAAAACATTTTTCTTTATTTGCGGCATTAAGCTGATCAGGATTTGCCTCTAAAAGTTTAGCGGCTGCCAAGATAGTTGTCAGGGGATTACGCATTTCATGAACCGCCATAGAAACAAAATCATTGCGTTGATCTATTCGATATTGATCTTGTATCTGGGCTTGAATCGGTAATGATTCTTGACGAATTTGTGTTTCTATTCCATGCCTTTGCAGGGCAATTTCTACGGCTATTTGGAGAGTTTGGGTTTGGAAAGGTTTGGTGATATAGCCAAAAGGTTTGGTGGCATTTGCTTGGCTAAAGGTAACTTCATCAGCATAAGCAGTGAGAAATACCACTGGAATAGAATGTTCTTGGTTAATTATTTTGGCGATCGCAATCCCATCTCGATCACCTTTGATGACAATATCCATCAGGACTAAATCTGGAAATTCCTGTTGGACTTTTTCTATAGCTTCGATACCGGAAGGCACAGCCCCAATTACTTCATAGCCCATCCTACTTAGCCTAGCACTGAGATCTGCAGCAACGATAAATTCATCTTCTACAATCAAAATTTTAGGTGTTTTCTTGGACATCCAGCCTCCGGGAATATTTCAATTCATAAAATATAATAACAAATTGAGTACCGGAGTTACAGGTAAGGGTAATTTCTCCTTCTAGTTGCTGGGTAAGCATTTTTACCAAGCTTAGTCCTAGGGTATTTATTTCTGCCAAATCATAATCACTGAGTATGCCTATGCCGTTGTCCTTAACTGACAAAGATAATTGTTGATCGCTAAGTCGTTGCAATTCAATAGTAATCAATTGTTCGTTACCATTCTGAGGAAAAGCATACTTAAGGGCATTGATAACTAACTCGGTGATAATCAGACCACAGGGAATTGCCGTTTCAACATTTAGTAACATCTCTTCACTATTAGTTTGGATTTGGATGGATTTTTGTGGAGAACTATAAAGCTGTTGGAGATAGAAAGCTAGGTTGTGGGTATATTCTCCAAAGTTGATTTGGTCAAATTGAGTGGTTTTATAGAGTTGTTCATGGATCAGGGCGATCGCATAGATCCGGGTTTGGCTATCTTCAAACAGGGCAGCGATGGCGGGGTCGGTGATATTATGACATTGCAAGGTGAGGAGGCTAGAAATAACTTGGAGATTATTTTTAACGCGATGGTGAATTTCTTTGAGCAGGAGTTCTTTCTCTTTGAGGTTGGCTTGGATTTGGTCTTCAATAGCTTTGCGATCGGTCACATCCCTCAAAATTCCATCCCAAATCACATCCCCATTCGCCTGTTTTTCTGGGCGAGCATTTCCCTCTACCCACTTCAGTTTGCCAGAGGGAGTGATTATGCGACCGACCCAATGCCAAGGCTGGAGGCTATGGAATGATGAGAGAATGGCATTATTCAGTCTTTCCAATTCTTCAGGATGAGTCAAGTCCATAACCTGATTTATGTCTCTCACCAATTCTGTAGCTGCAATCTCATATACTTCTTCGGTATAGTGATTGGCATAGGTACAAGAATAATTTCCTTGGGGATCACAACGAAACTGATAGACCATACCGGGGATATTTGCGACCATTCTTTGAAACCTTGCTTCACTGTTACGGAGGGCTAATTCAGCTTGTTTGCGATCGCTAATATCTTGAGTAATAGCCAAATCATAAGTCATCCCAGTAGTTGGATCCTTATATAAAGAAATAGTCATGCCAATCCACAGCCGGGAGCCATCTTTGCAGATCATCTGTTTCTCAAGCTGTTGATTGCCAATTTCTCCTCGATGGCGTTTGGCAGTAAATTCTAACCCTCTAATTAGAAATTCTGGAGGGGTCAAATCCATCCAAGTCATAGTTAATAGCTCAGCCTCGGTATAGCCAAACATTTGACACATTTTTTGGTTTACTTTGGCTAACTTGCCATCAGCAGTTGCAATATTTATGCCCACAGCAGCTTGCTCAAAAACTGCCCGAAAGAATTCTTCTTTCTGGCGCAAGGTGTCAGTAAGTTTTATCTTCTCGTTCATTTCATGGGCTAAATGAAGGTTGGTTCGCCAAAGCTCCTGAGTGCGCTCGGCAACCCTATTTTCCAGCTCTATATTTGCGGTTTGTAGAGCAGCTTCGGCAAGTTTGCGATCGTGAATATCGATGACAATTCCTAATATCTGCTGAGGAATTCCTGCGGCAGAAGATTGAAAAATAGTCGTATGTTCTAAAACCCAGAACCATTCTCCTTGGGCATTTTTTAGCCGGTATTCTGTTCTGGCGATCGCTCCTGTGGCTAACTGCTCCATGATTAAGGGATAAATAATTATCAAGTCTTCAGGATGGATAATCTGCCCAAGGAAATTATCCCCCAATTCATCTATTTGGGCTTTTGTGTAGCCCAATATTTCTGGAGCCAAAGAATTTACATAAATATTCCGATCTGCTTGTAAATCATAGATATAGAGAATGCCGGGAATGGTTTCAGCAACGGTTTGTAAAAAATGTTGGCTAGATTGCAATTCTGCTTCGATACGCTTGCGATCGTGAATATCAATAATAACTCCGAGGATTTGTTGGGGAACTCCCTCAGAAGATGATTTGAAAACTATCGTTTGTCTCAAGTGCCAACGCCACTCTCCTTGGGCACTTTTTAGCCGATATTCAGACTTATGAACCTCTCCTTTAGCTAAATTTTGTATAGTTAGAAGGGTCATATATACTAAATCCTCTGGGTGAATAATTTCTCTAATGAAATTACTACCCAACTCATCTATTTGCTCTCTGGTATAACCAAAAAATTCCAGACCTGCATCGTTTATATAAATATTATGCTGGGTTTGCAGATCGTGAAGATAAACAATACCGGGAATCGCTTGGATCATGCTTGAGAGTAGATGCTGATTATCTTGCAATTCTAGTTCTATTTGCTTGCGATCGTGAATATCGATTGTCACTCCGAGAATTTGTTGGGGAACTCCCTCAGGAGAAGATTTAAAAATCATCGTTTGTTTCAAGTGCCAACGCCACTCTCCTTGGGCATTTTTGAGCCGATATTCAGTTCGCTGAACTTCCTCCTTAGCTAAATCTTTGATGGATACAGAACGTGTAGATACTAAATCCTCTGGGTGAATAATTTCTCTAATGAAATTACTACCCAACTCATCTATTTGCTCTCTGGTATAACCAAAAAATTCCAGACCTGCATCGTTCATATAGATATTATGCTGGGATTGCAGATCGTGAAGATAAACAATACCGGGAATCGCTCGAATCATACTTGAGAGCAAGTGTTGGCTAGCTTGCAATGCCAACTCCATTTGCTTGCGATCAGTAATATCTTGGGCTACGCTGATCGTTTGTTTTGTCCTGCCATCAGGATGTTTACGAAAAGGGCGATCGCAAGAAGAAAGCCATCGCCAACTCCCATCAGCGTGCTGCATTCGATACTCCATTCCCCATAAGGTATCATCTCCGGGAATAGTATTTCTCTGTATCTCTGCTAATGCCAACATACTAGGGAAATCCTCTGGGTGAACTAGTTTAACGAGCATATCTTGCCCCATATTTTGAATTTCTAGGGGGGTATAGCCTAAAAGCTCAAAAATAGATCTGTTGCAATAGATATTTCGCTGCTCTTCTAGGTCATAAATATAAATCAGTCCAGACACAGAATCGGTTATTTCCTGCAATAAATAATCTTGATTTGTCTGAGCATCAACAAATTGATCAATTTGTATTTCCAATCGTTCTATGTGATTAAGCTGCTGACTACAAAGAGGGATGATTCCTT
This sequence comes from Phormidium lacuna HE10JO, assembly GCA_943370025.1. GTDB lineage: Bacteria > Cyanobacteriota > Cyanobacteriia > Cyanobacteriales > JAAUUE01 > JAAUUE01. The sequence continues at coordinate 14,503 of CALRPI020000081.1, read as the reverse complement.
GAGTAGTAACTAATCCGAATATCTCCCCATTTTTAGCAACTACAGGCAATTGAGACACCCGGTATTTTTGTAGGTAGTGCAACACTAAAAATATATCTCTTGCTTCTTCAGGGTTCAAAATATAGGGCGGCTGAGTCATCACCATTCTCAGGGCGCAATTATCCCCCGCCCTACCCTGCGCCGCTAGTTTCACCACATCTTTGGCTGTCAACCATCCCTGCAATCGCCCCGCTTCTACCACCAATAGACAATCAATATCTAGATTAGCGAGATAGGCGATCGCGTTGCTCAACGGAATATCGCCGCCAACCATCTGGTTAACTATGGGTACTTCAGTGAGATTTGACGGATAAAGAAAAGTCACAGGTTAATCATTTATGGGTAAGAGAGTTGGGAGGCGGTTGAAACCGCTGCTAAAAGAGCAAAGTCCGCCGTCGCGGACTGGGAGAGTTCGATCGCCACAATCTATAGGTATGGAATAAATTTGGGATTTAGACAGAATAAGGTTTTATTCTTCGTGAGCAAAGTAGTCAGTACTCGCCTTAATTGTAGAATAAGTATAATATCCGCGCAGGTAAACTTTATTCTCTTAGGCGCGATTTCATGATCACTCCGTGAGGCTAACGCCGAATTCTTCTATGACTCAAACCTCCTCCCTTTGGCAAACAACCTTAACAATTTTTCGCCTTCTGCGCTGGGATAAACCCGCTGGGCGATTGATCCTGATGATTCCCGCACTCTGGGCAGTATTCCTCGCCGCCAAAGGCACACCATCCCCACTCTTGGTGGGGATTATTATCTTGGGAACCTTTGCCACTAGCGGGGCGGGGTGTGTGGTTAATGACCTCTGGGATCGGGATATTGACCCCTTGGTGGAGAGAACCAAAAATCGTCCCCTCGCCGCTCGATCGCTCTCCATCACTACCGGAATTGTTGTCGGGATAATTTCGCTGATCTGTGCTGCGGGTCTGGCTTTGTATCTAAATCCCCTCACCTTCTGGCTCTGCGTTGCCGCCGTTCCGGTAATTGTGTTTTATCCCAGTGCCAAGCGATTTTTCCCAGTGCCGCAACTAGTGCTGTCGATCGCGTGGGGTTTTGCCGTGTTGATTAGCTGGACTGCCGTAAGTTGCACCAGTAGTTCTAGTTCTAACCTAAGTTGCATCCCCAGCTCTGCTTGGTGGCTGTGGGGAGCGACTCTGCTTTGGACTCTGGGGTTTGATACGGTTTATGCTATGAGCGATCGAGAAGATGACCTAAAGGTAGGCATCAATTCCAGTGCCATTTTCTTTGGCAAATACACCACCTTAATGGTGGGTTTATGCTTTGCTGCCACCGCTGGGTTCCTCGCAGAATTAGGCTGGATTATGCAATTAAAACTAGGTTTCTGGCTCAGTCTAGCGATCGCAATTATCTTCTGGGGTTGGCAATACTACCGTCTCGATCGTCTAGAGATTCTCTTCAGTTCGACTCCGCTCACTGACCAAACTAGTTCAACTCCGTTCACTAAGCAAACTAGTTCAACTCCTTTCACTGAGCAGAACCGAAGTGAATATCCCCCAAACCCCCTCTACGCCACCATCTTCCGCCAAAACGTCTGGATTGGCTTTATTCTCCTCGCCGGGATGATAGCTGGGATTCTATAAGGGATGAAAATCTTCATCGGTTTTACCCCGAATCCGCCTTGCTTGCATAGCTTTCTCTAATTTCTCTAGCAAGCCCGGAGCCTGCTCCTGTAATTGCAATAATAACCTTTCCCCTTCTTCTACATCGCCGGGGTCTTCACCAGTCTCCATTACCACTTTCAAGCGGGGCATGGCAATTTCATCCACAATTTGGATCAGTCCTCGCAAACATCGGTTAAATTGCTTCTCCGTTAAGGGGGCATCCTCAAGGGGAAATTCAATAATTGCCCGAATTTCCCCATCTGTGGGGTCGTATTTCCATTGCAACATCTTAGTTTCCCAAGAAATACTCAACATGGTTTCCAATATCACTTGCTTATAGGGGTGATTGATCACATCAGAAATGACTTGGGGAGAAAATAGCTTGAAGAATTCTCCATCCTCATCTAGTTGAATGATGATGAGGAAATGTTCTGCATGATCAGTTTGCACTCCTGTGATGATGCGATCGGAGTTCTCCTCAATCCGATACTGCCAATCTTGTTTATCTAGGTAATGAGCAATTTGCGCTAATGTCGTTGCCATAGGGAGCCTGTCCTTGCTTAATTCCAGTTTTTACCCCTGAATCATGTTTATAGCTATCCTAAATGAATTTAGAATTTTAGAGGGTTGAGAACGGCTCCCCCGGAGGGCTGCCGTGTACACACAAGCATTGATCATCTCGTTTAATGGGGAGGATCCCCCTAAATCCCCCTTTTTAAGGGGGACTTAAATTAATTCTCCCCCCTTTTTAAGGGGGGCTGGGGGGGATCAAATCCTGAAACGTAGTCGGAGTGGACTTGTGTGTAAACCGTAGCCCGGAGGGGGAGCCGTTCTCAACCCATTTAGGATCGCTATATATATTTTACCAAAAGTTAATGGGTTTAAATCCCTGCCCTTTGGGGGCATAAGAAGCTATAATGTAATCATACGTTGTCGGGGCATCGACCGTTAGGTTAGGTGACGTAAGACGGGCTACGCCTGATGTTGCTGTTTGACCTTAGAATCCTCTAGGCTTTAGCCAAAGGAATATGTCAAGGCGAATTAGGCTATTATTGAATGTACTGATTGAATGTACTTCAGCGGAACTGGCGGAATTGGTAGACGCGCAAGATTCAGGTTTTTGTGTCCGCAAGGACTTCGGGGTTCAAGTCCCCGGTTCCGCATTAAAACCTCAAGAATTTCCCCTGCGCTGTGGGGGAATTTTTTATAGTGAGACTAATATTTTGTTAGCCCTGTGTTAATTTCTAGCCGTAATAATCCTCTAGTCAAAAATTTCCGCCAACTCCATACCCCCAAGGGCAGACGAGAGGCGGGCTTATTTTTGTTGGAGGGAACCCATTTATTAAGCGAAGCCTGTGGAGTAAATTATCCCCTAGAAACTATCTGTGCCACTCCCCAATGGCAGGAACGTCATGAGGAGCTATGGCAGCAGGCGGTTCGTTTAGCCCCTAGGGTAGAACTGGTGACTGCCGAAGTATTGCAAGTCATGACCACAACTGTACAGCCTGATGGTGTTGTGGCTACGGCAATTAGTCAGAGAGAAGAAAAATTACCACCAAGCTCAATTCCTGCTAATTTTCTGGGAATTGTTGGAGAAACCCTCCAAGATCCCGGCAATGTGGGGACGATGATCCGCACGGCGGTGGCAACGGGGGTGCAAGGTCTATGGTTGAGTCAGGATAGTGTGGATGGAGAAAACCCGAAAGTATTACGAGCATCGGCAGGGCAATGGTTTCGGTTGCCGATGACCACCGCCCCAAATTTGGGGGAAGTAGTTCGATCGCTCCAAACCCAAGGCGTAAAAGTTATTGCCACCAACCCCCGCACGGAATTGACTTATTGGCAGGTAGATTTCACCGCCCCGACTTTAATTCTGCTGGGAAATGAGGGTGCCGGTTTATCAGAGGAGTTACTCGCCCTAGCCGATCAACAGGTACAAATTCCCTTGCTGGGCGGTGTGGAATCGCTGAATGTGGCAATTTCCAGCGCCGTGATGCTCTATGAGGCACAGCGCCAAAGACACTCCGGCTCCCCTTAGTGACCGCAGAATGATGCTTTCAGAGGTTTTAGTTGTCATAGAGCTAACCAGATCAGGGCTGCTTCTCCAGATTTGAGATTATAGATAACTTTAACTGATGCAGATACTAACTAACCTGAACTCCTTTCCAGAAGGCAATGTATCCAGTAATATTCTTGGCAGCATCTTTAGGGGTGGGGTAATACCATGCCGCATTGGGGTTTGATTGCCCATTGACTTCGATCGTATAGTAGCTGGCGACACCTTTCCAGCCGCAGGTAGTGTGATGGGTACTGTCTTTGAAATATTCAGGATTGATACTATCTGCGGGGAAGTATTGATTGCCCTCCACCACGATCGTACTATTGCTTTCTGCCAAAACAGCACCGTTCCAAGTAGCCTTAGCCATGATTTTCTTGTCCTTAGTAAAGTATTTTCCTTATATTTACAGCACTTTGCGTTCAAATGAGACACGCCACAAATATTGAAAGTCCTGTCCATGTTGGGTTTGAGAGTGGGTGGCTGTAGCCACCCACTCTCAAACTGCTGTAGGTTACCCATTTGGACGTTTTTGCAGGCTTCGATTTCGCTCAGCCGGCAAAAACGTCCACAACTCTCAATAATTCGGCAGTGCGTAAATCCTAATATCTCTTGATTATCCTCTAAATTTAGCTTGTTCAGCAAAGGGAGTTGATCACCTATGCTGCGATCGACTCCTTTTGCATAGTTCCTGAAGATGGGATCTCATCACATCGCTATTACGTTATGACACCCAAAATATCGTTGATATGTTAGGTATAATGATCGCTTTCTGAGCGGATTGTTTCGCACTTTCGGGGGGTGTTGCAGTCGATCGGAGTAAGATCAATCACTATTTCATTGAATTGAAACCGAACATATTGCCCTCAGTGTCTTGACACAGAGTTACCCAACCAAATTGTCCGATCGAGAACTTTGGCCTGACTATTTTGCCTCCAGCGGCAACAACTCGTGATTCCTCTACTGAACAGTCTTCCACACTGAAATACACCATTGTGCCGCCCATCCCCGGACTGGAATGGTCTGACTTTACTAAGGCACCAGATGCACCGTAGGATGCCATATCTCCGGGGAAGCTCATCATCTGTGTTTCACCTGTCGGGTCACCGATTTTTTCAAGTTTTTGATTTAGGACACTTTCATAAAATGCGACAGCCCGTTCCAGATCATTTACATAAATATCAAACCATCCAATTGCATTAGTTTTCGCCATATTGTGCTCCTGCTTTTGCTCTTTAACCTTCACCTAATATAGCCAGTCGGATGTTGTGCGTATTGTATAAATCAGACATCAAACTTTTCAGCGTATCTAGCGGGCGTGTAGCCCGTGATTTTGCGAAACGAGTGAATAAAGTGCGATTGGTCTGAATACAACTCAAAATAATGCCGCCTAAATGACCGTTGCAGACGCAAAACTTTGAGTAGGTCATGTGGCGAAAAACCAGTTGTTCGTTTGAGCGATCGTTGTAGTTGGCGAGTCGACATCCCCGTAATGGCTGCCATGTCGATCACGGTATAAACATCATCAATATTTGTCAGAATTTTTTCAGTTACAAAGTTGGTCACCACTAACTTCTCATCGATAAGCCGCTGCACCAGTTCTGATAAAACTGATTGTTTGGCAAAGAAGTCTAATTTGGCAAGTTCTTTGCCTGTTTCAATCAGCGGCAAATCACCGAGGTAGGGTGTACCTATAAAGCGATCGACAATCTCCTCTTGGTTACCTTGCCATACGCCGGGAAAAAACTGAATACCGACATAGTGAAATGCTTTGCCAAGATTAAGCACCTCGAAAGTGGTACGTAGTTTGGTAACTCCCGCTATTTTTGTGTCTATTTGGTTGAATAAAATATTCACACAGGCATCGGGCACAGCATGAAGACAAAAATCCTCTGTTAGCGGCCTATCTGTTTTGAGTTCCCAAAAACAATGTACCAATCCAGACAAATTATTCGGTGGCTTCGCCTCGGTATATCGAACCGATCGTACGGTTTTTTCTATACCGTCTCTGATTGGATCATACATACAGCACTTTTCATGTGAATAGAATACATGGCATTTCCTGAAATATTGACTAGCCTTGGGTTTGTGTGTGGGCGGCTGTCACCGCCCACACACAAACTGCTGTATCTTAATTAATTGGTACTCACGAATAAAACGCTTCGTACTCATCGTGATCGCTAATCCAAAACCAGATCACCGTATCCCCTGACATTACACCTACAGCCCGATGACTCTTCGTTACCCGAACTGACCATATATCCTCGTCACTATCAATACACTTACAGCGCTTTGCGCTTTAAAAGAACTGAAGTTTTTGTTGAGAGCCGCGCGGAGCGCGGCTCTCAACAAAAACTTTGTAACCCATGCACTTGAAAAGTGCTATAAAATGTAATGATGGATGAAACGGATTCTCTGCCCATAACTGATATGCTTTCTTAGCTCCAGTTCTGACCGCTGGACTCATGGTGTGATACTTTTCCCAAAACGATGGCAATGTCGCAGACTTCATAACTGCTCGTAGTCCATCGGTGTGGACATTCCTGCTGCAATCTCCTCTTTGGCTTTCCGGGCTGCCGCAATTAGATTATTCTTTGTCCGCTTAAATGAATCATTCCAGCGCTTTTCTTCTTCAATTTCTGCCAGATAGGCGCGGACATGCTCTACTATCTGTTCTTGAAGCTCATCAGGCAGTGACTCGACCATCTTGATAATCGTAGTAATGGCAGGAGAAGACATGGCAATTATCAGCTCAGTGGGTTTTCTCTATTCTATAGCCTCTCGAAGCTGTTGTAATTCTTGGTAAACATTATCTGGAATAGCAAATTTCGCATTTCTCATCCCATCAATAAGCTCTTGAAGTAACTCTGGAGTGGGTTTAGCTCGATGTATCCATTCACTAATAATATCTAGAATAGTTAAGTAGGAAATGCCAAGAGTTTGAGCTACGCGGCAGGCAGCTTCATCACTAGACAAGAATATTGCAATACTTGTGTTGCGTTCAGCCAGAGTCAAGCAGGCGGCTTCCCCACGACCTATGCCATAAATTTTCATTAGCTGCTCTCGCCTTGGAATTTCTTCTAGTTCCAACGGCTCAATAAAAAGGCTCCCCGCCTGAATATGACAGGGAACCTGTGTAGCATTTTCTAAACGAGTTTGAAACCTTTGTCCGGCGAGTCCTGGTAGCGACTGTACCTGACGACGCGCATACCTTAAGCCTCTTGTTAGTTCACTTAAATTTTCATCAGATCCATTTAGAGGTAGGCTGTCTTCATCCAAATTAAAAACTTCAGATGGGAAAACGGCTTGAGGTGTGTTGAGTGCTGCGAGAAGAATGTCAATGCCTTGTGGATGGGCAAAGGCGAAAACACGCAGAACAACTGTATCAAGAACAAATTTAGACATAAGCTTCTTCAGAATCTTCTCCGGATTCTCCGTAGAGCCGATCCTCCAATTCGTTATCACTGATTCCAAGAATCTCAGCAACACGCCTTAGAGAATGTACTCGTTCGTTGAGTGCCTTATAGCTCAACTCTAAAAAGATTCTGGGAAGACGTTCTTCAGGTGCTAAGGGACGCACACCAAACTCATAGGGTAAAGGACTATAGCCTAACGACTTAGCTAATGCTACAGGTTTTACCCCCTTAAATTCTTCTTTAGAAACACCGAGTTTACGATCCGCTTCTAATCGATAAATCGTTGCCCGGTAGCTTAAACCAAAGTATCGAGCAATATGCACAACCTCCTCTGGATGTTTTACAGTCTTAATACCCATTGCGTCTAACAATTCCTGCAATCCCTCTTGAGGAATCAGAAAGTAGGACGCAAAGCGATCGGCAAAATCTTCTTGAGGATCGGTTTCACGAGTGTCAATCCGGCAAAGCACTGCCGAACGATCCCAGTGGAAAAAGGAGTGGGCAATTTCATGACTCAGTGTGAAAGGGAACCGAGTATAAGCCTGCATCTCATTGAAGACAATAATCGCTCCTAATTTTGGATGCGAAAAAAATAATCCTGAAAGTGAGCCTTCCTCTTGCCCAAGTGGAACAGCAAATACTTGATAACCTTTAGTATCTAGAAAATTTTTGACATTCAACATGGGAGCAACCCCTAAGTTGAAGTGGCGGCGAACTTTTCGGGCGTATTCAGCCACTTCATAATCAGAGAGTTTGCTTTCACGAAGTGCTGCAAACGGATGATGTAAGGGACTTGCTGCACTGACTGGGAATTGAGTTCCTGTGGACTGATACAACTCCTCTAACTGATATATTTGCTGGATCAATCTGGAAATGCCTGCTTTTCCATCAGGAGAGAGAGCACGAGCCATTATTCTCAAATCAGCTTCCCAACCTGCACCTACTTCTTGCATTTCTGAGTTGTTTATTGCCGCAAAAAAGTAAGTGACTGGAACTCCATACAAACTAGCAAGGCGATCGAGCATGAGAACTTCCATACGTCGCTTCCCCCCCTCATATTGGCTCAAAGCAGCCGAGGTTACCCCTAGTTTTTGAGCTGCTTCACCTTGAGAAAACCCAGCCAAGTCACGAGCTTGGCGAAGCCGTTCACCCAATAGTAGTTCTGGTGATCCACGATTATTGGAGTCATTCATAAAATACCCCTCTTGTCAACCTTTTAACAGAATGTTATTATTAAATTGCGATAACTTGATTTTAACAAAAATAAGTGCGCTTTGCCTAGTCTCATTTGCACCTTCGGCAATTTATTATGCCACTACATGCAGATTCAGTATTACTAGGCAAATACACAACTTAGTTTGCCAAGGAGGTGATAGCAATGGCAAAAAATACGGGCAAAGGCTACCGCAAAGGCGCAGTCGATAATCGCAGCCAAACCTTCAACCCTGTTACAGAGCAGTGGGTTAATCGCGATAGCGATACTGGACGCTTCTTAAATGTGAAACAAGACGGTAACCCATTTAAGGGAGTCCGCAAAGAAGACTAACTGATTCGGTTATATAGCCTAAGGGCGATCCTGCGATCGCTCTGTTTCTGAACTTCCTGAATCACTCTAAAGTCTAATTCTTGATTTTTTCACTGGAGCAATTAAACGTTGAACACAGGAGATATTCCAAAATGTTAATTCAAGGCAAACGCATCCATAAGTTAGCTTGTCATTTGTCAACCTCTGCAATTAGCAGTACGTTGATTGTTGGTGTACGCGATATCCAAAGATTTCAGAAGAAGTTAGAACAGGCAGGCTTTAAAGACTTTGCAGAAGGTGAATCAGTCTTGCTATCGATTTCTTTTGGAGCAAAGAGCCGCTTCAATGCGGATGGAAAGGATGAACCTCAAAGGCATCTTCCTAAAGAAAAAGTTTGCTGGATGCGTGAGTGGAGTTGGAAAGAATGGCGCGGGAAGAATGAGCCAGAAGAAGTTTCTGATTTTCGAGATCAATGCCGTGAACGATATCCACGCAGACACATTCAAGCACCTTGTGTATACTTAACGATTGTCAAGAATCCTCAAGGTGAAAATCTTATAATCAGCCCAGCTTGTGTTTATAACCCAGACTCTCCAAGTTCACTGCTTCACACTATTAACCTGTTTTTGGAAATCTTTGGTGAATGTGAGATATTTCAAGAAAACTTGGCATCACTGGTAAATCTGCCAATTCATCGCAAAAACTGGAGAATTTTACCTCCTGGTACTTACCCTTGGAAGCGTATTCGCCAAGAATTGGAAGAAATAGTGATGCAGGCTCCTCGTGGTAATCAAAATTTGATTTGGGATCGACTAAAACACATTAGCCTCAAAAATCCAAGCTTTCTTGCAATTGGAGAAGGTGGATTCCGAGGTTATTTCGTACTGGCGTTTCCAGATAAAAATCTGTTTGTGCTGGAAAGCCTTGCATGTAACAATGCCACTTATATTTTGGGTGACAGTTGGGAGAAGCTGTCAAAATTGACGAAAGCTGAAATCCTGAATGCAGGATTACACAAAGCTAGACTTATTCATCGGCGTGGTTGGCATCAGCTTATCCATCAACTACTCAAGCAAGCCTAGAATTTCCCCAACGTATCGCTTGTAACGCTTAATCAGTCGAGAGCTTGAGCAGCCCAACATATTAAAAAGAAGGATTTAGTTTGTTTTCTGCTCAGGTGCAAGCCATTGTGCCAAATTTCGCAAATATAATTTGAGGTCTGATAAGGCAGAGGGATTAGTTTGCATTGTGTTACCCGGCAATTCATCGACAAAACTAGGACAACCCATCTGGGCATCCCAGTTGTAATCACAAAAATGATGGAATGTGGACTCAGCGATCGCCCTCCCTTCCCCCAGACTGCCCCGCTCAAAAGCCACCATCAAATTAAACTCTCGCCCCGTCACTTGACTAGTCCCCAAGGCAACTACTCGACAATTTTGACTACTTTGGCTGCCCAGTGGAACACCCACGGCTCCCTCGTGGGGATGGGCGGGGAGAAGTTCGATCGCCCCAGTAGGTGAATTGGGGTTGCGGAGAATTTCATGGATCGGCATCAGCGAGGTAATGGTTTGACAGTCACCGTTTTTGCCAGAGTGGTAGTTGGGCCAAGAAATATTCGTGGTGTAGGGATCATCAATGCAATGACGAGAGGGGTCAGGGTCGGGGTTCTTGGTCTGGAAGAAATGGGCAGCCCCCACGTCCTCTAGGCTACAGATGGAGCAACCCAAATCTTGATGGTCACGGGTCACCAACAAGCCCCCGCCCTGCTGCCGGAATTTATTAATTGCCTCACTCTCAACACTGGTTAAGCCATCTCCCACATCCACAGCAAACAGCCAAAGTTCGTCAAAATCTGATTGATCTAAAGTACTCAGCACCGGGTCGTTGCCATCGGCAGCATTGTGGCGATCGCGCGCCACGACGGTATAAAGGGGTTGTCCAGATTCATCTTGCAGGGAACTCAGATAACTAGTCAGCAAAGAGAAACGCCCAATATGCCAATCATCTTCCGTAGGCGGAATTGTAGTTTGGAGGAGAATTTTCAGGGGTTGCTTCATGGGAGATAAGCCTTTTCCTTCGGAGAAATATTGCTTTCTATGTTACCGCCGATCGCTGCTCCTAGTTTTTGGGCTGTCATGGTGGAGGCAGGAATGGGGGCGGAGACCTTGCCACCGCTGAAGATCAGGAGGCGATCGCTATACTGCATAATTTCATCCAAATCTGAAGAAGTAAAGATAATCGTCGTCCCGGTGGCACAGCGAGCAATTAGTTGTTGCCACACCCAGAGGGAGGAGTCAATATCCAAACCCCTAGTTGGATGCTCCATCAATAATAGAGTTAGAGGTGTTGGTAACAAAGCCAATTGAGTCCGTTGTTGATTGCCCCCAGAAAGCCTTTCCACTAGACTCGTGGGCTTGCCTCGAATATTGAAAAAATCAATGATTGACTGGGTTTTCTGGCGCATTGCAGACCAGTTGACAAAAAAACTGCCTTGGCTCTGGCGCAGAGTTATATGGTCTTGGATGGACAACCCCCGAATCAAGCCTTCTTCAAGGCGATCGGCGGGAAGATAGCCCACGCCCTGCCGTAGATATTCACGATAGGAACGGCGGGTCATATCCATGCCATTGATTTCTATCTTGCCCGTTGTGGCTGAGAGCAACCCCGTACATAACAGGGTGAACAAACGCTGCCCACTGCCCTCCAACCCCGCCAGACCAAGGATTTCTCCCTTGTTGACCTGAAGCTGATCGATGTGGACTTGGAGGCGATCGTCCTTAATGGTTACCCCTGCAAGGGATAAATTCACCGGCTCCTGAGCCGTGGCTGGTTTGCTAGGAGTTGCCAACTCCTTCTCAAACATTAGGGAAACTAACCGACTGCTGGGGCAGGGAATTTCGGCACTACCCACCACGCAGCCTTGGCGCATCACCGTGACCCGATCGCACAACAGATCCACATCTTCGAGCTTATGGGAAACAAAAATTACCGATTTGCCCTGACTTGCCAATTTCTTTGCTGCTGCAAATAGGGCTTCTTTCTGGCTGGTGGAAATCCCAGTCGTAGGTTCATCTAGGATCAGGGTATTCACCCCCAAGGAAATCAGCCGCAAAATTTCCAGTTGTTGACGTTCCCCCACCGTGAGATTGCCGACGGTTTCCTTCAGGTCGAGGCTAAACCCAAATTGGTCAGCTAGGGTTTGAAATTGGCGGGCGGCGGTTTGGCGATCGAGCATCCCTAGGCTAGATTTTCTGCCCACCATGAAATTATCCAAAACTGTCAAGGGGGGAAAATCTAAGGGATCCTGATGCAACATGCCAATGCCGGCGGCGATCGCTTCCTCTGGAGTTTGCATCAACCCCGGTTGACCATTTAGCAAAATCACCCCATGATCTCGGCGAATAAACCCGCTCAAGATTTTCACGAGGGTACTTTTGCCAGCCCCATTTTCCCCCAACAAACCATGGATACTACCCGCCTCTACGGTGAGATCAACACCATCATTAGCCAAAACATGGCCAAATTTCTTCGTAACGTTTTTCAGTTCAACTTTCATGAATTTGTAGGAGGTTGGGGCGATCAAAACTACTTACTAGGACCTTGAATACCTTCTAGTAATTGGGGCATATACCAGACCTGTTGCGGGGTAGCAGTTTCCCCAGCTTTGAGGAAATCTGTGCCATCTTGGAATTTCAGCGGTCCTTTGTAGAGGCTAATGCTCTTATCCCCTAGACCTGCAATAAAAGTATCTAGGAATTTGCCATTAGCTTCCGTCAGAGCTTTCCCTCGGACAAAGCCGATCGCAGAAGTATCAGCATTATTCAGGTCTTTCCAATCTGGCTTACCCCAGATAAATTCCCCCTTGAAACTCCCCGCCTTAGTTTGTTTCACCATCTCGACATAGGCAGGTCCCCAGTTATATACCGGCACACCCAAGCAGATTTCTGGAGCCGTTTCGCAGCCACTTTTTAGCCCGTAGGACGTAAATTGGACTTTCTTTCCTGCGGCGGCGGCTTTCTTTGCCTGAACTCCGGCTTCTGGAGTGTCAATGCCAGAAATAACCACGTCATAACCGCCGTTATAAAATTCATCCGCTACTTTGGTCGGGTCGAGGGTGACACCGGGGATGTTGAACCAGAAACCAATCCAGGTTACTTTGAAATCTAAATCCTTGGCATCTTTCTGGCGGTATTTTTCCCAGCAGTGTCTTGCGCCTAGGTAGGTGGCGGAGACGAGTCGGCGGGTTTCATCGTTGATCAAAGGACCAAGGAAACCAATTTTGCCCGATTCACTACTCAGAGCTGCTACACAACCGGTGAGCATTCTGCCATACTCCATTTCTGGCATGAAGTTGCCTAGGTTGGAGACATTTTTGAAGTTTTTGCCATCTTTCCAAGCATAGTCACCGGAGGCATGGATCACAGTAACTTTGGGATGTTTCTGGGCAGTGGCGAGGGCATCATCTTTGAAGTCATCGGAGTTGAAGATAATTACCTGCGCTCCTTTGGCAATCAAATCATCGGCAACTTGGGAGCCTTTGACATTGGGGCGATCGGCGGGATTGACCTTATCCACATACTCTACTTTCACATCGGGAATTTTTTGGGTGACGTACTCGGTGACGGCTTCGTAATGCCCCTGACTCCATCCCTTGTCATTTTTGGGACCGACCATAATCACCCCCACGGTGAACTTACCAGCAGCCGGACTAGCGGCGGGACTGGAGGCAGGAGATGCCCCAGCGGCAGGGGAGGTGGCGGGAGAACTGCTAGCCGTAGGAGTGCCGCCTCCACAAGCGCTCAGCACTAAACTCATGGTAGCTAGGGCTGTTAGAGGCTTCAAAAACTTAATTTTCATAGGGAATTACTCTTGGGTTGTAAATTTATTGGGTTGTAAATTAGTTGTCGATTTGTTTTTTAGGACTTACTTATATTTACGACAGATTCAAGAGTCAACTGTTATTCAGACTACAATTCTCCTTAATTTCTCTTGCTTAAGAGTAATATGGAAAAATCATAGGGTCTTATAGGCTATTTTTTGTGCCCCCGGAGGGGGCGCAAAATCAGACCTTCTAGCCACTTTATAAATGACCTCTTAAATACTGAAATAAATGTCTAGCGCAAATCTGATTCGATTGGGTGGCATCGCCGCAATAATTGCGGGAATTTTTCGGGGTGTTAGCTCTTTTTTTCCTAGCTCTATTCCCCATATCGAGCTACTTTACCTCCTAATTGACCTATGTATCTTATTTGGCATGATGGGCTTGTATGGGTTTCAACATCAGGAATCTGGACTGTGGGGATTTTGTGGATTCTTGCTGACTATTATCGGCATTGGATTGATTCGGACTGGAGTAATCTCCGGAATCCAGATGTATCCGATCGGTGCATCAGTATTCACCTTAGGTCTAAGTTTATTTGCGATTGGCTCTTGGATCGCTAGTAAGCTGCCCCGGTGGATATCTGTTTTTTGGATACTTTCGACCATCACAGGATTCATTGGCTATTTTGGAGCGGGGCTTAGCTTTTTGTTTGTCCTATCTGGAATCCTCTTTGGTGTGGGTTTTACTGGTGCAGGCATCAAGTTACTGCCAAAGTTTTAGGGTTTCTCAATAAGGTACGGGTTTTAGAGTAAAGATTTCCCCCACAGCGCGGGGAAAATCTTTATTTCTTTAGTTAGTGCCACCGATTTTAGAACCCACATTCCGCTCATAAAATAAGGTAAAAAACAATTAGAAAACAGGTGCAGGAAGAAGATAGTAGCGTTGACAAGCAGGAGAAAAGAAACTCAAAATATGGAGACGAGCAGGAGACAAATTGACAACTTGAGTCAGCCCTTG
>CALRPI020000080.1:0-23736 GCA_943370025.1 Phormidium lacuna HE10JO | reverse complement strand
TGTTTAAAGCGATTCAGGTTGGAGACAAGCCGAAGGCGAAGTCCCAAGCGCAAGCCAAGAACATCGGGAGCCGGATGCGGGGAAACCAGCACGTCCGGATCTAACTGAGAGGTGCGGAGGATAATACCTCCCATCGACTCAACCAATCTAGCCAAAATCTTCCCATTAACCCCAAAATCCCAGCCAGATTCCCGACTTTTGAGAGGGCTTCCATCTTGGGGAGGTGACTTTGGGAAAAGTCCAGTTTTGCGTGCGCTTCGCGCACGCAAAACTGGGAATTTTTTAGCTAGGTTTTTTCTCTGGCATCAGGCATTTATCTGAATCACAACCAGCGGGACCCACTCCACCGAGATCATCGGCAGGAATCCCTAGATCATGCTCCATCAAAGCACCGTAGAAATCTTCCTTCCGGCGACGAGCTTTGACTCCAGCCATTAGCTCTTCGTAGGTGGCTTTGTCGATCGGTTCAAAGGGCAACCGAGGGAAGGTTTGATGGTCATCAAATCTCGCTAACAGAGCCGCAGAAATATAGCCTTCGTCATCTCGAATTGCTTCGTAGATGCGTTTGCCCAGTGCCTCTACTTCTGGTTCTCGGAGTTCAATCGTGGCGCTGGTGTTATGGCGAGTATAGAACTTCTGCACCTGCATGTAGAAATCCATCTGTGCCAAAGCTGAGAACCTGCTAATATCCACCGTGTCCGCACCGGGAATATCTGCCCAAGATACCGCCACAGGAATTTCCACCAGCCATTCAGTGCAACGAGGATCAAAGGGGTCATTGAGGAGATTTCCTAGTTCATCTTTATCAGATTGGGAAGGAATGATCGTATAACCATAATCCATGCAAGCTAGGGCGATCGCATCATTTTTCTGGAAAGTGATCCGGCGAATAAAGCGCTGTGCTTTAGGGGGATGCCAACCGGGAGAAGATCCAGTCAGGAGACTTTTCGTGCCGGCAGGCTGCACTGTCGTACAACGGTTGGGGCGTTTTAAGTTATTTCGATCGCAATATTCCCACACCTGCTCCTCCACTATTTCCCGCCATCTGGTTAGGTATGCCTCTTCTTGCTGTTTAAAGTCTAAGCCCTTGATAGTATCGGGTCTGCCCTCAGTCCACCAGTTCAACCAATCGGCTCCGAAAGCATGGACAAAGAAATCAAATAGCCCCGTGAAGGATACGCCGACGATCGGGTCAACTCCCCGACTGTAGTTATAGCGGGGTTCTTGGAATTGATGGTGTAATAAAACTGCCACTGACAGGGCACCAGCCCGGAATGCATCTTCTTGCTCTTTTTCATTCAATGGATCGATTTGATTCAGGTGTACTTCTGATAAATTGCAATGAAAATCCGCCCCGAGAATTTCCCCGCAAGGATTTAGACCATAACGCTGCAATCTTTGTTCTAAATCCTTTTCGTCAACTTCTGGTTGGTGCGATCGCAGCCACTCTTTCCCTTGACCCTGAGTATAGGCAGCCAGAAAAACACGCTTTAGTTCAGGAGTTTTGACTATATCTACATTAGAACGGGCGATCGCTTCCCCAGCCCATTGGATAGCCCCTTCCCCAGAATAAAACTGCTTCCGCACAGCATTAATACACTCTTCTTCAGTAGGTTTAGTATGAAAAACCCGGGTATGATTTGCCATTCTTAGCGCATCTTTTTCTGGATCAATCCGCCAATTTCCCTGCTCATCCTGACTCCAAAGATTATCCTTCGCTGTCGCTCCCAACTCGTCCTCTGAAGAGAATTGGCGCATTCCAGCGCTGCGACGAATGTTTCCTGCCACGATCGTCACCGCTGCATTATCAATCAACAAACAACATTCCACAGAAGTTAATTGTCGCCCCAAGGCTTTATTGAGAATATTGGCGCAATTATTATAAAGTTCTGGCAACTTGATGGGGTTTGCCACACCGCCGAAGCCTTGGAGAGATTCCCCTGCTGGACGGACATCGTTAATATCTACCCGGACTTGGACTAGAGGGTGTTCGCTAGTCGAAGTCGAAGTGGTAAATCTTGGATCCGTAGAGAGTTCTAAGAGAGATTGGTAGGATTTTACCCAGCCTTGACGACTATCGCCGACATGGATTGTGGCTTGGTTGCCATCAAAAACCACCTCGGTTTCTTCCCGGCGTTGAGGTTTAGGGGTAGTGCCGATCGCTCCCACCATCTCCACCTGCAACTGATTGCGAATCGGCGGCAATTGATTAATATATTTCGGTTCCAAAACTGCCCCAGTCCCAGAACCCATCATTGCTAGATCCATTAATAGACCGAACGATCTCCAATCAACAATATTTGTCGAGGTGCAATTATACGCCCCAGAAAAATTCTGGGGTTGCTCTACCCAGTTAGTTCCCCCCACCCAGAGCCAACGCCCAGAGTTGAGGCATTTTAGTTCTGATTGCATTTTTTGGATCAGGTCGATCTCTTCGAGGCTAAGGCTGCCGAGGCTAATTAATCCCTTCAGGGTGCGATCGCCCACCTGCTCCCAACTTTCTCGCTTGCCTGTAGAGTCGCGGCGGCTATAGGTACGGAAAAACACTGGATTTGCGGCTGGAGCGGTGGCGGGGAAGGTGGAATTTGATCTCTGTCTATTTATTTGCGAAACCATAATTTGTAGAGATGAGTATTTTCTGACTTAACATATATCTGACTTTCATATTTTAGTGGCAAATTCTAGTGTTAAACCTAGAAATTCTAGTGTTAAATCTAGAGTTTTTCATGAAATCACCCCCACTAGTAGCGCATCTTCTTGCCAGCTAAAACTTAGAAGCGATCAACCCCATCCTAAATAGCCAATCTTCCTTACCTTCCTGTACCTCCCCCTACCTCCCCTTACCTACTTCAAAAAGATTTCCTAGAAGAAATTAGTCTGCTATTGTCTGTGCGGGTTGTGTTATATTGGGGTTGATCCGGATTTATGCGATCGCAACGCCCGAACCTTGTCAGGCTTGACCGCGCAGCAATAAGGGATGCTTGAGGTAGGCTTAAACTCCGGGTCACCTTGCCAAAACAACTATTATGTAGAAATCTTGAAAACTCTACTGAAGTTTTGGGAACTAAAGACTTAATTAAAGACCTAACCAAAGAAATTACCATCATGCCAAACTTTGGGAGTATCGTCCAAAAAGCATTTTATCTAGGCATTGGTCTTGCTTCCGTTGCTAGCGAAAAGGCTGGGTCTAGCCTAGGTGAGATTCGGATTCAAGCACAAAAACTTGCGGAAGAACTGGTGGAGCGCGGCGAGATGACCACCGAAGAAGCAAAGAAATTAGTCGATGAGCTAGTCCAGCAAGCACAAAAACAAGAAACCACCCCACCGCCAGCCACAAACACCTCTACAGAGCCACGGCGGATTGAAATTGTGACTGATGACGAGATTCCTGCACCTGAAGCAGCTCAAGATATTGATGCCATGCAGGAAAAAATCAAAGCTATGCAAGAAGAACTCAAGCGTCTGCAAAAGAACTAGATATTGAGACTCTAGTTTAGGAGAGATAAGCTTTTTTCGATAATTTTTTCTAAGTTATTTATTATGGAAGACTGGTCAAAGAACTTAACGGAAGCGATAGAGACAGTAGCTGTGGCGATCGATGAATTTTTCACCGAACTAAATGAAGTGGTGGATGCTATGACCGAAGAACTCCAACAAGTCGTTACCGTAGAAATTGACCAATGTCTGCAAGAAATTTTTGAGCCGATCGCGGATTTATACCTAGAACTGGAGCAACTAGCCGGAAATGGAGATTTAGGTTTTACCTACACCGTAGAGCCTAATGCCCAAAGCCACCCAGCTTGTATTGGCTGTAGCCACTACCACGGACAGATATATAGTGGTAATCTATTGGTATGTGGGATGCATCCTTATGGATGGGAAACTCAGCACTGTCCTGATTGGGAAGGCTCAGAGCCTCGATAAGTCATGCATTGTAATAGTGTTTGGGGCGCGAAGCACCTCAAACACCATTACTTAAATAATTAATTTGCAGCACTACCCCATCAGTTAATAACTAGCATAACTAGCAAAAAATACTATGGCTCCATCTACCTTGGACGAGTCAGAGAAAGAACCTGAGAACTTTGAACCCCCAGGTAAGAAGAAGCGATCGCCCCAACTCCTGATAGTTATTTTCCTCCTGCTTGGTGCCTCAGGGGTATTTTTGTGGTATTTATCCAACGCAAGTAAACCCTTGCCCATCCGTTTGAGTGGCAGGATTGAAGGCTATGAAACAGATGTGGGGACTAAAATTGCTGGCAGAATCATCTCCGTTAGTGTCCGAGAAGGAGAAGAAGTTACACAAGGGCAACTACTAGTGCGCCTTGATGATGCAGAAACCACCGCCCAACTTCAGGGAGCCACCGCTCGTCTTAATTCCAGCCAACAAGCAGAACAACAGGCACTATTACAAATCAATCTGCTAGAAAATCAAATTCGGGAGGCAGAACTAGAGGCAAAACAATCTCAAGGGGATACTTCCGGGCGGATTTTGCAGGCAGAATCAAATCTGGCAGCGGTGGAGGCTCAACTAAGCCAAGCTCAGGCACAACAACAACAAGCCTTATCGGAACTGACCCTCGCCCAGAAAAACCTCGATCGCTTCTCCCAACTCCTAAGGCAGGGAGTGATTACCCAACAGCAATATGACCAAGCCCAAACCAGTGTGGAAACAGCCCAAGCTAACGTGGTCTCCCGTCAAGCAGCAGTTACTTCCTTCGATCGCCTAGTCAACGCCGCCCAAGGGCAGCTCACCCAAGTCCAAACTACAGCCCTGAACCCTGACATTCGGAATCTGCAAATTCAAAATCTCCGCACCCAACTAGCGCAGACTAAATTAAAGTTAGCAGCAGCTACTGCTGATGTTGCTAATGCTAAGGCTGCTGAAGCAGAAGTCAAAGCCAGAGTGGAAAATCAAAGTATTCTTAGCCCTATCAAAGGAGTGGTTACAGCTCGGAATGTGGAACCAGGAACCGTAGTTACCCCCGGCAAAAACCTGCTAACGGTGATTAATCCCCTGCAATTATACCTGCGGGGCTATATCCCAGAGGGGGATATTGTTAGAGTCCGCTTGGGGCAAGATGTGCGAATTTTCCTAGATTCTCGCCCTAATCAACCCCTGTTGGGCAAAATCACCGCGATCGATCCCCAAGCCTCCTTTACTCCAGAAAATATTTATTTTAAGGAAGATCGAGTTCGCCAAGTATTTGGGTTGCGAGTTAGTCTGGATAATTTAGAAGGTTATGCGAAACCGGGAATGCCTGCGGATGCGGAAATAGTTTTGGAATAGTCCATGAATGAAGTCATCATCATCAAAGAACTTTATAAACGTTACGGCAAACTGGTGGCGGTGCGGGGGATTGACTTCACTGTGGAGCGGGGGGAAATTTTTGGGTTGATTGGTCCCGATGGAGCCGGGAAAACTACTACTTTTCATATTCTTGGCGGAGTCAAGGCGGCAACTTCTGGGCAGATTGAGGTTTTGGGGAAGTCACCACGGGATGCCCGATTAGCGATTGGCTACTTAACACAACAGATGTCTTTGTATTTGGATCTAAGTGTGGAAGAAAATCTCCGTTACAGTGCGGGATTGCGGCAAGTACCTGAGGATTTGTTTTTAGAGCGGCGGGAAAAATATCTCCGGTTGATGAGTTTGGAAAAATTTAGCGATCGCCTCGCTGGGCGCCTATCGGGGGGTATGAAGCAAAAATTAGCTTTGTGTTGTGCTTTGATTTCTCAGCCAGAAATTTTGCTTTTAGATGAACCAACTACAGGAGTAGACCCCGTATCCCGGAGGGAGTTTTGGGATGTGCTGGCAGCGGTAGCTAACCAAGGGGTAACGATCGTGGTGGCTACACCCTACCTAGATGAAGCTGAACGCTGTCACCGGATTGCCCTGATGTATGAGGGTTCGATCCAAGAAATTGGTACCTTATCGCAACTACGAGAGAATTTGGGCTTACAAAGATTAGAAATTCGTCCCGAAAATATTATTGCCGCCGAGCAAGCTCTTTTGGGGATCAAGGATTCTCCCCAGAGTACCCTTGTAGATATCCAGACCTTTGGCGATCGATTGGATATTCTGGTTAAAGACGTGGAGGCGGGTAAGTTGCAAGTCAGCCGAATTCTGACCAAAAAACGTATCCCCTTTGCTGATATTCAAGCCACAGCCCCGACCCTAGAAAATGTCTTTGTCTCCCGTCTCCGGGCTGCGGGATCCGAACCAGAGTTTATTCCTTTCCCTCGTAGTACCTTATCCTCAAATAAAACAGCGATATTGCCAAGCAACGCTAACGCGATATTGCAAGGCAACGCTAACGCGATATTGCCAAGCAACGCTAACGCGATCGAAGCCAATCTTCTCCGGAAAGTATTTGGCGATTTTGTTGCCGTGCAGCAGGTAAATTTGGCTATTGAATACGGAGAAATCTACGGACTTTTGGGGGCAAATGGAGCCGGGAAAACCACAACTATTAAAATGCTCTGTGGTCTGTTGGAACCCACCAGGGGCAGAATATCTCTAGCAGGACAGACTAGTAATTTACGGAGTAGTACCCTCCGGCAAAAAATTGGCTACATGAGTCAGCGCTTTACCCTCTACGATGACCTAACTATTCAGCAAAACCTAGAATTTTATTGCGGGGTTTATCAAGTTCCCCAAAACTTAAGACGGGAAAAAATTGATTGGGTACTCTCTACCTGTGGTTTGGTCGGGCGAGAAACCATGCTCACAGGACAATTACCCGGCGGCTGGAAGCAACGGGTAGCTTTTGGGGCTTCGGTGATGCATGAACCGGCAATTTTGTTTCTAGATGAACCAACTTCTGGAGTAGACCCTTTGGCAAGAAGGCAGTTCTGGCGTTTAATCAATGATTTTGCCCGTCAAGGTACGGCGATCTTGGTTACGACCCATTACCTAGAAGAGGCGGAGCAATGCAATCGGATGGGGTTTATGGTGGCGGGAGAAGTGGTGGCGCAGGGAACACCTACAGAAATCAAGGCGGCGCAACCGGGGCAACTGGTGGAAATGTTATTAGTGAAGGGGCGATTATCCCTAGAAAATCCTTTGCAAACAGCAGCGAATTTATTGAAACAGCACTTGGCACCTTGGCGGGTTTCGATTTTTGGCGATCGCCTCCACCTAGTCTTAGATAATCCCAATCAAGAAATCCCCCAAGTTCAAGCCCTCCTGAAATCAGCCAAAATCAAAATCGATTCCCTGCGCCCTATTCCCTTTTCCTTGGAAGATGCTTTTATCGGCATAGTGCAGCGACTACAGCCACCTTAGCGATCACTGATACCAAAATTTAATTAATATTTTATATTTATTGATGAATTTTTGATAAAATCAATACAAAATATTAAGACTATTACCCTATAGGAGTTCTTACCTAGCCATGCCCCAACCGCCCCTGCCCAATCAAGTTGTTGTTTCCCCTTCTATTCTTTCTGCCGATTTTAGTCGCCTTGGTGATGAAATTCGGGCTGTCGATCTTGCCGGAGCCGATTGGATCCATGTGGATGTGATGGATGGTCGATTTGTGCCGAATATTACGATCGGTCCCTTGATCGTGGAAGCCATCCGCCCTGTCACCACCAAGCCATTAGATGTTCACCTGATGATTGTGGAACCAGAAAAGTATGTGGAAGATTTTGCGAAGGCTGGGGCAGATATCATCTCCGTCCATGCCGAGCATAATGCTTCCCCCCACCTACACCGCACCTTGGGGCAAATTCGGGAGTTGGGCAAAAAAGCTGGGGTAGTCTTGAATCCCGGCACTCCTCTAGAACTAATTGAGAATGTTCTAGATTTGTGTGACTTAATCTTGATCATGAGCGTCAACCCCGGTTTCGGTGGTCAAAGCTTTATTCCTAGTGCAGTGCCTAAAATTCGTAAGCTCCGAGCCATGTGTGATGAACGAGGCTTTAATCCTTGGATTGAAGTAGATGGCGGTTTGAAGGGCAATAATACTTGGCAGGTTTTAGAAGCCGGAGCTAATGCGATCGTCGCTGGTTCCGCAGTATTCAAAGCCAAGGACTACAAAGATGCGATCGAAGGCATCCGCCACAGCAAACGCCCAGAATTAGCCGTAGTCTAGTAGTCTGTCAAGTGTTTTTTGAGGGGTTGCAAACCCCTCAAAAAACACACCCACAAAACTTTCAGGATGCTATAGACTAATCAACTAATTGTTGACGGACTACTAGATAGATAGTTTCAGAAAATCCTGTAGGGGCGCAAGGCTTTGCGCCCTTATTTTTATTTGCAGCAGTATCAATTTGATTATGCTGTAGAAACCCCTTAGCGGTTACTATACTGATAAAAATATATTTGCAGAGAAAGCTATGGAAAAACTTCCCCACTATCCAATGGTCATCAATGGCAACTTAGTCACCACTGGTAGCCAAGATTTGATCAATCCCGCCACAGGCAAAGTCTTTGCTACGGTTGCCCTTGGTACTGCTGAAGATGTCAACCAAGCTGTCATGGCTGCCAAGGCTGCCCAAAAGATTTGGGGTGGTCTTTCCTATGGGGAACGGAGTGCTGCTTTGATGAAATTTGCTGATGTTGTGGAATCCCACAGTGCAGAACTGGCAGAACTAGAAAGTATTAATGCTGGCAAACCGATCAAACTTAGCCAAAATAGCGATATTCCTGTGGCGATCGATAACCTCCGCTATTTTGCCTCCATTATCCGTCGCCAAGAAGGGGGCGCGGCGGGGGAATATCTGGGGGGCTACACCAGCTTGCTGCGGCGGGAACCGATCGGGGTGGTGGGAGCAATTACGCCGTGGAATTACCCCTTAATGATGGCGGTCTGGAAAATTGCCCCTGCCCTTGCTGCTGGGAATGCGATCGTCCTTAAACCCGCGCCTAATACACCAATTACTACTATTAAACTAGCAGAAATTTCCCTCGAAGCTGGACTTCCCGCTGGGTTGATTAACATTGTCACCGGGGAAGCTCCAGTGGGGGAAGCCATCTGTAGCCATCCAGAAATTCGCATGATTAGCTTCACCGGCAGCACTCGGACAGGGAAACGGGTGATGGAACTCGCCAGCCATACTGCCAAGCGGGTCACCCTAGAATTGGGGGGCAAAGCTCCTTTCATTATCTTTGAGGATGCCGATATCGAAGCGGCTGCCCACGGTGCTGTCGTGGGGGCTTACATCAATACAGGGCAGGATTGTACAGCGGCTACCCGGATTTATGTTAACCATGCAGTATTTGATCAATTTGTAGCTCGATTCCAAGCCTTGACCCAGCAGGTACGGGTAGGGGATCCCATGCAGGAAACCACCGATATGGGACCTCTTGCCAGTGATGTTCAGCGGCTGAAGGTGGATGGTTTTGTCCAAGAGGCAAAACAACAGGGAATTAGAGTATTAACTGGTGGGGAGTTACCAGCCGGAGAGGGCTTTTTCTATCCCCCCACTATTTTGTTAGAAGCTCCAGAGGATGCTCCTTGTGTGCAGGAAGAAATCTTTGGTCCCGTAGTGACGGTGAATCGGTTTGGCGATGAAGAGGAAGCGATCGCCCTTGGCAACAACACCCCCTACGGTTTAGCAGCTAGTGTCTGGACTGGCAATGTCCAAAGAGCGATGCGGATGTCTGCTGCCCTAGAATTTGGCACGGTCTGGATCAATGACCACCTGCCCCTTGCCAGCGAAATGCCCCACGGTGGTTTCAAGCAAAGCGGCTTTGGTAAAGATCTATCCCACTACGCCCTAGAGGAATATACGATCGTCAAGCACGTCATCCTCGATACATCAGGTGCTGCCCGGAAACCATGGCACTTTACCATCTTTGGTGAGGCCTAGTTCTGGGCAGCTTGGGTGACGATCGCTCCTACTTCAGCAAGAGGTAAATCCAGAAAGTCCGCAATTTCTTCTTTAGGTAATCCCCGACTAAACATTCTCAGGATTGCGGCTTTCTATCTTTAAGTCCTGCTATTTTGATTACATTTATAGAGTCGATAACCATAGCCATTGACCCAACTTACACCTCTTGAATCTACTTTGGCTACGGTACAGTTAGGTAATTTAATTGGTGCTTGAAAGTTGATTAACCACAAGTCTAGAGGTTGAGATGATTTTTCTATTTGTTGACTCAAGGTTTTAGTCGCTGGACAACTATCTCCCTTACATTCTCGCTGTTGTTGACGTGCTAAAAGAAAGCGAGGAGGAGAGGGGAGATCAGACCGCTGCCATTCCCAAGCAATGCCCATCATTTCTCCAGTTTGGACTAAGGTATTGTGGGTAGTGGCTATAACTATTGGTTGGGTAGAATTGGCTTGAATAATGGGAATTAACATATCTGGACGATAGTATTTTTGATATCCCAAATTAGTAGCTACGGTTAAACCACTACATAGTCCAAGGAATAAGACTATGATTACGGCATTTCTACCTTGACCTAAAAGCTTGATATTTTGCCAATTCAGGGGTTGGGGCAGTTGAAAATCGATCTGAGCAGATTGTTTCCAAAAGTAGCTGAGACTAGCTGCCACCATGACAATTACCGCCGGGAAATAGACAAAATTATATCTAGCTCCTCTGGTAATATCCATCCCCAATAGATAGGTAATGGTAAAAAATATGCCCACGG
This sequence comes from Phormidium lacuna HE10JO, assembly GCA_943370025.1. Lineage (GTDB taxonomy): Bacteria > Cyanobacteriota > Cyanobacteriia > Cyanobacteriales > JAAUUE01 > JAAUUE01. Next base: position 13,130 of record CALRPI020000080.1, on the reverse strand, counting down.
CAGCGATCGCAAATCCCCCAATCAGAGTAATTCCTTGAGTAGTTTCTGGATTAGCTAAACCCTGCTTAATTCCCCGATAAAGGAGAGGAAATAACCAAGCCAGCAGGGAAGAAACCATCACAATAATGAAAAATATCATTACCCCTAGGTTTGGTCCTTCAATGGGCAATAAATAAATCATCGTTACCCACGTAGCAGCAGATTGAAAAATAGGGTTAATGAAATCTAAGAGAGTCTGATCGCTATTGCGTAGCCATTCCGTCATTTGGTCGTCTCGACTGTAGAGCCATAGCTGTAACCAAACCAAACTGCCTGCGATCGTCCCCACAATCGCTAGGAGAATACCTCGCCATTGAGCCAAGAACTTTTTGAGATTCGACCATTTTTTTTTATACTGCCAACCTAGATAAATTAGGGTCAAAATTTGAGCAGCCAAGGTCAAGATAAAGAAGTAATGAACCCCCATGCCCAAGGTATTAATTACCACCCAAAGTAAGCTAATTTTCCAAGGTAAACTGCGCCGATTGACTAGTTTCTTCGCAGCGACGACTAAACACCCCAAGGAAGCAATCACAAATAAGACTGCCATGGTATAGTGCCGTGCTTCTTGGGAAATAAAAACTCCGTAGGGAGAAACCGCCATGATCAAAGCACTGAGATGGGCAATGATCGCACTAGAAAAGGTCAAGTTGGCGAGGTAATAAATTGCCGGAATAGAGAGGACACCACAAACCGCCGGGAGCGATCGCATCACCCCCAAATTCACCAAACCCCCAGAGGCAGAAAATAACCGTCCCCAAATATTAGCCAAGGCAAAATAGATGGGAGGATGGTGATCTTCCCGGATCAAACTATTAACTGCTTCTCGTACTCCGTGGCGCGGATCAACCATTAAAGGTTGAAGCAAGTCATTGGCAGTAATAAGTTGATCTAGGGGTACAGATTTGAAAGTATTGCCTAAACTAAATACCAAAGTGGCAAATTCATCTGTCCAAGGAGGTTTGCCAGCCAAATTCAGAAAGCGAAGCACTAAGCCAATACCTATCCACAGCAATAAAAATATGCCATCTCGATATTTTGATTTCTGAAAACTAGGTGAGAGCATTTTTGATCGGAAATAATTTCTGAAATTATGTAGTGCTGCTGAGAAAGTTCTGACGGTTGAAACCGCAACTAACTGTATTTAATCATTTCTGGTTTCTGTAACTCGCCAACTAAGCTTGAGATTAATCCAAAAGTTCCAGAAGGTGACAATAATAATAGCAATTAACTTAGCTAAGTAGGGATTTATTCCCAATAAATTGTAGAGCAAATTTAGGATCAAAATATGCAAAACTAATCCAGCCAAGCAGACCAGATTAAACTTAAACAGACGAATTAATAGCCGTCTTTTCCCCGGTTGTCTCCGGGAAATATCGCCAAAAGTCCAGAGATCATTCCACAGGAAGTTACTAATAATTGCCAACTCCGAAGAGACGATCGCACTCCGAGTTAGACCTAAGCCGACAAAATTTTGCAGTAAATAAAATACCCCCATATCCACAAACACACCACTAAATCCCACCACTCCAAAGCGGAAAAACCGCGCGATTGGCCAACGAGCAAACCTCAACCGGACTAGGTGTTGGAGATATTCTACATACTGCTTGCTGGTAACTTTGCTTTCTCCCTCTTGGCGTTCTTGGAAGACATAGCCCACCTCGCCAATCCAACGCACATCGCCCCTACCCAAGGTTTCTATCAGGATCTTATACCCCACCGGACTCAGGGTTTTCCCCTCCAAGCAGCTCCGGCGCACCAAAAAATAGCCACTCATGGGATCGCTTACTCTACCAATCACTCCGGGAAGAATCAGTAATCCGAGGGTTTGCGCTCCCCGAGACAAAAATCTTCTAATCACACTCCAATCACTAACTCCACCGCCTTCTACATGGCGGCTGGCGACTGCGAGATCTGCCCCCCGTTGGATTTCTGCTAATAATTTCAGGAGAATTTCTGGAGGATGTTGCAGGTCGGCATCGATTACCCCTAAAATCTCTCCCCTAGCTGCTTGCCAACCCCGAATTACCGCCGTGGATAACCCGCGTTCTTCAATCCGGCGCATCACTTGGAGTTGAGGATAACTAGCAGTTAAGCTTTGGGCAATTTTCCAAGTCTCGTCAGGGCTATTATCATCAACCAAGATCAATTCATAATCTTCGGGGAGGGCTGCATCTAATAACTTTGTGAGCTGACTGACTATTTTAGAAACATTTTGCCCCTCATTATAGGTAGGAATAATTAGAGAGAAACTGGGGTTTTGTGCGATATTGCTAGGAAATGCTGGCGAGGCGGCAGCGATATTTTGCGCAGGAGGAATAGTTAAACTACCTGTAGCTACAGGTAGTAAAGGATTATCTAGACTAGAGTTGGAAGGGTCAATATCCATGTGGTTTTAGGCTAAAATAGCGATAATTTAAGGTTTATTCCTGTGATTAAGAAAAATACTATTTTCCTCCTATTTATTATTAGTCTTGTAGCTACGGGGCTAATTGTCTATCTGTTGGGAGGGATATCTCCTGATGACCTTCGACTTTGGTTAAGTAGTGGGGGAGTTTGGACACCATTAATTTATATTGGCATCTACGTTTTAGCAACAGTTTTGATTTTACCCTCTACGGCTTTGAATTTGACCGGGGGGGCAATTTTTGGTCCTTGGTTGGGAACTTTATGGACAAGTGTGGCGGCAATTATTGCCGCAGTGGTTTCCTTTAGCTTCACTCGGACGGTGGGACGGGAGATGGTGGCAGCAAGGCTGGCGGGGAAATTTCAAGAAATGGACGATCGCCTCCAACAGGGAGGTCTATTCTATATGTTCGCCCTCCGTTTGCTGCCAATCATTCCCTACGGATTAGTTAATTTCGCCGCTGGACTAACTTCCATTAAGTTCCGTGACTATTTTCTAGGGACTCTCTTAGGAACAATTCCGGGAATTTTGCCCTTTGTCTTGCTGGGAAGTTTTGGCTTAAAGGCTCTGCAAACAGGAGAAATCTTACCCCTCCTAGTTGCCTTGAGTTTGATTGCCCTATTGGTGGCGGGGGCGACGTGGTATAAGCGATCTCGTTAATCTAAAAGTTTAATCTCAAAATCTCTGGCGGTTGAAACCGCGACTACATGAACAAAGTCCGTCTGCACGGACTAAGAAAAATCGAAGATTCATTGTTAAGCTACTTGGCTAGATTCACGAGATTGAAAAAATCATCATCTAGTTCATAGCCCAACATCTTTGCCATCGCTTGAACCCGTGCTTTACTGCTCAGTCCCTGCGCCTCTAGCCACCTGCTCAGGCTAAATACCTTATGCATGACAAAGATTTCTAGAGCTTCGGGGTTATATTGAATCCCTTCGGTGCGCCGGAACTCGTGGGGGACTAGCATTGCTACATACCGAGCAAACTCGCCGCCTTTCCAATCCAACAGAAAAGGAAGCCAAGGGTAGAGGGCATCAAGGCGAATATACCAGAGGCGGATTTCGGGAATTTCTGATAGTTCCCTAGGGTCTTCTGGTTCCCGAGGAAAGGTAATGACAAAGCTGATCTGCTGCTCTTGATCGGCAATATTGCCTGAGGTCAACCATTCTTCCACCACGTTGGTGACAGGGGAAAGGTCTAATTGCAAAATATGTTCTGGTGCTAGGTTAATTTCCATAATAAAAAAAGTTTTTGCCTAATTATTATTGAACACAATGGGGGGCAATGTGATGTCTAAATTGTGGCAAGTTTGCAGTTCCGGCTACATTGCGTCAACCTCCCACTCCTTATACCATTTTGCTAAACGCTAAATACAAACATAATCCAGCAAGCCAGAGAAGATGGACATATTGTTGCTACACTTGATGCAGATTTTCATCTGCTGCTGGCAATTGATGTAGCGATCGCTCCTGCGGTCATTCGCATTCGGAGTTTACCCGTTAGTGCCAGATGTCTAACAATCTCGTTACACATCGAACGGATAAAGTCTTTTCACTTTCAAGAAGATAATGCCACGCGAAGGATGACATTATCCTCTCTTTTGAGAACTTGGGCACTGGAAACTTCATTTCTCAAATAATTGCTTTGCATTATTACTAAATAGACTAGGAAACCTGCCACTTTTTTTGATCTTCATTAATTATTCTCAGCAAATTATAGCGATCCAAAATAATTTACTGAGCTGAAGGCAGGGGAATTTATTTATCTGAAGCCAGTTGATTTTGCGAATGATTTAGAATAGTTACATATCAGCTCTAAGTGGTTTCACCAGCTTTTGGTGGGTGAAACCATCAGCCAGAAGCAGGGTGACTTGCCAACTGTTAGCAAATGATTTAGGAGTGCCATAATAGTTTATTGTTAAGAGAGTGTTCCCCAAAATGGTTCTGTTCAGTAATAATTGTTAGTAATTACGTGAAATTAACTAGGAATAATGATATAAAATAGTTCCTAGGAAGAAAAAGATTAAGGAGAAAGTTGAGACCATGAGGGTAGCCCTAATTGAAGACCATGATTTGACCAGAGATGGGATTCGCCTTGCTCTCCAGAATTGCCCAGAAATTGAATTTGTAGGGGAAGCAACCACCGGAGAATCAGGTTTAGCGTTGTTGATTACTTCCAAGCCTGATGTGGCGATCGTTGACTTGGGTTTGCCGGATATTAGTGGCGTGGAAGTCACCCGCAGATTCAGATCGATCGTTGCTCCCGAATACGCCGGTGTGAAAATTTTAGTACTGACTCTGCAAGACGATGAAACCTCGATCATGGCAGCTTTTGGGGCTGGGGCAGATTCTTACTGCATGAAGAATATTAGTATTGATAACTTGATTAAAGCTCTGAAAGTTACCAATGCTGGTAATGTCTGGATCGATCCCGGTATTGGGCGGATTATCCTCGAAAAGGTGAAGAATGTCCCCGTTCATGTCGTGACGGCAGATGCAGCAATCATTAGTGATAATCTGACGGATCGAGAACTAGAAGTATTGCAATTGATTGTCAATGGTTGTAGCAATGCAGCGATCGCCGAACAATTGTGCATCACCGTCGGCACAGTCAAAACCCATGTCCATAGCATCCTGAACAAGTTGGCAGCAAGCGATCGAACCCAAGCCGCAGTTAGGGCATTACGTTCTGGTTTAGTTAACTAAAGTTAATTGCCTATAGCCATCCTGAATATGGTTAAAAAAGGCGCAACATCGGGTTGCGCCTTTTTTAACTAGATTAAGATTTAGCGAATAATCTCCCGCCCAACCAACTGCCTAAACTAATTAGCTGCGCCAATTGCTGTAATTGTTTGAGGTATTTTTGCAGGCGGCGATATTGAGAGCGGGCTTGCAATAGGGCTAATTGTTGTTCTTGACAACGCAGGGCAGTTTGTTTGAGGGAGAGTTGGGTTTCCTGAATTGCTGTAGCTAGTTCTATATTTGTTGCCGCTAAGTATCTTCGCCATTGCCAAAACCACCCAGCTAACCCCAAGAGGATTAGAGAAAGACAAAGGTTGCAGCCAATTACTAGCCATACTTGCATCTTTATAAAACTCCCTTGGAACTAGGAATCAGGTGGGCGCGGCGGGGGTCTACTTCTGTAGCCATGCGTAATGCCCTAGCAAAGGCTTTGAAGGTGGCTTCAATAATATGGTGGGAGTTGATGCCATCTAGTTGCCGGATATGGAGGGTCATTTGGCTATGGTTGACTACAGCGATGAAAAACTCCCGCACTAGCTGAGTGTCATAGGTTCCCACCATCGGGGTTGGCAGAGTTAAGCCATAGCTGAGGTGGGGTCTGCCAGAAAAATCTAGGGTGACTTGGACTAGTGCCTCATCTAGGGGAGCAAAGAAATGACCAAAGCGAGTGATCCCTTTGCGATCGCCTAGAGCCTGACTCAAGGCCTGCCCCAAGGTAATTCCCACATCTTCGTTGGTATGATGCCCATCAATGTGTAAATCTCCCTGAGCCGTAATTTCTAGGTCTACTAATCCGTGGGAGGAAATTTGGTGCAGCATATGATCTAAAAAGGGCAGCCCTGTGGCTACTTGGCACTTACCCGTACCATCCAAATTAATTGCCACCTGGACATCAGTTTCTCCCGTAGTGCGGCGGGCTGTAGCGGTTCTAGAGAGGTGGGGCAGAGATAGGGTAAGGTTGCTTTCGAGGGTATCGTGAATTTGCATATTTTTTTAGTATGGCACTTTTGGGAATCTGGTTCGTCTTGGGTAACTAATTCTCGCAAGCTTAGAGAATTTCTGATAAACTTTAAACCAAAATTAACTTTTACTGACAAATGTTTATATCTATGAAAAATCCTATGCGCCTTTTGTTGTCTGCGGCTGTAGTAGCAAGTAGCTTAATCACTGGTGTGGCAGCAGTTACCGTAGCTCAAAGTACACCGGGATTTACGATCTTTAGTGGTGTGCGCGGCGAGAACGAGCTGAGATATTTTCTAGACTTTGGCGGTCGTCCCTTTAACTACGATCGCTATCGCTTACGCATTCCTTCCACCAAGATGGAGACAGGGGTGGCGGAATTTTTCATTTCCTACCCAGAATATTATGATGGCATTATTGATCCGGGAGCGATCGAGCTATCTGTCCGGGGCACAACGGTTCCTGTGGATGCGGTGGTTGATCAACAAGCCAGACGGATTCAGATTGTCCCAAGGCAAGTTGTTGTTGCTGGTAGCCCAGTGGAAATTATCCTCAGCAATGTAAAAAATCCCCAATTCGGTGGTACTTACTACTTTGAGGCTTCTGCCAACTCCCCCGGTGATATTCCCCTCGCCCGTTATTTAGGCACTTGGATCATCACTATTGGCGGCAACTAATATCGGAATCCGAGTTTTAGGGTCGCAATGATTTCACTGGTGTCAACTTAACATCAAAGGTGCTCCCAGGCTGTTGTTTGACGCTTAGCCCTCGATCCCCCTAAATCCCCGCGCTGACGCGCCGCTGCGCTAGAAAAAAGGGGGACTTTAAGAAGGTTCTTTTCCCCCTTTTTTAAGGGGGGCTAGGGGGGATCGAGACTTGGCAGAAGCCTTATTGTTCCATAGTTATAGCCTTAAGTTGACACCAATGAAGGCTTTGCGCCTCTATTTTTGTCTTGGATAAGAGTTAGTTAACTAAACGATCGCTTAGTTCCAGACCTAATCCTTCCTTACGATTACGCACGTCATAGTAGACAACGGCTTTAATTGCTTGCCAAAAAGGAACAACAACTAAGCTAGAAGCTATCCCGATGAAATAGCCACCCAAGAAAGAGATCGCCAGAAAGGTAGCTGATTCTTCAGGAAAAAACCTAGCCAAAAATATTTGGAACATAATTGCTAGAGCTTGGGCAATGATCTGGAGAGGTAAGGTCATCAGAGAGGCAACTATAACGATGCCTTGAATTCTCAGCACATAACCTTTGGTGAGTTCCCAAGACCGGCCGATACTACTAGCAGCATTAGAAACAGACTCGATCGCAAAGGGCAGTTCACTAATCATTAACCGAGAATAGAACCACGTCATCGCTACTATAAATAGCAGCAAAGCCAGAATCCCCAGTATTGCCAATATCACCATTACGGCTATATTGTTTTCCCCTGCCACAGCAACGATCGCCACCCCAATGATTACCAAAATAATTACAGCAAAATAGAAGGCAATAACTACTCCCCCAGAAATCAATCCCACCAGAAATGCCAGCCCTAGAAAGCCCCATTTTTTATCTTCTAGTTGACTTCTAGCTTCTGCTTCACTTTCTGGACGACCAATTAAATCACCAAAAGCCAAGCGAGAAATCATGGCATGAATCATCAAAAATCTTGCCCAGCCGTAGAGGGGGACTAGGAGCCATAAATAGGACTTCAGGGTTAAACCGAGATATTGCTTGAAATGCGATCGAAATAACTGAATGGCGGCAGTGACTACATTACCTACACTCAAAGGTTTGAGAGATTTTGGGGATGGAGAATTGCGCATAGCTGAGTAAGGTGGTGATAGAAGAGGTAAGGGTAGTGGGTGTCAGGATTTCCCCCGCAGCGCGGGGGAAATCCTAACTAATTTGGCACTAACGAGTTGAGTAATACGATTAAGGACTAGGGGTATGGGTAAGGAAGCTCTTGAACCTCAACAGGCTCAGAGTTTGCCCTAGGTTCAGAGGCAGGAGAGATATACCTTCCAAGCGGGATTGTAGCCAACCGTCTCCCCAATACCATTCATGATAGCCATCGATGCCTTGACTAAGAATTAATCTCAGATAGTTTGACTCGATGATTTCTACTTGGTGCTGCACCACTACTGGCCCGATCGTACTCTTAAAAACCACCCCTAATGCTAACTCATCAGGAATATTCGCATCTAGGCGCTGGGGAGCTAACCATTGCTGGAGTTGTTCTGAGCAAACCAAAGCATTCCGAATTTTTTGGATCGGAGCAGCAATTTCAATCCGCAATTGACTTTGTTGAAAACTACCAAGCATAGGGGGTTACCAATCAAGAATTATCAGTGGAAATCATTAGTAGGACTTACACACTACCAACGAATTATAAAGAGTTGCAGATGTTGTTGCAGGCTTCGACTACGCTCAGCCCACAAAAACTGACCAATGCGTAAGTCCTGCTATAAACTCTAGCAAGAATTTACCTAATTACCCCAGACTTTCCTGCAAAATTTTGGTGGTATAGCAACCGCTAAATAGATTCTTATACCATTTTGCTAAATAGTTGATACAAATAAGATTTTGAATACCTTGCTACATAGGAATTTAAATCAAAAAAATGGTGAAACCATTTTTTTGATTTGGTATTAGCGCTGAACTACGGCTTTCCTACCTACCGCCACACAGGTAATCACGATCGCCGCACACACCAACATCAAGGGGGTAATGGTCTCCCGGAGAAATAAACTGGAAAAGAACAGGGTTAAAAAGGGCTGAATTAACTGGAGTTGCCCAACTTTGGCAATTCCTCCTAGGTGCATTCCGTGATACCACGCAAAGAAACAGAGAAATTGAGGAAATAAACTGCCGTAGGCAAAAGCTCCCCAGCTAATGGGGGAGGCGTGTAATCCGTGCTGCCAGATAGATATGCTTACCGGGACGATCGAGACTGGTGCCACAATGATCAACGCCCAACAGATTACCTGCCAACTACCCAAGTATTTTGCTAATCTTGCTCCTTCCACATAACCGATCGCCGCTGAGATCACCGCCCCAATCAACGCTAAATCTGCAATCTGCAAAGAACCAGAGCCAGAAACTCCCATAAAGATCAAGATAGTAAAAGTTCCAGTTAAACTAGCTAGCCAAAACTTTAGGGAAGGGCGCTCCCGGACTCGAATTGTGGCGATGATCGTCGTAGCTAAGGGAATTAATCCTATGACCACTCCTCCATAGGCAGAAGGTAAGCGCTGCATTGCCCAAGCCGCCAAAAGAGGAAATCCCAATACTACTCCTAGAGCTGCGATCGCTAAACCCCGCCAATATTTTTTGGGGGGAATAGGTTGTTTAGTAATAGTTAATACTACTAGAGCTAAGAATGCGGCTACTACCGATCGCCCCAAGCCAACAATGGTTGGGTCAAGTTCTGCCACCGCGACTCGTGCGGCTGGCAAACTGAGGCTAAACCCCAAAACCCCTAAGGAGCCATAGGCAAAACCAAGCATTTCCGACTTAGGAGATTTCATAGATTAGATAAGGGGAGTTTAATAACTGATCAGAGGCTATTTATAAAGTACTGATTTTGCGCCCCCGGAGGGGGCGCAAAACCAGACCTTCTAGCCACTTTATAAATGACCTCTCAGACTTCAGCAATTACCATCAACCTAGTAGTCTGTCAAGTGTTTTTTGAGGGGTTTTCAATCCCTCAAAAAACACACCCACAAAACTTTCTGGATGCTGTAGACCTATCAACTAATCGTTGACAGACTACTAGTAGGGATGGAAGACTTTACGCCTTCTTCCTATAGCTAATAGAGAATTTAGCTAAATATAGCGATCCTAAATCATTTACGAACAGTTACTAAGTCAACTTGCTTCTGGCAGATGGTTTCACCCGCCGGAGGCGGGTGAAACCATTTAGGGTTGCTATATATAGCGATATAATAACCCTAATTGAGTTTAGAATTTTAGAGGGTTGAGAACGGCTCTTCCTTGGCGGTTTCTACAAATAACTATTCAGGTCTTCTCTATATTTGTGTTTGTGCCAGCCCTCCTGCCAAGATTCCATGTAAGTATAAAAAACCGGAGTTAGGTATAAAGTCAGAAATTGCGAGAAAAGTAATCCTCCCACCACTGCTAAACCAAGGGGACGACGGGCATCAGCCCCAGCCCCTAAACCTAAGGCGATCGGCAGAGTTCCCATCAAAGCTGCCATCGTGGTCATCATAATCGGGCGAAACCGGACTAAACACGCTTGATAAATTGCTTGGTAGGGGCTATCTCCCTGCGATCGCGCCGTAATTGCAAAATCCACCATCATGATCCCATTTTTCTTGACAATCCCAATCAACAGAATGATCCCCACAAAGGCATAGATATTTAAATCCACCTGAAATATGATCAGGGTCAACAATGCCCCAAAACCCGCTGAGGGAAGACTAGAGAGAATAGTCAGGGGATGAATGAAATTTTCGTAGAGGATGCCCAAAACAATATAAATTACAGCGATCGCAATCAACAGCAGCCAACCCAGCCCAGAGAGGGAGGCTTGGAATGCCTGAGCCGAGCCTTGGAAACTAGTCGTAATTCCTGATGGTAGGGTTTGTTTGGCTAGCTCTTCAATTTTGGCGGTGACATCTCCTAGGGCAATGCCGGGTTTGAGATTAAAAGACAGGGTGACAGAAGGTAATTGTGCCAGATGATTGATGGTTAAAGGTCCGGTGGTTTTATTCAGAGTCGCCACCGTACTCAGGGGAACTAATTGACCACTGATGGATCGAATAGAAAGTAAATTTAGGGCGGCTTGATCCTGTTGAAACTGCGGCGCAAGACCAAGAATCACTGAATATTGGTTATCTGCGGCATAGATGGTGGAAACTTGACGACTACTGTAGGCATTATTCAGGGTGGTTTGAATTTGATTAGCAGTTAAACCAAAAATAGCCGCTTGGTCACGGTTGATTTGGACTTTAACTTCAGGATTTTTTAGCTGTAGATCGCTATTGACATCTTGTAAACTTGGCAATTGCCGCAATTGAACTTCGAGTTTGGGGGCAGCAGCGTATAGCTCTTCGATATTTGTCCCTTGCAAGGTCAGTTGATATTGGGCTTTTGTTTGCTGACCGCCGATATTAATGGCGGGCGGATTTTGCAAGAAAACCTTCAACCCCGGCACACGGGAGACCTTGGGGCGGAGTTCCTGGACTATTTGATCAGCATTCAGCTTTCTTTGGTTGCGGGGTTTGAGACGAATAAAAAACCTGCCACTATTAATTCCCCCCGACCCAATGGTGGAGTTGACTGCCGCAATATTTTCATCCTGTTCCAGAATTTTGGCGATCACCTGTTGATGTTTAATCATTGTATATTGGAATTTTTGCTCTCGGAATATTTTTAGTGTTTCCAATTAGTCCGGTTTGACCCAGCCGGTAGGGACGAAATCAGAAATTTCAGACCAATAATGCTGTAGTTTTGAATGTTTCCAATTAGTCCGGTTTGACCCAGCCGGTAGGGCAGAATGTCAAGCTCTGAACAAAGCCCGGATTAATGCCCTAAGTTTCCAATTAGTCCGGTTTGACCCAGCCGGTAGGGAGTCAAGAAATCAACCAACCCCGCAAAGGACACAAAAATAGTTTCCAATTAGTCCGGTTTGACCCAGCCGGTAGGGAGCTTCAAGCTGTCCATTAAGGCAAGAAGGTAGCCCCTGTGTTGTTTCCAATTAGTCCGGTTTGACCCAGCCGGTAGGGATTCTCTATAAATTAATAGGAGCTTCAGACAATGCCTGTTTCCAATTAGTCCGGTTTGACCCAGCCGGTAGGGGGTCGATTTTTGCGGTCGTCGGATTTCAGTTGATGAAAGAGAGTTTCCAATTAGTCCGGTTTGACCCAGCCGGTAGGGTGATGGGCGATCGAGACATCATCAAGCATTGTAAATTAAGTGTGTTTCCAATTAGTCCGGTTTGACCCAGCCGGTAGGGTAACAGAACTTCCGTTAACTCCAATCCAGTAAACGGCAACGGTTTCCAATTAGTCCGGTTTGACCCAGCCGGTAGGGGTTGCCATTACTCAGGGCTATCAGAGCTCATTAGATGTTTCCAATTAGTCCGGTTTGACCCAGCCGGTAGGGCTTTGTTGACTCCTGGTAATTTCCCAACCCCTCCTTCGAGGTTTCCAATTAGTCCGGTTTGACCCAGCCGGTAGGGAGTTTCTGTTATGAAAACCACGAATGCAGCAACTGCAATAGTTTCCAATTAGTCCGGTTTGACCCAGCCGGTAGGGAGTTGCGTTTCAAAGCAATAAATAATCAAAGGGAAGAAATGTTTCCAATTAGTCCGGTTTGACCCAGCCGGTAGGGTTGTATCTTTTTTTAGGATTCGCAGTGCTACTTGCTGCTGGGGTTTCCAATTAGTCCGGTTTGACCCAGCCGGTAGGGTATCGTAGCACTAATCAGCTGCGGCAAAAAGAAAAGTCTACAAGTTTCCAATTAGTCCGGTTTGACCCAGCCGGTAGGGGTTCCGATTCAATTTGATAGGTTGTCTGATTCGCGAATCAGGTTTGCAAGTTTCCAATTAGTCCGGTTTGACCCAGCCGGTAGGGGAAAGATTACGTTTACGCAACACTGTGTCATGCCAATATTGAGTTTCCAATTAGTCCGGTTTGACCCAGCCGGTAGGGAAAAAGCGCTATTGACACAAGCAAACTTAGACTTGAAAAAAGTTTCCAATTAGTCCGGTTTGACCCAGCCGGTAGGGCACCGCCTTCTCTCTGTCCATGGTTAAGCCTCCCTTCACCCTTTCTGGTTTCCAATTAGTCCGGTTTGACCCAGCCGGTAGGGTTTTTCATTAGACCTCTTGCGTGAATAGATAAAAGATGTGTAAAACTAGGTCAAGGAGGAACCAATCATGACCTACGAACAACTCAAACTCTTCAAGTCTAGTGCTTTCAAACGCAGATGCGGTGTTCATCGCACCACCTTCGAGCAGATGGCG
>CALRPI020000079.1:0-23989 GCA_943370025.1 Phormidium lacuna HE10JO | reverse complement strand
TCCTAATCAAATCGGCGACTACTATACTACAGCAACAAATATTCTGGCGGAGATTCGTGATATTGCCGAATTTGACAGTGCGGCTCAACTGGCAGCTTTTGCGGGGTTAACTCCTCGGGAGTTTTCGTCAGGTTCTTCGGTGCGTGGTAAGCCGCGTTTGTCTAAAATTGGTAATTCTCGTTTGCGGAAGGCTCTGTATATGCCTGCGATTGTTGCTCGTCGTTACAATCCTCCAATATTTGCTTTCTGTGAACGTCTTTTAGCAAAGGGTTAATCTAAGATGTCTATGGTTGGGGCGGCGATGCACAAACTTTTGCGGCAGGTATTTGGGGTGCTTAAATCTCAGAAGCCTTTTGACCCTAATTTTATTCCTCTTAACCCTTGACTTTTAAGACAGTATCTGCAAGAACAAAGTCCGTCTGCACGGACCAAGAAAAATCTGGAACTTTCAGCAACCTGCGTAGGCAGGTTTTGTTCCTGTAGCTGCGACGGCTCGACTGAGCGTAGCCGAAGTCTTTAGTCGCCAAGCGACCCAGATGCTGACTTTTTAGGCATCCTCTAACTTTGTTAAGACATTACCGACTATTACTGTTATCCCTACCTATGCAACTAACATTGCTAGTAATATTGCAGTTATGGTAGTAAATAGGCGATCGCTAATTATTGCCCCATATTCTGCCTAATTCATTTCCCAATTCATCCCCATTTATTCATCCCCATTCATCCCTGCTTGGCTCCGGAGGACATCTCTATGATTGATTTTCTGATTATTCTCTTACTAATAATTGCTGGTGCTGGAGTCGGCTACGATAGCGTGGAGCTATTGCCGAATAAAGTACTTTTACAAGTAACCAATCTAGAAGCGCTGCGGTTAGTCATGGCGGTGTTTGCCGGGATTATTGGAGGGGCGATCGGTCTAGTGGTGCAAACTAGCTACCGTCGTCTAGAGTCCAGGGTTAGAAGTATGCCTGTAGACATGCTACTGACTCGCTCCGTCGGCTTGATTCTCGGCTTACTGTTAGCAAACTTAATGATCGCCCCAGTCTTCCTCCTGCCCATTCCCGGAGATTTCAGCTTCATTAAACCCCTAGTGGCAGTTTTAGGGAGTGTGATGTTTTCCTTCACTGGAGTCACCCTCGCCGATGCCCACGGCAAAACCCTGCTCAGGTTAATTAATCCCAACAGCGTCGAAGCCATGCTGGTGGCAGAAGGAACCCTAAAACCTGCCGCCACAAAAGTACTGGATACTAGCAGTATTATTGATGGCAGAATTGAAGAACTGATGACTACTGGGTTTGTGGAAGGGCAGATTCTAGTCCTCCAGTTTGTTTTGCAAGAATTACAACAGCTAGCCGATTCTGCCAATGATCAGAAACGGATGCGGGGACGGCGGGGCTTGGATATCTTGAATCGGATGCAAGAAAACTACCCAGAACGAATTATCATCCACTCGGCAGACTACGAAGACATCACCAGTGTTGATGCCAAACTAGTCAAGTTTACCCAAGAAATTAACGGCACACTGGTGACCAATGACTATAACCTGAGCAAAGTTGCCAACGTCCAGAAAATCCCTGTCCTGAATGTTAATGATCTAGCTCAATCCCTGCGTCCGGTGTATCTACCGGGAGATTTAATTGATATAAAAATCCTCAAACAGGGCAAAGAACCAGCTCAAGGTATTGGCTATCTGGAGGATGGCACTATGGTAGTCGTAGAAGAGGGCAAGAAATATCTAGGGGGCGCAGAACTCCGGGTAGTTGTCACCTCAGCCCTACAAACTACTGCGGGAAGAATGATCTTTGCCCGTCCCCAAACCTCAGTCATGGCTTAATCCTAAACGAAGAAAAGGGTGAAACCCTTTTCTTCGTTTACAGCACTTTGCGTTCAAATGAGACACGCCACAAATATTGGAAGTCTTATCCATGTTGGGTTTGAGAGTGGGTATCTGTAGCCACCCACTCTCAAACTACCGTGAAACCTTGCACAGCAAAGTGTTCAAACCCGTGTTTGTGTCAAACATTTTGCAAAACGGTATAAATTGATAGCTTGAATGGTGACACAAGGAAACCAAAATAGAATTAATGTCTAGAATTAATACCTAGAGCCAATGCTTAGTTGGGTTTTGCATTATTCAACCAAACCCATGATTTAAAAAATAAAGATTGCTGGCTTTCCCAACATTCTGGTTGACAAAATTTATCTGTTCGGAGATACTTGATTACCCTGAGCAGCATGAGTTTCTTTAAGCTAAAGACCGATGATCCTATAGATATAGAGATACGGTAGAGATAGCACTTTTCCTATAAATGAAATACCTTACATTTTTCAAAATGTTGATTAGGTTTGAGTTTATTTGGAGGCAGCGGTGGCCACCCACAAAAAAGCTGCTGTAAGTAAGTGCCATTCTAATTTTGTTGTGGTTCTATGATATCCAGCTCTGATTAATTTGCTGAGTATCTAAGTACCTGAGAAAAATATTCTTTGTTATCTTCTCAGAAGCTCTTGCTTAAGATAGTTATTTCCTTTAATAATATGCTTGTCGCCATATTCTAATTTATTGGTTTAATTATTGGCTTGATTATTGACTTTCCCACTAATTGGGCTTTTAGCCGCCCTAGTCTTTGTTTGTTACTCACAAATCTACCCAGTTTCTAGTCAGATGCTAAATCATTCCCCACAAAATCCTATGTCAGTCATGTCTACTAATTCTGTCCAAGATACAACTGTTCCTTTTGCTGGTCAAAGTTGGCTAGTGGAAGAACGTGATGCCTGTGGTGTCGGCTTCATTGCTACCCAATCAGGGACACCCAGCCATAAGCTAATTCAACAATCCCTAATTGCTTTGGGCTGTTTGGAACATCGGGGTGGGTGTAGTGCGGATAATGATTCGGGGGATGGGGCGGGGATTCTGACAGCAATCCCTTGGCAGTTGTTTGGTGATTGGCTGCAAGGAAAGGAGAATGCCGCGCCAGAGCAGATGGCGGTGGGAATGGTATTTCTGCCCAAGGAACCGGAACTTTTGGCAAAATCCCAGGCGATCGTGGAAGCGATTCTTCGAGAAGAGAATTTGACCCTATTGGGCTGGCGAGAAGTCCCGGTGGTGGAGTCTTGCTTGGGCGTGCAGGCGCGAGAGAATGAACCCAAAATTTTACAGCTAGTGGTATCTTCTCCGAATTATCAAGGAGATGACCTGGAGCGGATACTTTTCTTGGCTCGGAAACGGATGGAGAATCGCATCAAGCAGGATTTGCTTGCCGCTAGTGAGGATTTCTATTTTTGTTCTTTTTCTAGTCGGACGATCGTCTATAAGGGGATGGTACGATCGGCGGTGTTGGGAGAATTTTATCTAGACTTGCAAAACCCTCTTTATGAAAGTGCCTTTGCTGTCTATCACCGCCGCTTTAGTACCAACACCATGCCCAAGTGGCCGCTGGCTCAACCGATGCGCCTTTTGGGTCACAACGGCGAGATTAACACCCTGTTGGGAAATATTAACTGGATGATGGCGCGGGAAGCCGACCTTGATCACCCCTGCTGGAACGATCGCTTGCCAGACCTGAAACCAATTGTAGATCCAGAAAATAGTGATTCTGCCAACTTAGATAATGTCATGGAGCTACTGGTGCGATCGCACCACAGTGCCACAGAAGCTCTGATGATCACAGTTCCAGAAGCTTACAAAAATCAGCCAGACCTCGATAGCTACCCAGAAATCACCAACTTCTACGAATACTACAGTGGTTTGCAGGAGCCTTGGGATGGGCCTGCCCTGTTGGTGTTTAGTGATGGCAAAGTGGTGGGGGCAACCCTCGATCGCAATGGTTTACGCCCGGCTCGCTACTGTATTACCAAAGATGGTTTAGTAGTAGTCGGTTCCGAAGCTGGGGTAGTGGATCTGCCAGAGGCGGATATTGTGGAGAAAGGTCGCCTTGGTCCCGGACAAATGATCACCGTAGATTTGACCAGCCACGAAGTCTTAAAAAATTGGCAGATCAAACAACGGGTTGCTGCCAAAAATCCCTACGGCGACTGGCTCAACTCCCACCGTCAAGAACTCAAATCCCAACCTATGCAATCTAGTCCTGCCCTAGATCCGGCAGTATTGCTACAACAACAAGCAGCCTTCGGTTACACTGCCGAAGACCTAGAGATAGTCATCCAAGACATGGTGACTACCAGCAAGGAACCGACTTTTTGCATGGGGGATGATATTCCCTTAGCGGTGTTGAGTAGCAAGCCCCACCTGCTTTATGACTACTTCAAGCAACGTTTTGCTCAGGTCACCAATCCGCCGATCGATCCCCTTAGAGAAAGCCTGGTCATGTCCCTATCGATGCAACTAGGGGCGCGGGGCAACATGCTCCAACCCAAGGCGGAAGGAGCTAGACTCCTGAAACTGGATACCCCAGTCCTCAACGAAGCGGAGTTGGAGGCAATTTCCCAAGGCTCCCCTGTAGTTACCAACGGTAATGGCAAGGCAGCAGCCAAGTATCTTAACGCTACAACCCTATCTACTCTCTATCCTCTGGGTAGCCCCGCAGATTTGGCAACGGCAGTCCAAGCTCTCTGTCAACAGGCAGCGGCAGCGGTGAGTGCAGGGACAGAGGTGTTGATTCTTAGCGACCGAGCTGGAGGGAAAACCCTCCATGATGGTTTGACCTTTATTCCCCCCTTACTGGCAACTGGGGCTGTGCATCACCACCTAATCAAACAGGGACTAAGGATGAAGGTTTCCTTAATTGTGGATACTGCCCAATGTTGGAGTACCCATCATTTTGCCTGTCTGATTGGCTATGGAGCCTCAGCAGTGTGTCCTTACCTAGCTTGGGAAACCGTCCGCAGTTGGTGGACTGATAGCCGCACCCAAAAACTGATGGAACGGGGCAAGATCAAGGCAATTACGATTCAAGATGCCCAAAAGAATTACCGCAAAGCCTTAGAGGATGGTTTGTTGAAAATTCTCTCGAAGATGGGGATTTCCTTACTTTCTTCCTACCATGCGGCACAGATTTTTGAAGCGATCGGCATCGGTGCAGACTTATTAGAGACTGGCTTCTGTGGCACTGCTTCTAGATTAGGGGGATTGAGCTTGGCGGATCTAGCAAGGGAAGTAGTTTCTTTCCATACTGCGGCTTTCCCCGGAACCCATGCCAAGAAACTAGAAAATATGGGCTTTGTCCAATATCGTCCGGGGGCTGAGTACCACATGAATAGCCCGGAAATGACCAAGGCTCTGCACAAGGCAGTCCAAGCAGTGGGTCGTCAAGGGACACCCCAATCTCCCCTGCCCAATGCGAATTTTTATGAACTCTATCGCCAACAGTTAGAATCTCGCCCCGTCACCGCCCTGCGGGATCTCCTAGATTTTCAGAGCGATCGCGCTCCCATCCCCTTAGAAGAAGTGGAATCCATCACCAGCATTGTCCAGCGGTTCTGTACCGGAGGCATGTCCTTGGGCGCTCTGTCCCGTGAGGCTCATGAGGTTCTGGCGATCGCCATGAACCGGATTGGTGGCAAATCCAACTCTGGAGAAGGGGGAGAAGACCCTGTGCGTTATAAGGTTATCGATGATGTGGATGCCAACGGGCGATCGGCGCAAATCCTGCCCCACCTCCACGGTCTCCGCAACGGAGACACCGCCAGTTCTGCCATCAAACAGGTGGCTTCCGGCAGATTTGGCGTGACCCCAGAATACTTGATGAATGCCGAGCAGATTGAGATCAAAATCGCCCAGGGAGCCAAACCGGGGGAAGGAGGACAACTACCGGGACCCAAGGTTAGCCCCTACATTGCCCTGTTGCGGAGATCCAAGCCCGGTGTCTCTCTAATTTCCCCGCCGCCCCACCACGATATTTACTCGATCGAAGACTTGGCGCAGTTAATCTTTGACCTGCATCAGATCAATCCCCAAGCCAAGGTTTCCGTCAAACTGGTGGCAGAGATTGGTATTGGCACGATCGCCGCTGGAGTGGCTAAAGCCAACGCCGATGTGATCCAAATTTCTGGCTACGACGGCGGTACAGGGGCATCGCCCTTGAGTTCGATCAAGCACGCTGGTAGCCCTTGGGAACTGGGACTCACGGAAGTTCACCGCGTTTTGATGGAAAACCAACTGCGCGATCGAGTGATCCTCCGGGCTGATGGCGGCTTCAAGACTGGTTGGGATGTGGCGATCGCCGCCTTGATGGGGGCTGAGGAGTACGGCTTTGGCACGATCGCCATGATTGCCGAGGGTTGCATTATGGCGCGGATTTGCCACACCAATAACTGCCCGGTGGGAGTCACTTCCCAGAAGGAAGAACTCCGAGCTAGGTTTAAGGGAGTGCCAGAAAATGTGGTGAATTTCTTCTACTTTGTCGCTGAAGAAGTGCGACATCTTCTGGCAAAGCTAGGCTACCAGAATCTCTCTGATATTATCGGTCGGGCGGATCTCCTCCAACCCAGAGCCGGATTATCTTTGAACAAAACCCAATCCCTCAATCTAAATTGCCTGACCCAACTGCCAGATGCCAAGCACGATCGGAGTTGGCTCAACCATGAGGCTGTCCATAGCAATGGAGCAGTTTTAGATGACCAACTACTGGCGGATGCTGAGTTGCAAGCTGCCATTGCCCAGCAGGGAACCGTTAGTAAAACCGAGAAGATCGTCAATACCGATCGCACCGTCGGTACGAGAATTGCTGGGGCGATCGCCAAACAGTACGGGAATACAGGTTTTGCTGGTCAGGTAAATCTCAATTTCCACGGCGCAGCGGGACAGAGCTTTGGGGCGTTCAATCTGCCCGGTATGACTCTCCACCTAACTGGGGAGGCAAACGACTACGTAGGCAAGGGGATGCATGGTGGGGAAATTATTATCAATCCTGCTCAAGAAGCTACCTATGCCGCCGCAGATAACGTCATCGTCGGTAATACCTGCCTTTACGGGGCGACTGGCGGGGTGTTGTATGCCAATGGTCAAGCTGGAGAAAGATTTGCGGTGCGGAATTCCCAAGCCAAGGCGGTGATCACTGGAGCGGGCGACCACTGTTGTGAGTACATGACTGGAGGAGCGATCGTCGTCTTGGGCAAGGCGGGTCGCAATGTCGGCGCTGGGATGACAGGAGGACTAGCTTACTTCCTTGATGAGGAGGGCAGCTTTAGTGCCAAGGTCAACCGAGAAATCGTCAAAACCCAACGAGTGGTTTCTCCCGCCGGGGAACAACAACTCAAGGATCTAATCGAGGCTTTCGTGGAGCGTACGGACAGTGCCAAGGGTAAGCAAATTCTCAGCAACTGGGGGGAATATTTACCCAAGTTCTGGCAAGTAGTTCCCCCTTCAGAAGCCAATAGCCCGGAAGCAAATCCTGAAGTGGTCGCAACCGAAACAAAATCCTTAGTGGGTTAATATCCTGATTATCAGCAGTTGTAGGGTGGGCATTGCCCACCTATTTGGGTTCTGCTTGCTGATTCGGGTTGAGGTCAACAGCTACAAAAACAGTTGATTAGAACTTACGTAAATTCTGGTTTTAGTCATCATTGGTAGGGGCGCAAGGCCTTGCGCTCCTACTAGATATGTAGTTTTTGCGTAAGTCCTGTTGATCTTTAATTTTCTCCCTCTGTAACAAATTCTTGATCAGGTGGGCAGTGCCCACCCTACGACTAATTTCCTTTTAGAGGGGAGCTTAATCCTTTGACGTAGGCTTGGACTTGGAGATCGATGCCGGTGATGGCGGTGCCGACGACGACGGCGTAAGCTCCTAGTTTGATTGCCGTTTGGCACATGGCGATCGAGGCTAGTCCCCCTTCACAGATAATCGGCACCTCTAGTTTTTCTGCCATAGCTTGCAAGAGATCAACGCCCGGTGGAGTTTGGTTTTTGGTAGCTGCAGTATAGCCGTAGAGAGTTGTGCCAATGAGGTCGGCTCCGGCTTCAGCAGCGGCGATCGCTGATTCCAGACTATCCACGTCTGCCATGACTAGCTTTCCCGTATCTGCGTGGATTTGTCGAATAATATCTGCCATCTTCTCTCCTCGGGGACGGGGGCGGAGAGTGGCATCGATCGCCACAATATCGCTACCAGCATTAGCCACGGCGATCGCCTCGACCGAGGTGGGGGTAATATAAACCTCGCTATCCACAAATTGCCGTTTCCATAGCCCAATAATCGGCACCTCCACCTGCTGCCGCACAGCCAAAATATGACCAGTACTCTCAATCCGCACCCCCACCGCCCCCTGATTAACCGCTGCTTTTGCCATAGCGGCAATGATCCGAGGGTCAGACAAGGGAGAATCAACGGGAGCTTGGCAGGAAACAATTAAGCCATGATGGAGTTGTTGCAACATAGTTAAGGTATTTATTCGAGATACTTATTTTAGATGCTATTTATAAGGTATGATTTTTTGCCCCCGCCGGGGGCAAAAAATCATACCTTTTAGCCACTTTATAAAATGACCTTTTAGAAGATTTATGAATTATTCAGAAATATTAGATTTTTGGTTCGGTACGCCCCAAAGTCCAGATTATGGACAGATCCGCAGTCAGTGGTTTACCAAAAACCCAGAATTTGACCAACAAATGCGATCGCTTTTTCTGCCCCAGTACGAGCTTGCGGCATCGGGAGAGCTGGATCGCTGGCAAGATCAGCCCTTGAGTTGTTTAGCCTTGATTATTTTACTCGATCAGTTCCCCCGCAACGTCTTTCGAGACACGCCCCAATCCTTTGCCACCGATCATCTAGCATTAAAATTTGCTAATTGGGCGATCGATCAAGGGTTCGATCGCCAATTGCTCTTAGTCCAACGCTGGTTTATCTACCTGCCCCTAGAACACGATGAAAATTTGGTCAATCAAGAGCGATCTGTACAACTATTTGCTGCCTTCAAGGATGACCCCCAAAGTAGTAATACCTACGAATACGCCATCCGCCATCGAGATATCATTTCCCAGTTTGGCAGATTTCCCCATCGAAATATCATCCTTGGCAGAAAAAGTACCCCAGCCGAGACAGAATTTCTGCAACAACCGGGGTCTAGTTTTTAGACAGCTTGGCGATTAAAATCGCCGTTAGTGTGAAAAACTATCTATAGCAACGCCAAGGGGGTTGAGATAATTTATGTTGTGGGAACCCTCGCGGAGCCAAGGTTCCCACAACATAACCTGCTTGGGGATAGTTTACTATCTCTAGGAGATGATTACCTTAGAGTCCATTTATAAAGTGGATAGAAGGTCTGATTTTGCGCCCCCTCCGGGGGCGCAAAATCAGACTTTATAAATAGCCTCTTAGCCTTTGGCTGGGGTAATCATCGGAGGATTGTGATATTAGATATTAACAACATGGAAATAAATAGCAGCTACTAGAAAGTTAACGGCTAGTAGTAGCAAAGCCCAGCCAGCACGGAAGGTGTAGGGAAATTGTCCTTTGGTGGAAGCAGTAGTTTTAGTCATGAGAGAAATCCTTTTTTTGTAAAATAAAGAAACTCTTAAGATTATAATCTCTTGGTAGACTAAGCGATCGCCTCTACCCACCAGTATCTGTAAATTATTGTGATCAATCCTGAAGAACTCAGAGGCTACTTAAGAAGATATCTGAGACGTGTCTAGCGGTTGAAACTGCGACTACAAGAACAAAGTCCGCACTTCGACAAGGCTCAGTGACCACCGTCGCGGACTAAGAAAAATCTCGGACTTGCCGCAACCTGCGTAGGCAGGTTTTGCTCTTATAGCTGCGACGGTTCGGCTGAGCGTAGCCGATTTATCCGGCACGGTAGTCTTTAGTCGCCAAGCTACCTTTTCGGACATCCTCTAAAGGTTTGAGTTTTCGCCCCCACTGGAGGCGAAAACTCAAACCTTTAAGTAGTATATTCAGCGTTGATCTTGACGTAATCGTAGCTGAGGTCACAACCCCAAGCAATGCCCGTACCGTTGCCGTTGCCGATTTTTACTTGAATCAGGACTGTATCTGTTTTTAGATATTCACCCTCAGCAGCAGCTTTGAGGTAATTGCTGGCAGCAGGACGATCGAACCCTAGGAGGGGTTGCCCCTTGTCCATTAAGAGAAACTCTCCCAGTTGAATTTGTAAATCTTCTTGCTCAAAAGGGACTCCAGCTCGACCCGCCGCCGCCGCAATTCTGCCCCAGTTGGGATCCCGCCCAAAGATTGCTGATTTCACCAAGGAAGAACCAACAATAGTTTTTGCCACTAGGCAAGCCGCCGCATCATCGCTGGCTCCCGACACTTGGGCTTCGATTAAACAGGTCGCCCCCTCTCCATCTCTGGCGATCGCCTTTGCCAAGTGTTGACAAACCGCCGTTAGCATAGCTTCTAGTTTGATGGCAGCGTCACTTTGGGGGTCAGTAATTGCCGCAGTCCGCGATCGACCATTAGCCAAGGCAATCAATGTATCGTTGGTACTGGTATCGCCATCTACGGTGATTTGATTAAAGCTCTTATTGGCAGCCCGACTGAGCATTTGCTGCCACAGTTGGGGAGATACCGCTGCATCGCAGGTCACGAAGGAAAGCATCGTAGCCATATTGGGGTGGATCATACCTGAACCCTTGGCAATCCCACCAATCCGGACAGGTCTGCCATCGATGATGGTTTCTAGGGCGATGGATTTGGGGACTAGATCCGTGGTGATGATCGATCGAGCAGCATCTTCTCCTCCCTCTGGGCTGGCTGCCGCCACCACTTGGGGAATCCCGGCTCGCAAAGCATCCATTTTGATTCTCTGGCCAATCACTCCCGTAGAGGCAAGCAAAATTGTATTCGGGTCAACTTGCAATGCTTCTCCGAGAATTTTGGCACTCTCGATCGTATCTTGCCAGCCCTGTTCTCCGGTGGCAGCATTAGCCTGCCCAGCATTGCAGAGAATTGCCCTCGCGCTAGGCTTGGCTTGGAGGCGTTGTTTGCAATAATCCACACAGGCTGCCCGGACAACAGAGGTAGTAAAAACCCCAGCCGCGATCGCTTCCACCTCTGAGAGAATTAAAGTTAGATCCTTGGCTCCAGAAGGTTTCAACCCCGCTGCGATCCCCGCTGCTTTGTATCCTTGTGCCGCCGTCACTCCCCCCGCCACTGCCTGCCAATCTGCCATAATACCCTCTAGCTATGTTCCATACCTATTTTGCTAGGGGATTATAACATATAGTACAGCAACTCTTCTTAAGCTTCTTTGGCTCAACTGTGACCCAGATTTAGGTAGACTAGATATATAGCAACCGCCAAGGGGGTTGAGATGATTTTGGTTGTGGGAACACCCCCGCTTCGCGGGGGTGTTCCCACAACATAACCTGCTTGGCGACGACTATAGGTTTCTGGTGACGTAATAATTAGGTGAAATTTTGTGGGTATTAAAGTTGGTTTACTCGGTTTAGGGACAGTAGGAGCAGGAACAGCAGCAATTTTACTTGCTCCCCAGGGTCGTCACCCTTTATTACAAGAGATTGAATTGCGCTGGGTGGGGGTACGATCGCTCAACAAGCCCCGCTCTGTGGAGCTACCAGCGGAGATTATCACCACGGATCTAGAGCAAATAGTCCGTTCCCCGGAGGTGGATATTGTGGTGGAAGTGATGGGGGGTATTGAACCAGCCCGGAGCTTGATCCTAGAGGCGATCGCCCACGGTAAGCACATTGTGACGGCGAATAAAGCTTTGATTGCCCGCCATGGGGATGAAATTTACACGGCGGCGAACCATGCCGGGGTTTACGTGATGCTGGAAGCAGCGGTAGCGGGGGGGATTCCCATCATCCAAACCCTGAAGCAAACCCTAGGGGTGAACCAGATTCAATCTATCTCTGGAATTATTAATGGTACCACTAATTACATTCTGACCCGGATGCGGGACGAAGGGGGCGAATTTGCTGATATTTTGGCGGATGCTCAAAAGCTGGGCTACGCCGAGGCGGATCCGACGGCGGATGTGGATGGCTTAGATGCTGCCGACAAGATTTCTATTCTGGCAGCCCTCGCCTTTGGTGGCAGAATCAAGCTCGAACAAGTCCACTGCGAGGGGATTCGATCGATCACCAAAACCGATATTGCCTACGCTGAACAGTTGGGTTTTGTGATTAAGCTCTTGGCGATCGCCTCCAGAGATCAAGCCCACCCCGACCAATTTCCGCCCCGGCTATCGGTAAGAGTCCACCCGACGCTGATTCCGAAAGCCCATCCCCTGGCAAGTATTCATGGGGTCTATAATGCTGTCTGTTTTCTGGGGGAACCTCTAGGGCAGTTAGTCTTGGAAGGTCCCGGCGCTGGAGCTGGAGCTACGGCTAGCTCTGTGGTGGCAGATATTCTGCAAATTACCGCAGTACTGAAAACTAAAGCTGTGTGGAGTCATGGCGCAAGTCCTGATACTGGAGATGGCTCAAAAATTAGTCTGCTCCATCCCCTCTTGAGTTGTTCCCATCAGGAATATTGTGAAATTTCTCCCATTAAAGATGTCAATACCCGGTTCTACACGAGATTTATCACCAGTGACCAGCCGGGGGTAATTGGCAAATTGGGGACGATTTTTGGTAACCATCAAGTGAGCATTGAGTCGATCGTCCAGAAGGATATTCATGATGCGGCAGCAGAGATTGTGGTTGTCACCCACGAGGTTGTAGAGGGAAATTTCCGGGCGGCGATCGCCGAAATCGGTCAACTTTCTAGTATTAAGAGTATTCCGAGTATTTTACGGACTTTAGAGAGATGATACAGTACCTTAAATGGACGTGAATTCGATGAAAATCCCTAATTTTATGGATTTGTTCTCAGGTTGTGCAGGATTTCCTAAGGCTGGTTGAGCGAAGTCGAAACCAGCCCTTCTAGAGCCGGACTTCGACTTCGCTCAGTCCTCGTCTTGTCCAATTTGAATTCGATAAAAATTCCTAAAAACCTCATGGTTTCGTTACTAAATTCAAAATAGCAAGAAAATGATTCTCTGGTCATCAGGCTTTTAAAAACTATCAAGCTGACGTTAAATGGAGATTGTATGAGTCAAACTGAAGAACAAGTTCAATTACAGATCAAACCTCGTCAGACTGAAGCAGTGTTGTTGCAGATTCCTGTGGAGGCAATGCGATCGCTGGAAGAGGTGGCGAAAAGTCGAGATATGTCGGTGGATGCGCTACTGAAGTTTTACATTGGGCAAGGTCTGCGGCAAGATAATACTTTAAATTTAGTTCGGACAGATGCGATCGTATCTATCCCTAATAATTAAATAGGAGCAGGAAATTAATTGACTTAAATTAGAGGTGAAATAATCAATGCAATCTATTGTTGGGAAATGGCGAATCACAGAAATGGAAATGTGGGATAGTGATTACTTTGATATGGAAGTTGCAGCCTATATCAAGATTACTTCCAACGGTTCAGGAGAATTTCAATTTGGTCTAGTTTATGGTCAAATTGACGGTCAGGTGGTAAAGCATGGAGATGGTGAACGCTTCGATTTTACATGGGATGGTAATGATGAATGTGATGATGCTTCTGGTAGTGGTTGGCTTCAACTAAAGGGTAAAAATTCTTTAGATGGTTATATCAAACTCCATCGAGGTGATGGTTCCAATTTGGTAGCAAAGCGTATAAAAATTTCATAGGTTAGGATAGGTATGACCACAAATAAAGGTATTTGGATTGTTACTGAGGCGATCGAGGAAGTTGAGTCAGGGAAAGGTGGGCTAGATATTGGGGCGGAATATGGTGTGCCGACTGGGGACGATCGCTCACCTCACCAGCGATCGTATATCAGTGCGGAGGAGTTGCAGCAAAACCTTGGGGAATTTATCGAGGTGGTGGAAATTTCGTTCGATCGAGCGGAAAGTTCTAATTCTAAGCTGCAATTAGAAGAGATAGAGCTATCGATCGAGATTAGTGGCAGTGGTAAGGTGAGTTTGCTGGGTCTTGGTGGCGAGGCGGCGGCAAAAGGGGCAGTTAAACTCAAGTTCAAGCGGAAAGATGGCTAGAAACTGGGCAGTTTGCATTGGAATTAATCACTACGTCAATATGCCAGAACTCCATTTCGCTAAACGTGATGCGGAGAAGATGCGAGATTGGTTTGTGGCAAATAATTTTGAAAAGGTGTATCTATTTACTGATGATTCACCGCCCATTGATGATGGCAGCAAACCTACCATCTCTAGACCAACTTTTGCCACTCTGAAGCGATTTTTACGAGTCCGGTTTCGCCCGGATACCCTCAGGGTTGAGGATAATCTATGGTTCTTTTTTAGTGGTCATGGCACTAGTCATCGTGGCAATGATTACCTCATGCCATCAGATGGCGATCCTCACCCAGAGGGTGTGGAAGAAACGGCGATTTCTCTAGATTATGTGACAGAGCAATTAGTAGGCTGTGGAGCTGGAGATGTGGTGATTGTCTTTGATGCCTGTCGAGACAAGGTATCAAGCAAGGGAGCAGTGGGGCAAAAGGAACAGAAAGGTGTGTTTACCCTAGCTTCTTGTAGTCCCCAAGAGAAGTCCTATGAGGTGAAGCATCCTGAGGTTCAGCAGGGGGCTTTTACCTATGCTTTGATCGAGTCTTTGGAGAATATGCAATTGGGGCGAGAAAATTATGCAACGTTCGATCGCCTCTATCAGCGCCTACGCCATCGTGTGCCGGAAATTAATCGACAATACAACAATTCTGATAAGCAAAACCCCTACGGCTACGTTAGACCGGATGAGAAGCGAAATAGTATTTTGTTTCCCAAGTGGGCAACTGCTCAGGATGTGGAAACCTATAAAAAACAAGCTCTAAATGCAGAAATCGATGGTAATCTCCATGAGGCAGAAAGGTTATTAGTTAGGCTTTGGGAAATTTGTCCCGGTGATTCAGAAGTAAGGCAATATTACAACCGGGTCATCCTGAAAAAAGCCCAACAACCCCAAGGAAAACCTGCATCGCCACCAAATCAACCTACTGCACCAGCAACAGCTAAGGGGCAGGAGGTTGAGCAAAAGCAGGAACGACTTGAATCTTTTACTGAAAAGCTGGGGAAGGATGTAAACCTAGAAATGGTGGCAATCACGGCGGGGAGTTTCATGATGGGTTCGCCTAAAAATGAACCAGATAGCTATGATAGCGAGCACCCGCAGCATCAAGTTAATGTTCCTGAATTTCTGATGGGGAAATATCCAGTGACTCAAGCTCAGTGGAAAGCCGTGGCAGGATTCCCTCAAGTGAAACAAAAGCTAGAACCAGACCCATCTTATTTCAAAGGAGCCAACAGACCTGTGGAGCAAGTGTCGTGGCTAGATGCCATGGAATTTTGCGCGAGGCTATCAAACCATACCAAGCGGGAATACAGGCTCCCCAGCGAAGCAGAGTGGGAATACGCTTGCCGTGCAGAGACAACCACCGCTTACTATTTTGGAAACGATGCGACTCAGTTAGAAAATCATGCTTGGTACGACAAAAATTCTGGGATGCAAACTCATCCCGTTGGTGAAAAACCTGCGAATGGATTTGGCTTATTCGATATACACGGAAATGTATGGGAATGGTGCGAGGATGATTGGCATGGAAATTATGAGGGCGCACCCACAGATGGAAGAGCATGGATAGACAGGAATGATAATCGTTCTCAGAGAGAAGGGGAAATAAGAAAACTGCTGCGTGGTGGTTCGTGGCTCGCCGATGCTAGGCATTGTCGGTCTGCTTTTCGTGTCGGCAATGACGCGCGCGATCCTTTCAACTTCTTTGGTTTTCGGGTTGTGTGCCGTCTTCAGTGAGGGCTTCCCTTCTCTGCGCTTTTGCCCTTTAGCCCTTTGCACTTTTTTCTTGAACCCTTCTTAAAAAAAAGAAATTCGCCGTAGGCGATCAAAATTTTTTAACCAAAATCGAAGGTTTCAAAAGTCGGGAATCTAAACCCAAATCGACCCATCAAACCCAAAATCTCTGCCAGATTCCCGACTTTTCCTCTGCACCATCTCCTATTCCAACCCAAAATCCCTTCTGCAAAATCGAAGGTTTCAAAAGTCGGGAATCTAAACCCAAATTCCCTCATCAAACCCAAAATCTCTGCCAGATTCCCGACTTTTCCTCTGCACCATCTCCTATTCCAACCCAAAATCCCTTCTGCAAAATCGAAGGTTTCAAAAGTCGGGAATCTAAACCCAAATCCCCTCATCAAATCCAAAATCTCAGCCAGATTCCCGACTTTTCCTCTTCGCCATTTCCTATTCCACCTCAAAATCCCTTCTGCAAATGCGATCGCCAACCATTATCGCTGGCTGAGGGTCGTCGAATTTATGCTGAGGGTCGCCGAAGTAGCCAAACCCCACCAGCATCTCCTGCTTCGTACATCGTCCCTTCGACTTCCTTTCGACTTCGCTCAAGGCAAGTGCTCAGGGAACTAGATTGTATTAGCTGGCTGATCAAAATCATCGCTGGCTGAGCGAAGTCGAAGCCAAAACCCTACGACAAATCTTCGATCGCTCTCAAAATCCCCAATACACGTATACGTGTTGGCATAGTGCTGGACAGAATAATTAGGACACAATACACAATTAAAGAGAAAAGCGTCATACATCGGTGAAAAACTATGGCAAAAGCCTATAGCTACGATCTGCGCCAGAAAGTGATCAATGCAATTGAAATGGATGGCATGAAGAAAAGCGAAGCCAGCCAAATATTCAATATCAGCCGCAACACAATCAATTTGTGGTTTCAACGCCTCGCCGCCACCGGGGATGTGCAAGTAAAACCAAGAGGTAGTGCATCAAGCAAATGTGGGATATCGATTTACCAAGGCTTTTTGGGAATTATCATTTATCTTCTCAAAATGATTACCTGTAAAAGTTCTGGCGATTGTTACAGATTTGCCCACACTTTTTTGATGCACTATCAATGATTCCTACTCATTACAGCACTTTACGTTCAAATGAGACACACCACAAATATTGCAAGTCTTATCCATGTTGGGTTTGAGAGTGGGCTTCGACTCCGCTCAGCCCACTCTCAAATGTTGTAGATGGATCAGCCTTTGATGCAGACTACCTGTTTGAGGGTGGCGATGATTTCCACAAGGTCGGCTTGGTTGGCCATCACTTGCTCGATCGACTTATACGCCCCCGGAATCTCGTCGATCACTCCGCCGTCCTTGCGGCACTCCACCCCAGCAGTTTGTTGGATCAGGTCATCTAGGGAGAAATGCTTCTTAGCCTTGGTGCGAGACATCTGCCGCCCTGCCCCGTGGGAACAGGAACAGTAGCTGGCATGGTTGCCTTTACCCTTAACAATAAAAGATTTTGCCCCCATGGAGCCGGGGATAATGCCATAATCAGACTCCTGCGCCCGTACTGCTCCTTTGCGAGTAACATACACCTCTTCGCCGTAGTGGGTTTCCTTTTCGGCGTAGTTATGGTGACAGTTGACCTGCATCAGCGGCGCAGAAGGCTTGCCCCCTGCCAGATGCTTTTCTAGTACCCGCTTGCACCGAGCCATCATAATTTCCCGGCTGTGGCGGGCGTAGTTTTGCGCCCATTGCAGGTCATGCCAGTAGGCAGCAAATTCCGGGGTTCCGGCCACAAAGTATGCCAAGTCGCGATCGGGTAGTTCCGTCCCAGAGAGTCTTGCCAATTCCTTGCCCGTATCAATGTGGTGTTGAGCCAGCATATTGCCGATGTGCCGAGAACCGGAATGCAGCATCAGCCACACTTGATTTTCGGTATCGAGGCAAACTTCCACAAAGTGATTGCCACCGCCGAGGGAACCGAGTTGTTTGATGGCTTTTTCCTCTAAGCGTTTCACTCCGGGATGGAGGTGTTTAAATTCCTGCCACCCTTGCCAGTTGGTGACATTTTTCTCGACTTCTTTGTTTTGCTCAAAGCCAACCGGAACCACCGCCTCAATATCAGAGCGAATTTGCTTAAGTTTGCCTTCTAATTTCTCGGCATTAAAGGGCATTTTGATCGCCATCATGCCGCAATTATGAACAAAAACTCCCGCAGTTAAGGCAAAGTTGCCATATTCAGGAACCGTCAGGCAATAGACATCTTGCTGTTCAACTATGGGAATAACCATAACTACTTTGTGGTTGTAACCATGTTGGTTTTTCCGATGATTATGAAGCCCGATCGGAGCTTTAATTTGCTCTCCACAAGTTTCACAAGTGTATAGTCGATTTGCAATTTCCTTACTCTTAGCTCTCCCTCTTTCACTTTGATTGTAAGTGACTAAATATTGCTTACCTCGATCGCCATTCCCCGCTACAGACTTGTAGAAGTGTTCAGAGTTATTTTCCATATACTGAAGGATATTTCTCGTTCCACGTTCGGCGTAATACCTGTGACCATCAGGGGTTTGAGCCTTGTTAACTAAAGCTTGCTTTCTTTTTTGTTCAAACTCTGGAGATTGCCAATAGGTGTTTCTTTCCACCAAGGAACGGTGGTAGGTAGAGTGGTCATGATTGCCCATGAATTCTAGATTTTCTGGTCTGTTGTCCTGTGGATCAAAGTTTTTGTGATGAATCACAGTTCTTTGACCAGAAAAAGCTGGGATATCTCCTAGCAATCCAGAACGGGCAATGATCCAATGCGCCTTTTGCCACCTACTGGAATAGTTTTGCTGCACTAGCGTATATCCATCCCGATCTACTTGGGAGTAAAAAGGCATTAAGGAAGTGCCGGGGGTTAAATATTGGGCTTCTTGATATGCTCCATTCCGCAGCATAAATTGATGGTCAGGGGTACATTTAATTTCTTCCCCGTTGTCTAGGATCACTTTAACCAATGGGGCATTGTTTCTAGTTAATTTGGCTGTGGCTTTAGCTGCCATAACTCTGCCTGTTGCTGTGCAGGAGTATACGAGAAATTCCTGACTATTTTGGGCTAGGTCGGTGATCGCATAGGATTTGCCATCAACTAAGGGAACTTGGGTATCACCAGTGAAGCAACCAATATCCACTCCCACTGCTGCCGGGATGATGGCTTCTTTGGTGGCAATAACTGAACCCACCAATGCCCCTTTGCCTAAATGCACGTCGGGCATCAGGGCTACGTGCTTAAACACGAAGGGGAGGGAGGCAACATTTTTTGCCATTTGGGTTTCGTCGCTAGCCAACTCATGGTTTGCCCAAGATAGCACCGGATGAGAGGTAGCTAGGTTTAGTTGTTCGTGGGGCATGGTTTTATTAGGGTTTGTGGATAGTTGGGCATGGTGATGCCTACTTGACTACCAATATACTACATGCATACTACAAATGTAAATATTGTTTTCTTGAAAATATAGCAACCGCTAAGGGGGTTGAGAGGATTTATGTTGAGGGAACCCCCGCGAAGCGGGGGTTCCCTCAACATAACCTGCTTGGCGACGGCTATACATAGCAATCCTAATTGATCTTAGAACTATATAGTTTAGAATGGCACACCCAAAGGGTGCGCCATTCTAAGCTATAAGCTATAGCTGTTTTGGTAAATATTTGGCAATTTTCATGGGGGAGGGGAAATATGTTTGCTATCTTGGGGGCAAAAGATATCTGGAGGGGCGATGATGGCAAGGCGCTGGGTTGGTTTGGTGGGGGTGACTCCTTTGTTGCTGGGGATGATGGTTGCTGTGCCGCAGATGGTGGTGGCTCCTTTAGTATTGGCTCAGAGTAGTCAAACTAGCCAGAGTAGCCAGAGTAGTCAAGTTACAGCAGCTCAAAGTTTATACAATGAAGGGGAGCGGCTCCGCCAGCAACGGACTAGGGAATCTTTACAACAGGCTTTAACTAAGTTTTAGCAGGCCAAGGTGAATGGTGTTAGTCTTGGGTTTTAGATATCCCCTAAAATAGGAAAATGAATAAAGTTATTAAGCAAGCTCTTATTTATTTTGTAGGAGCAGCCACAACTAGTATTTCAACGCTAACTACAGCCCAATCAATTATTCCTGCCAATGATGGCACAGGAACTAGGGTGCAGGAGCAACGCGGCTTAGTTAATATCACAGGAGGCAGTTTATCTAGGGATGGGGCAAACCTATTTCATAGTTTCCAGCAGTTCAATGTTTCTCCTAACCAGAGTGCTAATTTTGTCTCTAACCCCAATATTCAAAATATCCTCAGTCGGGTGACTGGGGGCAGCCCTTCGTTGATTAATGGATTGATTCAAGTGACCGGGGGTAACAGCAACCTATATCTCATCAACCCAGCCGGGATAGTTTTTGGGAACAATGCCAGTCTGAATATTCCGGCGGCTTTTACAGCGACTACCGCTAACCAGATTGGCTTTGGGAATGGAAATTTTCTTTATAGTGCATTTACTAATAATTACCAAAATCTAACAGGCACACCCAATCAATTTATCTTTGATAATTTGCTGACGAATAATTTGCGGACGGGCAGGATTGTTAACCCCGGAAATTTAACTATCAGTTCAGGGCAAAATTTCACCTTCCGCCGTGGTGAGACAACTAATACAGTTACCCTTGTTAATTGGGGAGAAAATACTACCCTGATCGCAGTTCCGGGAACTAATTTAGTTCGCATTTCTCAACCGGGAAATATTCTGACTTTAGAAATTACTCCTCCAGAAAATGGCATAATTACGCCTGCAATCTTGCCGGAATTACTAACTGGAAGCCTCAATACTCCGAGGGTAACTCTGACCCAAAATGAAATAAATATCCCCCTCATTCAACCCACTACCCCCATACCTGTTCCTTCCCCCATACCTTTACCTACTCCCATAAGAGACCCAGGTGCGGAGTTAGGTAATGCTCAACTCTCTCCCTCCGTACCTAATCCTCCTGCTCCTCCTATAAGAGACCCGGGAGCTGAATTAGGAAATGGCCGTCTTGTACCAGAACTCCCCACTATAGTTTCCCCTATAAGAAACCCAGGTGCTGAATTAGGAAATGGCCGTCCTATACCAGCTCCAGGAATTGAATTGAGAAGTAATTTATTGCTTTCACTGGATACAACGTTGCTTAGAGAGACAGAACGACGTTACCGACAGGAAACGCAAGCACTTTTATCTAATGAAACCGATGCTCAGAAGCTATTTAGAGAAGGTGAACGGCTCCGCCGTCGAGGAACAAGAGAGTCTTTAGAACAAGCTTTTACGAAGTTTCAACAGGCTTTAGTTTTATTTAGAACGACTAGTAGTAATTTGATCGCCCAACGTCTCACCCAACGCAAGGGAGAAGCGGATGCCCTGAATGGAATCGGCGAAGTTTATGCGGCGATAGGGCAGCCCCAACAGTCATTGGATTTTCATCAGCAAGCCCTTTTGATCAGCAGAGAAATTCAACATCGGCAGGGGGAAGCTGCGGCTCTAAATAATCTTGGGGAACGATATAGAGATTTAGGGGAATTGCAACGTGCCCTTGATTTATTTCAGCAAGCTCTACTCATCAGAAGAGAAATAAAAGACCGGACTGAAGAAGCAGAGACTTTGGATAATATTGGTGGAGTTTATGCGGGAACGGGGCAACTACAACGGGCATTAGACTTTTATCAACAAGCCCTATCAACTAGTAGAGAAGTAACTGATTTGACCGAGGAGAGACTACGCCGCCGGACTCAAGAGGCAACTACCCTAAATAATATCGGGGAAACTTACAGAATTATCGGGCAACCGCAACAGGCATTAAATTTCTATCAACAAGCCTTACCAATGAGAAGGGAAGTGGAGGATCTTTTGGGAGAAGCAACTACCCTAACAAGCATTGGTACAGTTTATTTCGGTATAGGACAACTGCAACAGGCATTAAATTTCTATCAACAAGCACTCCTAATAAGTCAGAAAGTAGGATATCCAGGATCGGAAGCAGGAATACTAAATAATATTGGCTTAATTTATGCCAATGTTGGGCAATCTCAACAGGCACTAGATTTCTATCAACGATCCTTAGAGATTAATAGGAAAGTTGCCTACCGAGCTGGAGAAGCAACGGTACTAAATAATATTGGTGCAGTGTACAGAACCATAAGACAACTCCCCCAAGCGTTGGATTTCTATCAACAGTCTTTGGTAATTACTAGAGAAGTTGGCGATCGCGCGGGAGAGGCAACCACTCTGACCAGTATTGGAGTTGTCTACAGAAATATGGCAGAACCTCAACAAGCCCTGAATTTCCACCAACAAGCCCTCTTGGTAACAAGGGAAGTAGGCGATCGGGCGCAAGAAGTAGCTATCTTGGGTAATTTAGCTCTAACACAACAGGATTTGTCTAATCTATCGGTATCTCTAGAAAATATTCAGATGGCGATCGCCATAGTCGAGGATATTCGTAGTCAATTAATTAATCCAGAACTCCGCACTTCTTACTTTGCCTCTGTTCAGGACTATTACAAGCTACAAATTGATCTATTGATGCAACTTCATACTTCAGCTACGCTCAGTAACCTGCAACAAAATTCTAATCAAAGTTATGCGGCTCAGGCGTTTAATGTCACCGAGCGCTCCAAAGCTCGCACCCTCCTCGAACTCCTCACCGAATCTAAAGCCGATATTCGTAACGGAGTTGATCCCCAACTTCTGCAACAGGAACGGGAACTCCAGAGTCAATTAGCCGCACTGGATAAACGCCGACTTGAACTTGGCAACTCCATCACCAATGATAACAAAGACCAAATAGCTGCACAAATAGCCGCCCTTGAAAAGCAACGGGAACCCCTGCAAACCCAATACCAAAACCTCCAATCTCAAATTCGACAAACTAGCCCCAAATACGCCGCTCTCAAATATCCCCAACCCCTGACCCTAGAACAGATTCAACAACAAATCCTCGACGACAACACCCTGATTCTTTCCTATTCCCTCGGACAAGACAAAAGTTATCTCTGGTTAATCAGCAAAACCGAGATGACTAGTTATGAACTGCCAAGCCAAAAAACTATAGAAGATTTAGTAAACAAAAATGCTCGATCGCAATTCACTAGTCGTCTTACTAGTCGTAATAGTTTCATTCTTGATACCTCCGAGGTTAGTAATATTCTTCTCAAGCCAGTATTAGACAAATTAGGTAATAAACGCCTAGCCATCATTGGTGATGGAGTATTGCAATACGTTCCCTTCGGGGCTTTACCTGATCCTAGGGCTGGCAATAATCAATACCAACCCTTACTAGTCAATAACGAAGTTGTTTATCTTCCTTCGGCATCTACCTTACAAACCATCCGTAACGAAACCCAAAACCGCCCCACTCCCCCCAAGACCCTTGCCGTCATCGCTGATCCAGTATTCGCTACCGATGACCTACGAGTTGGTTCGGGTTCTAGGTCTGCACCTAATCCTGCTGAGTTACCCTTCGCTGCTCAAAACCTAGAGATAGCCGCCCGTGGTGCTAGAGGTGGCTGGGATCGACTCCCCGGCACTCGTCAAGAAGCCGATACCATCCTCAATCTAGTCCCAGAAAATAGCCGTTTAGCCTATTTTGATTTCCAAGCTAACCGAG
Source organism: Phormidium lacuna HE10JO (assembly GCA_943370025.1). Taxonomy (GTDB): domain Bacteria; phylum Cyanobacteriota; class Cyanobacteriia; order Cyanobacteriales; family JAAUUE01; genus JAAUUE01. The sequence continues at coordinate 631 of CALRPI020000079.1, read as the reverse complement.
CCAATGCTCAGAACAATCAACTCTCCCAATATCGCCTTATTCATTGGGCAACCCACGGCTTTGCTAATACCCAAAAAGCAGAGCTATCAGGGATAGTCATGTCTCTGGTTAATGAAACTGGTCAACAGCAAAATGGTTATTTATTGTTAGGAGATATCTTCAACCTGAGTTTTAATGCTGATCTAGTGGTCTTGAGCGCCTGTGAAACCGGCAGAGGAGAAGTAATTCAAGGGGAAGGATTGATTGGTCTGACACGGGGCTTGATGTATGCCGGAACTCCCAGAGTAGTAGCTAGTCTCTGGGCTGTACCCGATGCAGAAACAGCAACTTTGATGGGTAAATTCTATGAAAAGATGTTGCAGCAAAATCTTCGACCTGCTGAAGCATTGAGGGCTGCTCAGTTAGAGATGTTTCGATCGCGCCCTTGGATGGCTCCCTACTTCTGGGCAGCTTTCACCTTGCAAGGAGAATGGCACTAGGCTTAGGGCAAACGCATACGTTTCGTAACAAAAGAGAAAGGGAGTATAAATTCTGAAGTAGGCTCAGGCGGAGATCAGACAAGGAGTATGATGCTATGCCAACAGATTACAGTCCCACAGCCCTCCTAGAAACCCATTTCGGCACACTGCCA
>CALRPI020000078.1:0-24369 GCA_943370025.1 Phormidium lacuna HE10JO | reverse complement strand
TATTTCGCGAGTTTCGGGCTAAGTCTGATGAGATTGGGGCATTCCCTCACGAAACCAGTTGCTTAACCGTGTTTTTCTTAGTGATTGAGCGCGATCATGCTAAACATAACCGTAAATCTGTGGCGAAAACTTCATGACACTAACAAAATTTCACACTACGCCAAACACAACTCATCGCACACCTGAACCCGACCCTTAACAACAGAGCGTAAGAGCCGATCGAGAGAGCGCCGTTCTTCATCGCTAGTAGATTCATCAAGGATTGCCGCCATCATCCCGTAGCGATCGGCTTTTGTTAGGCAGTGGGTGTCGGTAACTGTAGCGATTAAGTCGTTGATAGCACCGGGGATTAAGTTGATGGATAACATGGCTCTGACTCCTTGAACTTCATGTATTTATCATCTCTGTTTTTTCTAGAGTGAATGGTGATAGGGTTGGGTCAACTCCGTGATTATACTGAGGGTTTAAGAGCGATCGAGATCACAGGCTCATGGTAAGTAGTTGACAGCCAATTCCTCTTCGCTAGTTTTGGGAAACCTGAACTAAATCTTCCCTCGATCACATGATCTAATCAAAAGTCGGGAATCTGAGCCAACTCTCTCCTCAATACCAAAATCTTAAAGTAATGAATTATTTTCATAAATCATGGGATCGCATATGGCAAGGTATTGGTGGCTTAAGTGAAAGCCATGATTTAATGTCACAGATACTGGAACGCTATAGCGAATCCCACCGTCAGTACCATACTCTTCAGCACTTAAAAGAATGCTTAGATCTTGCAGAAAAGTTCTCAGATTTATCAGAAAATCCTTTGATAGTTGAAATTGCTTTATGGTTTCATGATGCTATCTATGACGTGAAAATGCCCAACAATGAAGAGAAGAGTGCTGTGTTTGCCGAAACAGAATTAAAACAGAGAGGCATTGATTCAGAAATTATCCAAAGGGTTTCCCAGTTAATCCTCATAACCCGGCATTCCGTACAACCCAAAACATCAGATGAAGAGATATTAGCTGATATAGATTTGGCAATTTTGGGAGCAAATAATGCAAGATTTCTTCAGTATGAGCAACAGATCCGCCGGGAATATGACTGGGTTCCAGAGAGTCTTTATCAAGTGAAACGCAGAGAAATTTTGCAGGCTTTCTTAAACCGAGACCATATTTACAACACACCAAGATTTAGAGATATCTATGAGGATAAAGCCAGAGAAAATCTATTAAATTTAATATATGGATCCACAAACTAACCCTTTCACCGCCCTCTCCTTGATCGCTGCCCCCGCAGTCCTGACTAATGCCTGTTCTATGCTTGCCTTAGGCACAGGAAACCGCCTAGCTAGAACCGTCGATCGAGCGCGACAACTGGCCACTGAACTAGAGCAACAAACAGAACCACGTTCAGCTTTGGCACGAACCACCTCTTGGGAATTAGCCGTAACCCAACAAAGGATGTTGATGTTGATTAGGGCAATGAAAGATTTTTATACTGCCGTGGGTGGGTTTGCGGCAGCAGTGCTAGTTTCGCTTTTGGGGGCGGTATTTACGCCTTTGGTGAATGATTGGGCAGCCTTAGTGATTGAGGTTGTGGCGGTGGGGATTGGAACGATCGCAGTGGGGGCATTGATGAAGGGTTCTCTGTTGCTGATTAGAGAGACCCGAATGGCGGTGAAAGTGATGGAGGAAAGGGCAGCTCAGGCACAGATAAGATTTGCAATTTTGGAAGAAGATACAACAGAGATTTTTGATCTAGAAGCCTAGCTGGTAAACTTATAGTTATAAATCAACTTACTGCTGGTAAATAATTTTACCTCCTGAAGGCGGGTGAAATTATTTAAAATAACTACATATGACAGACATTTCTTTTACCGATAAAATCAAAATTGAGGAAATTATTGATACCTCAAGTAGGTTGAAATATCTTCTGAAATCTGCATATCAAATTTCTCTAGAGGAGATTGTGTCAATTCGAGTCGATGGGGATAATTATAAAATTGATGTTAATACTGAAATGGAAACATTCCGTTTTAAGGCGCAAGGTTTAGAAAATGTGATCATGAAAAACCCTGAGCTGGGTATTCTACAACTGACTCTTGATCCAGCATTAGCCCAAGCAATTTATCATATTGTGGATGAATATGCTTCCTAATGGCTCCGGTCATCTATGGAGAAAGGTAGCAAAGTATTTATACCTCTACAACCCTTGATTTTGCCTGATCTATGATGATCTCCAAATTATTGCTAAGATGGAAATGGCGTTTCTAGCTTCCTAGCTTACAAAGTTGGTTTTATGACACTTGCTGGCATCCTCCGGGTATTGGCTCGATCGCCCCTCACCCAAGAATTAATCAAAACTCTGCAACAGAAGCGCACGCTCCACCTCAATGGCGTGCCTCGATTTCCCAAAGGCTTGGTCGCTAGTACTATTGCCCAAACTGCGGGGCAAAATCTCCTAGTAATTTGTGCCACCCTTGAAGAAGCAAGTCGTTGGGCAGTGCAACTAGAAATCATGGGTTGGCAAAGCGTCAACTTCTATCCGGCATTAGATATCTCTCCCTACGATGGTTTAACGGCGGAATCGGAAACCACTTGGGGACAACTCCAGCTATTGGCAGATTTGGTCACCCCCGGTGAATTTACCAAGCGGGCGATCGTCACTACCACCACTGCTCTGCAACCCCATCTGCCCTCCAGAGATCAGCTAGAACCCCAATGCCTACAACTCACCAAGGGGATGAGTTCCGATTTGACCCACCTAGATCAGAAATTAGCTGAACTGGGCTACAGTCGAGTTTCCTTAGTGGAAGGGGAAGGACAGTTTAGTCGGCGGGGGGATATTTTGGATGTGTTCCCGGTGGCGGCATCTTTGCCTGTGCGGTTGGAGTGGTTTGGCGACCAACTGGAGCAAATTAAGGAATTTGATCCTGCTACCCAGAGATCTTTGGATAAAATCTCCACCCTGACCCTGACCCCCACAAGTTTTGCAGCATGGGGTTTGGGGACGGCAGAATGCCAGACTCCCCTAGTTTCCCTGTTGGCTTACCTGCCAGAAAATACTATTTTGGCGATCGATGAGGTAGATCAATGCCGCGCCCATGCCGATCGAGCTTGGGACTACGCCGAAACCCAGTGGCAGCAGCTTAGTCAAGCCAATCCCCACTGCCAAAAAATCCATTCCACCTTTGATCAAGCCCTGGCCATCGGGGATAGTTTCCTGCATTTATATCTTTCAGAACTGGTGGAAACCTTGGTCGAGCAACCGATCGCCACGGTCAACCTTGCCAGTCGCCGCATCCCCGCCCTGCCCCACCAGTTTGCCAAGATCGCCGAAATTATTCGCCAAGAACTAGCCCGCCCCGCCACCACTTTTTTGATCTCCGCCCAGCCCTCGCGATCGGTCTCTCTGCTGCAAGAACACGACTGCCCCGCCCAATTTGTCCCCAATCCCCAAGACTACCCAGCGATCGATCGCCTAGAAATTCAACACACACCGATCGCCATTAAATACTCTGGTTTAGCCGAACTAGAAGGGTTTATTCTGCCCACATTCCGGTTGGTGGCGATTACCGATCGAGAGTTTTTCGGGCAGCATTCCCTCGCGACTCCCGGCTATGTCCGCAAACGCCGAGCAGCGGTTTCCCAACAGGTGGATCCCAATAAACTCCTGCCCAATGATTACGTAGTCCATCGCAACTACGGCATTGGCAAGTTTCTCCGCCTCGAAAGTTTGACTATTAATGGGGAAGTGAGGGAATATCTGGTCATCCAGTATGCCGATGGCTTGCTACGGATCGCCGCAGATCAGTTGGGCACACTGTCGCGGTTTAGAACTGTAGGTGAGAAAGCTCCAGAACTGCACCGCATGGCTAGTAAGGCTTGGGACAATACCAAGAGCCGGGTCAGAAAGAGTATTAAAAAACTGGCAGTAGACCTGCTGGAACTTTACGCTAAACGCAGCAAGGTCGAGGGCTTTGCTTTTCCTGCCGATAACCCTTGGCAGCAGGAAATGGAAGATTCTTTCCCCTACCAACCCACGCCGGATCAACTGAAGGCGGTGCAGGATATCAAGGTGGATTTGGAGAGCGATCGCCCCATGGATCGCCTTGTCTGTGGCGATGTGGGCTTCGGCAAAACCGAAGTGGCAATTCGAGCAATTTTCAAAGTCGTCACCGCCGGCAAACAAGTCGCCCTCCTCGCCCCGACAACAATTCTCACCCAGCAGCACTACCACACCCTCAAGGAACGCTTCGCCCCCTACCCGATTAATATTGGGCTACTAAATCGCTTCCGTACCCCCGAAGAAAAGAAAGCTTTGCTGCAACGCCTCTCCACCGGGGAGCTAGATATAGTGGTGGGAACCCATGCCCTGCTGGGGAAGGGTGCCAGTTTCCGGGATTTGGGTTTGTTGGTGGTGGATGAAGAGCAGCGGTTTGGGGTGAACCACAAGGAAAAAATCAAAGCCATGAAGGCTCAGGTAGATGTCCTGACCCTGAGTGCCACACCGATTCCTAGGACGCTGTATATGTCCCTCTCTGGGGTGCGGGAGATGAGTCTGATCACCACTCCCCCTCCCTCCCGGCGGACGATTAAAACCCACTTATCACCTTATAATCCCGAAGCAATTCGTACTGCCCTGAAGCAGGAACTGGAACGGGGTGGGCAGGTATTCTATGTGGTTCCTCGCATTGAGGGCATCGAAGAACGATCGCTCCTGCTGCGGGCAATGATTCCGGGGGTGAGGATTGCGATCGCCCATGGGCAATGTTCCCCGGAGGAGCTAGAAGCAACCATGCTCACCTTTAGCAATGGGGAGGCGGATATCCTGATCTGTACCACCATTATTGAGTCGGGGCTGGATATTCCGAGGGTGAATACCATTTTGATTGAAGATGCCCAGCGCTTTGGCTTGGCGCAACTCTACCAACTCCGGGGTCGGGTCGGCAGGGCGGGGATTCAGGCTTACGCATGGTTCTTTTACCCCAAACAAAGTGAGCTTACCGATGCTGCCAAGCAGAGGCTACGGGCAATTCAGGAATTTACTCAACTGGGTTCTGGCTATCAACTCGCCACCAGAGATATGGAAATCCGGGGGGTGGGGAATCTCCTAGGAGCAGAGCAATCGGGGCAGATGGAAGCGATCGGCTTTGATCTCTATATGGAAATGCTGCAAACGGCGATCCGAGAAATCCAAGGGCAGGAGATTCCCCAAGTGGATGATACCCAGATTGACCTCAACCTGACGGCTTTCATCCCAGCGGATTATATTCCTGATCTGGAGCAAAAAATGGCAGCTTATCGAAATATTGCTGCTACCCAATCCCGACTGGAACTGGCGCAAGTGCAGGCAGACTTGATCGATCGCTATGGCGAAATCCCCACGGCAGCCCTACAACTTTTCCGGGTGGTGGAACTCAAACAAGTGGCAAAATCCCTTGGTTTCTCTCGAATCAAGTCGGATAGTAAGCAGCACATTGTTCTAGAAACAGCGATGGAGGAACCAGCCTGGAACCTAATCGCTGAGAACCTCTCAGATACAATCAAATCTCGTCTAGTCTACGGCAAGGGAGCAGTGACAGCGAGGGGAGTGGCAGCGCTGAAACCTGAGCAGCAGTTGGATACTTTAATTAATTGGTTGAGTAGATGCCAGCCCTAACGTGAGAGCGATTAAAAGAGTAAACCCATTGATTGTAATGTTTGCACATCTGATTGAAAATCTTCTCCATCGTAATTGAGATACAGTCCTCGTTTTGCCAATTCATGTTGAAACTCAATCACTGTCAATCCTATCCAACGACGAACTGTGCCACTACTAATTTTTTGCTGTTGGTACAACATAATGGCAATCTCCAGCTTCAGTTCATCCTCCGTCATCTTAGTTGCTCGGAAAATATCATCAGGAATTATCGTATTCATTGGTTTCTAAGTTAACCTCAGTTTGGGGTTAAGAAATACCCCTGATACAATTTTACAAAAACCACAACCATTATTGTTGGCTGAGCGAAGTCGAATTTATGTTGAACAAAGCCGAAGTAGCCAAACCCCACCTACATCTCCCGCTGCATTTGCCGTCCCTTCGACTTCGCTCAGGGAACTAGATCGTTTTTGCTGGCTGAGCGAAGTCGAAGCCAAAACTCCGCCACAAATCTTCGATCACTTATCTTCATTCCGCCGCTCAGGGAAAGTCTCTAGGCTAAGAGTTAGAGAGGTTTTAACCGCCTGCCCTCTCCAGTGCCAATTGAATCAACCGATCTACTAACTCCGCAAAGGGAATCCCACTGGCTGCCCAGAGTTGGGGATACATGCTTGTGGCGGTAAATCCCGGCATCGTGTTGATTTCATTGATTAATACCTCCCCCGTCGATTCCACATAGAAAAAATCGACTCGTGCCAAACCCGCACAATCTAGCGCCTGAAAAGCTGCGATCGCCATCTCCTGAATTTTGGTAGTCACCTCTGGGGGCAAATCCGCCGGAATTGCTAAACCCGCTAAACCCTCGGTATATTTGGTTTCATAGTCATAGAAATCGCTGGTAAAGCTAATTTCCCCCACCACCGAGGCTTTCGGGTTGTCATTCCCCAATACCGCACACTCCACTTCCCGTGCCACCACCCCAGCTTCTACAATAATCCGTCGATCGTAACTAGCCGCACTATCAAGAGCCGCCTCTAATTCTGCTCTGGTACGGACTTTGCTAATGCCGACTGAGGAACCCAAGTTGGCAGGTTTGACAAAGCAGGGATAGCCTAGATCGGTTTCCAAAGAGTCGCACAGTTCTGGGAACACGCAGGGATTGGAATAAATTTGCGATCGATTCACAGCCCGATATTTCACTTGGGGCAAGCCGACTTGGGCGAAGATCATTTTCATCGCAATCTTATCCATCCCCAAGGCAGAACCCAAGATGCCTGAACCCACGAAAGGAACCTGCAATAGCTTCAACAGTCCTTGCACCGTCCCATCTTCCCCATTGGGACCATGGAGAATCGGCAACCACACATCCACCTGAGAGTAGTCCACTGCTCCACCCAGAAACCCTCTACTAGTTGGCAATGTAGCAGAATCACTAGAGGTGGCGATCGCCGATGTAGCCATTGTCTCAGATGTAGTTGCTGCGGCAAGTTCAGAGGGGGAAATGATTGGTGTCGGTTCGCCAATTTGCAATACCTGTCCAGAAGTTAATACCTGTTGGGCTAAGTTCCCCGCCTGCCAGAGACCATCTTTTTGGATGTAGAAAGGTTGTAATTCATACTTAAAGCCGTTGCTCCCTTCGCTCAGGGCTTGAGCGATCGCCCGCGCCGAACTAATGGACACCTCATGCTCCCCAGAACAACCCCCAAATAACAAACCCACTCGAACCTTAGCCATGCGATCGCTCCCTCAACTTTTTTTCTAATGCCAACCAATTATTTAGGGTTTTTGAGTTTGTTGTGGGCTTCGACGACCCTCAGCCCCCAACAAACGCAAGATGCGTAAATCCTAAAATATTCTTAAAATACTAAGGCATAGTTAGCAAATTCAGAACAACTTGAACAAAATCATGTCCTCTCTCCCCGAACTGCCCCAAAAACTAGCCATTTCTCCCCTAATTCGCCTCACTCTCCTCTTGTTCTACATTGCCCTAATTATCCCCCTACCTTTTTTGGCAAATACAACAGCAGCTCCCATTTCGCCAAATCTGCTCTGGATTGGGGCTGGGGTTGGCTTAGTTTTGATTTATGCGGCGCTGAGTGAGCAGGTGATTTTAGATGACCAGAAAATTCAAGTTATCTATCCCCAATGGAATAGGTGGCTATTTCGCCGCCAATGGCAGTTAGCTTGGACAGAAATCAAAGACCTAAAAATGCGGACAACCGGGCAGGGAGGATTGGTTTATTACTTTACTAATCAATCTTTCACTCAATCCTATCTATTGCCCATGCGGGTGGCTGGTTTTACCAAATTAGTAGCGATCGTTCAAGCAAAAACCGGGATTGATACTACCGATATTCGCCCCTTATCACAGCCGTGGATGTATCTGATTTTATTGGGGTGTAGCTTGTTATTGTTGCTAGTGGATGGTTGGGCGATCGCGACTGCTGTAGCTCTGCATAGCTAATTTCATCAAAGATTTTATGGTTTAATCATTATTTTTACAGCACTTTGCGTTCAAATGAGACACACCACAAATATTGAAAGTCCTATCCATGTTGGGTTTGAGAGTGAGCTTCGACGACCCTCAGCCCACTCTCAAACTGCCGTAGGATTGCTATGTACCACTTTCTTCTAAAAAGTTGTGCAAAGCAGCTTTGAGTTCCCCAGTGTTTGTGGTGGCAGTACCAAAAACTCGAACCACAATACTTGCTGCCAAATTACCTAGCACCGCCGCTTCCCAGAATGATGCTCCAGCACACAGAGCCAAAGTTAAAGCCGCCACCACCGTATCTCCCGCCCCAGTGACATCAAAGACATCGGTACGGTTAAAGGCAGGAATGTGTGCCTCTGGGCTATGGCGATCGAACAAGGTCATCCCCTCTTCTCCACGGGTAATTAACATCTTTTCAGCTTGAGTTATTTCCAAGAGGTCTTTTCCGGCTTGGGTTAAGGTTTGGGCATCTTTGATCTGATAACCCACCGCCAGTTCTGCCTCTGGGAGGTTGGGGGTAAACAAAGTGGCTCCAGCAAAGCGGTGGAGGTCTTTTTGGGTATCCACAATCACGGGAATTGAGCTAGTTGCCGAAGAGGGATCAGAGGAATCAACAGCTTTGCCAGTCAGCACCGCCTCAATCACCGGCGCACTTAAAACCCCATCCCCATAATCGGAACAAACTACTGCTTGTACTGCCCCTAGCTGGGTTTTGATATATTCTGCCAGTTGCTGTTGGAGTTGGGGATCGGCGGGATCATCAGACTTCCGATCGACCCGCACCATTTGTTGGGTTACCGATTGTCGAGCATGACCAGAAATTCGGGTTTTGGTCACCGTGGGGCGGTAGGGATCCAGCAACATGCCAGAAATATCAATCCCCGCCTCTGAAAATATCCTTGCCATCGCTTCTCCTTGGATATCTTTCCCTATCAAACCTACCACCTGCACCTGCGCCCCTAGTTTGGCGAAGTTATATACGGCATTTGCTCCACCGCCGGGGATTTGTCGAGTATGTTCATGGCGCAGAATCAGCACAGGAGCCTCCCGTGAGACTCGTTCCACCTGCCCGGTGAGAAACTCATCAAGGGTGAGATCTCCCACTACCAAAACTTTGATGGTGGAAAATTGATCAATCAGGAATAGGAGGCGATCGGCTGCCGCCGCCATCTGGTCAGCAAAACTTTGGCTCATGGGTCAAATAATAAATTCTAAGGGTTGTGGTATTTTACGGGGAAGCAACCGGAGCAATATTCCCTGCTTCGGCACATACCTCTGGACTATAGGCAAAAGGTACGGTAAACAGATAAGCCTTTGCCGGGGTGAACTGATTATACTTAAGCACAGCATCCTTTGCCGCCTGATTAAAAATCTCATAACCAGAGCTTTGCAAAATATCTGGACCTTTGCTAATAGCCCCTTCCTGATTGGTAATGACTCCCAAAATTGCTGTTACTGGTTTCTCTAGCTTGAGAACACAGGCGGCTAGGGGATATTTGACATCTAGGGTTAATCGAACTTGTTTATCTGGTTGGAGGAGTTGCTCATCACCAGCCCCCAAGAATCCGAGGAATTCGGTATTTTGACCATCGGTGCTTAGTTCAGTTCTCTCAGGGTTGAAAGCTAACAGAGGGTTAGGGGTAATACTGCCCGGATTCCCATTGTTATTCCCCCCATTATTCGGATTGCCACCGCCGCCACCGCCAGTAGTCGTATTAGGGGTGGCATTGGGACTGGTAGTCGGGACTGGGGTGGGATTTGTGGTAGTTAGATTATTCGGATTGCCACCAGCGGAAGTGGGATCGTTTGTTGTCGGAGTAGGTGAGGGGGTCGGGGTAGCAGCCGAAGGGCTAGGGGTAGGAAAGGGAGAGATCGATCGCCCCCCAGTGGTAAAGCTTTGGGCGGTGGTGAATCGCTCTGATTGCCTTACAGGACTATTTGGAGCGGGAGTTTCTCTAGGAGTTACCGGTTGTACCGGAGTGTTTCCGGCGGTACTTCCCGGATTGGCGGGAATAGTAAACTGGGGAACACTGCTGCCGAAGGTTCCTCTAAACTGACTGGGATTTCTCTGTACAAAAGTCGGACTATCATCAGGATCGGAGGTAGGAAAACCGCCGAATCTAGAGGAACTATTGAAGTTGTTATTCCCCGAAAATCCGGGGGGGATAGTTCTACCTTGACCGGGGGCATTAGGAATTGGCACCCCAGTCACTGCCGGAGGTCGGGGTGGCGCATCTCGGCGGATACGGGATTGCTCTTGGGGTGTGAGTTGCATTATTTGCACTTCCCTAGGGATCGCCGGGCGCTGAAAGAATGGTAAAGCGGGGGCACCATAGCCAATTACCCCGTGAAGGACGGCGGAGGCAACTATGGCAATATTCTGGGGTTGTAATAGTTTCTGGGGCAGAGTTTGGTCGGAATCTCTGTAGACCAGGGAGAGTTTATTTTGAGGGGCGGCTACTTCAGTAGGTGGGGTTTTGAGGTTTACCATAGGAAAATCTGGGAGTCGGAAAGACATTAGAGTATGGAGTAGGGTGGGCAATGCTCACCATGGGGAATATCAAGGGAAATACCAAAGTAAATATCACGAAAAATGTGCCCTTATTGATGCTTAGTCCTCGATCCCCCCCAGCCCCCACGCTAACGCGCCGCTGCGCTAGAAAAAGGGGGAGGAAAGAATTGTCTTAAAGTCCCTCTTTTGTTGGCGGAGCCTGTTCAACGTACATAGGGGGATTTAAGAGAATCGAGATTCAATGGAAAACTATATTTATCAATAGTTGTAGCCTTAAATTGACATCAAGGTTGGCTTTGTGCCCTCGGCAAGATGAGAAATCTCTTTTTGTGAAACAGGATTAGATATTTATTAGGTTAATTGGCTGTAGTAACTCAGCTTAAGACTAATTTTAGGGCAAGAAAGTTGCTAAGGTTTTTAGTTGATTAAGTAAGGTGGGCAATGCCCACCCTACTTAGTTTTATGTTCTGGATTTTAGGGAGATGATTTTGCCGATCGCATCTTCAACGACCTTATCGGGAGTAGAAGCACCAGAGGTAACCCCGACTACTATATTGCCTTCTGGGAGCCAGTTGTGAGTAATCTCCAATTCCTTGCCGAGGGGTTTGTGTTCGATCGAGTTGTCGGGATGAATCCGATCGCTACTATCGATATGGAAAGAAGGAATATTATATTCTCTGGCAATTTCTTGGAGATGGGTGGTGTTGGAGGAATTGTAACCGCCAATTACCAGCATCAAATCCATGGGTTCCTTCACCAGATCAAACATGGCATCCTGCCGTTCTTGGGTGGCATCACAAATGGTATTAAAGCTCATGAAATGTTGATTCAATTCCGTGGGGCTATACTTTTGCAGCATTGTCCGTTCAAATAGCTTGCCAATTTGCTCAGTTTCTCCCTTGAGCATGGTGGTTTGGTTAGCCACTCCGACTTGGATTAAGTCGCGATCGGGATCAAAACCGACTGAGTGGGCATTTTTGAACTTGGTCAGGAATTCTGTGCGATCGCCTCCATGAAGAATATAATTCGCCACGTATTCTGCTTCTTTGAGATTAAGCACGATCAGGTATTTATCCGCAAAGGAACTGGTGGCAACGGTTTCTTCGTGGTTATATTTGCCATGAATAATCGAGGTGAAATCCCCTTTCTTATGCTTCTCTACGGTGTTCCAGACCTTCGATACCCAAGGGCAGGTAGTATCGACAATTTTGCAGCCCTTGTCATTGAGGATCTGCATTTCCTGGACACTGGCTCCAAAGGCTGGCAGGATCACCACATCCCCAGTCCCCACGACAGAAAAATCTTTATTCCCCGTCTCCACTGGAATAAATCCCACTTGCATATCCCGGAGGCGCTGATTAACCGAAGGGTTATGGATAATTTCGTTGGTAATCCAGAGTCTTTCGGTAGGGAAATGTTGCCGGGTTTCGTAAGCCATCGCCACTGCCCTTTCCACACCCCAGCAAAAGCCAAAGGATTGAGCCAGCAGGATGGTCACCCCTAGACGTTCTAAACGGTAATTATTGTCTCTAATCTCTTGAATCAGCCCACTTTGGTACTCTGATTGCATAGCTTCGGCGACTTCTGTGCCGTGACCAAAACTGCGGCGATGGTAGTTGGGAGATTCATGTAAGGAGCGCTTAAAGGCTTTGGTATCCATAGGGTTGCTTAAAAAATCTATCTATACAAACAATCTATTTCCCTCATCATAAACCTTTAAGGGGCTTTACCTGTTCCTGAGCGGTTAATTATAGCAATCGCCCCTCTAACCCCAGAGTTGGGGGATATAGGGAGAATTTTGATCGCCGGGAGCTTTTTAAATATGATCTTCGCCCGTAACGGCGGATTTTTTGCTTGTAGTTGTGCTTACAATGAACTTGGTTCTTGGGGTTAAGATTTCGATCGCCAAGAACGCTTAAATTGTTCTCTAAACTAATCGGATTAAAATCAGGGATTTACCATCATGACTACGCAACGACTCAATCATTTCAAATTGGGGTTGGGGATATTTTTTCTAACATTTTCTGGTTACTATTTGCCAACCTATTTGCAACTACAACCTGTTTTAGCCCAAGCAACCGCTAGTCAGAATACAGAAGCCGATCGCCTATTTCAAGAAGCAGAGCAATTAGTAAACGTTCAAACTAAATTTGTTCAAGCCTTTTCAAGATATCAACAAGCTCTCAGGCTCTATCGTCAAAGCGGAGATACTGCTAAGGCAACTGCAACTCGTCAAAGATTTGAAACTGTCCTCGCCGCCGCTGCACCTTTAGCCGCAAAGTATGAACAGGAAATGGATAAAGACGAAGCCGCTTTCTTGCGCCAATTTCCGAAGACAGAGGATAATCAAACTATCAAACAACTAGGAGAATTAGCCGCATCTCAGTTGGGTATTACGATAGCAGGAAGACCCGAAGATACTTGGACTGTTTCAGAGAGTCAACAAAAAGCCTACCAAGATATTCGTGAAGAATTAGGAAATTACTTAACTATTCAATCACAAAATGCCACTAGTTCTTTTAGTCCAGTGCCGCCAAGATTACGTGATTATCTAGAGAAAAATGCTGACAAAATCACTGCAATTCGTAACTTATTGCTAAATAGTGAAACTCCTCGTTGGGGAACAGATATGTCTTGGATTACTGAGGGGAATCCCTTTTCATTGCCAAGCTATCTAGGATCGGTGAACGTACAAAGGATATTTGCTATTGATATGCTCTATAAACAAGAGCAAGGAAAGACAAAGGAAGCGCAGGAAACTTTAGAGGCTTCTTGGAAACTTGATCAATCCTTGAAAAACAATCCGTTCTTAATTGGGCAATTGGGGGGCATTATTTCCACTAGGACTTATCTAGGTGTAATGTGGAAACTTGATGGTCTGTCGAGTATTTGGCAACAGCGTTTATTAGAACATGATCATCGTCAATCTATGTTGCAAACTTTTACTGGGGAATTTTTATACGGCAGGTCTGTTTATCGACTAGTGACGAATCAACCAGCCACTCCCTTAGAAAATTTCAAGGACACTTTGGGTGAAGAATTTGTTGATGGGTACTTAGCTTTGGGGTGGTCTGAATGGTCGGAGTCAATGCGGAAAAACTTTTTCCGTTGGGAGTTGATCTCTGTCTATAAAGGCAAAGCTGAAATGTATAAAGCTTTAGCTAATGAGAATGTCTGCACTTGGAATTTTAATAATTGGCAATCGACCAGAGATCCGGTTTATGGAGCTGAACTAGAGCAACGTTACCAACTATCTGGTGTGTGGGAGAGAGCCGGAAGGCTGATGGTGGAGTTGGAATTAACTCAAAAAATCTTGCAAATCAAGGAAATGGGAGCCAATGCTAAAAACCTGCCCAATGTTCAATCTGTCATTTGCCCCAATGCTCAATGGACTTATGAATTTAATAATTTTCCTAATGGATCATCGATCGCCATCACGCCCCTCCCACGATGGGCTGCACGTGTGCAACCTCGATTGCCACTGATATATACTTGGTAAAGATTTACTCAAAAGGAAGCAGACAGCCATGAGCCAGGCGGAACTTTCACAATCTTTTTGAGCGAAGTCGGAACCAGCCCCCTAGAGCCGGACTTCGACTTCGCTCAGTCCTCGTCTCTTCCAATTGGAATTCGATGAAAATCCCTAACTTTTGTTTCTTGCCTGCTTCCCGGAGGCGTGCCTCGTTGGAGACTCACATCCATTTTACGAAAACCACAACCATTGTCGATGGCTGTGGATCGTCGAATTTATACTGAGCAACCATTACCGCTGGCTGAGCGAAGTCGAAGCCAAACCCCACGACAAATGTTCGATCGCTGATCCTCCTGTATGGCAGAAATGTTCCCTGTAACTACCCTCAGCATCTTTCCCTGATTCTGATGCGTTACGGCTATCGCCTAACACATCCTACTGGATAGACACTGCCGACCCAGGTTACAAAAAGTTCTCAATTTTTCTTAGTCCGTGAAGAAGGACTTTGTTCTTGTAGTCGCGGTTTCAACCGCCGGAAACTTCTTCGACATCCTCTAACTTACAGATAATTCTTGTTGATTGTAGAGGCGGTAATAATAATCCTTGAGCTGCATTAATTGCTCATGGGTTCCCTGCTCTGCCACCTTGCCTTGATCCATTACCACAATTAGATCGGCATTCTTGATGGTGCTTAAACGGTGGGTAATAAAAAATACCGTCCTTCCTTGGAAATTCAGAGCCAAATTACTTGATAACTGCCGCTCGGTTTCATAATCTAGGGCGCTGGTGGCTTCATCGAGGATTAATAAGCGGGGATTTTGGAGGATGGTGCGAGCGATCGCAATCCGTTGCCGTTGTCCCCCAGAGAGAGCCGCCCCCCGTTCGCCAACTCTGGTGTTGTAGCCATTGGGCAGCTTCATAATAAAATCATGGGCAACGGCAATCCGGGCAGCCAGAATCATCTCATCGGAGGTGGCATCAGGATTGGTTAAGGTAATGTTGTCCTGAATCGTGCCATCAAACAACAGGGTATCTTGAGGCACGATCCCCACCTGCTGCCGCAGGGAATAAAGCTCCACTTTAGCCACATCGTAGTTATCAATCAGAATCTGCCCTGCTTGGGGTTCATAAAGTCGGGGCAAAAGCTTCATCAGGGTACTCTTCCCAGAACCACTCTGCCCGACAATGCCCACAAAAATTCCTGCGGGGAAGGTGAGGGTGACATTTTCTAATTGCAGATTAGTCGTGGCTTGTTGTTTGTAGGAGAAAGATATTTGGTTGAATTTCACCTCTCCCTTAATCACGGGCATGGGGATATTCTGGCGATCGCTCTCCTCCGCCTCTTGGGGACTATCCAAAATATCCGCCAATCTTTCCAAAGATAGGGCTGTTTCTTGGAAGTTTTGCCATAGCTGGGTCAGTCGTAATAGGGGACTGGTGACATAGCCAGCAATGATCCGAAAGGCAATTAACTGCCCCAAGGTCAAGCTGCCCTGCAAGACCATATACGCCCCCGCCCACAGCACCAACAAACCAGAAAGTTGATTCAAGAAATTGCTGGCAGAACTAGCTGCGGTGAAGGTTTTCACCGTTTGGAAACCAGAGACAATGTAGCGGTTGTAGTCCTTTTGCCACTGCCACCGGGAGCGGAGTTCAATATTCTGTGCCTTGACGGTTTGGATGCCAGAGATGATTTCCACCAAGTGGGATTGGGTGACGGCATTATCTTCGGCTTTCTGGCGGAGTTGGCGGCGGACGATCGGTGAAGTAATCCACGTTAGTCCCACAAACAGAGGAATCGTCACCAGCGCCACGAGGGTTAATTTCCAGCTATAAATCAGCATCACCAGAATATAGATGATGGAAAAAACCGCATCTAAAACCACCGTGAGGGCGGTACTGGTGAGGAAAGTGCGAATATTTTCTAACTCATTAATCCTGGTGGCTAATTCCCCGACGGGACGGCGTTCAAAATAGCGCAGGGGCAACCGGAGCAGATGGTCAATAATCGCTGTACCAAGGGTGACATCAATTCGGTTGGTGGTATCGACAAAGAGATAGGTTCTCAGGCTGGAGAGGATCGCTTCAAAGAGGGCGACGATGAGGAGAAATACCCCTAAAATATTCAAAGTATCGATGCTATTTTGCACCAAGACTTTATCAATAATTAACTGGACAATTAAGGGATTAGCCAACCCGAATAACTGGACAAAGAAAGAGGCAATTAATACTTCAATCAATACCCGACGGTAGCGATACACCGAAGGCAAAAACCAACTCAGAGAAAATCTTTTTTGAGGAGTCTCCGCCGTGGGTTGCAAAGTGAGAAATAGACCCCGATCGCCCCATTGCCGCAAAAAGTCGGGGAAGCTAAATCTTTTGATCCCAGTTTCTGGGATACCAATCACCACACCTTGGGAAGTGATGGCATAGACGATCGCTAACTGTTCTTGCCATGTAATCAGTGCCGGGGTTTGCAGCCGATTAAGGGTAGAGGAAGGCAGGTTAATCAATCCGGGATTTAAGCCAATTAGTTCTGCCACCGCCCCGCAGGTTTGCAGAGAGAGATTCCCGGTGCGCGATCGCTGATTTTCCAGCACCCGGCGAATTACTTCTTTCTTCAAGGGCAACTGAAAATAATCACTCAACATCTGAAAACAGGCAAGGGCAGAACCCACCTGACCCCGACCATAGACATAGGGATAGGGATCGGCTTCTGGAACTCCCAGATCTGGTGAGGAGAGGGGCGAAAAGCGTCTCTCTGGGGTCGCGATCGCACTCTTGGCTGCCCCCATGGAGGCTGGGCTGGGGATAAATCGACTGGGAAACCCCACCACCCGGAGAGCTTGATCGCCCGTGATATTTAACTGCTGTTGGCTGGGATTGATTTTTGTACCGATGGGAAATTGTTTTAATCTCGCACCACCACTGACAAACCATTGATAATCTTTCTCCCATGTTTTCAGGGAATTTTCCCCCGGTGCTAGGTAACGGACTTTGGCTTGGTGAGCCGCTGCTGCGGCAATTTCCGACAGGTTATCTATACTTCCCCCCACCAAACCCAACAGATCAAAAGCCTCCATCAATTCACAGCTATTTTGCCAATGATGGGCAAATTCTGGTTCTTGGTCTAGCAAACGGGTGAAAGTACTGGCAGGAAGTGCCAGACAGGTGGTATCGGTGGAAGCGATCGCTACCTCTGTGGGGACTTGCCGCACTAGGCTAATGCCCCCTAAAATGTCCCCCGGTTGCAATACTTGCAGGGTTAGAGAAACCTTCGTGGCGGGGTCATAGCCCATCAGTTGAGCCTTGCCTTGGTAGATGATCACCAAATTCTCTGGCAACTGCTCTTTGATCAAAATTGCTTGGCTAGCACGGTAATACCAGGGCTGAAATAGTTGCGATATTTCCTCTAGCTTAATGGGAGACAGGGATTGAAATAGCTTCATCCGTTGGAGAAATGCTAAAACTGCGGCTTGTTGTTCACTCATAATCTATGCTCATTTCCATCAGCCCATACTGCCTTATTATCAAGGACGATCGCTACTTCTGTTCACAAGAATTGCGATCGTGCCTCTGTTTCTAGCCTAGTGTTAATAGTCCCACCCCAAAATTAACAGCTAGGAGCAATATTTTCAACCACTGCAAGCCCAGAATACCCTTGGATATCAAGACCATTTTCAACATGGTTTTTATTTCGCTAGTCCTGCAAGTTGTGATGATTATCTTTCTGTGTTTTTTAGTAAGAGAATATCCCGGAATCAAGACTTTCGCAGCTTTAGGATGGCTATAGTGTGATGAAACTATTAGGAGTCAAAGTATTAGCAGCTACGCCTGTCAGTAAGGCTAGGGGTTTATCGCTAGGGAACATAGTTCCCGGTTGCAAGCCAATCACCGTTGCGCCTACTCCTTGAGTAATCTGCAAGTCAGAGAATTTCAAGCCCTTGGCTAGTTCGATCGCATCTTTGCCCACGGTGAAGTCGGTGATGGTGTCTGTCCCAGTACCCGGAGCAAACCTAAAGCGATCGCGTCCGGCGCCTCCTGTTAAGGTATCATCCCCTAAACCACCGACTAAGATATCCCGACCTTTGCCACCATTAAGCGTGTCATTTCCTTTGCCACCTTTGAGGATATCGTTGCCTTCACAGCCGCAGATGTTGTCATTACCATCTTGTCCGAAGAGGCGATCGTTCCCCTTGCCTCCAGAGATAAAATCACTGCCACTCTTGTCACGATTTACCCCAGAAATAACATTGTTCCCTTGACCACCAAAGATAGTATCGTCACCATCTCCCCCAGAGAGGAAATCACCTCCCCGACCACCAAAGATACTATCGTTCCCCTTGCCCCCAAAGATCACATCCCGGCCCTTGCCACCGTAGATGGTATCTTTCCCAGCACCACCCCGGATAAAGTCTCTTTGTTCTAAACCCTGAATCACATCGCCTCCCGGACCTCCGTAGAGGTTATCAGGATTTGGTGTCCCGGTAATCGTATCTTTGCCTTTGAGTCCATAGATAGTATTGATATTAGGTACGCCGACTAAAGTATCTTTCCCCTCAGTGCCCCGAAGAGTGCCGACAATTGGATTGGGTTTTTCCTGTTTGATCACTGCTTCACAGGGGCAATCGTCGTCGGGGACAGCCGAGTTACCCACGGGAGAGTTAGCAAAGTTACTAGTGGGAGGGTTAGGATTAACGAAAATTCCTTGTGGTGGAGTAGGTAATACATCGAATTCACTAGCTGAGGGAGGAGTGCCCGCAACCACAGAAGCTGGAGTGTTTGCTGCTGGTGGGTTTCTTAAGAGAGAGAGCAGCTCAGCGGTAATCGCAAAGGCACTAGCAGAGGGGGGTGGGGGAATAAGTATGGAGTTGGCGGGGATCGAGATCGTAGCTATTCCCAATTGCAGACTAAAGGAAGTTGTCCCCCCATTAGTGGTGACATTTGTTGAGTTACCCGGAGTGCCGCCAGTTTGATCCCAAGCCCGGAAAGAAATATTTTGTGCAGAGGCATTGTTGTTGCTTGGTGAAAATCTAATTCGATTATTGACATCCAGTAACAAAGCATTCGTCGGGCTAAGGACTCCTACATTAATCCAGGTAGTTCCCCCATCAAGACTATACTGCCAAGTTCCACCAACATTAGATAGAGCAGTTATGGCTATCCCCTTCAGGTTTGCAACATCCGCGTCTGTAATCGCTGCTGCTGCAAAATCTCCCACTAGAACTCCATTAGCAGTTAAGGTTTGGGGAGTGCTAGGGGGAACTAAAAGTGGATCAAGGACTGGGGCTGTATTGCCAAGGGTGACGAATGCTCCACTAACGCTACTAGTTCCCCCATTTACGGTTGTATCAAGTAGGCTGCCATTAGTACCATTGGTCTGATCCCAAGCCCGTAGAGTCACAGCACCGGGAGCACCAAAATAGCCTGCATTAGGGATAAACCTCAATCTAGAGGTGCTATCTAAGAGCAAAGATGAGGTCGGGGTGACACTACCCCCCACAATGGGAATCCAGTGCTGACCATTGATGCTGTACTGCCAAGTCCCGTTCAAACTATCTAGGTTAGTAATGGCTGCGCCTCTCTGGGAACGAGCATCGGTATCCGTAACAGAAGCACCGGGCAGGATGGCTGACATCAACACTCCAGCGGTGGAATTTACTCCGGTGACAAATCCGGCTGGTGTAATTACTCCGGCTGGGTTGAGGGTGGGGGCAGTATTCGTAGGGGTGACAGTAATGCCAAAGTTATCTACCACCGGATTCGTAGAGGTATCAATACTCAAGTTCCGGCGAATAATTTCGATGTTTCCTCTGGTGACACTAACATTGATTAATTCTCCATTCCCACCATACTTCTGGTTCCATGCCCTATAGGTGACTCCATTAGGCACGGTTCCAGTAAAACCTGCATTGGGGACAAAGCGGACGCGATTTTTGCCATCAGCAGCAAGGTAGAGCGCGGGAACATCAAGTCCCGGACCTTGGGTAAGTCCGGATGGGAAGACAAAGGCTTGCTGGATACTCCGCCAACTACTGCCGTTATTGGTGGAATACTCCCAAGTGCCATTGGTATTATCCACCGCAGTAATGGCGATACCCCTGCCGGGGTCTCTGGCGGTATTGATAAGAATAGTAGCTGCGGCTAGAGCACCGACTAAGTTGCCATTATTATTAAAGGCATCTTGGGGAATATCTCCTAGGCGAGGATTGGCAAAGCTACTAAATGTAGGAGTACCCAAAGGATAAACAGGAATAGGATTCTGAAAAGGTTGACGAACAGCAACAGGAAGATCATTTTGCGTGAAATTGCCACTTACCGTATCCCCACCAGCAGTGCCTATTGTGGCTCCGGTGCGATGTTGCAGACCGATCGTCCTAGCCGCATTAGTACCTACTGTATTATTAGTAACCGTATTGCCACTAACTCTGGCATCTATTCCTAAACCAACGCCGCTGTCTTCATTACTAATACCGTTAGCCGAAACTACATTGTTATCAATCAGGGTATTACCGTCGATCGCATAGATGCCCCAGCGGTGATTTCCTAAAGCAAAACTGCCTGTAACATCTGTGCCAACTTTATTTCCTTGAATTACATTGTTCGTTGAACCTCCGCCCCGGATATTAACGGCTGTTACCCAATTTGCAGAGACCAGATTATCTATGTATCGAGTATTACTAACTCTCCAACCATAAAGACCACTCTGCCCGTTAGCATCTCCATAAGAACCATTCCCTTTCGCTACAGTCCCAGTAATATCTGTGCCAATGTAGTTCCGTTGAATAGTCACACCATTCGGTCCATTAACGCCTGCATTTGATGTTGGTTCTCCAATGCCTAGCTTGATGCCACTAGCGGGGAAGTTATTCACAACTAGACCTTGAATTGTACTGCCAGCAGCACTTGCTACAAGGCGCAGCCCGTGATAATACCACCCCGGTAAACCAATAGGAGCTGCTGGATATCCGGAAGGAAAGGTACCAATAGCTCCCAGAAAGGCACTGCCGTCAATCTCGATAATAGGAGTATTGGTATCAGAGAATCCGGGCTGGCTTTCGCCGTTGATCAAAACTGGATCAGAAATATCGGGGAGGCGATCGCTCGTAGGTCTAATCGTCTGGGGTCCACCGGGGGCGATATTAAAGTTAATCGTGTCAAAGCCGGGGGTAGTATTCGCATTAATAATTGCCTGCCGCAAAGAACCAGCCCCGGAATCATTAGTATTGGTAACGATGAAGGTAGCTAAAATATTTTGGTAGGCATCCCGGACTGCTTGGGTGAAGGCTTGCCCTGCTTCAATAACTCCGGTGGCTTTTTCGAGGATCCAGTTGCCACCTTTCGCTGCACTGCCGGTTAAATCGATCGAAGCTGCTACATCCGCCCCAGTAATAGCACTAAGTCTCTGGATGAAATTATCTCCCACCAATCCTGATCCCACCTCGCAACCATAGAGGATTAGATCAGGACGATTATTCAGTAGAGGCGAGAACCATTGTTGGAGAGATTGTTTATATTGCTCTAGATTATCGCTATTCAGGTCTGTGGAGCCAATTTGCAAACTGCCTGCACTCCCATGCCCCAAAATCTGGACACTATCTACCACTCCCGATCGAGCCTTGAGAAATCCTGTGATTTGGCTAATACCATCTTGAGTCGGATCAAGAATTACTGCTTCAGTATTAGATTCTAGTCCAGAAAGGAGACTCTGGAAATTGTCCACTCTTGCATCTACAAAGACAATATTTGATGACATGGATTCTGGTGGGTTAGATTGATACTTTTTACTTTCAAATAGGTTATCAAGAAGGATGCCGGCATTGTTTATTTCAGCAAAAAAACATCACTCTTAAAAGAGAATAGTGAGTTATATAAAACCTGCCACTCTGCTTATCTAGGCTTAGATACATATCCAGTAGTTCTTAAAGGCAAGAATTTTTGGGAAATCCTTACTTCCTTAGCACTAATGATTCTAGATATTTTCAAATACTAAGTAGAGGTAATTGGTAAATATGTTAAATAATAATCTTGACAAAGTAGATACGGAAAGACCTGACAGATGAAATCTCAGTGTAGATGCTTACATTTACTATGCTAATACAAGTATAAGCATTAGTCTTCCGTAAATTCCCTAAGAGATTTTAATTAATTGTAAGGATTTTGTTTTTATAGTATTTTAGCTTTATCTAAGCCTTATAAATCATTCTTGCTTGATGTTATCCTTACAGAACATTGCCAAATCTTTACCGAGACTTTACAGAAATTAGCCGGGTTTTCTGAGGACGTGTCGCCAAAATTCGGGTTGGTGGGAAGGATCAATTATTAATCATTTGATATTATTTATTTTCTAGCTTGCGAATAGCGAAAAAGCTGCCTAGTAAACCGACAATACTACCGAAACTCAGTAGAATTATGGACAACAGCCAAGGTTTTTGGAGATCTGTTTGGAGTCCGAGGGTGATAAATTGCAAAAAATCTGGGGCATTGGCTAGTAAATTGCTCAGGGATACTCTAATTAGGGTAATTAGGGTCAGGGCGAAGCTAGCGCCGAGAAGTCCAAAGGTCAGTCCTTGTACCAAAAAAGGAGTGTAGATCCACGCAGCAGTGGCGCCGACTAATTGCATAATTTCTACTTCGCGGCTACGGGCAATAAAAATTAGGCGAATCGTTGTGGAAATTACGGCGATCGCACTCATGGTCAAAAAAGTAGTGATGCCACCACTGACCCAACCTAAACCTTGGTTGATCTGGGCGAGACGATCGATCGCCTCCGATCGATAGCGCACGCCATCAACTCCGGGTAGTTGCACCAATTTAGCTGCGAGGGGCAGCACGGCTTGGGGAGTCTTGGCTTTGACTTTTAATTCATCCACTAGGGGATTGCCGTCTAACTGCTGGGTGACACTTTTAATATCAGAGAAGCCCAATTCCTTGACTAAACTAGCCCATGCTTGTTCTTTAGAAACCAACTTCACTTCCATCACATCTGGCTGTTTTGCCACCAAGGGGGTGACGGTTTCTACCTTTGTATCAGGCTTGAGATAGACAGAAACCTCTAGTTGACTGCCAAATTGGTTTAGCAAGGCATCGAGCTGCCAAGATACGGTTAACTGCATCCCAAATAAAAATAGCAAGACCGTGACGGTGCTGATGGCTGCCCAGTTCATCCATCCACCCCGCCGCAGTCCCCGCCATGTTTCTTGAATTAGATAGGATAGTTTGCGGAGAGTGGGCAACATAAGGTCAAAAATTCCTGCTAGGATAGAGTTCTATCATTCATTCTGTTAAAAACTTTACCTTATCTGCTTCCATGGCTGCACCAGTAATTGTCGAAAAGAAAAAATTAGATACCCCGCCTCGCCAGATCCATTTTTTGGGCGATCGTATTCTCCGGCAGCCCGCCAAGCGAGTGGCTAAGGTGGATGAAGAAGTTCGCCAGTTGGTCAAAGAAATGTTCCAAACTATGTACAGTGCCAATGGGATTGGCTTGGCGGCTCCCCAAGTTGGTGTGCATAAGCAAGTCATTGTGATTGATATTGAGCCAGATAAACCAGAAGTAGAAGCCGTTGTCCTGATTAATCCGGTGATCAAAAAACTTAGCCGTCAAGTCTGCGACATGGAAGAGGGTTGTTTGAGTGTGCCGAATGTGTTTATCGATGTGACTCGCCCGGAAGAGGTGGAGGTTGCCTACAAAGATGAGTTGGGGCATCCCCGTACTCTGAAAGCCAGAGGTTTATTATCACGGGTAATTCAGCACGAAATGGATCATCTGAATGGGGTTTTGTTTGTCGATCGCGTAGAAAATGAACTGCTGCTGACAGAAGAACTCCGCAAAAATAAATTTTCCCCCAGCGCTGTTAAACCTATCAGATAGAAGTAAAGATTTCCCCCGCGCTGCGGGAGGAATCTTTACTTGATGAACCTTATTAAATACGCAGTTTAGAGTGTGCCGGATAGCACGCTCTAAACTCAAATAATTTCTTTATGATGACCCCGAAAAGTGGTGTGCTTTTATTAGTTTCCTGTGTGGCGGCGATCGCGGCGATCGGCTCGATCTTTGAACTCTCCTCTGGTACTCCAAAGTTTGGCATAGGGGTTACCCAAATAATTCTCGGATTGAGTATTCCCCTAGTTATCGGGGCTTTCTATGCGGCTGTAAAGGATGCAAACAGTGAGCAATGAGAATTTCCTGTCTTTTTAGTTTAGGACTTACGCACTCTAAACAAATTATCTAGGATTCTGGAGGTTGTTGGGGGGGGGGGG
>CALRPI020000077.1:0-24493 GCA_943370025.1 Phormidium lacuna HE10JO | reverse complement strand
CAAAGACCCTTCTTTGCCTTGATATGCTGAAATGATTCTTTGTCTTAAATCTATTGAGAGTGGGGCTGGCATTATTGATCCATTAGTTTTTACTTATTTCTGTTTATACTAGCAGGCTACGGCTTATTCATTTGAAAATCGCTGTAAGTCAACTTGGAGTTTGTAGTATTTTTGGACGGAAGCAAAGTAAGAAGTGCGGGAATCGGGGTCGATTAGTTGCCCTCGAATGTCTTCAACTATGGCGATCGCAGCTTGGATACTTTGCAGGGCTGCGGGTCGATCGTTAATGGATTGGTGGACTAAAGCTAATCTATACAAAGTATCTGCCTCTTGAGTACGATCGCCCAATTCTTTGAAAATTGATAAGGCTTGTTGATAGTAAGCCAATGTCTGTTGCGGTTGCCCTAGATTTCTGTATGCTGACCCAATAGCAATCAGGTAAAATGCCTCTCCAAAGCGATCGCCCACTTCTCTCTCAATTACTAAGGCTTGTTGAAAGTAATTTAATGCCTCTTGTGGTTTCCCTGTTCTTAGGTATATTCCCCCGATAACATTCAGGGCACTTCCTTCTTCGGAGCGCAGGCGTAACCTCTCCTCGGCGGTCGAACTGCTTACTTCCCGGCTAATGGCTAAGGCTTGTTGTAAGTAAGTCAATGCTTGTTCTTGTTGTCCAATATCTCTATATATTGCCCCGATGCCAGTTAGGTCAAAAGCTTCACTAGATCGAATGCCCAGTTCTCTACTAATGGTTAAGGCTTGCTGAAAGTAATTGATGGCTTCTTGTGATTGCCCCATACCTCGGTACACGAACCCAATGCCACGCAGGATATATCTTTCACGAGAGCGTTGGCGTAGTTTTTCCTCGGTCGAACCGCTTACTTCCCTAAGAGTTGTTAAAGCTTGTTGATAGTAATTTAAAGCAAGTTGCGATTGTCCTACATTGTATTCGTACACATCTCCAATGACACTCAGGGTACTTGCTTCGCCAAAGCGATCGCCTAATTCCCTCCAAATTGGCAGGGCTTGTTGTAAGTAATTTAATGCTTGCTGTGGTTGCCCAAGGCTGCGATATGTAATGCCAATACTATTAAGATTATCCGCTTCCCCATTACTGTCACCATTTGCCCGAAACAAAGGTAAAGCCTGCTGATATTTTTCTAGAGCCTGTTGCAAAGATTCCCTAGTCCCTTGCTGGCGGAGCCGTTCCCCTTCGTTGAATAAACTTTGAGCCTCAGTTGCTTGGCTGCTCTGGCTATTTTGACTACTCTGAGCCAATACCAAAGGACTCACCACTATCTGCGGCACAGCAACCATCATCCCCAGCAACAAAGGAGTTACTCCCACCAAATTTACCCAGCGCCTCGCCATCCCGATACCCCCTAAAATTAATATCTATTCTCACCTAAACTACAAACAACTCATCTAAAGTTTCGGAAGTTTTTAGGCGGGTTGAGCGAAGCCGGACTTCGACTTCGCTCAGTCCTCGTCTTGTCTGTTCAGTCCTCGTCTTGTCCGCTCAGATTGTCTTGTGCAGGGTTTCCTCAGGCTGGTTGAGCGAAGTCGAAACCTGCCCCACCACACCAGACTTCGACGACACTCAGTCCTCGTCTTGTAGCACCGGACTTCGACTTCGCTCAGTCCTCACCTTGTTTGCTCAGTTTGTTTGCTCAGTCATCATCTTGTTTGCAGGGTTTCCTCAGGCTGGTTGAGCGAAGCCGAATTTATGCTGAGCGAAGCCGAAGTAACCTGCCCCATCACGACGGACTTCGACGACACTCAGTCCTCGTCTTGTAGCACCGGACTTCGACTTCGCTCAGTCTCACCTTGTTTGCTCAGTTTGTTTGCTCAGTCCTCATCTTGTCCACAGGGTTTCCTCAGGCTGGTTGAGCGAAGCCGAATTTATGCTGAGCGAAGCCGAAGTAACCTGCCCCTCACGACGGACTTCGACGACACTCAGTCCTCGTAGCGATCGCTCCCATTATCTGTTTGCTTATCTACAGCACTTTGCGTTCAAATGAGTCACGCTACAAATATCAAAAGTCCTATCAATGTTGGGTTTGAGAGTGGGTGGCTGTAGCCACCCACTCTCAAACTGCTTTAATTAAAAATAGTGGGGGCAATTTATAAATTGCCCCCACTATTTTTGATATTTTTACTCTCTTGACTATCCTACCTAGGCAGAACTGCCAGAGTTGTATTTTGATAGTAGTGAGCGAGAATTTGCTGGTAATTAGTCCCTTGGGATGCCAAATTATACGCTCCCCATTGACTCATGCCAATACCATGACCGAAGCCCTTACCATTAAGCTGAAAACCATCACCGTTAGGCACAGCCGTAAATAAGGCACTCTTGAGGCTCAAGGCACTGCGGAAAGCATCACCGTCCATCGTTCGGGTTCCTTGGGTTCCTCGGATTTGGACTGTTTCAATTCTGCCGTTGGGAGTGACCTTGATGGGGGCGATCGCCGTCACATTCCCCACACCGCTAATTTTTCTGCCCAATTCGCTACTAGAAAAGGATTTTGTCCATTGATAGCTGGGAGTACCTTGATCAAAATCAGGTACACCCCGGAGATAGGGCAGGGGTTCGATCCACACATCTTCCACATTCTCGGTGTGACCACCAGAAGAAGAATGGAAAGCTGCCAAGATGATGCTGCCGTTGTAAGTCATCACTTGCCCGGAAGTAGCTGCGACTGCCGCTTGGGTAGTGTTGGTTTCGGAAGTTATGCCTTTGTATACTTGATGACCCTGAGTGTCGCCGAGGTCAAATAGGGGGCTTCTGGATTTTGATCGCTCGTATAGGGCATAGGAACGAGCCGCCACCGCTTGGGCTTTCAGGGCTTCTTGGGGCCAACTAGCAATCATTTCTGCTCCCACAACACTAGCTAGATATTGCTCTAGGTCTACGTGATTAATGGCGGTAACGCCGTTCCCCGTGGGGACTAGCTGAGTTCTGCCCCGATACCAACGGTTGTCAATCCAGACGTAGCCATCGTTGCTGGGTTCAATCCAAAGTTGTTGGGATTGCCAATTCGCCAAAGCGACGTTGCCACTATTCGGCACTGCATTGAAAGAATTCATAGCGGCAATTTCACCGACTTTTTCTCCGGCACTATTGCGCACGATCGCATCCGTAGAACTGCCGACTTGGACTTGTCTCGCGCCTTGTTCGATCGCCACCCGTAATTGCACGGCAGCTTGGGCAGGCCCCACTAGCACGATCCAAACAATTAGAGATAACCACCAAGAATGGCTACGAAGCTTGAGCAGATGCTGTAACAACATAGGCATAAAAGAAAGGGATAAAGATTTAGACATCATTAGTCAGTTATTTCCTAAAGATTGAGGTGGGAAAACTTTATGGGCATAGTTGTACCATACTTTCTCCCATGTTTACTGCCGATCGCCAGATTTTTTTTTAATCAACCTCTGAATTTTGGCAATATTTTGGCAATATTTTAGCAACAATTCTCCTCAAGAAAGTTATTCTGCCCCAAAAGTTCCTCCAATACAGCACCTCTACAGCACCTTTCGTATAAATGGAATCCGGGATATTTTCTGAAATACTTAATAGGGTTGGGTTTATGTGTGGGCTGAGCGTAGTCGAAGTCCACACATAAAATACTGCTGTAATTGTTCACCCCCAACGGGGGTGAACAATCATCACTACTTGTCGATTTTAGTTGCTGCTGCAACTTCATCGGCAAAGCTAGTTTCGTCCTTCTCAATACCTTCACCCAGTACGAAACGAATAAAACGACGGACTTCGATTTTCTCGCCCAGTTGGGATGCCACCTGTTTGACCAATTCATCGATCGTAATGCTTTGGTCTCTAATGTAGGGCTGATCTAGGAGAGAAATCTCCTTCAGGCGTTTTTCAATCCGCCCTTGGACAATTTTTTCCTTAATGTTTTTGGGCTTGTTACCCAAATCATCCCGCCCCATTTCGATTTCTTTTTCCTTAGCCACAATATCTGCCGGAATTTCTGACTCACGGACATACTCCACTTGGGGACAGGCGGCTACCTGCATGGCAATATTCCGAGCTAGAGTTTTAAATTCATCGCGCCGAGCCACAAAGTCGGTTTCGCAGTTAACTTCTACCATCACGCCAACTCGACCGCCGGTGTGGATATAGCTATCCACAACACCTTCTGCAGCGACTCGCGTCGCTTTTTTGTCAGCAGAAGTAATCCCTTTCTGACGCAACCACTCGATCGCCTTGGTTACATTACCTTCACTTTCTAGGAGTGCTTTTTTGCAATCCATCATCCCAGCCCCGGTTTTGTCCCGGAGTTCCTTAACCAACTTTGCGGAAATATCTGCCATTGCCCTATTCCTTTGTTTACTAAAAATTTCTAGTCCTAATATAAAGGTAGTCCTAAGAGGTTATTTATAAAGTAGCTAGAAGGTTTGATTTTCCGCCCCCAGCGAGGGCACAAAATCAAACTTTATAAATAGCCTCTAAAAAGGTAATGATTTTTAGGTCAGGATTTCCCCCACACTGCGGGAGAAATCCTGACTTATTTAGGACTACCATATAAAAATGGTAATAGATTCAGGCTCTTCTTGTAACCAGTCATCTATATATAGCCATTGCTAAGTAGGTTATATAGTGGGAACCCCAGCTTCGCTGGGGTTCCCACTACCCTAATTATCCTAACCCTCTTGACGGTTGTTGTCCCAGCTATAGGCAGCGTAAGAAGATTACTCTTTCTCTGATGGCTCTTCTACAGCTTCTGCCAATTCCTCTTCCGCTGCGACTTCTTCAGCCTCATCTTCAGGAATTTCGTATTCTTCGTAATCCTCTTCTTCTGCCTCTAGGGAGCCGTGCCGTCCTTCGTAAATAGCATCAGCTAGTTTACCGACAATTAGTTTGATGGAACGAATCGCATCGTCATTGGCGGGAATTGGCACATCAGCCACATCCGGATCGCAATTTGTGTCCAGCATAGACACAATAGGAATATGCAGCTTTTGGCATTCCAAAATGGCATTGTATTCCCGGAGTTGATCGACAATGATTACAATATCGGGAACCTTGCGCATGGTTTTAATCCCGCCTAGATATTTCTGGAGCTTGTAGAGTTCCCGGCGCAACATGGAAGCTTCTTGCTTCGGTAGCAGGTTTAAAGCTCCGGTTTCTTCCCGGCGCTCTAGATCCTTGAGGCGATCGACTCTGGTACTAATAGTTGTCCAGTTAGTCATCATCCCCCCCAACCAACGCTGGTTGACATAATAAGAACCACAACGGCTTGCTTCTTGAGCAATAATACCGGCGGCTTGGCGCTTGGTGCCGACAAATAAAAATTTCTTACCTTGTTCAGAGGCATTGCGAACATAGGTGTAAGCATCTTCCATCAATTGCGCTGTCTGCACGAGGTCAATGATGTGGACACCATTGCGAGCGGCATAGATATATTGAGACATTTTGGGGTTCCAGCGCCGGGTTTGGTGCCCAAAGTGAACCCCAGATTCTAACATCTGAGCCAATGTAATAACTGGCATATTTTTTACTCCTTGATTCGGGTTGAACCTAACATCCAGTGTGGATTTTCTCTAAGCAACCTTGCTTGAGAAAACACCCGAAATCACCGGATGCGTGATTTTTTAGTTTTGCTTTTTGCAGCTTTACTAGGATAACACAGCCAGAGTGGAAGTTGGAGATGGGAAATTTCCATCAATTTTGTCAATAATCCAATCTGCATCTGGGCATCTATAGCAACCCTAAATGGTTTCACCCGCCGGAGGCGGGTGAAACCATCTGCCAGAAGCAAGTTGACTTAGTAACTGTTCGCAAATGATTTAGGGTCTCTATAGTTGATTAAAGAATTCGGCGAAGCTCAGCCACCAGAAACCTTTTTAAATCAAGAAAGGGTGAAACCCTTTTCTTGATTTGGGATGAGCAAACATAAAGATATAACACAGAATGCCTATCTAGATTTTTGTAAATAGTATATTTAGATACAGACTAAAACCACTTTATTGAAATTACAAAATTGGCAGGTTAAGAAAATGCTCTTAAAAACCATAGCTCAAGCTAAACAGCCTCTTAAGAACCACGAACAAGTACTCCCCATAGACCGAAACCTCCAGCCTCTGCAAGCAAACACTTGGGTGCATCTACAGGAATTACCCAGCCCCTATAGTTTTTCGGAAGCGCTTCTCCTCTGTCCTCAAACCGATCCTCAAGGAGAAAACCAATGGGTGGTTTGGATCCCAGACCACGGCGAAGCTGTGTTATCCGAGCACTACTTACTAGCAAGTTAAGATGATTTTGGTTGTGGGAACCCCCGCGAAGCGGGGGTTCCCACAATTTCACCTACTTGGCGATGGCTATAGCTTCTCAAGATATGCTGACAAATTTGATTTAGGGATGGCAGATTCCTATGGCAGATTGAGGCTGATTAAGCTAATCTGGAGGTGAAATACTACGTTAAAAGTTGTTAAGTTCCTATGTCAGACCTAAATCGCGGCATCATGAAGTTTAAGGGCGCTGATACTCCTTTAGCGATCGCCCTCTCTTCCATTTTCGTCCTGGGCGGGATTGGCTTCCTTCTCTGGTGGGCTTTGCAAAGCGCCTATTGATTTTGCAAAGTACCGATTAATCTCAATACCAGTCAATCTAAACAATTAATCTCAATACTGAGAGACCACTTACATAAAGTGACTAGGAGTCCTGATTTTTCGCCCCCAGCGGAGGCGAAAGGTCAGTCTTTTATAAATAGCCTCTGATGGCAGATTTTAGGGACGCATTCCGTAATGCGTCCTTTGTATTTTTTGTATTCAGGACTTACACACCTGACGATCGTCGAGAATGGGATGCATGGATGTCAGGGCGAAGTAATGAATTGGTACAAAAAAATGATGGGCAAATTGCCCAGCGTTACGATGTTTTTAATCGCTAGTTCAGGGTGATAAGACCTATCTAAAAATTGGCAGAGAATTTTGCAACTAAAACATTCTCAGCCTCACTTTACTCGATATTTGAGCACAAGATCAGCGATTACAATTTCCTATAGTAATGGTGAAGGAAGGCTTTTTAGCTCGTAGGGGAAGTTAATCTCAGCAAGCTCGATATCTGTCCATTTGCCAAAATCTTGATTGAGGAATAGTTTATTTTGAATCCGCTGTAGAACTATTATCTCTCCATTCAAAAGTAATACACAATCCTCTGAACAATGCTGCATTATTACTGAAGTTACCCGCAGGATTCCAATTAGTCTCAAATCATATTCTGGTGTTGGATTAATCCGAAAGGATATTGAAACACAGTTTATAAAACCAAAAGCTTCTTTAACACACTGACTCCATTGATGAAATTGAGGAGCGCATATTGCTAATCCCAAACCGAATAAATAAGTCATTGACTCTCCTGCCACGAAGGAAGGAATTTCACCCCAGACAAAACCACTGATTGTTGAAACAATTTTCATAAGTTCAGTTGGAATCAATTTGGTATCTATTTCTAAACTATATTCCAGTGCCACTTTAACCTCCTTGTCACCGATTGAGGGTTTCTTTATCTCTGCTCAACTAAAGATTGATTGACTCACCTACTAAACAATTTTTGATTTTATTTTCTACTCTTCTTCAGGGTATAAGTCCATCCACATTAATCCTTGTAGAAAAATTTGGCTACCAATATGAATATCTTGGAAAAGGTGTGCAAGATGAGAATGAATATCCAAATCAACTTTTAAAGGAAAAGGAAAAGGAGGAAAGGGCTTCAGTAAAACTCTTTCCCCTGAAATTTGAGTTACAATTCCCGTTACTTCATAGCACGAATTTTCTATTTGCTTTATTGTTGGCAAAATAAATTCCTCTACAATCTGAACCTTATCATAGCGGAGTAAAAATATATCCACTTCCAAGATGTCCCCCGGATGATATTGTTGCCATTCTTGAGCACTGGACATCTGGGCATAACAACATAAATCATAATTATCTATTACTCCTTCCATGTGACCTTCATACTCATTAAACTCAGTCCAAGGGACTATTTTCTTAATTGTAAATTTGTGTGGCATATGAGACCTCCCAATTTAATTTCTAATTTTCAGGATTTTCTTAAGATCAAGCCCTGACATAGCATTTGTTTCGTCTGTGTTGTCACCTCTTGAGGTCTGCGGGCAAGGTATCGATCGATACTGGTGGATCAATATCCACAGGCTGCGTATTTTGAGTATTTTTTCGCCGAATTGACAGAAAAGATTTACTTTGCTTGTAATATTGTGTAGTATGTGTTGTATTATAGGACAACTAGTCTGCAATCCAACCAGACAGAAAAATCGAAATTTATTTCAGAATCTAACGGGAAAACAACGATTTCCTGAAGAACTCTAGTTTCTGGTATCAAGCAAATAAGTCCCGTAGCAACCGAGGACTAGAAAAAACGGACATCTGCATTGTTCTGCATTGCATCGATGATCGTGAGGAGATTTTATGGCGAAATTTAGTGACCTAATTAAATATTTCAAAAACTATTGGGGGATAGCCATTGTTAGTATTGCGGCGGCGAGTATCTTTGAAATTATTGACTTGATGGTTCCCTATGCGATCGGGCAAATCATAAACGTCCTCTCTCAACAACCCCTAGATGCTCCCGTGCAATCTCTGACTGCACAACTTTTAAGCATTGCCCCCCAATTAAGCAATCAGCGCCCAGCCCTAATTGTCTTATTGGTGATCATCTTTCTCGTCACCGTGGTGCGGGCACCGATTCAACCTTGGATTGGTCCTTGGTTTCATTGGGAAATTTCCCTCCGTGCCAAGCGTGACCATACCAGAAACTCGATCCAGAAAATCCTCACCCTGCCCATCGAATTTTATGATGAAAATAATCCGGGCAGAATCGCTGGGCGGGTGGCGAGGGGTTTATCAAACCATCTCTGGACTTATCCAGAAGTTGCTGGACAGTTGATTCCCAAAATCTTTCGAGTATTGGCGATTTTCCTGATTATTTGGGTGATTGAATGGCGGATTGCGGTATTATTTCTGATTTCCTTTCTATTTATTCTCAGCTTTACTTTTACTAATCTGAAAACCCTCAGCGATCGCGAAGAAACCCTCGATCGCTACATTGAAGATACAGAAAGCCGCACATCGGAATTAGTCACCAATATCAAAACCGTCAAGGCTTTCGCCACCGAAGCTAAGGAATTAGCCCGTCAAGAACAGCGCCTGAATCGGGAACTGAAGGTGGTTTTATACCGAATTCATCTAGGCTATGTCACCTTAGGAACTTACCAAAGAACTGTGGTACAAAGTTGTGTATTTCTGATCTTGGGCTTGACCTTACTAGCTACTCTTAATGGGCAGATTTCCCTAGGGCATTTTATTACTACTCTAACGATTTCTAGTATGGCTTATGCCGAATTAGAACCGATTAGTAACCTCGCCGAAGTATTTGCTCGCCGTTATGCGTCGATGCTTCGGTTCCACGAGTTTATGAAACATCCCTTGGGTTTGGATGCGGTGGGAATTGTCCTGAAAAAACATGAACAACCCCGGCAATACGAGTTTACCGGGAAAGTGCAGTTTGATAATCTCAGTTTTGGCTATGATGTCGATCGCCCGGTCTTGCAAAATATCCAACTCTTGATTGAACCCTACCAAACCGTTGCCCTCGTGGGGCGATCGGGTTCTGGGAAATCTACCCTCGTTAAACTGCTCTTCCGGTACTTTGAACCCAGCCAAGGCAAAATCCTCATGGATGGGGAAGATATCCGCAAATTAGATATCACTGGCTATCGGCGCAGGCTGGCGATCGTCCATCAAGAAGTTGATATTTTCAATGGCACGATCTTTGATAATTTGATCTACGGCAATCCCCAAGTCACTTGGACAGAAGTTCAAGAAGCTTGTCGAATTGCTAGGGTAGAAGACTTTATCTATCAATTACCCGATGGATATTCTACAATTGTCGGAGAACGGGGGGTGCGCCTCTCTGGAGGTCAGCGCCAACGCCTAGGGATTGCCCGCGCCTTGCTGGTGAAACCGGATGTGCTGATTTTTGATGAGGCGACTTCTAGCCTAGATTACGAATCGGAGCGATCGATCCAGTTAGCAATGCGAAATATCCAAGGAACCTGTACTACGATCGTCATTGCCCATCGCCTGAGTACAGTTCGAGAAGCCGATAAGATTGTAGTATTAGATCAGGGGAAAATCATCGAAGTGGGCAACCACCGAGAACTCCTCCAGCATCAGGGTATCTATCATCGTCTCCACTCCCTCCAAGAAACAGGTGAACTGGTTTGATCTTCAATCTTTTCGAGAGGCTGCGCACTGCGCCGCCTCTCGAAAAGCTTCAAAAGACAGGGTAGCTGGTTTGATCCCTAGGGGATAGGGGTATTTAACTCCCTCTCTCTAGATTCAAAAAATAAATCAGGGTAGCATTTTTTTGCAATTGGTGTTATAGTTAAGAACTGTGGTGATAAATGGGTCGATGCCCGAGTGGTTAATGGGGGCGGACTGTAAATCCGCTGGCTTACGCCTACGCTGGTTCAAATCCAGCTCGGCCCACCACCACAGATAAACCGCCCGTGTGGCTCAGTGGTAGAGCACATCCTTGGTAAGGATGAGGTCACGAGTTCAATCCTCGTCACGGGCTTTAGATTTTACTCCTTCGTAATTTTCATCATCTCATCTCTCGGATAGGCTGCTGGGTGAGGGGACGATGGGAGAGAGCATCGGCGCTACTGTCGGCTAGGGCTTATGATCGAAAATAAGTGCTAGGATTGCTAAGAGAATTTTATTTCTATCAGAAGCTTATGAATGTGATTTTTCCGATCCCAAAAGAGCTTGAATCTTATGTTGAAAGTCAGCTTCAGGCTGGAAATTATGCCAGTGCTGGAGAATATTTTCTGGCTCTGTTGCAGCACGATCGGCAGCGTAAGGAAGCTCAAGCAAAGTTAGCTAGCCTGTTACAAGAAGGGCTAGACTCGGAAGCCGAACTGGTAACTCCTGAATATTGGCAGGATTTGCGACGATCGATACTGGGGTCTGGGCAATAGGGAGTATGGCTTTTCAGATAATCATTCGCGATCGGGCAACTCAGGATATCAGAAAACAGGCTAATTACATTTTGGCAAATGGAAATCTGGAAGCAGCGGAAAGGTTTTTGGAGTCTGCTGAGGATGCTTTTGCTCAATTGGCAACAACTCCCAATATAGGTAGGGCTTTACCTTTGCTTTTGTCTGACATGAAAACAATTCGTCAGTGGCGAATTAGGAATTTTAAGGATTATTTGATTTTTTATACGGTTCAAGAGGATCGAGTGGAAGTTCTCCGGGTTTTGCATGGCGCGAGGGATTTAGAGAATATTTTGCCATTTTTCGATGAAGAAGTTTAGTTTCTCAACTCTTGGAGAAGCTGTTGGGTGAGGGGGTGATCGGAGAGAGAATCTGCACTGCCGTCAGCTAGGGCTTGTTGGAGAAGATTGGAGAAATTCTTCTCAGCCTTTTGAGTGTTGGGATGATTTTCTCCTAAACTTTGCCTCAAAATCTCCAAAGCCCTCAAATACAAAGGTTCTGCATCGCTGTAGCGTCCTATAGATAAGTAAAGTCCCGCCAAATTATTCAGAGTGGTGGCGATATCGGGATGGTCTTTCCCTAGTTGAGCTTCTTTGATGAGGAGCGATCGCAAGTATAAAGTTTCAGCATCGCTATAACGTTCCATCGATAGGTAAAGTACAGCTATGTTATTCAGGATTTTAGCTGTAAGAGGATGGTCAGTTCCTAGCTGGGTTTCGCAGATGAGGAGCGATCGCAAATATAGCGGTTCAGCTTCACCATAACGTCCCATTGAGGAGTAAAGTTCTGCTAAATTATTCAGACTTATTGCAGTCGAGGGATGATCTGCTCCCAGATGAGCTTCTCTAGTGTGAAGTGCTTGCAAATACAAAGGTTCAGCTTCACTATATTTTCCTCTTAACTTGTAAAGTCCCGCTAAGTTGTTTAGGTTGGCGGCAGTAAGGGGATGATCTTCTCCTAGCTGGGTTTTAGATATCTGAAGAGAACGCAAATATAGAGGTTCAGCTTCGCCATAACGTCCCATCGAGGAATAAAGTTCTGCCAAATTATTCAGACTTGCGGCAGTAGAAGAAGCTTCTTTTCCTAGATGAGTTTCCTTGATTTGGAGAGATCGCAAATATAAAGGTTCGGCATTACTATATTCTCCCATCGCAAGATAAAGTCCTGCCAAATTGTTTAGATTGACTGCGGTAAGAGGATTATCTTCTCCTAGCTGGGTTTCAGATATCTGGAGAGATCGCAAATATAGAGGCTTAGCTTCGTTATAACGTCCCATTGACTTGTAAAGTTCAGCCAAATTGTTCAAGGAGTTTGCTAATTTGAGGTGACTATCTCCTAACAACTCTTGATACAAATTTAGTGATTCTTGATAAGCTCTCTCAGCTTGGACATAGTTAGTATGGGATCTATAAGCATTTCCCAATTGTCCAAGGAGATCGGCACGGGTGAGGGAGGGCTGAGGATATTCCGTGAGGAGGCGATAGAGGAGATCAAATCGATCTTGAGAAACAGGAATTGTTTTTTGATCGCTCGGAATACGGGGCATTTCGTCAACTTCCCGATCTGGAGTCGGCAGATCACTTTGAAACCGGACTTCCATAGATTTCCATGCCCAAAAATCTGGAGCAAGCTGGGCAAACCTAGTCATGGCATAGTTGGGCAAAAAGAACAGCATCGGGTAGGGTAACTTGTGGGCATAGGTATCGCGAGCAATATTCAGATTGCTCAACAAGGGTGGATAGTTTCCATAGCCGCCGATCGCTCTTTCTAAACCACTAATTAACAATATTATTTTGCGATCGGGGATGATTTCTATCTGCGACAAAGCCTCAGTAACTGCTGCAATTAAGTAACTTATATCTGGATCAGTAAATTGCAGAGAAATCCATTGCAGATCAACATCATTTCGAGCTGTTAAGGCAGCGATGGCAAAATCGCGATCGCGCTCTAAATTCACCTCAGCAAATCCGATCGTAAACCCCTCAGAAAGATCCGCAAAAATAGCAATTCTTTCGAGAGCTTCCGCATTCCGCCCTAGGAAATCTGCTTCAGGGTTGATTTTTGAGTTCGTTGATGGCTCTTTGGAAAGCATCGATTTTGATTACCATAGGATGAGGATAATTCCAGCGTTGCGTACCGTTGTATTCCAACACCGAAGTATTGAAGAGAGTTTGTTGCCCAATTTCATCATTGGCGACTTCCTTAGTATGGTAGGTCTTCGCGATCGCTGGGTAGTGAGCATCAGGAATTTCTCGCTCAAAACTGAATTGTAATTGCTTAATCGCATAGGCAGCATCATCCGCCGCAATAAACAGATGCTTCCGACTCAGAGCCGTGACACAAGCTTCTCGCATCATTTGCATCAGATGCCGAACGTGACCACCACTAGCTTGAATTATTTCTAGCAAATCTGCTTCCGAAGCAAAAACCTTCTGAGTATCCATTCGCCTTTGTAGCAACTGTACCAAGGCTTGTAAACCTAGGTCATTGTGTTTCAAGGGATCGTAATTCAAATAATCACGGCTCCGATCATAGTCATAGATATTAACCATTGGAACGATCGAGGGTTTTTCAAAATTATTGCTAATCCCCCTTGGCGAATACAAAGCTGCCAATGGCACAGTATAGACAATGGTTGCGCGTAGTTCTTGCAACTGAGCCGCATAGTCGAAAAACAGGCGATTGGTGACATGGATAGGACAGCGATCGAGATTATCAAAAATCAACAAAATCCCCTTGCAATCTGGTCGCAACCTTCTGAGTTTTTTAGTGCCATCATCGAGCAATAAATTAATACTTGATTTCAATCGAGAAAAATCTTTTTCTAAGGTATTCCGAATAACTTTTTTATCTTTTGCACCACCTTTAATTTGAGAAGTTAGCTTTGCCAGCAACTTAGCCAAAAAAGGAATGGGAAATGGATTTTCCAAACCCAAAGTCACTTCCCCATCTAGGGAAATAGAGCTTTCTACAGTCTGTTCAGTTTCTTCAGTGATCTCCGCAAACCAGTCCTCAAAATCCTTGATAATTTGTTGATCTAATCTAATTCCTAACTTCCGAAGTTCGTATTCTAAATACTGAGCTACCAATAAATACAAATCGGTATATTCCACATCATTGATATCCGTCACCTCATCGGTTTCCAGATAAATTACATGATATTGATCTTTCCAAGTTCTTTCCAATAACCTTAGCTCGGTACTTTTGCCACAACCCCGATGCCCCGTAAACAAAATTGTGCTAAATTCCCCCGCCTCTTGCAAATCTAGCTTAGTACTAATATTTTGCATTGCCTCACTCTTGCGGGCATCTTTCAGGTCAGCATAGTAGCGATCGAGGTCATCCCCTTCCAGAGGCTTCACATCACAGACACGATAAGCTGTCCGTAAATCTGTCGCACGTTGTGATGGCAAAGATGACATGGCTTTTTTGTTGAGGATTGGGGAAGAATATTTACTTCCCAGTGTAGCAATGAAGCAGGATAGTTTGACATCCTAGCGATCCTTCTTGCCTCACTCCTTTAATCAATGCGGCGATTGCCCAAAAGTCCTACAGCAGTTTGAGAGTGGGTGGCTACAGCCACCCACTCTCAAACCCAAAATTGATAAGACTTTTAATGTTTGTGGCGTGTCTTATTTGAACGCAAAGTGCTGTATGAATTAGCCATTGGTCGGTTTTTGTGGTCTGAGCGTAGTCAAAGCCCACAGAAAACTCCACTACTCTCGGTAAGTTGTTGGCTGTGCGTAAGTCCTAAATAAATTTAACCCCAGCCACGAGTAAGTTGCGAACCTTCAAGGGCAGTTTTTTGCAGTTTTAAGCGGTATAGCCAACGAATCAGAGCCGGGGCGGCAATGAATAATAAAATTACTCCTTGGACAATGAAAATTACTTCCTTAGAGACCACACCACCCGATCGCAGTTGCATGAGATCACTGCCATTTCTTAATGCCCCAAACAGGATAGAAGCTAAAACAATTCCTGGAGGGCTATTCTGCCCCAATAAAGCCACAGGTATGGCATCAAAGCCAAAATCTGCCGAGTAGGTGGCGGGCATATTGCGATCGACCCCCAATATCTGCACCGCCCCACCAATTCCGGCTAGAGCACCGGAGAGAAACATCCCTAACACAATCATTCTTTGGGGCTTCATCCCCGCATACTTAGCGGCTTCCGGGTTCATGCCCACAGTCCGCAGTTCAAAGCCGATGGTGGTTTTTTGCAATAGCCACCATACTCCTGCTGCCGTGATTAAGGCAAGGATAAAACCAAGGTGGAGGCGATCGAGAAATCTGGGTAAGAAAGCCGTTTCCAAAATATTCGGAGTCCGAAATACTCCGGGAGCCGGGTCTTTGAGGGGATTTTTTACCAGCCAATCTTGGAGAAAAAATGCCAAATAGTTAAACATGATAGTGTTGATCACCTCATGGGAACCAAAGCGGGCTTTGAGATAGCCAGGAATCGCTCCCCACAAACCGCCAGCCAACGCTCCAGCCAAAATACAGGCTAGGGGATGAATTATCGGCGGCAGAGGGATGGCATAACCCACCCATACGGCGCAGGTGGCTCCCAAAATAAACTGCCCTGCTGCCCCGATATTAAACACACCACTTTGAAAGCCTAGTCCGAGGGCTAGTCCAGTAAAAATTAGGGGAGTAGTGGCAACAAGGGTATTCGCGAAGGCAAATCCTTTTAGGAAAGCTCCATCCAACAAGCCCCCATAGGTAG
Organism: Phormidium lacuna HE10JO; assembly: GCA_943370025.1. Taxonomy (GTDB): domain Bacteria; phylum Cyanobacteriota; class Cyanobacteriia; order Cyanobacteriales; family JAAUUE01; genus JAAUUE01. Next base: position 8,729 of record CALRPI020000077.1, on the reverse strand, counting down.
CGCCGATCTTTGCCCAATTCCAGTTAGTGGCAAAACCAATTACCGGAATACTAATCATCAGGGCGGTGGCGATCGCCAACCCCGGAATCACCAACTGCCGCCCCCAATTTTTGACTATCCTAAACCCATCACTCGCGATCGTCATAATTATTTTTGGAGAATTAAAGTGCCAGCAATCATATCATGGAGTCCTTGCTTCTTCTCAGTGAAAAATGCCATGATGTAACCAATCATCAGAATAAGAGCAGATAGGAACTTGGCAAAGTGTCTAATGCTTGCCTTGACAAAAGAAACTTTCTCTCCATTCATGTCTGTGACGACTAGACCCATAGCTTGTTTGCCAATAGTTGCTTGTTTCGGCGAACTTTCTTGGATTGCGTAGTATAGCCAGCCAATAACTATACCCGCTACTGATGCAACCAACACAGCCACCCCTGCACCTTCTTCACCAGCAGCACCACCGATTGCCAAACCGATAACAAAACCGACCACGGCTTGTAATATATAGAGGACAATTCCATCAATTAAAGATGCTACAAACCTTTTCCAAACATTTGCGTAATTCATTCACTAGCTCCTTATTAATTGCTTTCTGAAAGTTTTAAGTTAGATGCGACACCTTACATCTTATAACCTTATGTTTTAGTCCTAATCACAGCAAGATATATACTCCCATCCCTGTAATGAGTTGGTTTGTCTGAAAATTGCAAACATTAAAACCTAGGCTAATACTGGCATTACAGCTATAAGAATAGCCATGCTTTTATATTTTTTTAATTATTAGTTATTATTAATTATTAACTTTACGAATGTCCTTAATCAAAGTTGCGATCGCCCTAGGCAGTAATCTAGGTAATTCCCCAGAAATACTGACCCAAACCCTACAAGTTCTTAAAACAACAGATGGAATTAAATTCCTGAAATGTTCGAGTTTTTATCAAACTGCCCCAGTTGGACCACCTCAGCCAGACTACCTCAATGCCTGTGTCACCCTAGAGGCAGAGCTATCACCCTTAGTTTTGTTGGATACTTTGCTGGCGATCGAAGCCCAGTTTGGCAGGGTTCGTCTAGAGCGATGGCAAGCCCGTACCCTTGATTTAGACTTGCTGCTCTATGGTGATCTAATTCTCGATACTCCCCGCCTGACTATTCCCCATCCCCGGATGGGTGATCGAGCTTTTGTATTGGTTCCCCTCGCCGAAATCGCCGCCGATTGGCTAGAGCCGGTAACTCAGAAAACGATCACCCAGTTATTGCAAGGATTAGACTGTAGGGGAGTAGAGAAAATTGAAGTCGATCCCCCTAACTCACCGACTCGGTTCGGCTGCTCTCACCGAGCGGAGCCGAGGTGAATTAATTCTCCCCTCTTTTTAAGGGGGGCGGGGGGGATCTCGTATCTAGAAATTGTGCCTAAGTCAAGGAGCGATCGCCCAGAATTTTCCTAAACAGTAATAAACGTAGGATAATTTGTAATCATCCTGATATTGAGAAGAAGAAAAACCAAATAATCATGCTAGAAACCTACCGCCACCATGTCCAAGAACGGGCAGCCTTGGGAGTTCCTCCCTTACCTCTAAATGCCGAACAGGTAGCTGAACTGTGCGAACTCCTGAAAAATCCCCCGGCTGGGGAAGCAGAAACCCTGATTGAGATGTTGCGCGATCGCGTTCCTCCCGGAGTGGATCAAGCCGCCTATGTCAAAGCGGGATTCTTAACCGGTGTTGCTAAGGGAGAAATAGCTTGCCCCTTAATCACGGCAGAATCCGCCGTCCATCTCTTGGGAACCATGCTGGGGGGGTATAATGTCCAATCTTTGATTAGTCTCCTGCAAGTCCGGGAACCCGCCATCGCCTCCACCGCCGCCGCTGCCCTGAGTAAGACAATGCTAGTATTTGATGCCTTCCATGATATTTTAAGCCTCTCAGAGAAGAATCCCTATGCCAAACAGGTAGTAGATTCTTGGGCTAATGCCGAATGGTTTATTAGTCGTCCTAAATTACCAGAGACAATTACCGTCACTGTGTTCAAAGTTCCCGGAGAAACCAACACCGATGACCTCTCTCCTGCCCCCCACGCCACCACCCGCCCGGATATTCCCCTCCATGCCTTGGTGATGCTCGAAAGCAAGCAGCCGGGAAGTATTCAGACCATTGCCGAATTAAAACAAAAAGGGCATCCTGTGGTATATGTGGGGGATGTGGTGGGGACTGGTTCTTCTCGCAAGTCAGCCATCAATTCCGTCCTCTGGCACATTGGTAATGATATTCCCTACGTACCGAATAAGCGATCGGGCGGCTATATTCTCGGCAGTGCGATCGCCCCAATATTTTTCAACACCGCCGAAGATTCCGGGGCATTACCGATCGAGTGTGACGTGACTGGATTGGAAACTGGCATGGTGATTACCATCCATCCCTACAAAGGCGAAATCACCAACCCAGAAGGAGACGTGATTTCTACCTTCACCCTGAAACCCGATACTATCCTGGATGAAGTCCGGGCGGGGGGCAGAATTCCCCTGTTGATCGGAAGGAGTCTGACGGATAAAACCCGCCAAGCTCTTGGATTAGAACCTAGCACTCTGTTTACTCGTCCTACCCTGCCTGTAGATACAGGTAAGGGCTACACCCTAGCTCAGAAAATGGTCGGCAAAGCCTGTGGTCTGCCCGGTGTCCGTCCCGGCACTTCCTGCGAACCAATCATGACCACTGTGGGTTCCCAAGATACCACTGGACCCATGACCCGTGATGAGTTGAAAGAATTGGCTTGTCTGGGTTTCTCGGCAGATTTGGTGATGCAAAGTTTCTGCCACACCGCCGCCTACCCCAAACCAACGGATCTGCAAACCCACAAGGATTTGCCCGATTTCTTCGCCACCCGTGGCGGCGTGGCATTGCGTCCTGCCGATGGCATCATCCATTCTTGGCTGAACCGGATGCTGCTGCCGGATACCGTTGGCACTGGTGGGGATTCCCATACTCGATTTCCTTTAGGAATTTCCTTCCCAGCAGGTTCTGGTCTAGTAGCCTTCGCTGCGGCGTTGGGAGTGATGCCTCTGGATATGCCCGAATCAGTTCTAGTCCGGTTTAAGGGCGAGATGCAACCGGGGATTACTCTACGAGATGTGGTGAATGCCATCCCCTACGTAGCGATTCAAAAGGGATTGTTGACGATCGAGAAACAAAACAAGAAAAACATCTTCTCTGGCAAAATCATGGAAATCGAAGGACTGCCCAACTTGAAGTTAGAGCAGGCTTTTGAACTTACCGATGCTACGGCAGAAAGGTCTTGCTCTGGTTGCACCATCAAGCTAAGTCCAGAGACAGTTGCCGAGTATCTGAGATCGAACATTTCTCTGCTGAAAAATATGATCGCCCGTGGCTACACCGATGCCCGGACTATGACTCGGCGGATTGCCAAAATGGAAGCATGGTTAGCCAACCCAGTCTTGATGGAGGCGGATCCTGATGCAGAATATGCTGAGATTATTGAGATTGACCTCAACGAAATCAAGGAACCCCTAGTCGCTGCCCCCAACGATCCCGACAATATCAAAACCCTCTCGGAATGCACTGGCGACCCGATTCAGGAAGTGTTTATCGGTTCCTGCATGACCAATATTGGTCACTATCGAGCCGCAGCCACAGTTATTGCCGGAGAAGGAGCAGCCAAAGCCCGCCTCTGGGTGGCTCCCCCCACCCGGATGGATGAATCCATGCTCAAATCCGAGGGGTATTACACTACTTTTGAGCAAGCAGGAGCGCGTTTAGAAATGCCGGGTTGCTCTCTCTGTATGGGGAATCAGGCACGGGTTGAAGATAACACCACGGTGTTTTCCACCTCCACCCGCAATTTCAACAACCGCATGGGCAAAGGCGCTCAAGTCTACCTTGGTTCGGCTGAACTCGCTGCCGTCTGTGCCTTGCTGGGCAAAATGCCCACCCGTGAGGAATACCTAAAGGTAGTCCAAGATAAAATCGATCCTCTTGCTGCCGAACTTTATCGCTATCTCAATTTCAATGAGATTGATGGTTTTGAAGATGAAGGGCGCATAGTTGCCAAGGGTGATGAACCCAATCTTGAGGATTTCAAAACTCTAGTTAGTTCTGGGAAATAGTTACTAAACTCCATCAATAATAAGCTCCGCAACCCCCAACTACAATCGGGGGTTTCTGCTTTTTCAGATACAGTGCTTTGCGTTCAAATGAGACACACCACAAATATTGAAAGTCATATCAATGTTGGGTTTGAGAGTGGGTGGCTGTAGCTGCCCACTCTCAAACTGATGTAGTGGTAACCTTCGCGAAGCGAAGGTTACCACTACATAAATTGCTTGGCAACGGCTTATCTAAGGTATTTTCGGCGCTTGGATAGCTGCCATCTTTTGTCCTTTCAGTGCTAGAGCTGGTTCTGCTAAAGAAGGGACAGAATCCCGGAGACGGGCGGTGAGTTGGGTCGTGGTGGCATCGTAGATCCCTGTGAGGATTTTGGGATACAAACCAATGCCAATAATGGGAACCAACAGACAGGCAATAATGAATACCTCCCTTGGTTCCGCATCAATTAGAGCCTCATGGGAAGTTAGCTCTTGGTTTTCCCCGCCGTAGAAAATTTCTCGCAACATAGACAAGAGATAAATCGGGGTGAGGATAATACCTACCGCCATCAAGATCACGATGATGATTTTGAAGGTAGAGTCGTAGGCATCACTGGTGACAAAACCAACAAATACCATTAGTTCAGCCACGAAACCACTCATCCCCGGCAGTGCTAGAGATGCCATCGAGCAAGCAGTGAACATGGCGAAGATTTTCCGCATTTTCTGTCCCACCCCGCCCATTTCATCCAGCATCAGGGTATGGGTACGATCGTAAGTCGCCCCCACCAAGAAGAACAAACTTGCCCCGATTAAACCGTGGGAGACCATTTGCAATACAGCCCCGCTTAAACCCAATTCCGTAAAAGAACCCAAGCCAATCAAGACAAAACCCATGTGGGAAATCGAAGAGTAGGCGATCTTTCGTTTCAGGTTCCTTTGGGCAAAGGAAGTCAGAGCCGCATAGATAATATTCACCACCCCTAAAACGATCAGGATCGGGGCAAATACCGCATGGGCATCGGGCAACATCCCGGCATTCATCCGCACCAGAGCATAGCCGCCCATTTTTAGCAATATCCCAGCGAGGAGCATATGCACCGGGGCTGTAGCTTCACCGTGGGCATCAGGAAGCCAAGTATGCAGTGGGAAGATGGGTAACTTGACAGCGTAGGCAATCAGAAAGGCACCGTAGAGCAACAACTCAAAGTTGTCAGCATAATCTTTATTTGCCAGAGCACGCATATCAAAGGTGACGGTATCCCCGTAGAAAGCCATGGCTAGGGCTGCAATGAGGATAAACAGGGAGCCCCCAGCGGTATAGAGAATAAACTTTGTGGCGGCGTAGAGGCGCTTTTTGCCGCCCCAGATGGAAAGGAGCAGATATACCGGAATTAGTTCCAACTCCCAAACCAAGAAGAAAAGCAATAGATCCTGCACGGCAAATACGGCTATTTGAGCACCATACATGGCTAGGAGCAGAAAATAGAATAGCTTAGGTTTGAAGGTGACTGGCCAAGAGGCAAGGACAGCTAAAGTGGTAATGAATCCAGTTAATAACACTAGGGGCATGGATAAGCCATCTACTCCCACCGACCATTTCAGATCAATTTGCGATACCCAAGAGTAGCTTTCTACTAGTTGCAGGTCTGGATTGTCCAAGTCATAGAAACGGCCAAAGGTGTAGACAATCAAAGAAAAATCTAGCAAGCCCACTATAAGGGCATACCAACGGACTGTTTTACCATCTTTGTCGGGAATGAGGGGCAGGAATAGGGCGGCAATAATGGGAAATAGAATGATTACCGTTAGCCAAGGAAAGTTACTATCCATGAGTCTTTAATTACGATCGTATTTTTAGGTTAATTGAGGACTGAGGTTGAGGGCTTTCGATCGCCACCACTTCCTAGATATCTAGCAGTAAATATCTTGTATAGCAACTGCCAAGGGAGTTGAGAGGATTTTGGTTGTGGGAATCCCAACTTCGCGGAGGTTCCCACAACATAACCTGCATGGCGACGGCTATGGATAATGCTAGATATCAGAACAAACCCGAACATAAAAACCGGGCTTCTCTAGTTAAGACTTTAGAATCCTTCCGGAAACTTCAGACGAGAAACCCAGTTTTTTTTAACTTTTGCTTTTTCAGAAAAAACATCCCCGGCTACGCCGGGGATGTTTTTAAGTTATTACTTAATAATGTCCACCTCACTGCGGGGGACATTATTAAAATTATTCTGACTAGCTAATTCCAGAAACTACAACCAAGCCGAGTACAGCCCCAAAGATAATCAGGGCATAGAACTGGACTCGGCCACTTTCAAAGTATTTGAGGGTTTCTCCAGAGAAAAGGGTGAAAATTCCGGTCAGATTTACCAAACCGTCTACTACTCGGTAATCCACTTCCATTACCTGACGGGCAATGCGGCGCAGACCGACCACAAATACGCTGCCATAGATATCATCGATGTACCATTTATTCAAAGAGAACAGGTACAGGGGTTGAATCTTTTGGGCGATCGCACCCGCATCAATTTTCCGGGACAGGTAGAACAAAGAGGAGATGGTAATCCCAATCAGGGCAATGCCTACAGAGTTCCCGCCCATAATTAGGAACTCGTTGAGGTTAAATTCCTCCGCATGTTCCGCCACTTCGCCAGCGGGATAAATGAATCCCTCAAAGTAATTATTAAAAGGTGTACCAACCAATCCAATCAGCATCGAAGGAACTGCTAGGATCACCAAGGGCAAGGTCATCGTCCAAGGGGATTCGTGGGGATCGTGGCTGTGGTGTTCACCGTGATCTTCGGCGGCTAATTCCTGCACATTCATGGCTCCGGGACCAAAATTTTGCACCGCCGGAGCCATTCCCGCAGCAGCCAGCAGTTTTTGCTGGATAGAGGTTTCATTGCCTCGGAATTTGCCTTCAAAGGTAGAGAAATACATTCTAAACATATAGAAAGCCGTAATCCCCGCCGTTGCCCAACCAATCACCCACAGGGCGGGATTTGCTTCAAAAGCCAGTCCCAAGATTTCATCCTTTGACCAGAAACCAGCAAAGGGGGGAATCCCAGAAATTGCTAGGGTGCCGATAAAGAATGTGGAGGCGGTGAAGGGCATATGCTTGCGTAAGCCCCCCATCAGGCGCATATCTTGAGCTAAGACGGGGTTATGGCCAACTACGTGTTCCATGCCGTGGATAACGGAGCCGGAACCGAGGAAGAGCATGGCTTTAAAGTAGGCATGGGTCATCAGGTGAAATAACCCAGCACTGTAAGCTCCGATGCCCATCGCCATGACCATATAACCCAGTTGGGAGATGGTGGAGTAGGCGAGACCTTTTTTGATGTCGTTTTGGGTCAGGGCGATCGATGCCCCCAAGAAGGCGGTAAATGCCCCCGTCCAAGAAATCACCTGCATGACAACAGGAATGGGTTCAAACACCGGATACATCCGGGCAATCAGAAATACTCCCGCTGCCACCATGGTTGCCGCATGGATCAGGGCAGAAATAGGAGTAGGACCTTCCATGGCATCGGGTAGCCAGACATGGAGAGGGAATTGGGCAGATTTGGCCACGGGACCAAGGAAAACGAGGATGGCAAAGAACGCCGCTAACCAACCACTAATTTCGCCGCCGTTGACTAAATCTACAAGGCGATGCCCCATGATTTCAAAATCAAAGCTTTGGGTTGCCCAGTACAAGCCAAGGATGCCGAGTAACAAACCAAAGTCCCCGACTCGGTTGACCACAAAGGCTTTTTGACAAGCATCGGCGGCGGGTTTGCGATCGTACCAGAAGCCGACCAACAGATAGGAACAGACCCCAACTAGTTCCCAAAATATATAAACCTGCACTAGGTTGGGGCTAATCACCAGCCCCAGCATAGAAAAACTGAATAAACTTAAATAGGCATAGAAGCGGACATAGCCGGGATCGTGAGCCATGTAGCCATCGGTGTAGATCATCACGAGCAACGCCACGGTGGTGACAATCACCAGCATCAAGGCGGCTAGATGATCGATCGTGTAACCCATAGTTAGCCGAAAATCTCCGGCGGCAGCCCACTCGAAGCTATAGGTAAATGCCTCATGACCATTAATCTGGCTCCACAATATGGCAAAGGCATAGCTCATGGCTGCACCCAAGCAAGTAATAATGAAGACGGCATTGACTTGTCGCAGACCATTGGTAATCTTGTTTACCGAAATTAGCCCCATGCCCACAATCATGGCGGCAGCAAGGGGTAGTACGGGGATCAACCAAGCATATTGATAAAGCGGTTCCATTCACCGATACCTACTTTAGATTTCTTTACTTTGCACAAAAACTGTAAAGCAGTCTAACATACCCCGGACATCCCGATCGTGATTGAGTTCACATTTACAGCAGTTTGGATCTGGGCGAAGGCATTCTTCTACACACAAAACCATCGCTAGTCAGCATGTTATGGTGGTCGCCGCTTTGATTAGGACATTTTTGAGGACTTCGACTTCGCTCAGCACTCAAAAATGTCACCGTCCTAACTAGGAATGGCACTTTATAGTTCCCAGTAGCAAGCTAGCCGGGAGAAAAGCTAAGACGATCCAACGCAATTGTTGACTTTTGGTAGGAATAATTGTGGGTATGAAT
>CALRPI020000076.1:0-24496 GCA_943370025.1 Phormidium lacuna HE10JO | reverse complement strand
GCTCCGCGCCCGCAACAACCTCCAACTGCGTAAGTCCTAATAGTAAAGAAGGTTGAGGAGATGAGAATGGGTAATTTATTGGTTTTAAAATCAAGAAGCCGTCAACGGCAATTAGCTTTGCGTAGTTTACAAAATCTATTGCCCTTAGCTTTGGGGATTTTAAGTGTTAGCTTTGCAAGTCCAGTCTGGGGGCAAGAAAGAATGCTCAGAACCTTAGTTGTCAATGGCCGAGGCGTGGAAACTATTCCTACCACCATCACTAGAGTGGAGTTGGGTGTAGAAGTTCAGGGTAAGAATGCTAACGAAGTGCAGCAGGAATTGGCTAGGCGATCGAGCGCAGTAGTCGATGCCCTGCGATCTCGCAATGTCGAAAGAATCCAAACCACCGGGATTCGTCTCAACCCCGTCTATGAATACCTGGACAATAGGCAGGAACTCAAAGGCTATAGCGGCGTGAATACTGTAAGTTTCCGGGTTGCTCCTGATCGGGCAGGACAAATCATCGATGTAGCGGTGCAAGCAGGAGCCACGATGATTAATGGGGTAAGTTTTACTGCCACCGATGCGGCGATCGATCAGGCGCAACAGCAAGCACTGCGCCTCGCCACCCAAGATGCTCAACGTCAAGCAGATACAGTCCTCAGTGCCCTCAACCTCACCCGTCGAGAGGTTGTCAATATCCAGATCAATGGAGCGACTCCACCGCCGATGCTATTACAAAATGCAGTTAACACCCGTGAGGCTTTTGGGGCTACCACTCCAGTTCTGCCGGGAGATCAAAAAGTAGAAGCCGGAGTGACTCTGACTATTAGCTATTAAGTAGAATCAAGTTTCGATCCCCCTAAATCCCTGTGCTGACGCACCGCTGCGCTAGAAAAAAGGGGGATTTCAAGAAAACTCTTTCCCCCCTTTTTAAGGGGGGCTGGGGGGGATCGCAGACTAAGAAGAATCTAGCCTGGATTATTCACCAACTCTTGAAATCCCTGCTGTGACTGCACCTCAAAAAACACACTGTTTTTTGGGTTGATCGTCAGACATGTTTATACAAGAGGGTTTTGAGGATTTTTCTCGATCTTCATGAATAATGCAGGCTAGGACTTTCTTCGTAAGGTAAGCAATGTTCGCCTTACTTGCAGGTATGATACCTAGGCAGAAACCTTGATTTTCTCTACAGGAAACTGAATTTCCGTAATATAAGACTCGTTATCCTGCTCTGCCCCGCCGTTAATATATACTTCCCGGTTATTGTCAATAATTTGGTAGCCGTTTTCTTCAATCCAAGTTAGAAGATGAGTATAGGCTTGAGGCATAAATTTATAGCTGCCTTGATAGACGACACAGGCGGCTTGTTGATAGCCCGGCAGTTCCAATATTTGCAGGGGATTTTGTTGCCCTAGAGTATTCGTCAATTTTGCGCCTAGGGATGGATCGATCGGCACAGCAGCCTCCCCATCTACATCACTCTCTTTGTATTCCTGATCATGCCAAATAGCCAAGGGTAGCCCACTGGGGTTAATTCCTTGGGAGCCTAGATAACCCATAACTTCGCCGAATAATGCTGAGATTGCACCATAGCTGGTCAGAATATCGCGCCGGGAAATCACGGTTATCGATTCGATTTTTTTGATCACCACATCGTAGTTTGCCATCATATTCTCCATTTCAATTTGTTTGAGTCTGGCTTCCACTCGCCCCAACCGTTCTTGGCTGTCGGTGATATGTTGTTGTAGTTGTCCTTGCTTCAGGCGTAACATACCCCGAATTTGACTAGGAGCAACTTCTTCCGTCAAGAGTTTGGCGATTTCCTCTAAAGAGAAACCCAAGTCTTTGAAGGCAAGAATGCGATTCAGCCGAGGTAATTGATGAGCAGAGTAGAAGCGATAGCCAGTAAAGCGATCGACCGAGATCGGTTTGAGCAAACCTTTCTGGTCGTAGAGGCGGAGGGCTTTGATCGACACCTGACTAAGTTTAGAAAAATCTCCAATCTTCAGCATTTCCTCTACCTCCTTTGTTTAACTTTTTGGTCAGGACTTACGTATTTGTAAGTTATTACAGGCGCGGAGCGCCTACAATAACTTACAAAACTCTCGATAATTCGTTGAGAGTGCGTAAGTCCTATTGCTAGTCCTAAAAAGTTAATAATTTTTGAGTAAGGATTTCCCCTGCAGCGCGGGGGAAATCCTTATTGCTTTAGTACCACCAACTTTTTTAGTAAACACCCTGCCCCAAGGGGAGAGTCAAGATGTATTTCCGGCAAGTTTTTAGTGTCTAGGGATTCGGTTATCCCGTAGGCTCCTTTGACAATAATTGAGGAAATTAAGTTATTGTAGAAGTAGTGTTAAACAACTAAAAAAGGATAACCAATCATGACTTGGCGCGGAGAAACGACAATTAAAGATCGGCTGTTTGCCTGTCTTCCCTATGCCCTTCCTTTAGTTTCTGTGATTCCTTTTGGTGGGTTCTTGCTTAGGCAATTTCCGCCCCTCAATCTTCTATTTTTACCCCTGACTCCAGTAATGTTCATCTATAGGCAGATTCCTTTTGCTGGGATTATCGTCTTCTTTTTGCTCTTCCTGCTAGTAGTTCGCAATGAAAAAATCATTCATTTCATTCGCTTTAATGCTATGCAAGCAATTCTTTTAGACATTGCTTTGACCTTGTGTAGCCTCTTATTGGGGGTTTTGATGCCGGCTCTAGGACAAAACTTGATCACAGAAACAATCCTGAATATTATTTTCTTGAGTACTTTAGGTGCCTGTGGTTACTCGATCTTCCAATCTCTCTCAGGGCGCTATGCGGAAATCCCTACTATCTCTGAGGCTGTGTACGCTCAAGTTAGGTAGTTCTCAAGCTATGGCAACCACTAAGGGGCAAGATGATATTGCTGCTAGTAAAAAACTTTACTCACCGAAGGCGAGTGAAGTTTTTTATATTGCAACTAATTTTTTGCGACAACCGTATTCTGGAGGTGGCCAATCCCTTCAATTTCGATGCGGACATGATCGCCGGGCTGCATTGCTCCCACCCCTTCTGGAGTTCCTGTGAGGACAATATCTCCGGGCAGTAGAGTCATGATTTGAGAAATATAGGATACTAGGAAATCTGGCGAGAAAACCATGTCATTAATGGCAGCAGACTGCACAGGCTGGGGTTGATCGTTCAGAAAAGTCTGGATTCTGGCGACGGGGCTAATTTCTCGGACTACCCAAGGTCCTAGTGGGCAAAAACTATCGAAACCCTTTGCCCTTGTCCACTGACCATCGGTTTTCTGGAGATCACGGGCAGTGACATCATTGGCGATCGTATAGCCCCAGATTTTGCTCCTCGCTTCTGTCGGCGTACAATTACAAGCTCGATCGCCAATCACCAAAGCTAGTTCTCCTTCGTAGTCCACCCGTTGGGATTGAGATGGATAATAGATTTCCTTCTCGGTGGCAGTAATAGTTGTGGGTGGTTTCAAAAATAACAGAGGTTGCTGTGGCACTGGAGTGCCCATCTCGGCGGCGTGAGCCTGATAGTTCTTGCCCACAGCAATAATTTTGGAAGGGGCGCAGGGGGCAAGGAGTTGATAATCTGGGGGTGATAGCTCTAAGCCATTGGGTTCCCCCTCTAGCCAAGGTGGGGCATCAAGGACATGAACTAGGCGATCGATCGTCAACAAGCCATAGTAAGTCTGGCCGGGCGTAGTCCTCACACGAACGTAACGCAATGTCATAAGAATATTCGCAGGATAAAAATTGGTGGTGGAATTGGTAGCATTAAAAGTACTTTAGCTAACGAGTCTGATTTTCTATCCCCGCCGGGGACAGAGAATCAGACTCTGTAAATAGACTCATATAAACTACTTATTAAGAGACTAGCACAGAAAAAATCCTGATCTGCCACTTTGCTAAGATGCCGTAATTGTAGTAATATTTAAAATCCTTGCTTCTGTATTCCTGCTTAGGTATGCGGCAGCCTAATGTCCACAAGGAGAGACTTAAAAAATTATGACTGAACTTTATGAAACCATGTATATCCTGCGTCCAGACCTCAATGAGGAGCAGGTAAATCTAGCCGTCGCCAAATACCGCAATTTTCTGGTGGAAGCTGGTGTCCCCGAAGCAGAAATTGAAGTAAAGCTGATGGGACGGCGCCGCTTGGCTTATGAAATCAACAGATTCCGGGATGGTATTTATGTGTTGATGAACTACGCTGCCCCCGGAACCCATGTGGCTCCTATGCAGCGCACCATGCGTCTCAGTGAAGAAGTAATCCGTTACCTGACCCTTAGAGTAGAGCCACCCAAGCCCGTTAAAGCTCCCTACGTTGCTCCAGATGCAGTGGCTCCTGTAGCTGTAGAAGTATAGATTACTAAACACTAGATCATGACATATCCCCGACTTCTCAATTAACTTAACCGCTGGAAATCAGTGCAGTAAGCAAGAAGCCGGGGATATGATTTTTTCATGGATTCGATCGCCAAACCAGCCTAAGATTTTTCCACCTGCCTTGACTCTAGCCAGATAGGGATCACAATCCATGCGACGACAATCCCTAGCGCCAACACAGCAAACTTGGCAGCCCAAGTCACCAATTCTTCTAGGGGTAATACTCTACCCGCAAAGAAGGAAATTGTCACCATCACCGATGCCCAAGATGCTGCTCCCAAAAGATTGTAGGCAGTAAACTTCAGGAAGGGCATTTCTGCCACTCCAGCGAGGGGACTGGCAAAGACCCGCAGTAGGGCAATAAATCTGCCCACAAACACGGCTTTTCCAGCATTTTCGCTAAATTCATCCTTGAGTTTAACTAGTTTTTCTTCCGAGAGGCGGAACAATTTACCCACCTTAACTAGCAATGCCCAGCCGCCTTTCCTGCCAATCCAGTAGCCGATCGTGCCACCGATGCTGGCTCCGGCGATCGCACAGCCGAGAACATACCAGTAGTTTAGCTCCTTATTCCCCGCCAAGAAACCGCCCACGATGGTAATGGTTTCTCCCGGTAGGGGGATGCCGATATTTTCCAACAAAATCCCTACAAAAACTGCCAGATAGCCATACTGTTGAGCTATCTCCTTCACCTGCTCTACTGTTATAAACTCCATTGGGGTTCGTGTCACATAAGTTTACATTCTGATCATAAAGGTTTTTACGACCAGTACGACATAAATTTGGAATGTTCCGCCCTTTTTCGGAGGGGATTGAGGTTTGATGGTCAAATAGCAGATTGGGATTAATTTATGAACATCGTTACAAACCCAGATGGTGAGCGATACTCACCCTACGAGTCATCTATAGAACCCATTTGACATCTATGCTAGGACTCTTGCCACGTATGGCTTTTGCCCAAACAAGCAATGTCCACCTGGAATAGCCTCTCAACAAGGGTTTCAGGAAAGATACCAAATGGGTTCTATAGGTAGGGGCACAAAGCCCTGCGTCCTCTTAAGATACTGAGATTAATTCTGACAATCCAGCATTGATAAAAATTAGGAGGATTCTGTAGAGGTCTGGGTTTCTGGACTAGGAGCAGGTTTACTCGTTTTCTCAGCAATATCTTCTAGGGTTTGCAAGACTAGGCGCTTGGCTTGTAGTTTCCAGCCGCGCTTTTGCAGGTTGATGGCGATCGCGCCCCCGGCAATAGTCGCTAAAAAATCTACAGGCTGACTAGCCGAAATCCCAAATAATAAGCCCAACCCAGCAATACCCCAGAAAGGGAGAGAGACCGCTTGTCTTTGGGTTTCTAGGAGTTGATTAAACCAATCCTTGGGCATTTCCTGTGCCAAGGTTTCTTTAATCTTTTGCTGCTCTGCTAGGTTGACAGAGATACCTATTTTCCGGCGTAGTTTTTCGATTTTCCGAGCATCGGTACTGTATTGCGTCAGTTCATCCTCTGCCATGAGGATTAGGCGATCGTACTGTCCCATTTTTGGATTATGTAATTTTGGATTGTGTAATTTGGATTGGATAAACTTAGGTGACTTACGCACTGTGAACTAATTATCTAGGATTCTGGAGGTTTTTGCTGGTGCTTCGCGCCAGCAAAAACCTCTAAATGCGTAAGTCCTATTAGGTTTATTGATGGTACTAAACAAGTCAGGATGTCCCCCACACTGCGGAAGACATCCTGACAAGATTACCAAACAAGACTACCAAAATAATCAAGAACGGAGAGAGAGGGATTCGAACCCTCGTTGAAGTCACCCCCAAACAGCATTTCCAGTGCTGCGCCTTCAACCACTCGGCCATCTCTCCATGTCCTTTGTTATCTTAGCATCATCTGCTCTAGTTTTTACCGATTAGCTACTTAACTCACAATTAACCTGTTGCTGGACGATCGCCCTAATCCCATTGAAAATCAGATCTGGATCAATAATGAGCTGTTCCGCAAGGGATGGATCAAGACCTTGGAGGTATTTTTCTAGCAAGGGGGAATCGCCACCAGTCAAGATAATTTTGCTGTTGGGAAATTTTTGCTGCCAATCTTGGACAAAATCCCGTACCCCGGCAAGGAGGGTGTAGATGACACCACTGCGAATAGACTCGATCGTACTCCTACCCCAACGGTTTGGCACGTCAATCAAATTCCTGCCCAAAAATGGTAGCGCCGCAGTGCCACCAACAAGAGAACGCAATTGCAGGTCTAAGCCGGGTAAAATTGCCCCCCCGATTAGTTTGGGATGGGAACCGGGAACTGCTCCGGTAAAAGTTAAGGCGGTGCCGCCATCAATGACCAGCACCGGTACATCCCAGTTCAACAAAGCTGCATAAACCGCTAAGGCGCGATCGATCCCCAAGCTGGAGTACATATCCCCTAGGGGCACATCGGCAAGGATAATCTCTCGGCTATTGGGATAGCTCCGCCAGATCTGGGATTGCTGGGGAACGACGGAAGCAAAAAACAGAGGAATTTCTGGAGAATTTCTGGGGGAACACTCTGGGGGGAGAAACTGCTGCCAAAGATGGGTTTGCATTTCCAAGGAATGGGCAGTATCCCAAGTATTAATGAGTTGACTGCCCTGAAAATAAGCCCAGTGCGATCGCGAATTACCAATTACTAACCCTAACCAATTCATTGTTTAACTAGTCCTTGAGTATTGTAAAAATATTGAGTGATACTTCTTGTAAAAATCTTTATCTAGAGCTATTTACAACTTGATCTATTGCAAATCCGTACTAAAAACTTCTCAATATTCCTTAGCAGGACTTACGTTAAATAACCTCTACAGCACTTTGCGTTCAAATGAGACACACCACAAATATTGAAAGTCCTATCAATGTTGGGTTTGAGAGTGGGCTGAGGGTCGTCGAAGCCCACTCTCAAACTGCGGTAAGTCCTACTGACAGCAGATTAAGAACAGATGGTGGCAGCAGCCTGTTCTTAAACCCAACTCTAGCAAGCACTTTAGGAATTGCGACATGGTTTATTCGGATGCAAGCTGCGGTAGTATTCAATTAGGATAATTTGGCAGGATAAGTTGGGGCGTGGAGTCTCTGCTCTGCACAGGTTCCACAACTCCGCGTTGTCTGGCGACGGCGATAAATCTGCCATGCCGACTGAGTAGCTAGGATGAATTTTGGAGAATATCAATATTTACTCAAACCTGTTGGGTTTTCCTAGAAAGTGGATTATCGATTACTTTGATGATTTTGCTGTGACATTATTAAATTCTGTAGAAAAGATGTTTCACAATGACATCCAGAACACCCCGAAACTAGACATAGCGAATTGTGTAAAGCCTTGTTACCATAACTAGCTATTTATTCAATATAACGCGAGTTTGGGTTGATCTGAAACCTTGCCATAGCAATCTCAAATACTCCGCTAGATCAACGCGCTTCTCCAGTAATCCTGATTGAGTTTAGTTGAGAGTTGTGGACGTTTTTGCGGGCGCTCCGCGCCCGCAAAAACGTCTAAATGCGTAAGTCCTAGAGGACTTAATTTAATTTGCCCCCCTTTTTAAAAGGAGGGCTGGAGGGGATCAAGTCCTGAAACGTAGTCAGAGTAGACTTGTGTGTACACCGTAGCCCAGAGGGAGAGACGTTCTCAATCCATTTAGGATTGCTATATATTTGCCTCAAGAGCAAAATCGATCGCGGTCTCTTGGACTTTGCTTTGGCATTGGGATGATAGAATTTCCTACCCAATATGTAAGTTGATGCACAGCCAGATATTTTTATTTAACCAAATTTTAATAACAAGTTAATATTAGGTTAACCTATCATTAACTTGTTTACAAATCCACTCTAGTTAGGTCTAGTTAAGCACCTTCAGCCTACAAAGTTCCCTCTCTAGTAGCCTTATCTTTGTGCGAACACCATCGTCACTTTTCTGTGAATCTAACTATGTTTACAGCCTCGTTTGAATCAGAAAAGCCGTATTTCTCACAACTAAGATTGCTAACTTAAGCCATCAAGAAGTTGCCTTACTATCCTCACTGGCTTTGTGAATAAAAACAGCAAATTAATTAAAGAAAATTCTAATACTTCATTTGTTAAGAGTTTATGGTTTCAACATACTTCTACTTAGTAATCTATTCAGAAAAGATTTCTAGGCTTAACTGTTGGGAATCACCAATAACAGGGAGCAAATATGAAAGACATCTATACCAAAGTTCAGAACCGCACTTCTATCCTAGGAATTGCCAAGATATTTCTAATGGCAGACATCATCATCGTTCTCTTATATATTTTTGATAACTTACTTGGGCATCCCTTCCAGATATTGACCCACTTAGTAGATATGGATGGAGAGGTTAACCTACCAACTTGGTATTCATCTAGTCAGATACTTTTCCTTGGCTTACTTCTTGGTTTATTTGCTTTTGTTATGCGCGATCGACAGCCATCCCCTCTGTTGCCTGCCGGAGCTTTGTCTTTACTCTGCTTTGCCCTATCCTTGGATGAAACTGCCCAAATTCATGAGTGGATCGGTAACCAGAGTGACAAATTACTGGCAGATGGCTCTCGCAAAGGCTCCCTTTTTAGCCATACCGGAATTTGGATGTTTATCTTAGGACCGCTGTTCTTAATTACCGTGACTTTTCTCTGGCGGAGGCTCTCCCCTTATCTCCGCGATCGAGAACGAGTTGTCCGTCTCTACCTATTAGGATTCTGTGTGTATTTTATATCAGCCATTGGTGTTGAGATCATGGCAAACTTTGTCAGTCCAAACCAAGCAGATTCAGTGGTGCAGATTGTCTGTGAAGAGTTTGGGGAAATGCTGGGTGTAACTATACTAATCTGGGCTACCCTTGAGCTACTTGCCTCCTACAATATTCATATTCAGGTGGGAGATCACAAAGTCATATGAATAGGACTTACGCCTTTTAACGTTGTTGCGGGCTGAGCGTAGTCGAAGCCCGCAACAACATCCACTTGGCATTTTCTAGAACCTTGACACTTTATAGAACATAGTGAGAAGATGATATGCTTAATAATCTGTAACAGAGATAGTGAACTATCCGCAGATTTCTCAGCAAGTGTTGGTTCAAGAAATTTCCAATAAAATCCTATGGTATTTCCGGCTTTATCTGCCCAAGTGGTATTAATTACTGGTGCATCGTCAGGCATCGGGGCAGCGATCGCCCTAAATTTATCCCAAAAATTCCCCAGTATCAAATTAGTTCTGGCTGCCCGGAGCCAAGAGAAACTAGAAAGCATTGCCACCCAATGCCAGCAACAGGGAGCCGAGGTTTTAGTCATCCCTACGGATGTGGCTGTAGTCAACCAAGTTAAAAACCTTGCCGAAAAAGCACTACAGCACTTTGGGCGGGTGGATGCTCTAGTTAATAACGCAGGTTATGGCCAGATGGGACCGCTGGAATTAATCAGTGAAGCAGATGCTCAATACCAATTTGCGGTGAATTTCTATGCCCCCTTAACCCTAAGTCAGGCATTAATTCCTGCGATGCGACAGCAGGGCTATGGCAGAATCATTAATATTAGCTCCATGGCAGGACGGGTAGCATTTCCCCTGATGGGAGTATATAGTGCTTCAAAATTTGCCCTAGAAGCCATGAGTGATGCTTTGAGAATGGAGTTGGAGCCATTCAATATTCAGGTCGTATTGATTGAGCCGGGTCCAGTAAAAACTGAGTTTTTTAATGTTGCCAAGGAAACCGTGGAGAAAATCACCCCTTTGGTGGCAGATTCTCCCTACCAAGCCGCCTTTGCCGAAGTAGCCGGAATGGAGGAGGGCATTAGCAAGGTAGGTTGGGATGCCGATCGCCTTGCCCAAGTTGTTACCAAAGCCCTTACTAGTCCTAAACCCCAGCCCCGTTATGTAGCGGCTACAGGCGGTAATGTAATGCTATTCTTGATGACCAAACTTTTTCCTACTCGGATTGTTGATAAGATTTGGCAGGGTATGTACGGGATCGATAAAATTAAGCCAGCTTTAGAGAGTAAAAGTTTAGAAACTAGGGGATAGATGGGGTTATGGATTTATTAGAATACCAAGCAAAGGAATTATTTAGGGAATGGGGGATTCCCACCTTGCCTTCCCAGCGCATCGACCAACCTTCGGATGTTAAAGACCTGTGCATTCCCTACCCGGTGGTTCTCAAGTCCCAAGTCCGAGCCGGGGGCAGGGGCAAGGCGGGGGGAATTAAGTTTGTGGCGAATACTATTGATGCGATCGCGGCGGCGAGTGGCATTTTTAGCCTATCAATTATGGGCGAGTTTCCCCAAGTATTACTAGCGGAGGCGCAGTACGACACCGATCAGGAGATTTATCTAGCAGTAGTCCTAGATTACCAACTCGGCTTGCCTGTGCTGCTAGGATCGCCAAAGGGGGGAGTGAATGTCGAAAAAGTGGTTGAGCAGATGCAACAGGTAATTATCGATCAACAATTTTCTTCCTTCTATGCCCGGAGATTAGCAATCAAGATGGGGCTAACAGGGCATCTCATTACTTCTGTGAGTCATCTTGTAGAGAAAATGTATCGTTTATTTATTGCCAAAGATTTAGAGTTAGTAGAAATCAACCCCTTAGCGGTTAGTTCGACTGGGGAGTTGATGGCTTTGGATGGCAAAATCACGGTCAACGATCAGGCGATCGATCGCCATGAAGATATCATCGAACTAGCTGCCAGTAATCTGCAAGTGAATGATTGGCGACTGGGCTTGGGGCATTGGAATATCCTGAATCTAGAAGGCAACGTGGCGGTAATTTCCAACGATCATGGTCTGGGACTTGCCACCCTAGATGCTCTCTACCAAGCTAAAACTAAACCTGCTAGCTATTTGACGCTGCGAACTAATCCTCTATCAACCCATCTCCAAGAAATGGTGGAAACCTTACCTGCGGACTTAGATCAAGTAACTCAGCTCCAAGGATTAGAAGTAATTTTAATTAATATTGTCGGCAGTAATGAAGTCGCCCAAACTCTTCAGCAGGTAATAATTCGCTATCTGCAAATCCGAGGAGAATCCACCAGCACGGCGATCACGGCGGTCGATCGCACCGAAAGACCCACTGCTTCTAGGTCAGTCCGTGGTCGTCTTGGCGTTGCAGAGCAATATCGGCTTGGCGTTGCCCAGCAACATCGAGTCCGCTCTAAGCCCCTAGCTGTTAATCGGTGTCCCCATTTTGTAGTGCGTTTAATCAGTCCAGAAAATTTAGCCCCTCCAGAAGATTTAGCCCCCCTGCCTGTAGTTTGGATTGCAGATCTAGCAGCAGCAATTACTACTACGACTACTTTTACTAAGGGAAAAAAGTAGTAGGATGATGGTCTGGACTTACGCATTTAGATATTTTTGTGGACTGAGCATAATCGAAGCCCTCCAAAATATCCCAAACCCCAGATACGTTGGCAGTGCGTAATTCCCCTATTCTTTACCTCCCCTTACCTTCTTCTACCCCCCTTACCTCCCTTCTCCCCTTCATGAATCTAAGTACTACTAGCAAAGTTTTAATTCAGGGCATCTCAGAATTATCAGAGCATAACTATCTTGCCCAAATGCAAGCCTACGGGACTCATCTGGCGGCGATCGTCAGTCCCGGTCAGGGAGGGACTAGCC
The DNA here is from genome assembly GCA_943370025.1 of Phormidium lacuna HE10JO. Lineage (GTDB taxonomy): Bacteria > Cyanobacteriota > Cyanobacteriia > Cyanobacteriales > JAAUUE01 > JAAUUE01. The sequence goes on along the minus strand of CALRPI020000076.1, from coordinate 12,491 downwards.
TAGAGGGAGTTCCGGTATTTGATCTGGTGGAACAGGCTGTGGCGGCTATTCATGATATCGAGACTACTTTGATTTTTAGTCCCGCCCATGAAGTTTTGGATGCGGCTCTAGAAGCGATCGACGGGGGAATTCGCCAAATTATTATTATCACTGGGGGAATTCCTCCCCTAGATATTGTCCGCCTCCTGAGAAAATCAAGGGCAACGGCAACTACAGTGATTGGTCCCGGTAGTCCGGGCATCATTATTCCGGGTCAGCTTTTGCTCGGCATCCAAAATCCCCATTTCTTTAGCCCCGGGGGTGTGGCGATCGTCAGTTGCAGCAGTAGCTTAACCTATGAGGTAGCGACAATCCTCACCAAAGCTGGGCTAGGGGTTTCCATCAGCCTTGACCTAGGCAGGGATAATATCTTGGGAACAGATTTTTATCAATGCTTGGAGTTGCTGAAAGCCGATGCCAGCACCAAAGTAATTCTTTTACTAGACCATAGTAATAGTGGCAACAGCAATCTCTGTTTAGATAGTAGTCGTGAAGCGGGTAAACCGATCGTTGCCTACGTGGCTGGGCATCTGCTGCCCGGAGAAAAACAAGTCCCAGAGATTGGCTCCTTAATTGCCAGCCAGTTTGCTAGTACTGCGGCGACGACTAGTAATGCCAGAATCAAAATTAATAACCTGAAGAAAACCAAAATTCCGGTGGCAGATTATCCGCAACAAATTCCAGATTTAATTAAGAAAGCCATCTCCAGCAAGGCGATTACCTAAGGCAAATTAGAAATTGCCATAGCATTTTTCTTGGCGTTTTTTCCTAACCATAGGGGCGAATGATCCGGTCTAGTTCTCGGTTCAATGACATGGGAATCAACTCCGTATTTTTCTGCTGCTTCGATCATTTTTAGTTGGAGTAATTGATCTTTATTGATTAAGGAAATTATTTCTTTTGGTTGCTGCGGTTTGATCCCGATCGCTTCTCGTAATTGTTGAGCGACTGCTCTGGCTAATAAGGGCGGAACTGAGTTGCCAATTTGCCGAAATCCATGCCATTTTGTACTATGAAAACGAAACCAATCGGGATAGGAATGCAGTCTGGCAGCTTCTCGGACTGTAATGCATCGGGGTTGATCGGGATGAATCGGTCGGGGTGCGGTAAATGCCCCACGATTGCTGGGAGTTCCGGCTCTGAGAGTATTACAAATTCCCTCAGGATCAAGCCTGAGAAATCGACTAATTTTTTCAACTTCACCATTAGCTGTTGAGCGAAAACGATCGATCGATGTGGGAGTATGCACAGTTTTAATGCTAGAAGTAAGTAGTTTAGGATCGTATTGACGGGGATAAGATAAATCATTCGGCTCTAATTCTGATCCTCGTAAATATTTACTATAGAAACTCTGGGGTTTTTGATATTCTGCTTCGCACCAATCCCGATCGCTTAATTCTGGGTATTGAGAAATATCTGGCAAATCGGCGATCGCATCCCTGACTGTTGGACTATCTGGTAAATCGTTAAGTTCTGGAGAAAATCGTTTTGCTTTGGCTGGTTTGGTAATTGGAGATGGATAGTTAGGTAGGCTTAAATCTTGGCGACAACCAATTAAGAACAGCCTTTCTCGATGTTGGGGAACACCAAAATGAGCAGCATTGAGAACTTGATACGGCTGAAGAATTTTGTAGCCATATTGCTCAAAGTTGGCGATCACTTCTTCGATAAATTTTCGATGGTTGCCAATGGTTAAACCCTTGACATTTTCCATGACAAAATATTTGGCATTCAGTTCAACTACTAAGCGCATAAAATGAGAAACTAACTGATTTCGAGGATCGTCAAAAACTCGTTTGCCAATTAGTGAAAAACCTTGACAGGGTGAACCACCAAAAACCACATCTACTTCTCGATCGCCAATTTTAGATAAGCTGCGAATATCTGCACCAGATAGATCTCTAACACTGGCACAAATTGTTGTCCACATGGGGAAATTATATTCATGGGTGGCGCAATGAATGGGATCAATTTCCACCGATGCCAGCACGTCAAATCCTGCTTGTTCAAAGCCCAAGGTCATGCCCCCTGCCCCGGCAAACAAATCTACTGCGATCGGTCTCTGATTTCCCATGATGTATCAAGTTTCTTTTAGGTATATTTTATCCTAAGAGAAGAGATGTCAGAGTGAAGGGGAACCTTTTGCTGAGGCACAAACGAATATTCAAGAAGCGATTGCCCTATATTTTGAAACTCTTTCTTTGGAAGAAAGATTATCAGGTGGGAAATAGTTTATAAGTAGTTTATTAGTTAATTTCCATTGATTATTTACCACACCTAGCTCTCCCGATGAATTTACCAAGAAAACCTCAGAGCAGACAAGAGATTCTACGGCAGAAACAACGGCAAGCCTTTGTCGGGCGAGAGGATCACATCAAAGATTTTCGGGATAATTTGAGATTGCCGCCGGATTAGTGGCGTTTTTTTAATATTTCGGGGCAGGGGGGAGTGGGTAAAAGCACTTTGGTGCGACAGTTCCGGAAGATTGCTGAAGAAGAAAAGTTTATTACGGCTTACGTGAGTGAGTCTGAGAACAGTGTTTTGGAAGTTATGGCTCGGCTGGCGGAACAGTTGGAGGAGCAGGGGCAGAAGCTGAATCAATTCTCGGAGCGATACAAGGTATATCGACAAAAGAAGCAGGAACTAGAGGCGGATCCAGATGCTCCCCAAGGGTTTTCTGGATTTCTGGGGAAATCCTTTGCCAAGGCTGGCTTGGGATTGGCGAAACAAATTCCGGGGAGTGGAGCGGTGACTCCTTTTTTAGATGAGGATGCTATTTCATCACAGGTTGGTGATTGGACATCTTTTGTGGCGAAGAAGATAGGGAATAAGGATGAGGTGCTGCTGGTTCAGGAGCCTTTGGAGGTATTGACTCCGATATTTCTTCAAGATTTGTGCAAGATCGCTGAAAAGGTAAATTTGGCTTTGTTTTTTGATACCTATGAACGAACTTCTAGTTTTTTGGATGTTTGGTTTCGGGAAATTTTGGAAGAGCGTTATGGAATTTTACCGGGTAATATCATGCTGGTGATTTCTGGTAGGGATGAGTTGGCAAAGGATAAATGGTGCGATTTTGAATCGTTGTTAACTCGGTTTTCTTTGGAGCCGTTTACTGAGGATGAAGCAAAGGATTATCTAACCCGGAAGGGAATCACAAATGAACAGGTGATTGAGGTGATCTTGAATCTATCGGGGAGATTGCCGCTATTGGTGGCGACTTTGGCGGTAGAAAACCCTAATGATCCAAATTTAATTGGTGATCCTAGTGATACGGCGGTGGAGAGATTTTTGAAATGGGTGGAGAAGCCGGAATATCGACAAATAGCATTGGATGCTGCGCTGTTGCCAATCTTCAATCGAGATAGTATTGCAATGATCAGTTCTGAGGATCGGGCGGAGGAGTTATTTAATTGGCTAAAGCAAATGCCTTTCATTGAAGTTCATCGGGATGGGTGGACTTATCATGATATTGCTCGTGTGCAAATGCTCAGGCATAAGCGGAGAAATTCTCTAAAAAGTTGGACAGATTTGCATGAAAAGATTGCAGATAGTTATTATGTTTTGTGTCAAGATTTGCAAATTAGTGAAGAAGACCAGTGGACTAATAAAACTTGGCTGAGATATTTCTTCAATATTCTTTATCATCGGCTATGTCAATCTCCAGAAAAATACTTATCAATTGCCTTGAATGAGTTTTGTATTCTACTCAAAACTAGCAGGAAAAGATTGATTGACTCACATTATGCAGAAATAATTCTTCAATCAGGAAATGATTTAGAATCTTTGGAAACTCAAGATTTGGCAAGGCAATTAATATCTTTAGCTGATGGGTTATTTTCTGATAATGAAGATAAGTTTGAAGCCCTAGAAAAGATACTAACCAAGTTGACAGATAATACAATTATTGAATTCTATCCAAAATCTATTATTAGAGGTTTCAGGGGTGAGATGTATAGATTAATGAAAAAATATGATAAGTCCATTCTGGATTTCAATCTAACAATCGAAATTGATCCTAAATATGTTTGGGCAATTACTCATCGGGGTTGGACTTACCAATTAATGGGGCGATATGATGAGGCTCTTCTGGATTTTAATCTGGCAATCGAAATTGATCCTAAATATGTTTTGGCAATTACTCATCGGGGTTGGACTTACCAATTAATGGGACGATATGATGAGGCTCTTTTAGATTTTAATCTAACAATCGAAATTGATCCTAAATATGTTTGGGCAATTACTCATCGGAGTAAGACTTACCAATTAATGGGGCGATATGATGAGGCTCTTCTGGATTTTAATCTGGCAATTGAGATTGATCCTAAAGATGTTTGGGAAATTACTCATCGGGGTTGGACTTACCAATTAATGGGGCGATATGATGAGGCTCTTTTAGATTTTAATCTAACAATCGAGATTGATCCTAAATATGTTTGGGCAATTACTCATCGGGGTTGGACTTGCCAATTAATGGGGCGATATGATGAAGCTCTTATGGACTTTGATCTGACAATCGAGATTGATCCTAAATATGTTTGGGCAGTTACTCATCGGGGTTGGACTTACCAATTAATGGGGCGATATGATGAAGCTCTTTTAGATTTTAAGCGGGTAATCGAGATTGATCCTAAATATGTTTGGGCAATTACTAATCGAGGTAAAACTTATCAAAAAATGGAGCGATATAATGAGGCACTTCTAGATTTTGAACAATTAATTGAAATTTATCCTGAAGATTATGGGATAATTGCTCTTCGGGGTCGTTGTTATCTAAAACTACAAAACTATAGTAAAGTCTTTAACGATTTCAACTTAATAATTGAGGGAAATCCAATAATCACTAAGGTTTCTGATGATGACTATTACTATCGTGCTATAGCTCTTATTGCTCTAGGGAGAAACAATGAAGCAAAAGCCGATCTTCAGCAAGCAATCAAGCTAGTTCAGGAAGAAAATGAGCGTGCGTGTGCTGAGTGGGATACTATCCTTAGCCTAGCTTTGTATTACCTTGTAGCAGGAGATTTTGTCCAAGCAGAAATCTCTTTTAATAATGGTTTAGCTAAAGAAGTATCTAAATCTAATCTTCAGTTACTAATAGATCATCTAGAGGATTTACTACTTATTCTTCCCGATCCTACAGAGACAAAACTCATGAAAGAGAAGCTGGAGCAAAGACTAGTAGGTTTGGTAGAGTAATAGTTAAAGATACTTAATCTCTAAAACATACTAGAGCCTAAAAATGCTTCAGTTTTGTGATTACCTGTTCAAGTAATTCAGTCATAGTCATATCTCAGCTACAGAAAAAACTCGGAATTAAGTAGGGGCGGATGTAGCATCTGCCCCTACTTAATAAATTCTACAGTTGCTTCACTTCACTAACCAACTGATTCACCACATCCTTAGCACTGCCAAAGAGCATCATGGTTTTATCGTTGAAGAAAAGTTCATTTTCCACCCCAGCAAAACCCTTGCTCATGCCCCGCTTGATCACGATCGTATGTTTTGCCTTATCTACTTCCAGAATTGGCATTCCATAGATCGGGCTACCCGTATCATGACGAGCGGCAGGATTCACCACATCGTTTGCTCCAATTACCAGCGCCACATCGGTTTGATCAAACTGGGGATTGATATCCTCCATGTCGTAGAGCTGAGGATAAGGCACATTCGCCTCCGCCAGCAATACATTCATGTGTCCCGGCATTCTGCCCGCTACCGGATGGATGGCATACTTCACTTCCACACCCTTGCTTTCCAGTTGGTCAGCCAACTCCCGAACAGCATGCTGTGCCTGAGCCACCGCCATGCCATAGCCGGGGACAATCACCACCGATCGAGCATAACCCAGCATCATTGCTCCTTCTTCACTATCGATCGATTTGATGGTTTGATCGCCCACCGTGCCAGTAGAGCCACCAGAGCTAGCGCCACCACCAGAACCAAAGGCTGCGAACAACACATTGCCGATCGATCGGTTCATGGCTTTACACATGATCTGGGTGAGGATGATCCCCGAAGCCCCGACCAATGCGCCAGAGATGATCAGCATATTGTTCATGACCACAAAACCCGCCGCCGCCGCCGCCAACCCAGAATAGGAGTTGAGCAGAGAAATCACCACGGGCATATCGCCGCCCCCAATGGGCAACACAAACAGTACCCCCAAGAGGCAAGAGATGGCGGTGAGCCCCCAGAAAATCGTCAAATTGTGGGGGTCAACAATCAAATAACCACTGCCGACAAGGAAGGAACCGAGGATCAGAAAGTTAATCGGTTGTTGGAAGGGGAAAGTCACCGGAGAACCACTAACCAAACCTTGCAATTTGGCAAAAGCCACAAAGCTACCTGTAAGGGTGATGCCACCAATCAAGACGCTGAGAATGATCGTAACTAAAGCATCCACAGGAATCGGGGAATCGATCGCCAGTAACCGCCAAAGTTCGCCGATTGCCACCAGCGCCGAAGCCGCCCCGCCCAAACCATTCAACAACCCCACCATCTGGGGCATCGCCGTCATTTCCACCTTGTAGGCTGTGATAATCCCGGCGATCGAACCAATGGCAATCCCCACAAAGATCATGGAATAATTCAACACTTGTTTTTCCAGCAAAGTGGCGATTACCGCCAAGAGCATCCCGATCGCCGCCAAGAGATTACCATTGCGGGCAGTAGCGGGAGAACCCAGTTTTTTCAAGCCGATAATAAACAGAGAAGCTGCACCGAGATAAGTCAGCTCGATACCTGTTGAGAGAAAGTCATTCATAGTTTGAGAGGTTTAAGTAATTAGGATATTCAGCACTGACGTAAATTTTGCTATGAACAATATGCGCAGGGGCGCAAGGCTTTGCGCCCTAAATCCATAGGTATTTGCGTAAGTCTGATGATGTTTATTTTTTGAACATTTGCAACATGCGATCGGTCACCAGAAAGCCACCCACCACATTGACCGTGGCAAAAACAATGGCGAATAATCCCAAAATGACCGTAAAATTCCAATCATTTTCTCCAGCAACCAAGATTGCCCCCACCACAGCAATTCCCGAAATGGCATTAGCTCCCGACATCAAGGGTGTATGCAGAGTCGGGGGAACTTTATTAATCACCTCAAAGCCAATAAACGAAGCTAAAACAAATACAACTAATCCAGTAATCAAAGCCGTCGTCATGGTTAATACCTCCTTCAATAAATTCTAATTTCCCAATCTCAGCCCCCGCCATAGGCTACCGTTTACCCACAAGTTTCAACTTTATTCCTTACTTGATTCAGTCGCCAATTTTTACCTCTCACTCCCAGTCCGCGCAGGCGGACTTTGTTCAAATAGCCGCGATTTTAATCGCCGGGCATTCTAGGGTGGGTGGTTAACACCACCGCTCCTAGTCCGCGCAGGCGGACTTTGTTCAAATAGCCGCGATTTCAATCGCCGGGTATTCTAGGATGGGTGGTTTTAACCACCGCTCCCAGTCCGCGAAGGCGGACTTTGTTCAAATAGCCGCGATTTCAATCGCCGGGTATTTTGGGGCGGGCGGTTAAAACCGCGCCTACAGGAGCGAAGTCCGCCTACGCGGACTAAGAAGTAAACATTGACTGTGAAATAAAGTACAGATTGTGTATTCACGACAGCCTTCTTGAAGAGGGCGAGATTTCTTCAAGGGGGATCAATGGCTGGGAACCAACAGGGCATCCTTAACTCTTTGATTGAGAACTTCTCCCTTGTGGGTGACACAGGTGCCACCAATAATGTCATCGGCGAAATCTAAATTCATCTGCCCATCCTTGACTAGATATTGCAAGAAAGTGGCGATATTTTTGGAATACATTTGGCTGGCGTGGATGGGCATATCTGCGGGTAAATTAACCGTGCCGATCATAGTGACACCGTGGAACTGGATGGATTTTCCAGCTTGGATGCCTTCACAATTGCCCCCCTGATCCGCAGCCAAATCCACCACGACAGAACCCGGTTTCATCTGGGCAATCATCGCCTCCGTGACCAAGATGGGTGCTTTCTTCCCCGGCACTTGGGCAGTGGTGATCACCACATCGGCATCCCGGACGTGCTGAGTGAGAACTTCTTGGGTTTTTTCCTTCGCTCGATCGGAGATTTCCTTGGCATAGCCGCCGGCAGCCACGGTTTCTTCTTCAAGCTTGATTTCAATGAACTTTGCCCCCAAGCTCTGGACTTCTTCCTTCACCGCTGGGCGAATATCAAAAGCTTCGACCACAGCCCCCAAGCGGCGGCAGGTGGCGATCGCTTGCAATCCAGCCACCCCAGCCCCCAAGACAAAAGCCTTCGCTGGTTTGATTGTCCCTGCTGCCGTGGTCAACATCGGGAAAAATTTTGGTAAAGCGGCGGCGGCTAACAATACCGCCTTATAGCCAGCTACCCCTGCTTGAGAAGACAGCGCATCCATACTTTGGGCGCGGCTGGTGCGGGGAATTAGCTCCATACTAAAAGCTGTCACTCCTTGGGTTGCCAACTGTTGGATGAGTTGGGGATTGGCAAGAGGACTCAAGAAACTCACCAAAGCCCCACCGGAGCGGAGTTGCTTTGCCTCTTCAGCAGTGGGAATCCCCACCTTGAGGACAATTTCTGCCTCACCCCAGAGGGTAGCTGTATCTGTGATCACCTTTGCCCCAGCCTGAACATATGCCTCATCAGGGAAAAATGATCCGGCTCCGGCTCCCTGCTCCAGCCAGACCTCAAAACCTTGCTTAACTAATCGAGCTACAGTATCAGGAATCAACGCAACTCGCCGTTCCCTCTCGCCTGTTTCCTTTGCGATCGCTATTTTCATGGGGATAAATTAGGAAATAAATTTTCTCTAGTACTTAGTCTTTGCATCCTAGTTCCCTTAGTCACCAGACAATCGCTATTTTCAGGTTGTCTTAAGCCCTGACTAGGAAAATGCGTTAAAGTAGTGACTATTATTTTACAAATCTCAATAATCCCCAACATAATTCAAAACTATGACAGTTGCTTACCCCCGTAAACTGAACAACTCTATGAGCGCCCGTGATATCCTCACCCAAGTGGTGCAGCAGAGAGAGATTCACATGATTACCCTCAACCGCTACCGCTACAGTGAACAGCGCAGTTGCAAAGACTTGACCAACCTAATTGAACTAATGGATGGGAAATCCCCCGAACTGATCAAAGACCTATCCCATCACATTTCTGATGAAGCCCGTCATGCCATGTGGCTGACTGATTTATTAGTAGACCTGAAAGTCTCCGTGGGCAATCCTCCCGGCACATCCTATATTGATGAGTTTGAAAGACTCCTCGACAGTGAAAACACCACCCCAGACAAGAACTGGGATGATTTTGTTATTTCTTCCTTGGCGAGTATTAATGTCACCGAAAAGCGAGGCTGTGAATACTTTTCTGCCCATATCTATGCCCTGAAACAAGCTCCCCAAACCGAAGAAAATATCAAGGTCAGAGAAACGATCGAGCGGATCCTGCCAGAGGAAGTGGGTCATGTCCGCTGGGGGAATCGCTGGCTCGGCAAAATCGCCGACCAAAGCCCGGAACATCGTCGCAAGGTAGATCAAGCCAAGAAAAAGTATGCCGCGATCGAGCAAGCCGCCTTTGAATCGGGGATGGATATCATGGCAGGAGCAGAACTGCGCCGCCTGAATAATCTCTTGGCTGTGGCTAAAGAAATGCCCCTTTGGGAGCAACCCCAATACCTGCTGGAGCGCCTGCCAGAAACCCTGATCTCCCCATCTCTGCAAATGACCAGAATCCAACTAGCACAAAGAGTGATCAAGGATGACCCGAAAATGCTTATCGAAAAATTTATCCCCATGTTCTTCAGCAACCTCAATGGCATCCAAAAACCCAAGGACAAGAAGATAAATCAAATCAAAGAGACCGTTTAGGCTGTGATTTGCATCAGTTTGCGTGTGGGAGACAGCAGCCCACACGCAAACCCAATTCTGGTCAATATTTCAGGAAATGCGTGGAGATGAGAAGATTTGCAGAGGAAAAGTCGGAAATCTGGCAGAAGTTTTAGGGTTGATGGGTCGATTTGGGTTGAATTCCCAACTTTTGAGAGCACCTCCATCATTTTGAGTTTAGTAGGGTGGGCAATGCCCACCTGACAATTGAATAAACTCACACCCAGCAGGTAAAGAAATTATCATCACTCGTGACAATCAACCCATCATTTTTTATAGGTACGGGTAGGGACAGGAAAACCACAGCTAGTTCCATCTTGGTGGATAACTTCCTCCTCCCAAGGCAGATGATAAGTCCCATTTACCAAGTCCTGCATATAGGTATAGGGACAATCCTGCGCTCCACCTTTAACCGCCACGTAGCCCCGGTGGCCAAATTGATAAATATTGTTTTCCACTCCCCAATATTTGCGAGCCTCTCGGACTAGATCCGGGCGGACTTCGGCGGTGATTATTTCATCAGGGCGATGGCTGCCCATCACTAGAGGCTGTCCATCAAAATTAACGATCATCCCTTCCCCCATCGAATCAAAACTGCCATCAGTGCCACACATACAAACAGAAGCAGTGACCATTAAGTTGCAAAAGGCATTGGCTTGATTGGTGATTTGCCAAGAGTGACGAATTGGGGCGGTGTAGCCAGCAGTCCGAATCATGATTTCCGCTCCCTTGTAGGCACACTCCCGTGCCATTTCGGGAAACATACCATCGTGGCAGATAATTAGGGCGATCATACTTCCCTTTGGTCCCCGACAGACCGGGATCCCCACATCTCCCGGTTCCCAAGGCTCCACCGGAACCCAAGGATGGAGCTTGCGATAATATAGCTGAATTGTTCCTTGGTCATCAATAATTAGCCCACTATTGTAGGGATTACCTTGGGGATTATATTCCATAATGGAAAAACAGCCCCAGATCTGGTTATCAATGCAGGCTTGCTGGAAAGCGGCAACCTCTAGTCCATCTAGCCGACACATGATTTCTGGGTTCGTATCCATAGATAAACCATGGAGAGAATATTCCGGAAATACAACTAAATCCATCGTTGGCATGTTTCGTCTTGCCTTAGCCACCATCTCACAAATGCGCTGAGTTTGGGCAGCCAAATCTGCTGGGGTAACCACTGTGGGCAGTTGTAGTTGCACCATCCCCAAAACTACACCATTAGGAGTTTTATTTAAGCCACCAAGTCCACTCATGATCTATGCCTCTATAAATAATTATTTCACAGCACTTTGCGTTCAAATGAGACTCACCACAAATATTGAAAGTCCTATCCATGTTGGATTTGAGAGTGGGCTTCGACTCCGCTCAGCCCACTCTCAAATTGCTGTAAGTCCCTATGAGCCATGAATAAAATTACCAAATACCCTGAGCTAGATTGGTATCCAGAGTAGCGAAATTATTAACCATCAACTGGACTAACCGGCGTTTCCAGAATCAGTTGATAGAATCCCAAATCCAGCCATTGACCAAACTTAAACCCAGCCTGCTTGATGGTTCCGGCATGGGTGAAACCAAGATGTTCGTGAAGGGCAATACTCGCAAGATTATTGGTATCGATCCCCCCAATCAGCAAATGGTATTGTTGGGCTTTGGCAGCACTGATCAGCTCCTGTAAAAGAGATTTGCCAATCCCACAACCTCGATGATGTTGGTGGACATAAACTGAATGCTCTACAGAATATTTATAGGCTGGCCAAGCTCGAAAAGTGCCATAACTCGCAAAACCAAGCAGAGTACCATTTTCGTCAGTTGCTCCGATCACTGGAAATTGATTTGTCTGTTTAGTTTTGAACCACCCAATCATCGACTCAGGCGATCGAGGCTGGTAGTCATAAAGGGCTGTTGAATTAATAATGGCATCGTTGAAGATTTCTAAAATTTGGCTGGCATGAGCATCGAAGGTACATTCAACAAATTGCAAAATACTTTCCTCTGATAATCAACTTAAGTCAATATATATATAGCAATCCTAAATGAGTTTAGAACTCAATCTCTATCGAAACCATTGGAACAAGGGGCTTAAGCCCCTTGTTCATTTTGATCTCAAGAAGGGTTGCTATAGTGCTCCTAAATCATTTGCGAACAGTTACTAAGTCAACTTGCTTCTGGCAGGTGGTTTCACCCGCCGGAGGCGGGTGAAACCATTTAGGGTTGCTAAATAGCGCTCCTAAATAGGTTGAGAATGGCGCACCCGAAGGGTGCGCCATTCTCAGATCAAATAAGATTGCTATAGCGATCCTAAATTATTTGTGGGTTTTTGAGGATTGAAAAACCCATCCGAAGGGTGCGTCTTTCAATCCAGTTAGAATTGCCACATAGTCCATGATTACTTGTATCCCACATTCCGCTCATAAAATAAGGTAAAAAACAATTAGAAAACAGGTGCAGGAAGAAGATAGTAGCGTTGACAAGCAGGAGAAAAGAAACTCAAAATATGGAGACGAGCAGGAGACAAATTGACAACTTGAGTCAGCCCTTGAAA
>CALRPI020000075.1:0-24532 GCA_943370025.1 Phormidium lacuna HE10JO | reverse complement strand
GGATTAGTGAATTGATCGAAGCGGCGGGTTGCAAGGTGGTGTATCTGCCCCCATATTCTCCAGACCTGAATCGAATTGAGAAGTGTTGGGCATGGTTAAAGGCAAGAATTCGTAAGTTGTTAAGGGATTCAATATCTTTGCAGGATGCTATACATACTGTCCTTAAGGAGGCTGCGTCCTAACCAATCTGGCTACTACTATAAATAACCTGCTGAATGTAGGTTGATAGATTCCTGCCCGGATAGTTTCGATCGAGTCGTCTTCGTTTTCAGTAAGAGTAGCAGTAGTTTCAATTGCTTTCCTAGTTTTCGGAGCTAAAGATTGATTTCCTGCTCTGCTTTGGGACGGCGATAGCTGCGATGGTAGGGGCTGTAAGCTTTTGGAGCTTTCCCTTTCAGTCCATTGGCAAGCACTCCTAGTACCGATGCCCCAGAAACCTTCAAGCCATCTAACGCCCGTTTGACCATCGCTCGATCGGTCTTGGCAATATTTACCACCAAGATCAAACCATCGGTATTCGATTCCAAAATCGAAGCATCGGAAAGACCCACCAAGGGAGGAGAATCGTAAATCACCAAATCAAAGAACGCCTGAAACTGTTCCATCAGGTATTGCATTTTGTCAGAAGAAAGCAGCTTAATCGGTTCAGAGTTGTGACGACCCGCCGTCAGGACAAAGAGATTTTCCTCCGTCGGGCAAACTTGGATTACATCATTCAGGCTAATATCTGTGGCGATCGCATCACTCAACCCCTTTTGATTAGACAGACCCACACATTGATGAATCTGGGGATTCCTTAAATCTCCATCCACCAGCAACACCCGCACTCCGATCGAGGCGGCGGTTCTGGCTAACTGGGTAGCTATTGTAGATTTTCCATCCCCCGGTGCAGCAGAGCTGATCACCAAAGATTGGATCGGGTTACTGGAGCTAAGGAGACGAATATTTGTATAGAGAGAACGGAAAGCCTCGATAAAATAGGGTGATTCTTGAGTTGTATATTGTTCTGAATCTGCCTCTGGCTTGGTCGATCGCTCCATGAGAATTGCCAAGCGTTTTAGTTTGCGTTCGCGTTTTTTGAGTTCTTGGTCAAAGGGCACCACTCCCAGTAAGCGGAGTTTAGTCGCTCCCCGGATCTCTTCGGCAGTATGGAACACGGTGTTCATGATTTCCACAATGAAACCAATCCCTACCCCAAACAGCATACTCAACACCGCCACGATCGCCACCGTCCGCGAAGTTTTCTGAGCCTCCACGGGCATGAGCCTGCCATATTTATCTAGCCACACCTCCGGTGGTGACACCACCTCCCAAGGAATTTCCCGTTGAGAAGAATCGAGCTTAATCGCCTCGCGTTTAGCCAGAAGTTGTTTCAGGCTATCGGTAGTAATAGTTAATTCCCGTTCAATATCTGAGTAGCGGCGCACCACATCCGCAAAGACAGTAACTCGTTGGTTAACAGCTTCCTGCTGGCGAACAATACCCTCCACCCGAGAATTGAGTTCATTGATCCGAGTAGCCATCGTCTGCTGCATAATCTGCCCTTGTTGCTGCATCGCTTCCACCACCCCAGTCCGTTGGTCTCGCAGTGCCTGCACTGGAGGGCTACCTTCCAAAAACTGCCCCTTCGTTACGCCAATTTGGCCATCAATAGATTGTAATTGACCTAATATCCCTTGATAGGTTTGGGATTCCCTCGCCAAGACTGAAGCAGGATTGCCACGACTCAATTCTTGGGTGACTTGGTTGTAAGCCCCTTGAGCTTGAGTTAGTTCTGTAAGGGTTTTCAGCCTTTCTGATTCTAGAAAGTTTGCCTGCTCTCCCAAATTCTTGGCAGCTAATTCGGGAGTAGTCATATTTTGCTGTTCCCGCAACTGCTGCATTTGGAATTGCAGAGAGTTGACCTGTCGTTCGACTTGGGGGATCTGAGAATCAATGAAAGTAAGACCCTGCCGCAGACTAGTTAGGCGTTCTTGCAGACTATAGTTCAGGAAAGTATCAGCCAATTTGGTCAGGATAAATTTAATTTTTTCTGAATCTGGGTCTTGGTAAGTAACATCTAGAAGCTTTGTGCCTACAAGTTTGGCTTCCCGTTCATAGCTAATCCGAGTAATGGTCAAATTGTCAATTAATTTGGCATAGTTGACATCTGGATAGCGAACTTGAATTTCTTGTATCAAAGGACCCATGAGTTTCGGGCTTTTTAATACCCGGATTTGGGTTTCATAGTCCACTAGGTCTGAGTTGCCGATCGTACTAATATCATTAGAGTTAATATTTACCCCAGATTGAGCCATCAAGGACAATTTTGCCAGTCGTCCTTCTACTGTCACTGGCTCTACCAACATCCGAAAAGACCCTTGATAGTCAATAACACTCCGCCTAGCAGCTACAACAACTAACCCACCTACTAAAGTAGTTAATATAGCCCCAGAGACAAACATAATTGCTGCCCGGCGGCGGATTACAGAAATCACCCAAGCCAAATCAACTGATTGCTCATCTCCACCGCTATCTGCTTCTAGGGCTTGGAGAGATTGGTTGGATTGATTTCTAGAAAGTTGGTATTCGTGATCGGTATCCATAGGTTTTATATCTATTTTTCTCAGGGTTGAGTTAGCGACGGAAAATCCCTAATACTTCTCGCAATCCGGCAAAGGGGTTGAGGAAGGAAGCTAAAACATCAAGGATATTGGCACTAGTATTGCGGCTTACTACTATTATGTCTTGGTTTTGGAGAATGGGATTACTTTGGGTGTTAATTCCTTGGGCAAAGTCAGCGGCAATATCTTGACGACTTACCGTGCCATCGGGGTTAACCCGCAGGAGTTGGACATTTTGATTGGCTCGATCGTCCTTAAATCCCCCCGCCGACAAAATTGCCTGATTCAGAGGGGTATTGGGGGGAACATCGAGCAAACCGGGACGTACCACTTCTCCTACTATACTAATTTTGATAGTCCTAGGAGCAAATCTTGCCTCTGCTAAGGCGACAGTCTCTCCGGGGGGCAGACTGGTGGCTTTGGGGACAACGATCGTATCACCATTTTGCAGGACTGTATCTTGGGTAATATCACCGTTAGTTAATAAATCCCAGAGGCTAACCGTAAAACTCCGCTGTTCCCCTTGAGCAGTGATGCGGCGGACTTCGATATTTCGCACATCAGCTAAAGGTTTGATGCCTCCAGCTTCTTGGATGGCTAAACTAACGGTGGGAAATCCCCCGCCGATCGCCACATTGTTGACTGGTACACCCACCAAACTATAAAATCCGGGGCGGTTAACTTCTCCTACCACAGCAATATTCCGAGGCAGACGAATATCGTAACCAATCCCCAAGCTGGTAGTTTGCAATGCTTCTAAAAGATTTTGATTAGCTCCAGTGGGGACAAAAATACTATCTCCATCCCGGAGGATGGGGTCTTGGGAGCGATCGCCAGTCTGCAACATTTGTCGGATATTAACTACTGAATCAACTTTGTTGGCTCGGCGCAGGATAACTCGGTTGAGGTCTGCGGTGAGGGTAATTCCCCCCGCCTGCTGAATAGCTTGAATTAGGCTGGGATACTGAGATCCGGGGATAACAATGGTGCTGCCGCCTACTCCCACGGCCGCTGCTGTATAGCTACCGGGACGATTCACTTCTCCAGAGATAAAAATGTTTACTGGTCGAGTATTGATCAGGCGAATATTAATGATCGGGCGGCGCAGGTATTGGGCATAGGCGGCAGAAATGCGATCGCTAGCTTCACTAATGGATAAACCTTGCAGCGATAGTCTGCCGACGAGAGGCATAGAAATATTGCCATCAATGGGAATTTGATAGTTGCCACTATACTGGGGAACTTGAAAGACATCGATAAAGATCGTATCACCCCCCCCAAGGATATAGTCAGTATTCAGGGTCGCCCCAGTAGTTCTGGGGGCTGGGGGAAAGTTCTCGATCGGGTTGATCAGTTCGGGGATATTGGTACGGGTGAGGGGAGGGGCAAAACCGCCGGGGGGAGTATTAGGACCCGTAAAGCTGGGTAGACTGACACCCGGAACCAAGAGCGGGGGGTTGGAAGGGGGTAAGTTACTAGGCAGGGGAGATTGGGCAAGGAGTCGGCTAGGGAAGATGACTGCCCCGGTGACGATTGATGTTGACAAGGTTAAATAGAGGAGGGTGATATTCCTCTGGACTATAGCCACTGTGGATTTCTTTCCCCAAGGATAAACAGTCATATATTACTCTTTTTAGGTACTTTCTCAGATTTCCAGAGAGGGATTTCTATAAAACTCAGAACTCACGCATTGGGAGGTTCTTGTGGGCTTTGACTACGCTCAGCCTACAAAAGTCAAGACCTTAGGTAATTGGTTGGCAGTGCGCAAATCCTAAAGTTCTAATAATTATAGTCGTAACTTCTGGTGGTTAGTTCCGGTGCAATTGTAAAGTAATTGTAATTTTGGTCTTGGTTTCTCGCTGCGATCGCTCAAATTCCTAACCTTCAAAGGCTATTTATAGTCTAATTTGCGCCCCATAGGTGACGCAAAATCAGACCCTCTAGCCGCTTTATAAATGACCTCTTAAAGTCTTTTTTCAACTACTAACATGCTGCGATAGGAAATCCAGCCTGTAATTACCATCGCCCCTGAGAAGATGAGGAGAAACTGAAAATGGTCTTGAATATCTGCAAAACCTTCACCCTCCGCCCATACTTGAATTAATGCTTCGTTCATGTGGTAAATAGGATTGAACTGTGCCAAATCTAAGAGCTTTTGAGGGAATAAAGAGGTAGGCAAAAAAGCCCCGCCGAGAATTAACAACGGCACGCCAAAAGCCCCAACTAAAGCATTGACATCTTCAGTGCGTTTTGCCAATTGAGTCCCCAAAATAAACCCTACTCCCACGTAGGCAATGATGCTTAATAAAACAATACTGACCCCCAAAAGAATAGATCCATTGAACTTTGCTCCCCAGATAGCGGCGATCGCCAGCACTACTACTGATTGAAAACCACCAATGACACTATGGGCTAAGAAAATTCCTAAAAAATAAGAAAAACCACTCAAGGGAGAAATAAACAATCTTTTCAAGGTTTGCTGTTCCCGCTCTGCCACCACCGTAGCCACACTGCCCCCTAGACAACTAAAAAATAATGCCGCCCCGACTAAACTGGAGGGAGCAGCATTTTCAAAGGCTTTAGTCAAATTAAAACCGGGTTTTTCGGCAAGGATATACCCATTAATCAACAATACAGAAATGGGAAATACCGCCCAAAACACCAAACTCCGACTCCGGCGGAGTAATTCCGTCAAAATGCGTTGAGCAACTGCGATCGTTTCGTGCCAATATTTCATATTTCCCGCCTTTTTTAATCTTCTTCTCTTTGCCACAGAGCTAATAGTTCCCACGGATTGAAACCCCGGTATTGTAGGAAATTAGCAATTTTAGCTTTGGTTTTAGGGTCTAAGTGTTGGAAAGTCTCTACTTTGTAGCGACGTTTCACCTTTTCCCTCAGTTCACCCCAATTATTACTCCTAGCATCCTCTTCAGCCATAATTTCCTGCCATACTTCTTCAAACAAATCTCGATCGATCCCTTTTTGATAGCACTTGCGCCAGATCATATTCTTGCCGTACTTGCTTTGGCTGGTGGCAATCAGGCTGCTGACAAGGCGGCGATCGCTCTGGTAATCATAGCGCTGAACCTGCTCTAGAGCAGCAGCCACATCTGGAGGCAGAAAACCTTTTTCCTGTGCTTTCTTTTGGAGTTCTGCGACACTATATTCTCGGCGAGATAGAAGTTGCAAAAAATATTCATAGCATTTCATGGAAGTAACCTAATCTGGACTGTCTTGGTTGATTTCTGGAGTTTTTCTAACAATTTTCTTAGGAACCAAGATTTTAGGGCAATTAATATGGTAATTAATAGGTAGAAAATTAGGATTTGCGGATTTCAGATGGGGGACTCCTGCTTATGGATGCGACAACTTTATGGCAACGTTATCAGGACTGGCTATACCATCACGGGGAATTAGACCTTTATCTTGACATTAGCCGGATGCGATTTTCTGATAGCTTTGTCCAACAGATGCAGCCAAAGTTTGAGCAGGCTTTTCGGGACATGGAGGCATTAGAGGGCGGGGCGATCGCTAACCCCGACGAAAATCGGATGGTGGGTCATTACTGGCTGAGAAATCCAGACCTAGCTCCCAATGAAACTATTCAGCAAGAAGTTACTAGTACCCTAGCGCAGATTACTACTTTTTGTCAGCAAGTCCATCAGGGAGAAATTCATCCGGCTCCCCACCAGCGATTTACCGATGTTCTTTCGGTGGGGATTGGTGGTTCTGCCCTTGGTCCAGAATTTGTTGATGCAGCTCTTGCTCCCTACGATGCGGCTTTGGCAATTCACTTTATTGATAATACTGACCCAGAGGGGATCGATCGCGTTCTGCATCGGCTCCAAAGTAAATTAACCACTACCCTAGTCCTGATTATCTCCAAATCCGGTGGTACACCAGAAACCCGTAACGGGATGGTAGAAGTTAAACAGGCTTTTGCTTCCCAAGGACTAGATTTTGCCCGGCACGCCGTAGCGATTACTGGGGTTGATAGTTTATTAGATCAGACCGCTAAATCTGAGGGCTGGTTAGCCACATTCCCTATGTTTGATTGGGTGGGGGGCAGAACCTCTGAGTTATCTGCCGTAGGTCTCCTCCCCGCCGCCTTGCAGGGGATTGATATCCAACAAATGCTCACCGGGGCAAAGGTGATGGATGATGCCACCCGTGTTCCTGATCTCAAAACTAATCCGGCGGCTTTGCTAGCCTTAAGTTGGTACTCCGCTGGCAATGGCAAGGGTGAGAAAGATATGGTAATCTTGCCCTACAAAGATAGCTTGCTCCTCTTCAGCCGCTACCTACAACAGTTGGTGATGGAATCTTTGGGCAAGGAAAAAGATTTGGCTGGCAATACGGTCTACCAAGGCATTGCCGTCTATGGCAATAAAGGCTCTACCGACCAGCACGCCTACGTCCAACAACTGCGGGAAGGGGTGCCGAATTTCTTTATGACTTTTATTGAGGTGTTGCACGATCGCACGGGCAATTCCCCAGAAGTAGAGCCGGGGGTCACCAGCGGTGACTACCTGACGGGACTGCTGATCGGCACCAGGCAAGCACTCTACGAAAATCATCGAGATTCGATTACGATTACGATTCCGGAAGTCAATCCCCGCACAGTGGGGGCGTTAATTGCTTTGTACGATCGCGCCGTTGGTCTCTATGCTAGTTTGGTGAATATCAATGCCTACCATCAACCGGGAGTGGAAGCTGGGAAAAAAGCTGCTGCTACGGTACTAGAAATTCAAAACCGGGTAGTTAATGCCCTAAAAACTTCTAGCTCCAGCCTTTCTCTAGCAGAGTTGGCAGAAAAAGCTGAGGCGGTTGACCAAATTGAAACTATCTATAAAATTCTCCGCCATCTTACCGCCAACAATCGATTAGGAATTCACCTAGAGGGTAATATTGCTCAGCCTAGTAGCTTGAAGATTAGGATGCAGTCTTAAAAATAAGCTGGCAAGGCATATTTAGATAATATTAATTCTTTCTAAAATTAGTTAAACTAATATATCAACCAGATCAAACATATCAAACCGCAGATTAATTCAGACTTAACCCCCAGTAACCAAAATGCCCTTAGTGATCTTAGTTGCTGATGATGACGTGGCAATCCAAGTAGCTGTTTCTGATTATCTGGAAATGGCAGGCTATCGGGCGATCGCTGCCGAGAATGGTCGCATTGCTCTTAATCTTCTAGAAAAATATCATCCCCAATTGTTGATTACTGATATTAATATGCCCCAAATGGATGGCTATCAGTTGGTGCGGGAAATTCGGACTAGACCAGAATATCGCTTACTGCCGGTAGTTTTTCTGACGGAGCGGGGGAGTACTGTAGAGCGAATTCGGGGCTACCAGATGGGGTGTGATGCCTACCTGCCCAAGCCCTTCGAGATGCCAGAACTGAGCGCGATTCTACGCAACCTATTGGAGCGATCGCAACTAATTCAAACCGAATGGCGCTATCAACAATCTCTGAGTAAGCCCGCCCAGCCAGAAACGACTGACTCCCCGGTCTCTCCCCAAGCCATCATGGCAGCAGATATTAGTATTGAAATTACCCATCGAGAGCAGGAAGTCCTCGAACTCCTCACCACTGGCTTATCTAATACCGAAATTGGCAATAAGCTGCACCTTAGTTCCCGCACTGTCGAAAAGTATGTCTCTAGCCTACTGAGAAAAACCACCACCACCAATCGATCGGAGTTGCTGCGTTTTGCCCTCCAGCATCATCTAGTTAACTAGCTCTCTGGGGAGGAGGGAAAGTCGAGAATCTGACGGGGATTTTGGTGGTGAGGAAGAGGGGTGAAGAGGAAAAGTCGGGAATCTGGCGAGATTTTGGGTGTTGTGGAGGGATTTGGGTTAGATTCCCGACTTTTGAGAACCTACGATCGCGCGGTGAATCTTTTGGTAGTGAGGGAGATTGGTAAAGAGGAAAAGTCGGGAATCTGGCGAGATTTTGGGTGTTGTGGAGGGATTTGGGTTAGATTCCCGACTTTTGGAGAAGCTGCGACTTTTTGAGAGAACCTCGATCTTAAAAAAAAAATTGATTCTGCTCCGCAGAGCTAACGCCAACGCCTAACGGCGAAGGGGAAGGGAAAAGAATCAAGAGGTAGAGGGAAAAAGGGGAAGAGGGTAAAGGGTTAATGAGTCCTCGGCAGAAAAGGGAGGCAGGCAACCCGAAAACCGTAGTAGCTGTGATCGTACTCCGCATTGAGCCTATTGCGAATCCCAGAGCGGCAGTCCCAAGCGTCGTGGCTCCAAGAACCACCCCGAAGCAAGCGAGAACGATTGTCATTCGCATCTACATCAATTTCACCCCAAGGGATGCTGCCGTTGTCTTTGAGGCTTTGTGGTTTGAATTTATAATTCTCATGCCATTCATCAGCACACCACTCCCAGACGTTGCCGTGCATGTCATAGAGACCCCAAGCATTGGGCAGATGTTTGCCTACTGGATGCGTAACATTTTTTTATACCAAGCATATTTTTTTAACTGGCTTTCATCATCGCCAAAGCAATATTCGGTATAATTTTGCGCTCCGGCTCGACAGGCGTATTCCCATTCCGCCTCCGTGGGCAGGCGATAGCGTTGTCCAGTTATTTTAGATAGCCGCGCACAAAACTCCTGTGCTTCATGCCAAGACACTCTTTCTACGGGGCGATTGACACCAGTAAAGCGGGAAGGAGATAAGTTGTTCAAATCAAGGTTGATCTTCGGTAACATAACTACGGTCCGCCATTGTGCCTGAGTCACAGGATACTTGCTCATACGAAAGGCAGGTATAGTAACTTTGTGGCGGGGTTTTTCGTCATCATCGCCTTTTCCTTCCGGGGAACCCATCCAGAAAGTGCCACCGGGAATCTCTACCATTTCTGGAAAATTAGCTGGGTTGAGCCAAGGTTTGTGGTGGTATTGATTGTGCTGGATAAATTGTTGTTGCTCCGTGGTGAGATAGTCATTAATAGTCGGAGATTCTTCGATTTGACTGAAAACGCCTTTCGGCAACAAAAAATCATCATTTCTTTGATTGCGCTGCCATTCCTGAAAAGTATCTTGAATCCGGTTAGCTAGACGCAGCACATCACGTTTTTCATCTCGCCACTGCTGAAAGTATGACCATGCCTCCATCAGCGCCTCATGGGCAATATCCACTCCAGTGCTATCAATGACGAGGAGCCGCCCCTGCACCAACTCCTCCAAAACTATCTCGAATTTTTGTCTATCTTCCTCCGGCACCAATTGCAAAAGTTCCTGCTTCCCCCGCCGTTGGCGTGTATCTTTTTCTCCTAAACCCGTCCGCACCAATAGCAAACAAATCCGCTTTGCCCAGGCTTGCTCTTGGGGAGAGAGGGAATTATAAAGATTGGTGGCGTGTTTATCTAAGCCGCCCATTACCCCACCCAGAGCATCATAAACAGCATAGGTCAATCGGCGATTTTCCCGCCGTTCCCATAGTTGGGTCAAGGCAAACTCTAGGAGGGGCAGGACATTTTTCTCATGGCGGACATCCCGGAGAATGCCTTGGAGTAAGCCTTCCCCTAGCTCGTATCTTCCTACTTGGGCAGGTTCGGCGATCGCTTGTGCCAACTCTGCCTCATCCATCGGCAACAACAACACTTGGTGGTCTTGCAGCACTTCTCCCAAGCCACGATATTGCAGACAATTATCAAAAAAATCTGCCCGCATGGTCGTCACTACCCGCAATCGTGAATCAGGATGCTGAGTGATTCCCACCAACAGATCAATAAAATGCCGCCGTTCCGTCTCTTTCTCTAGTGGACAAACTGTAAATATTTCCTCAAACTGATCGATGACCAGCAATAGATTTTTTGTTTCTGACAGACAAGCGATCGCGGCGGCTAAATTTCCTGAGGCGATCGCTTGGCTAATTTCTCGCTTGGTGTCCGATCGGGGGCAAAGCTGCGATAACCGAGAAGTGATGCCCATCGCTGGGTTATCAGAAAACTCTCCCGGCTTGATCGGTTCTAAAATTCGCCAACTCCCATCCGCTTCCAACTCCGAAATCAACCCCGCCCTAACTAGGGAAGATTTGCCACTGCCAGAAGCCCCAATAACTGGGACAAAGTTAGATTCAGTCAGTTTTTGGAGAAGTGACCGCACAAAGCGATCCCGCCCCTTGAAAAACCTCGCTGTCTCTTTAGTAAAAGCCTCTAAACCTACATAAGGGCAAATATCCTCCAAGACCACAGGTGCAAAATTTCCCCTAGCTTTCTCAATCAAAGTAATCGCTCCGCCCTTCGCTGATCGCACCACCTCCTGACCGCTCTGCTTCAGCCTTTGGGAAACCTCCCAATACAAATTATCAGGACTCACCGCTTCCCCAACCTGAATTTTTGCCCGTAAGATATCCAACACCGCCGCCGTAAAAATACCATGTTCTGCCCCCTCCCGCGATCGCTCATCCCCCCGACAAGCCGCCATCAAGTAATAATTTTTCTGAGTAAAAACCTGCTGCATTGCCTGATATTGAGAGCTTTCTAGATATTGAGCGCGTTCTAATAAATTCCCCGCATTGCAACAATCCAGCAACACCACCAAACTCTGCAACTCCGACTTAGCAACCAACTTGGTGAAAATATCAAAACTTAGCCCATTCTGCCCATCCTTACCCGCATCTGTCGCCGCAAAATAACCAATATTATCCCCCGCATCATCAGGCTGAACAAAGCCATGTCCCGCAAAATAAATTAGGGCATCTTTCCCCTTAGCTTGCTCAGATAAAAAGGTCTTAATTTTGGCAATCAGCTCCTTACTTTTAACTTCTCGTTTGGGATCTCGATCGAACTCATAGCGACTTTCATCCCCAACGGTGAGTTTGCGGGGTAAAGGTTCGATCGCATAATGCCCATGCTCCTCCAAAATTTCGGCGATCGCCCCCGCATCCTGCACCGCCTTTTCCAGATTCCGAAAATTGCCATAGCGAGCAATACCAATCACAAGAGCCGATCGAGCCATAATTTTTTCTTGCCTGTTGATTCAGCAATCGGAGATATTGAGAGAAATTATAATGTTATTCAGCAACCCAAGTAATATTTCCGACTTCTTTCCAGTAATTCTCATTGATTAGTATTAGTAAGGGTTTCGCATTTGCGCTAGAGATTTCATTGTTTATGGGGTTGATGCCGCAAATGCCAAACCCTCCTCGATTCACCACGACGATCCTACGAAATCAAGAGGGTAGCGCATTTGCTGCGGAAATCTCTTGTTTGATGGGATAATTGTTTGGCAAATGCGCTACCCCTACAACAAAATTCATCTACCGCATTCCTTCCCGCCAGAAGAATTGCTGACTTCTTTCTAGGTTATCCTTGCAGAATAATTCTCTAATTTAGGAACGATCAAAATGTCAGAAGTGCAAGAGCTGATAGTCAAAGCCGAGAATGGTGAAGAATTTTCTATTTATATTGCCCCCAAGGAACCCCTCAGCGAACCCGACGACGAAGCAGGTTATCGTGATACCTTGCCCACCGTTGACCTGAAAAAAGTCCATGACACCATTCGCGGCTACACCACCTATGCGATCGGCGCATTTCGCAACCTTGGGACAGCCGAAGTTGATAAGATTACCCTGAAATTTAGTCTAAAAATTGGCGGTAAAGCCGGAATCCCCATGCTCACCGAAGGCTCCGCCGAAAGTAACTTTGAAATTCAAGTAGAATGCAAATTCCCACCAAAGCAGTTGGGGGAAAGGTTATGATGAGATAAAATTCTATCCCTGATTTATGACCCCTGATATCTCCCCCCAGCCAGTTGACCTTGCCGAAGTGGTACAGAAGCGCCGCAACTTTGCTATTATTTCTCACCCCGATGCCGGGAAAACTACCCTGACCGAAAAACTATTGCTGTACGGGGGAGCCATCCATCAGGCGGGGGCGGTGAAGGCACGGGCATCCCAACGGCAGGCAACCTCTGACTGGATGGAGATGGAGAAACAACGGGGTATTTCCATTACCTCCACGGTGTTGCAGTTTGAATATTCGGGCTGTCAGGTCAACCTGCTAGATACTCCCGGACACCAAGATTTTAGTGAAGATACCTATCGCACCTTGGCTGCTGCTGATAATGCGGTGATGTTGATCGATGCTGCTAAGGGTTTGGAACCCCAGACCCGGAAATTATTTGAAGTCTGCAAGCTACGATCGCTGCCCATCTTTACCTTTGTCAACAAGCTCGATCGACCGGGGCGGGAACCCTTGGATCTCCTCGATGAAATTGAGCAGGAACTAGGTTTAGCTACCTATCCCGTGAATTGGCCGATCGGCATGGGCGATCAGTTTCAGGGAGTGTTCGATCGCCAACACCAAGAAATCCACCTGTTTCAGCGATCGGCTCACGGCAGCCGTGAGGCTAAGGACACTGTAATTAAATTTGGCGATCCTCGGATTGAAAAACTACTAGACAAGCAACTCTATCACCAACTCAAAGATGAATTGGAACTCCTCGAAGGGGCAGGCACCGAGTTAGACCTAGAGGCAGTCCATCAAGGCACCATGACCCCCGTATTCTTTGGTTCGGCTATGACCAACTTTGGGGTGCAATTATTTTTGGATAGTTTCCTTGATTACGGATTGAAACCCGGCTCCCGATTGTCAACCATGGGAGAAATAGAGCCGACCTATCCAGAATTCACCGGATTTGTATTTAAGCTGCAAGCGAATATGGATCCGAAACATCGCGATCGGATTGCCTTTGTCCGGGTCTGCACCGGGAAATTCACCAAAGATATGGTGGTCAACCATTCCCGCACCGGCAAATCCCTCCGCCTCTCCCGTCCCCAAAAACTTTTTGCCCAAGACCGAGCCTCCATTGAAGAAGCTTATCCCGGTGATGTGATCGGCTTAAATAATCCGGGGATGTTTGCGATCGGTGACACCATTTATACCGGGAAGAAGTTGGAGTATGCCGGGATTCCCTGCTTCTCGCCCGAATTATTTGCCTACCTAAAAAATCCCAACCCCTCCAAGTTTAAGCAGTTCCAAAAGGGAGTTAGTGAATTGCGAGAAGAAGGAGCAGTGCAGATTATGTATGCCGTAGATGAATCAAAACGAGATCCGATTCTGGCAGCGGTAGGACAGTTGCAATTTGAAGTAGTCCAATTTCGCTTGCTAAATGAGTATGGAGTGGAAACTATCACCGAACCCCTGCCCTACAGTGTGGCGCGGTGGGTGCTTGATGGCTGGGATGCCCTAGAAAAAGCCGGCAGATTATTCAACACTGTCACCGTCAAGGATAACTGGGGCAGACCAGTATTGTTATTCCGAAATGAATGGAATGTCGGGCAGATCGAAGCAGATCATCCCAAGTTGAAACTGAGTAAAATTGCTCCCTTAGGAGCTTTAGTATAATTTCACCCCATCAGGGCGAATATAGTGTACACTAGTGCACACTATATGAAGTGTTAATGCAAGGTGATTATGCTCAAAAACATTACGCTCAAAAATATAACTTTAAGTGCAGATCCACAGCTTATTGCTCTTGCTCGCAAAAAAGCAACAAAGGAAAATTCGACATTGAATGCTCAGTTTCGGGTCTGGTTAGAACAATATGTTTCTAGCGATCGCCAGCTTATGAACTATGAATCCCTGATGGAACAATTTGATTATGGACAACCGGGAAAGAGTTTTTCCCGAGCAGAAATGAATGAAAGATAATTTCTTTTTAGATACCAATATTTTTGTTTACTCCTTCGATCGATCGCAGCCTGACAAACAACGTATTGCCAAAAACTCGATCAATGAGGCTTTAACCCACAAAAATGGCAGCATTAGTTACCAAGTAATTCAAGAGTTTCTAAATGTTGCCTCCCGGAAATTTGCGACTCCCCTGTCTATAGAAGATTGTCAAATCTATCTCAATAATGTATTAGAGCCTTTATGTTCTGTGTTTTCTTCTCCAGAGCTATTTCATCATGCTTTAGATATTTCTAGTCGTTGGCAGTTCTCATTTTATGATTCACTAATTGTTGCCGCTGCCCTATCTGTGGATTGTCGGATTCTCTATACAGAAGACCTACAGCACAATCAGAAAATCGAAAACATGCTCATTATCAATCCATTCTTAAACCTCTAAGAGGATGTTTGAGAAGTGTCTGGCGGTTGAAACCGCGACTACAAGAACAAAGTCCGCCGTCGCGGACTAAGAAAAATCTAGGACTTCCGTAACCTCCGCACCATCCAGGTTTTACTCTTGTAGCTGCGACTTTAGTCGCCAAGCTGCTTGTTTCAAACTACAAGATATTGCAGAAAAAATTTGGCCATTTTCTGTTGCCCCGGTTGGGGAGAAGTACTTAGGGAGAGAAACTGAGCGATCGCCCACTGCTCTAGATGCTCGGATTGAAACCTAAATATAAACTTGAGCAATTTTTGTAATCCCCAAGTTACTAAGATCACTATGCCCCAAGCCAGAATATTGGTGGTAATCCCCTGAGGATAGGCAAGGAGTAGACCAAGGATGATGAGAACCGCGATCGACCAAGCCAGAATATTTACTATACGGGTCTGTTGCCAAGCTAGGTGTCGGGTCAGTTGCTGCAACAGCCAATAATGAGCCGATGTAATCTGCTGGTGATTGAGATAATATCCACAGACTTGGTGCAGCATATCCCCATCAGGAGAAAGCAAACTTTTAATCACTGGCTCCTCGCGATCCTCCTCTTGGTAATAAGTACAGATACTCAAACCTGATTGTAAATAGCTTTCTATACCTAGGAGGGCAGAGCAACGCAGTTGGGTTTGCAGTTGCTTAGAAACATGTAACCGATGCCCCCGCTGTTGAGCCTGATGAATCTTGGCAATAATTTGCGGGTTGAAATGGAAGTTGATTCCAGAGAAGCCATCCATCTTGGTTGCTGCGACGGGAAATTCAATATATTTTTCTAAATTGATCGTCCGAGCGCTAGTTCGTGCCATAAAAATTAAGTTGACTGGTAGTCCTAAAAGGTAATGATTTATGGGTAAGGATGTTCCCCGCTGTGCGGGAGACATCCTTACTTATTGAGCACTCCCCCTTTGCCAATAGCTTTAGGAAATGCTCGCTGGGTTAGGTTAATTACAAATTCTAGTAAGCCTTGCCAGTGGTGTTGGGAAGCATTTACTCCGTCTTGATGAATTTGCAGAATTGCTTGTTGTTGAGGGTGTTGAAATAATTTTTTGTTGTAGGAATTTAGCACATCCCCGTCTAATTGCACCAGCGTCCGAGCATAGATTACCTCCGTTAACATCTCTGTTAGGTTAGGTTCTAGCTTTTTCTGCAAACGGTAATTACCTTGGTCTAGGGTAGACTTAAATTCGCCCAGTTTCCTGAGACAACGAAGAAAATTAGCATTACCTAAAAGTCGTTCTAGCTGATCGGCTTCTCTAGAATCTGTGGGATCTGGCAATTGGATGGGACTTTCCTTAAGGTCGTTACTAGGGTTGCCCAAGAGATGATGACTCTCCTCTACTGCCTCCAAGAGTTCTGGGGTATATAGTGTTGATTGAGGTGTTGCCAATAGGGAAATATACTTTAGGAGTAAAGTCCGATGGAGTTGCAGATAGCGATCGAGCAAAGATTCATGGATGCCAGTATTTTCTAGAAAGCTCTGAGAAATGGGATAAAGTTCTCGGTAAACTTGGCGAGGGATGAATTTATTAGGAGTAATTTCCTCTACGACGATCGTACTTACTTCTAGGGCAGTAATTTCTGGCAAAATATCTGCTAAGGATTGCAAAAAGGTATTGACTGACGTATTGATTTCCGGTTTGTGATATTTCTGGGGGCGATCGGGCATGAGCCTAAACTCCTAAATAATTCTCTTGTACGTAGCTAAAGTTTTCGATTTAGCTGGTAATTTAGCTGCAAGGCTTTTACCTATGGGATGAAGAAGCTAGTCATCTAAATCAAAGTTAGCAAAATCATCCACCTCCGAGCCACCTGATTCGTGACCTAGGAGCAAACTATCATCCAAATCTCCAAAGATATCTTCCATCGAATCAGATGCTGCGGCAAAGGAACTATGGTCAGACTGAGGAGTATTGACTATTTCACCAATCATTTCAAAATCATCATCTAAATCATCATCTAGATCATTACTTAAAGAATTGCCATACGTAGCCCCCTTTGCCGTGGGAGAAGAGACATATTTAAATTCTTCTTCCACATCATCCCAGCCTTGATCATCGGTATCAGCCGTACCGATCAGATCAATATCTTCCGCCTCATCCCCTGGGTAGCCCATGATGATCGGTGGAGCTGGAGGCAGGGGTCGGGAAGAGTCGATCGCTTCATCGGGTTCATCTTCCCAATCATCTTCCCAAGTCGCCTCTTGAGCATCGGCAAAGGAAGAAAGTTCCGTAGAACTCAGGGGAGATATTTCCAATCCATCCCAATCTTCATCTAGTAATTCTTCATCCCCAGAGGCAAAGGCACTAAACCCTTCACTGATATCCTCATCTTCATCACTAGCCAGCTCTGGAGCCATCTCCGGCACAAATTGTTCATCATCGGCAATGATTTCGGAAGCTAACGGTTCTGGCTGGGTTGCCTCTAGGGTTGCAGCCATTATTTCTGCGGCATTGTGGGGCATTTGGCTAACAGTTTCTACGGGCAAATTTTCCCCAAAATCATCCCAGTCTTCATGGATGAACTCTTGGACAATCTCGGCGTTGGCATCTGGACTCGTAATATCCTCAGATGAGAAGGTATCTGAAGAAGTAGCTGCTGAATTATCTGGGATAGCTGAAGGTAAGACGGGCACATAGGTGGCGGAGGATGAGTAGGCGGCAGTGGAAAGTTGGATGACCGTGGCATCTCCTTGGTCTGCCACATCATCATCGCCATATTTATACTCAGGTTCCTCTTCAGGTTCTAATTCTGCAAGGGATTCGTAGTCAACCGATCGCCTTTCCTGATCAGCATTAGCAATCCCCGCCACAGCAGCCACCGTCGCTACCCCAGCCGCTGCTGCCACCCCAAAACCAACTAAAGGATTCAGAGGATTTTTCTCGCCATCTTTCTCTTCCTCTGATGCCGAGGCGGATTCCTGATCTACAGTGCTAGCTGCTGGGGCAGCAGCACCATCTATGGCAGCCTCAGGGCTGGGCATTGCCTCTGCTAGATCGTAAGCCGCAGCATTAGCTGGTTCTGGGGCAGGCACCGCTGCATAGTCACTAGCCCCGTAACCACCAATGGGAGGCAGAAGAATACTTTGCTCTAGCCCAGTACTTAACTCAGGAGTGGGGGTGACATCGATCGGCGCAGCATCTAGTAGATTTTGCTGCCGCATAGCCACCAAGAGCCGAAACAATTTTTGCAGGCTTTTCAAGTTGCTTTGAATAGTTTTTGCCCCTTCCTTCACCTGAGCCAGATGCACTTGCTTGAGGTCTTTATAAGGGTTTTTGCCTGTAAATTGCTCACCAATTTCGTTGGTAATTTGCCCTTCTACCATATTAATTTGGGTGCGGATGCGATCGCCGGGCTGGGACTCATTCCCCGTTGCCATATCTTCATCCCCTAGTACCCGGGTTGTAATCTGCAACTTCACCGCAGCACTCATAGCTAAGGCAAGAGCCTCGGTCAATTTGCCTGCTTGGATATATTTTTTGAAGTCTTCGCTAGATGCCATAGGTATGCTTCCCTTGGATTTTTAATTGACTTTAATAATTTAGATTTTTTTATTGAATAGTTTTGGGAACTAGTTTTGGGGTCAGGATTTACCAGTAGTGCGGGAAAAATCCTGATTTCTTGATAACTCCCGACTAGTTAATTGACTAGTTAATTGACTAGTTTTGGGGTTTGTGGGTAAACAGCGATCGCCTTCCACCCCCAAACGAATCTATCCCTTCAGTGCGTAACTTGATTGTAGGTTCCTGCCATGATAACTAATAGTTGCTGTAGGGTTTCCAGATTTTGCTGAATTAGCTGACTACTGTACTGGACTTGTTCTTGGTGAAAATCTTGGAGTTCGCTATAGCTAGCCTGATCTAGACAGCGGTTGCCAATTTGGTTATCAATTTCACCATCAATAATATTAATTTTGGTATGCAGACATTCCCCCATTTCCGGAGTAGGCGCATCGGGGACGGCAATCCAAGTAGTAATTTCTAGCTCGATCGATTTAGTTAAAGCCACCGTCAGAGCGTCTGCCAATTTGCCCTGCTGTAGATGCTTTGTAAACTCGTTACTCATACCTACTCCCTATAACCTTTCGCTGGATATTGCTTTGATATTGCTAAAAGAATAAACCAGAATTGGTGCAAAGTGGGAAAATCTCCTCCTGAACCTTGGTAAATCCTTTACAAATTGTGATTCTTGGAAAAGTTGCGGAGCCGCAGGGCATTGCTGAGAACAGAAATGGAACTCAGTGCCATCGCTGCTCCAGAAATCATTGGATTTAGGAGTAAACCCCAGAGGGGGAAGAGGATGCCAGCCGCGATCGGAATGCCGATGACGTTGTAGCCAAAGGCAAACAGCAAGTTTTCCCGGATATTTTTCATCGTGGCGCGGGAGAGCCGCAGGGCGGTGATAATTCCTTGGAGATCTCCGGTGAGCAGGGTGATATCACTGGCGGCGATCGCTACATCTGTCCCGGTACCGAGGGCAATTCCTAGGTCTGCTTGAGCTAGGGCGGGGGCATCGTTGATCCCATCTCCCACCATGGCGACTAAAGTGCCTGAGGCTTGTAATTTCTGGATAGTCATGGCTTTTTGCTCTGGACGAACTTCGGCAAAAACTTGGCTGATGCCTAGCTCTCTAGCGATTGCTTTTGCTGTGCGAGAATTATCTCCCGTCAGCATCACCACTTCTAAGCCCATACTTTTGAGAGTACTCACCGCTGCTGCCGCTGAGGGTTTAAGGCGATCGCTAATCCCCAATAATCCCGCCAGAACTCCATCTAGGGCAATAAACACAGCCGTTTTACTCTGGTCTTCCCATGCTATTTTGCTGGATTGTAAGCTCTGGGTATCGATGCCCAATTCTTGGCACCATTGCTGGGTACCAATTTGCACCAGATGGTCGGCGACAATTCCTTGGACACCAGAGCCAGCGATCGCTAAAAAATCCACCACTTCTAAACTAGAATCTAGTGCCTCTTGAGCTTGGGCATAGTTCACCACTGCCTCTGCGAGGGGATGTTCTGATTGGCGCTCTACTGCTGCGGCAAATTTCAGTAACTCGATCTCGTGGTGATCCTCCGTCCCCGCCACCGTCACATAATCAGTCACACCCGGTTTACCTTCCGTCAAAGTCCCAGTTTTATCCAGGACAATGGTTTTGATCCGATGGGCAATTTCCAGGCTTTCGGCTCCTTTGATCAAAATGCCATACTCTGCCCCCTTGCCAATACCTACGGTAATCGATGTGGGGGTGGCTAAACCCAAGGCACAGGGACAGGCAATAATCAGCACACTGACGGTAGTAAAAATGGCGAGGCTGGGATTTTTGCCAAGGATTAGCCAGAGGAGGAAGGTGATGATCGCGATCGTCATTACCGCCGGGACAAACCAGCCCGTAATTCGATCGGCTAGTTTCTGGATCGGGGCTTTAGAGCCTTGGGCTTGTTGGACTAGCTGAATAATTTGTGCCAAGGTAGTATCTCTGCCCACCCGCGTAGCCCGAAATTGAAAGCTACCAGTTTTATTCATCGTCGCCCCCACCACTTCATCCCCTAGGGATTTAACCACTGGCAAACTTTCCCCGGTGATCATGGCTTCATCCACCGTGGAAGACCCAGAGGTCACAATCCCATCCACGGGAATTTTCTCCCCCGGACGCACCAAAACTATGTCATCTACCACCAGAGAAGCGAGGGGAATATCTACTTCTTTGCCCCGCCGAATCACTCTGGCGGTTTTTGCCTGTAATCCCAATAATTTCTTGATGGCTCCGGCGGTTTCTCCCTTAGCTCGATGTTCTAGATAGCGCCCCACGAGGGTTAGGGTAATCACCACAGCCGAGGCTTCAAAATAGACTTCTGGCATCCGTCCAGTGACCATCAACAATTGGGGCGCGATCGTCACCACCGCCGAGTAGAGGTAAGCAATGGTAGTTCCCAAAACAATTAGGGTATTCATGTCGCTCGATCGCCTCTTCAGTGCCGCCCAAGCTCCTCGATAAAACCCTTGTCCTACCCAAAATTGCACCGGAGTTGCCAACAGCATCTGCACCCAAGGGGGAGAAACCCAAGCAAACAGGTTAGATATTCCCAAGTGATGCAGCATTGCTCCTACTAATAAAGCACTGGCAATGGAGCCGACGATAACTTTCCGTTGGAGCTGTTTTTCCTCTAGGGATTTGCCCGGCTGTTCATCTGGGGCTATGTCTAGGGGCAGTAGCAATTGGGCTTGATATCCAGAATCTTGAACTGCCTTGATGATCTGATCCGGAGTCAAATTAGCAGAGTCATACTCCACCATCGCCTCTTCTGTGGCAAAGTTGACATTGCTGGCGGCAACGCCGGGGAGCGATCGAATCGCCTGCTCGATCGTTTTCACACAGGAAGCACAACTAATCCCGCCCAACTTAAAATTTGCTGTTTCCATAATTTACTGGTTATACCAATCCTTTCGCCATTTTTTCATCTGATCAATTTCCCCAGTTTGAGAAGATAAAATCGCCTCAGCTAATTGTTTTATTTCTGGTCTTGTAGATTTTGCTAAAGTATCTTTTGCCATCACTAATGCGCCTTCATGATGGGGAATCATGGCATTAATAAATCTCAGATCAAATTGATTATCTGCTGCCCCCAGATCACCACTCATCATCATGGAATTGATCTGAACTTGATCCATCGGCATCATATGCCCTATAGAGCTAGAGTAGCCCATTGGTGTAGCGGCAGCATTAGGATACCAACTAGTCCGCCATGCCTTCATTTGGGCAATTTCTTTTTGTTGAGCAATAATAATATCCGTGGCTAATTTCTTAATCTCTGAACGGGTAGATTTCTGCTGTGCCTCCTGCGCCATAACTACTGCTCCTTGGTGATGCAAAATCATCCCATCGATAAACCGTAAGTCATAGTTAGCATCTGCTGGCCCCAGCTCCATACTCATACTATGATCCATCATTCCCGGTGTTCCCATCATTTTTGGGGAGCTGTTGGTGGCGATAGAATTATTATTTGCTCCTGAAGAGATACTAGGGGAATTAATAGGATTATTCATCATTTTGCTAGGAGTTGTAGGTGTGGGAGAACAGGCGGCGATCGTCCCTATACTCATTCCCATTAAACCTAAAGAAATTACTAGCTTACGGTCAATAAATTGCATAGAAATTACCTCAAAAAAGTTATTAAGTTTTTAATACGTAGGGTGGGCAATGCCCACCTTGATCTACCAAATAAAAGCTATTTATACAGCACTTTGCATTCAAGTGAGACACGCCACAAATATTGAAAGTCCTATCCATGTTGGGTTTGAGAGTGGGCTTCGACGACCCTCAGTCCACTCTCAAATTGCTGTAAATAACTTCTAAATTGATGGGAATTTTAAACAGTTGAGCTTTTATGTTTGCAGATTAGGGCAGATTTTCCCTGACTCTGGAGTAGGGGAAGTTTGCCATTTTTCTAATACCGTGGTTAATTCTTGGCGTAGTTTGAGCAGGTCGGCAACTTGGCGATTGATCTCCTGCACATGGCTCTCTAGCTTTGCCTGAATATCTCCACAGGGTAATTGCCCCGCATCATAAATTACCAAACATTCACCAATTTCCCGTAGGCTCAAACCTAGTCTTTGGAGTTGTTTGATAAATCTCAGCCGGTTAATCGCATCGGGGTGAAACAGGCGAAATTGTCCCTCAGTACGATCGATCGCAGTGATCAGCCCTAATTCTTCGTAATAACGAATAGTCTTCACAGGAACACCACTTTGGGAAGACAACTCCCCAATTTTTAGCAGAGATAATTGCAACATAATTTCCTCTTGCTCAACTGCTACTTCATCTTAGTCTCTCCCCCCCACTGGAGAGTCAAGTCCTATTTGAGGTGCATGTGGTGGTATTTACCTCGTTATCCTCCTGATTTGCATAAGATTGAGTATCACTGAATAAGTTAAGATTGCTTCCGGCAACCCCTCAATAGGTTCTGGTTGAGCTTGGAGGATATGACCAATGGAGATCGCGCATCCCAGCAATTCTCATAACTCAAATAGCCCTCGATCGAAGAAAGCTAGATTCCTAATTCTGCTCTTCAACAACTTGAACAAACAAGCCTTTTTAGTAGATATTTCTAGTCTAAACTCCAGCTTCTCAATTTCTTAACCTTTGCGATCGCCAATAATCTCTCCGAACTCAATAACAGAGCTAACTATTTTTGCTTGCCCAATCTCGGATGAAATCAGACAATCTAGACGGACGCATCAGTTCGGTATAACGATTAAGGTCACCGCCGACTCATGCGGGGATGACGTTATGGCTCGAAGCGCAATCTTTTGCGTGGTCGGTCTGCTGTAGCATATTGTTCAGCCTAAAAACTTGAATGTCCCCTTTTCTAGTCATCTACTTTTCCCAACAGCCTCACCCCACGGACGTGGATACAGGCATTGTTGAAAACGCTGGCAATGGAGTTCTAGTCCACTGCTCAAGAAGGAATCTGGCGTACAGGCGTAGCGTCCCGGTGGCAAAGCGTCATGGGCTGCTGGGGTGAGCAGAATTTCCATCTTTGCAGCCAAATCCTCACCTAACTTGCAAGCTAGGTTCATTTCGTGACCGAACAGATCATGACTCCCGATAACTAGGGTGTCGCCAAAACCAATGCCAATACTGCCGTAAATGTTGCGTTCTTCAGACGTGACTTCATTCATAGCCTCGAAAGCTCGAAATATGTCAAGAGCCGCCTCAAGCGCTTGGGCGGGCTGAGCGAATATAGCAAACAAGTTGTCGGCTTCCTGCTTGATGACTTCCCCGCCATTACCCGTTACCGCTGGGCAGGCTCCCTGCTCCATTTGACAGACCATCGCAAGAAAATGGATAATGCCATACTGGTCTGTCAATCGGGAAAAGCCGCACATGTCCAACACCAGAATAGCCACCCTGCGTTCAAAGGTCTGGCGTATTTCTTCATCGATCTCTGATGCGCGCTCTGGGTACTGATTGCGCTCAGACAGAAGCCTTGTGAGGTCTGGCCGACCTGCTTGCTCCAGTTTGTCTCGTGCGACTTTCATGATTGATACTCCTAACGACCCCGCAGTACATCAGCCGGCTCATCCGGACTTGCCAGCCTACCTTTCAGTGCTCTCTCGGTCTTTTTGCTGAACGGCTGAATTGAGGGGTAGAAATAAATTTAAGCTCTCAACCCGAATATTATAACTTTGTCCGCTCCAATAATTTGTTATGATCCGATCGTTTCTCAATTCCTAACTTTGGCGATCGCTACTAATCTCTCCAAACTTATCAACGAAGCCAACTATTCATTACTACCTTGTAGTGAATGTACTACTTTATAGACAACAATTAGCAACTCAAGTTTCTACACGTCTATTACATTAGTTGATCAAGTTTTTTGAGCAATAATATAAACATGATTCTCAGGATATTGATTGTATTCGAGGTGAAGACAAGTACAATACTGCTCACTCAGAATTTTTAGGAAAGTATTTATGCCCAACCTGCTGTACTCAAAATCTTGACTTTGAAATGCTCCAGAAACCTCACTGTGTTTATATCCGCCCCCACAGGTAAATATAAGCACACCATCAGGTTCAAGAGCATCGCCTAGCTTTTTCGTAACAGGTTCTTGCATCTCTAGTGGTAAATGAAACGTGCTGTCCCAAGCCACAATTACAGCGATTTTCAAATGAATAAGCCGTAGCCTGCTAGTATAAACAGAAATAAGTAAAAACTAATGGATCAATAATGCCAGCCCCACTCTCAATAGATTTAAGACAAAGAATCATTTCAGCATATCAAGGCAAAGAAGGGTCTTTGC
>CALRPI020000074.1:0-24812 GCA_943370025.1 Phormidium lacuna HE10JO | reverse complement strand
ATCCAGTTCT
Source organism: Phormidium lacuna HE10JO (assembly GCA_943370025.1). Classification (GTDB taxonomy): domain Bacteria; phylum Cyanobacteriota; class Cyanobacteriia; order Cyanobacteriales; family JAAUUE01; genus JAAUUE01. The sequence goes on along the minus strand of CALRPI020000074.1, from coordinate 24,802 downwards.
GGTTGAAAACTTGTGGCTTTGACTCGTAGTATTTGTTGTTCTCGTGCTGCTATGTTCATTGGAGGTTGCTTGGATCGCTTTATCCTCCTTACTTTCCCCTATTATTTATTAGTGGCGAATAAATAATGACACTAACCATCTACAGCATTTCCATAATATTTTTCTAATTCTGTTTTTAGTAGCGATCTTTGAGCGCGATGGGGTGTGAGAATTGCAGTAGAACCATCAGATAGCTCTCCACCTGCATCAAGAATATTTTTGATTATTTCTACTTCAAGTTGATTGCTACGTTTTGATTCACGTTCAGAATGTAGTACGAGATAAAGACCTCTATTTCCTTGTAAAAGTTTTTCCCAAGTTCCTTGAATTTCATGTTCTTCTAAGTCTCTATCTTTATCTTGCCCCTGTAATTCAATGTTATCTGACTTATAAATACGTGCAATAAGTTCACGAATTACTGGTGGTAAACGGAAGGTAAAATCTAAAGCGGAACGTAATATTTTTTCCTCAGTAACTTCAATATCTGAGTTTTCTTTGAGATTTTGAATCGCTTGATATGCACTAACATAAGGTTGATAAAGCAAAACCGGAGGACGATCTTCATTTTCCCAGTCATGGGTAATAATGGGTGCAAGCTGTCGGTGGTCTCCCGCTAACATAATCTCACCATCATTTTTAACTAATGTAGCTAAAGCAAGAAAGTGAGGAAATACCATCATACTGGCTTCGTCAACAATTAGAGTAGTTGTTTGAAACCCTTGAAGATATTTCTTGGTAAACGTCGTTTTACTATTTAATTCATCTACCATCTTTAAAATCGCACTGGTTGTACCACCAATAACTAAAACAGACTTAGAACACATTTGATTTATTTTTCTAACGCAAGAATCTGCTTTCAAGTCTTCTATAGTTCCACCAGTAGCTTTCTTTATCTCTGAAGAATACACTTTACTCAACTGAATTGTTGGTATAGTAGTAAATTCACATTTAGCTGAATGCTGCTTTAAAATAAGTAAAAGGTTGTCTAAACGTAAAAGTAAATTATCTACAGCCGTATGAGTATGAGCCGTAATGAGAACAATATCGCCAACAGAACGACGTGCTAATATTCTCAGGAAAGTAGCGATCGCTGTTGTTTCTGTTTTACCTGTACCTGGTGGTCCTTGTAAAAGTTGAATTCTGGTTTTTAGTCCGTTTATTATTGCCGAGATTTGTTTATCATCTAGTTGTTTATTATTTTTTAGTGGTAAGGAATTGAGGAAATTTTTATACTTTTCTAAATCACTTACTGAAGGAGCTTTTTGAGGTGGAATTTGAGGGTTTTGTGGAGCTAACCATTGACAAATATGATTTCCTTTACTGTTTTCCAGTTTATTATCAACCTTTCCAGCTACAAAATCTGAAGGACTTTCATCAATAGTGGCATAATCATAAATATGTTCTCCATTCGGGAAAAAACGACCACGAGGTTGATAACGATCTGGATTTCTTGTTTGTCTAACTGCAAGTTTAACCTCTCCACTATCCCAGTCGATTGCTTCTACAAAACAGGTACTTCCACCAGCAAAAAGTTGATTAATTGTTTGACCTTGATGTGGATCATCAAAACCAGGACTAAGCCTGACGCAAGAACCTACATCAATTGTGCAGTTAGCTTGCAAAACTTCAGAAGTAATATTGTAGCTATCAAGGTTAATCTCTGCTTTTAGTGTATTATTACCCTGTGACACTACATTTTTGACAGGTATTGTTCGCCCTAAAGAAACACGATAGATAGGTGGGACTAAATGACTTGCAATCCAATCTGTTACCTTAACATGCTGATCTAAACGTAAAAAATCGATACCTGCTTGAGCAGCATCATCTACACCTAGACTAAAATCCGGTAAATCAGCTATGGTCAAAGATTCTTTAGTGATTTCTCGATTCTTAAACCGAATCCCCTCTTCAACCCATCTGATAGCATGAGTACGAGCGCGAAAATACTCTTTTAAATAATTCGGTTTTTGTGCTTGATTATAACGTTCAATAGAATTTTTTAATTTAGGTTTCAGTCTTGGGTCATTAGGATCAGGAAGTTTTCGCCAATAGGCACGCCAATAAGCTGCACTTAGAGAATTAAAATATCTTAGCCTAACTTCAAACTGATGTTTACGGACATTTTGAGAATTTGATGCTGCCCATTGATTATTATTATCTATTTCTAAATTTGTTTTAAAGTCAAAGACATCTTGAGAAAAAGCTTGATCTAAATTAACCAATTGTCCTGAAATCTTTCGTCGCCAGTGGTAACGTCTTCCAAACCACTTGAGAGAGGTTACAACAGCTAAATCTCTCCCTGTCCATCCTAAAGCATAACGACGATCTACTTCATCATAAAGACAAGAATAAATTAATTGTTCTAAACTTTCACGACAACCAAGTAATTCTCGTAAATGACTCAGTAGTTGGGAACTAACACGAGAACAGCCCTCAACTAGTTGGGTCATTTCTTGACGTGACCAAACATAAAAATGGATTGGAGCTTTTTCTGTTTCTGCAACTTCAGCGATCGCATCAACTAATTCTAATAGAAATCCTTGTATTATCTCTTTCTCAGAACCATTATCTTCTTTATAATCTCCTGTCCATGCTGATGTTTTAAACTTAATTACATCCTTGCCTTCAAGTTCTTTTGATTTATAAATAGATTTATCGTTATCATCGTGTCCTTCCTCTATATATTCTTTTATTTTAGGGTCTGGTTGCCATTTACCATCTTCATCTTTCTCAAATTTAGGGTCTAATTTTCCTTCACTTTTCGTTACATGAGCTGCCAGCGCACCTATGCGATTTTCAACATAATCATACTCAACAGAAAGATAAACACGGATGAGAGGTTCCCCATTAATTGTATGTTCGGGAAGTTGACTTTGACCTCCTGAATAATTTGGTAGTGCTTGTACTTCATAAGTATCTGGATTACAATCTCCATCAGGAAGTGTACGCCTACGAGTTTGTGCCTTTAATTGAAGAAGTTCTAAATTATCTGTAAAACTTATATCGTTTTGGATTTGAGCAACTTGGCTTCCTGTTAAATTTAGGTCAGCCAAATCATCAATAGTCTTAACACCTGCTTTATGCAATGTAGTAACAATTGATGAATCTATTCCCAACAGTTCTAAACGGTGTTCTCTTGCACTCTCAGCTAAACAATGAACACTCAATGTACAGTCACTACATTTTTGGTCTAACTGATAATCTAAATTAGCTAAATCAGTCTCAATAATGCGCTTTAATGCACCATCAGACGCTATTAGACGATTAATATCAGCTTCTATAGTATCCAGATTTAGAGCTTCAGATTGAAGAACATCCTGACTTTTATTAGTATTTTCATCAATGCGAACAACAACGCATTCGATATTTTCAGGCTTGAGATTTATTTCATTAATAGTAATTGGACTATCTTTTATCAATTGACGCACCAGCATCCGATATAAAGCAACCTGTACTCGATGGTAAGTTCTATCTTTTCGAGATGCTTTACTTTCAACTAATCGTAGTTTAGGTTGATTGTTTTCCCACAACACAACTACAAAATCAATTTGTCCACGAATATTAAACTCCCCAAGATTACCTTCTATGGAAATTTCTCGCCCATAAGCTGTTTGTTGTACTGACAAATTTTGCAATTTTTGAACAAAGTCATTCCAGCCAGTTGCTTTATCTTGCTCTGATATCTGACTGATTTGAGTTAGGTCAAGCAAACCATCCTTTTGAAGCGAAGTTTCCCATTCTTTCTCTCTTCTTCGACCTTCTTCTTCTAAAACTGGGTCTAAGGAAGTGTCAAAAATTAATTGAGAAAAAGGAACTTGTTCAGCAATTTCGTAATTATTAAATTCTAACTTAAATCGCCGTTCACAAGATTGATAACGAATATACTCTGCAATATCGGTAACTTTAATTAATGGTCTTGTATCTGACATGATTAGATGTATCGTAATTTACAGTCTTATTTATCTACATTGTATCCTAAGTATCGATCAGACGTTTATGGTTTTAGAATAATCTAATTACCAAGATTAGAAGCTCTCAAGCAATCTTCTGAGGTGGTGATCGCTAATCTGTGACACTATTTTTGCCATCTCTAATCACCAAATTTAATCAATTATGCCAAGCGATCAAGATCGGTAAGCAAATAAGCAACAGAATTAATTACTGGACTTTAGACTAAAAAGAAGAAAATATAGGCAGGAAGTGCTTGGCACAAACTGCCAAAAGATCAATGATCAATAAGCCAAATTGACATTGACTACTATGATTTTCCACAAACTATATAGCAATCCTAATTGAGTTTAGAATTTTAGAGGGTTAAGAACGGCTCTGGGGGAGCCTTTCTTAACCTATTGAAGATTGCTATAGCAGTTGCGATTGATGGGAGATTGAAGCTACTTAGCGATCGCCACATTGGGCAGATGGCTCCATTCATTCCAGGAACCATCGTAGTTGCGAACCTTGGGGTAGCCTAGCAAATATTTCAAGACAAACCAGATGTAAGCAGAGCGCCCACAACAAACTCAAAATGCGTAAGTCCTAATAATATTGAAATATTCAAACATTAACTTTTCCCTAAACCCATGCCTATTTGTTTCATCCCAGATGATAACGGGAAATATGACTTTCTCATCAAGGTTTCGTTAGAAGGTTGCACTGTGACTATTCAAAGTAATCAAGGGCGAGATGGTCAAGGGGCAATTGAGTTTTGTAATGTCCATGAATTTTCATCGGAGACTGAAGCTCAGGAGTTTTTTCAAGCACAATGTCGCCATAGTCCTACTTACTCTCCACCTGCTCCGCCAACCGATGAAGAGGTTACCCTCCAGAGGGGTGAGGCTGTTTATCTAACATTTTCTGATGCCCATAGCCATAAATTCTATCAGGTGTCCGTTTCTGGGGTAGATGTGATGATTCGATATGGTCGAATTGGCTCTAAGGGACAGCTTCATCAATCAACTGAGATCACGACAGAAGCTGCTCTGACTATCGCCATGCAAAAAATCAATGAAAAGTTGAAAAAAGGCTACTTACGATCGCCATTACCCGAATCCACACTGCGATCGCCACCTGATGAATCATCCCCATCAACTCCGCCAGCCCAAGCCCCTGCTGCCTCAGCCAACATCAATCCTAGCGCCACAGTGTTGGCTGTTGCGGCTACCTTGCAGGCAGGAGGAGAGCTGTTTTGGCAGATTGCACCTCTGAAATCCGGCGTTATTGTGCAAATTGTGGCTATTTCTCACAGTCCCTTATTCTCGTTTAATCTCATGGCAGGTGAGGATTTTGCCTATCATTTCAACTCACGCACCACCGAAGCCCAAATCGTCCAAAATACTCGGATCAGGCAAAACTGGGGAGTTGAAGAAAGGGTGCTCCTGCCGCCAGCTATGGCATTTGGTCAAACATTTGCATTAGCAATCTTAGTCCAAGACACCGAATTAATCATCCATTTAAATGGTGCGATCCTGCACCATTATCAACATCGCCTTAGCCCTACCCAACTAGATGGTCTGCGCCTGATCTGTAGCCAAGGTCACCTCGATATTTTATCTGTGCAAATAACTGAAATAGCTGCACCACCAGAAAATCCCACATTTTCTGCCAGTCCCATGGAAGAGATGGTTATAAATGCCCCTGAACTTGATGACAAGACGAACGTAGATGCGCCTGAACTTGATATTGACCAATTTATTCGTTCCGCTTGGCTGCCGATCGTCATTGATGGGGATGGCGATCGATTGGCATCCAAGTTTTGTGGTCGCCCTTGGCTGGCGATCGACGAGGCTTGGCCAACTTGCCCTCACTGTACCGAACCCCTGCAACTCTTCTTGCAGTTGAATTTAGGTGATTTACCAGAAACCATTCGTGAGGAGTTTGGTTCTGGTTTGCTACAAGTGTTTCACTGTCTGGCTGACAACTGCCAAGCAATCGGAGCATATCTAAATATTTACTACGGCGATCGAGCACCTTTCCTCGAACAGAGTGCCATCATCCGCCTAGTCAATCCCCTAGGCAGTGGATCAACCCCACCATTACCGGAAATTTTAGGGGAACCCTACGCAACACTCCCAGCCAAAACCATCATCGATTGGCAAATCATTGCCGACTATCCTGATCCCGAAGAGCTTGTAGCTCAGGTGTATGGCTGGCATCGGCTCTCAGAAGATTTATGGGATGAGCTTGTTGAGCGATGCGGTATCAATGATTTGATAGATTATGAGGATCAATACCCCACCAATGAGGCTGATAAACTAGGTGGCTATCCACGCTGGGTGCAGGGAATGGAATGTCCGGGGTGTCCGGTTTGTAGCGCTCCCATGCGACAAGTGTTTCAACTGGCTTCCAGCAACAACCTTGACTATATGTTTGGCGATATGGGAATTGCCCATGTGCTTCAGTGCCAAACCCACAAAGATCAATTTGCTTTTATCTCATCTTGCTGTTGATACCAAATCTTCTTTTATTAATGTTCTTATGATTGGTTTTCTATTACTCATGATGGTGCTAGTTAGCCCAACTCTCCTGATTCTCTGGATTACGATCGATCAAATTGGCTTGACTTGGAGCCTGCTTTTAATTCCTGCCGGGGCGATGATTGGGGCATTAGTAATGGCGATCGTCGGCGCTTGTTTGTCCGCCTATAATTTTTGGCTGGACGATCGCCAAACTGGGCCACCTCCATCAGGATCCTTCGCAGGATTGGGGAGAGGAATCGTCACATTAGTTCTCATGGTTTTGTTGGGATGGATTGGCTCAGGAATTGGGGCTTGCGGGGCTAGTCATTGGATTCGCCATCTGTAAACCTTCAATAAGTAATGAAGGTTGTCCTATCGCAAAATGACAGTTAGTAGTTTTTGGTGTAATCTAGCTCGATCGCTCAACTCATTAATCTGCTGCGAGTTCAAAAACTTACCTTGATGATAAGTATCTAACCAAGCTTGGGTAATCTCTGTAGCATCTGAGGGCAGATCTGCTAAATTCCAGCCGGGTAGATCTAGCTGCCCCATTAATTGGTTGATTTTGGGATCATAGCTCAAAGCAAAACAACGACAACCTTCTGCTGCTGCCATGATCAGGCTGTGGAGCCGCATCCCGATCGCCAAATCTACACCTCGAAATACCCCCTTGAGTAATCTCGGATCCTCCAGTTTCAAAATATGACTAACTTGGGGCATGTGCGCTTGTATAGCTTGGGAAATGGGCAAGTCTTGACTAAGTTGAAAGGGAATCAACAGGATTGTAGCTCCAGTGATTCTTTGCAGATTAATTAATCCTTGGGTTAATATCTCCATGCGTTGGGGAGTGAGCAGGGGATGCGATCGCAACGTCACCGCAATTCGGGGGGTGGAGATATTGGCTAATTCCGGCACCTCCTGACCAGCTAAAGCCCAGACGGGATCCGGAGCCAGAGAACCCACAATTCCCCAATTCTTGATCAACTCCGCCGACTTTTCATCCCGCACACTCACTCCATCACACCGAGTAAAGCATCTTTTGGCAATCCATTGAGTAGTTCCTCGCTGCAAAGGACCAATACCCTGCGCCCAAGCAATAGTTTTCAAGCCCATCCCCTGAGCCAATCCCATTAAACCAGCATAGTAGAGGGGACTAGCAGCACTGGTGACATCTTGAATCAGGCTGCCGCCGCCCCAGATAAAGGCTTGGGACTTTTGGAAAGTTTGATAAATCTTCAGGGCAGAGTTGCGATCGCAGGTTTCCACCCCATACCTTTCTCTAGTTTCCTTCGGTGTGGCTGTGAGGGCGATCGGTTCCACATCCTCCGGCAGCATTTGCAGCAAAGTCGCCAACAGAGCCTCATCGCCCCCATTCCCTTTCCCATAGTAACCACACAACACCGCCCTCAACTTTTTACTCATATCGCAATTCTAAATTAATTGATAAATTTTCAATCCTCTAAGACTTACGCATTTGGAGGATTTTGCGGGCTTCGACTACGCTCAGCCTGCAAAATCCTCCAGAATCCTAGATAATTTGTTCACAGCGAGTAAGTCCTATCCTCTCAGGATTGTTGTTATAAATTACAAAGCCAACAAGAAATAGATGCAACTTGAGTTGGTTTATTTAGGTTTGCTGCGTTACTGAGAGTCTGATTTTCTAGTTGATTCCAGATTTCACCTGCCATTCTTCTGGCAACTGCCGATCCCACAAAGAAAGTTAGGGGTGAATGTCCAATACTAGAAAAGGCTTCTCGAATGCGATGTAATGCTGCTTGGGCTGTTTTCCAATGCTCATCTGCACCTGCGGGATCGATGCTTCCTTTCAGTTCACCCAATGCCATGATATATGGGGCAGCAATGGCAGGATTAATGACATTAGATTTATTGGCTATCAACTCTGGGGGAGCAACATTAAATAAACACAAATCAACATTACTTCTGACTATGGGAACATGCAGATTATAAAGTAAAAGCTCAATCCCTTCAGCTTCAATTCCTAGATCACTAACGGCAAATAAAGCAGTTCCACTACCAGCAAAGGGATCTAATACCTTGCCTTGAGTAACTCCATATTTCTGGCAGAGGATTTCTACCAGAGAAGCAGAGAAAGCTTTCTTGTATTTATACCATCGATAAATAGGATTGTTTTTATTCGCTTGAAAACTAACTAAAAGTTGAGTCAGAGAAGGCTGAACTAAGAATTTCTCTTTAAAGTAAGCAGATAATTCTTAGTCAAGGCTATCAATTTCTCCTAAAGCATTCTGTTCCACTTCAGGGAGAACATTAGATAGACTTGACATGCTGATCATAACTATAAATTCCCAAAAAATTAGTTCTAAATAATTTCCTCGGCGAAACTAGCCCAGCGGAGAAAATCAAAGGGACCAGCGATCGAACCCCAGACCATTTCATCGGTTTCGGGATCTCTGCCGCGATCGAGGCTACTAAATCTATCTTGGTCAATTTCAAAACTACTATCGAGATAAGTATCTTTCCCTTTGCGAAATACCATGCAGGCTTTTCCGGGTTCTACATAACCTCGAAAACTATGCCCCGTCCATTCGACGATCATGTTGCAACCGGGGAGTTTTTCTAGTTGGTCACTAGTTAATTCCTGAAGTTTTTGCAGATCACGGGTGGCGCCGTAGAAGGGCTTTTCTTCCTTGAGGGTATAATTTTCAATTTCGATATGATCATCTTTGCTAATTATTTTCAAAGCCCGCACCCGGTAAGGCTGGTTGAGCATATAGTCATAAGCCTGCTCTACTAAAAGCCCCACTCCGTCTAATATTGCTAGAGGCAGAGGTCGCATACACACCCGAATATGGGCATAAAGAGGCGGATTTTCAAACACCTGAGCTTGATTACTAAAATCTGCCGCCATCCATCGAGCAAGGGTTTTAATATCAGTAGAGTGGGTCATGATGAAATATTGATTATTAGGGGATTGTTAATGATTACCTAAATCTCGATCCCCCTAAATCCCCCTTAAAAAGGGGGACTTTGATTATATTCTTTTTCCCCCCTTTTGAAGGGGGGCTAGGGGGGATCGATCGCAGATTAAATCTTCAGACTAAATAATAGAAATTGAGTAGTTTGTTCAGGACTAAAATTATCATCACTGACTAAAATTAGACTCTGGTTACCATCAGCTAACCTAGCCCCCAAAGACATGCCTTCAAGATTTTTCAACTTAATCCCCAAGGTACCTAGGTCTAGGACTAGTTTTTTGCGGATGGGTTGGAAGCTAGGAGAGAGGACTTTGAGGCTGGGGATAGATGAGGTATCCGTGGCTGTGCCAGTGGTGATTTGGTATATTTTAGCACTAGCTCCCAGCAATCCATAGCTCCTTTCCAGACTCAAGAAAAAGCCCCTCTCCGGCAGGGCGACTAAATCTGTCAATCCGTGGAAGATGGCTCCCTTTGGGGCGGGGTCTAGTTGGTAGAGGTTTTCGGAAATTAATAAAGGCGGGGTGGTGTCGGTGATCAGGTAGTGGAGGAGGCGGAGAGGGGTTAATTGATCGGGATTATCAGGGTTAATATCTTGAACTAGGGCTGATTCGGTGGCGGTAAAGATGCGGTAGGGATCGCTTTTGGTGTTACCATCGGCGGCGATCGCCAGAGCCTCAAACCCTAAGTTGGGCTGAATCCCTTGGTCAGTATCAACCAAATATCTCTGGGGAATGGGGATGGATTGCTGGGTATTCCCGGTTTCTAGGTCGTAATCCTGAATCAAAGGAGCGGCTCGATCGGTTCCTTCACTGCTGATAAATACGCTGCCTGCGGTCGAGAGAGCAATGCCTTCGGGGTCGATCGTATTCTTAGGGTAATTCTGATTAGCTGCATCCTTCAAGAAGGTAACTTTTTCTACATCGACCTGAGTTATCTTTTGGTCATTAATGGCTAGTTTGAGGTTATAAAACCGAGCCGGGGCTAGGTTGCTATGATCGTCCGAGATGGCATAGAAGCGATCGATCTGGCGATCGTAGGTAATCCCCGACAAGCCCCCCACCGGTGTACCTTGAAATTCTTGCTTGGGCAGTTGATACTCATGCAAAAATTCCAACTGCAAGTCTAGAAATCCCCGGTCTTGGGCAGCAACGGTGGGTAAGCTACAACTGGTGAGCAGTAGCAAGAGGAGGGCGATCGTAAATTTCAGCTTATTAAGATACATACTTTTAGCGACCAGAAGTAGGCAAAACCAACTGGCGAGAACTGGGGATAGATTTAGTTTCCGTGGGAGCTAAAACTTCCCGAATTAGCCTTGCCATCGCCCGTTGTGCTAAACCACCAGCAATTTGCTGCCCCATCTTTTGGGTTTCTGGCTTGACTAGGAGTTTTGGCAGCAGGGAAAGTACCTGCATACTATCAAACCCCGGCGTGGCTTGGAGGATATCCCAAATTCTCTTAATATTATCCAAATTAGAAGTCGCTTCCACCTTAGGAGTCGCCATCACCGGACTACTGCCGCCCAAGCCTATGCCCCGGCGGACAGCACTGGTAAAGTCGTCCCAATTTTTTCGCCCTTGGCTATCCATCGCTTTGATAATTTCTTCAACTAGTTGTTCCCGAATAAAATCGCCTCTGGGGGAGAAGAGAAATTCTACGGTTTGATCTAGTACTTGGCTGAGATCGTAGTCTTGACTATCACTGGCATTTTTCAAGAGATTTTCCAAGCGGTTCCAGCGAAAACTGCCATCCTTGAAGAGCAATTCTTGCAAAGAAGTTCGCAATTGGGGAGCCGTGTCGGTTAATAATCTTTTGGCGATGTAGGGATAGGCTTTGCTTAATACTTTGAAGTTGGGGTCTACATTAATGGCGATACCTTCGAGGGTGACGAGCGATCGAATAATCAGGGCATAGTAAGCCGGAACCCGAAAAGGATATTCATACATCAAGTTTGAGAGCTTATCGGTGATGCTCTTAAAATTCAACTCCGCCACCGTAGCCCCTAAAGCATCATTAAAAACCCCAGCTAAGGCGGGAATAATCGGTGTGAGGTTGGTATCCGGAGTCAAGAAATCTAGCTTGATATAATCCTGTGCCAAACCCCCAAAATCTCGGTTAACTAGATGCACCACTGCTTCAATTAAGCCATAGCGCTGGTAGGGCTTGACCTCGCTCATCATGCCAAAGTCTAGGTAAGCCAACTTGCCATCACGGGTGGCGAGTAAATTGCCGGGGTGGGGGTCGGCGTGGAAAAATCCATGCTCTAACAACTGGCGCAGGGAGCATTGCACCCCTACTTCTACTAAGTGTCGGGCATCGATGCCTTGGGCGGCGATCGCTTGCATATTGGTCAGCTTTGTCCCTTCGATCCATTCCATAGTCAGCACCCGTTTATGGGTATATTGCCAATAGATTTTGGGGACGTAAATATCAGGCAAATGACCGTAGAGGCGGGCAAATTTCTCGGCATTGCGCCCCTCTTGGCTGTAGTCCATTTCTTCAAAAATCCGCTCCCCAAATTCATCCATGATCCCCACCAGATCACTCTTCACCCTAGGGATATTCTTTTCTGCCCACCCTGCCAACTGCCGGAGAATATAAATATCTAGGGCAATATTTTTCTCTAATCCCGGACGTTGTACCTTAATCGCGACGGTTTCCCCGGTTTTTAGCTTGCCTTTATACACCTGCCCTAGGGAAGCGGCGGCTACGGGCTGGGTGCTAATTTCGGCGTAGAGTTGGTAGGGGCTGGCATTTAATTCTTCTTCAATAAATTGGAAGGCTAGGGCGTTGTCAAAAGGGGGCAGTTGATCTTGCAATTGAGCAAGTTCTTCCATATAAATGGCAGTCAATAAGTCCGGTCTGGTGGAGAGGGCTTGACCAACTTTGATATAGGCAGGTCCTAATTTAGTAATTGTCTCCCGTAACTGCACTGCCCGTCGTCGTTCCCTTTCTTCTTGGCGATTAATGGTTTTATCCCACCACAACCCAAAGGCAAAGGATAGCAAGGGCAGGAGGGTGTTCAGAAAGCGAGTTAATACTTCCCAAAAGCGTTGTTGATAGTAGGCAGTGATCTCCTGTGGATTGTAGCGAGAGCTTGCTTGGGCATCTACTTCTGGAGGCTGATCGCTTTTTTCGGTAAACTCGACATCGATCGGCTGATGGGATTCGGGGATGTTGAGGGAGATGTCGATCGGGGCGCTTTCAGGTGTTTGGGGAGATACTACTGCCATAGTTTTTTGGAGGAGTGGGGAAGGGGTTGAACTATTAAAAATCTATTAAGAACCTATGAAGAATTGTAACATGCCCTACTGGTTTCGTGATTGTTGTAGGGTTTCGCAATTGCGCGAATAATCTTGGTGCTGGGGATAATTTATGCTGCAAAGGCCAAACCCTCTGGGCGATCGATCACATACCCGCAAATCAAGAGACGTGAGTGCGATAAAGTTTTGTGGGTGTGTTTTTTGAGGGGTTGAAAACCCCTCAAAAAACACTTGACAGACTACTATAGCAACCCTTATTGAGATCAAAATAGACAATGGGCTTAAGCCCATTGTTCCAATGGTTTCGATAGAGATTGAGTTCTAAACTCATGTAGGATTGCCATAGCTCGTTGGCGCAGTGATCGCTTTGCAGAGTCTCTTGAAACACCACACCGAAGAGCTAACACAACTTGTCAAATGCTTTGCGATTTAGCCCAGTCAACGCCCTCGACAGGCGGTCATTCTTCAGAGTATAATTAATGTTAAGCATAGTATGTGACTGACTAGGGTATAAAACCAATCTGCATTATAAGTCAACAAGTCTAGTATCTTCTGTCTTTGGCTAGAGAAACTACGTGGAATTACTATAGTTCAGTTGTGACACGCATACTATTATCAATATTATTTGAGATTTCTCATTATTTAAGATTTCTCATTATTTAAGATTTCTATTATTTGAGATTTCTCTGATAGGAATCATAGTCTTCGTCAACTACAATGGTTTGCCTCAACCTCAACTATCTTAACCTCCTTGGCAGTCGTCATATATAGCCGTCGCCAAGCAGGTTATTTTGTGGGAACCGGTTCCCACAACTAAAATCATCTCAACCCCTTGACGGTTGCTATATTAAGAACTTTATGAATTAATCAGTTTTCGGATCTCCAGCGGGAATAGTAAAAGTAAATATCTTAACCTTATGCTTATCAGTACTCAGGCTCTTACCTCCTTAGAATTGAAGTCGGCGATCGTCCGGAATCCTTTGATAGTTAAACCGGACACGACGGTAATGGAAGCGATCGCTCAAATGAGTGATGTACGGACTATCTGTGACTCAACAAAGGCTATAAATGGGCAACTGGAGGAGTTACACCTAGAGGCCCGATCGAGTTGTGTTTTGGTAGTAGAAGATCAAAAATTGTTAGGTATTTTCACAGAGCGAGATGTAGTTCGTCTGAGTGCCCAGCAATGTTCCTTAGAACGTATAACCCTGCGGGAGGTGATGATTTGCCCGGTTATCAGTTTGCAAGAATCTGATTTTACAGATATATTCTCAGCTATTAATTTGCTCCACCAGCATCATATTCGCCATGTGCCTATCCTTGATGATCAAAATCAGGTAGTTGGCATTGTGACTAATGAAAGTCTTCGCCAGACTTCTCGCCCAGTGGATCTCTTACGATTGCGACTGGTGTCGGAAGTGATGACTAATGGAGTAATCTGTGCTGCCCCCGATGCTTCTATGCTCGTGATCGCCCAGCTAATGGCAAACCATCGTGTTAGTTCGGTGATGATTGTGCAGACTCGAATCAGCCTATCTAAACTGCTGCAAATTCCGGTGGGAATTATCACTGAGCGAGATATTGTGCAGTTTCAGGCGTTGGGTCTAAATCTAGAGACTTGTCTAGCAGAGGTGGTCATGAGTGCGCCAATCTTTGCAGTCAAAATCGACGATTCCCTGTGGTTGGTACAGCAGATCATGGAGCAACATCTGATTCGCCGTTTGGCAGTGACGGGAGAGCAGGGGGAACTATTAGGTATTATCACCCAGACTAGTCTGCTTCAGGCTCTTAACCCCCTGGAGTTATATAAGATGGCGGAAGTCTTGGAACAGAAGGTAGTGCAATTAGAAGCAGAAAAGATCGTACTGCTGGAAAATCGCACAGTGGAGCTAGAACAGGAGGTGGCGGCTCGGACGATCGCCCTGAACGCAAAGGCAGAGCGCGAAAAATTGGTAGTGGAGCTTGCCACCCAAATCCGATCCTCCTTGAGTTTGCAGACTATTTTAGATACAACCGTGGAAAAGGTATGGCAACTGTTGGGTTGCGATCGCGTAAATATTTGGCAGTTTGATGCCGAGTGGCAAACTCTAGTAGTAGCAGAATCTACTAACTCACCCCTATCTCTCCTGGGCAGACGAATCAATGATACTTGTCTTACACGAAAATGTACTGAGATTTGGCATCAAAACAGAATTATTGTTGTCTCGGATATCTACACAACCGAAATGTCAGAATGTCATCGCCAAATGCTAATTGATATTCAAACTCGCTCCAAAATTTTGGTGCCAATTTTTTGTGGCGATAAATTATGGGGTTTGCTTAATGCTACGGAAAGTCAGCACGCCCGGGAATGGAAACCAGAAGAAGTAGAACTGCTAAAAGCTTTATCAGTCCATCTGGCGATCGCCATCCAGCAAGCCACTACTCACCAGAAACTCCAAGAACAACTACTGGAGAAACAACAAGCTGAAATTCGTCTGCAAGAGAGTGAGGCACATCAAAAGGCTCTGATTAGTGCTATTCCAGACTTAATGCTACGGCTCGATCGTCAGGGAATTGTTCTAGAATTTATTCCTACCTCTTTTACTTCTCAACTAGCAGAACCATTATCACCCACGGCAGTGGGGACAAATACTTTTGACGGACTGCCCTATGATCTGGCACAAAGGCGCATAGACTATATTCAGATTGCTCTAGACACAAACTCTACCCAGATTTATGAGCAAGAAATAACAATTGATAACAACATCCAAACGGAAGAAGTACATATTGTCCCCTACTGCAATGATGAAGTTTTGATTCTGATTCGAGATATTAGCGATCGCAAACAAGCCGAGGCAGCCTTAATTCAAAGCGAAGCCCAAAGCCGAAGCATCCTATCCTTAATGCCAGACTATATGTTTCGCGTAGGTGCTGATGGCATTTATCGAGATATTGTGACACACCATCGTGGTATTGATCTATTGGAGAAAATCAATCCTGTTGGTTTGTCCATGATAGATCTTTTACCCGCAGAGGTTGCTCACCAACAGTTACATTATATAAAGCAAGCTATAAGTACTGGGGAGTTGCAAATTTATGAGCAGCAGTTATGGATTGATGATCCTACTAGTCAAAATGGAAGCCAACGCCTTCAAGATGAAGAAGTTAGGGTGATTAAGAGCGGCGAAGATGAAGCCCTAGTTATGATTCGTGATATTAGCGATCGACAAGCTGCTCTACGGGAACGGCAACAGGCTGAGGAAAAATTATTTCAACTAAATCAAGAATTAGAAGCCAAAGTAGCCCAGCGAACTGCTGAAGCACAAATGCGCGAGGCTCAACTACGAGATTTATTTGATAATGCCACAGACATGATCCAAAGCATTGCCCCTAATGGTCAAATACTATTTGTCAATCGGGCTTGGAAAGAAACCATCGGATATGTTGATACTGATCTAGAGAATTTATCTATTTTTCAAGTTATCCATCCTGAAGACCTTAACCATTGTCAAACCATAATGGCAAATCTTTTTGATGGCGGCAATTGCCAAGGCATGGAAACAAGATTTGTCACCAAAGACAGTCGGGTAATTATTGTTGAAGGAAATGTTAATTGTCAGTTTAAGGATGGTGTGCCAATTTCAACCCGAGGGATTTTCCGAGATATTACCCAACGAAAAATTCTTGAAGAAAGGTTGGTTTATTCGGAAAATAAGATGCGATCGATTTTTGAATCTATCACTGACGTTATCTTGACTATCACTGTCCAAGGGCAGGAAATTCAGAGTATTGATATTCCTCCAGTAACTAATTCCTTTAACAATAGTCGTTATAACGAAATAGTTAATAGAACTATTAATAATTTCCTCCAAGATTCCTCGGATAATGACTGGCAGCAAAGAATCTTAGAAGTAATTGATTCTGGTAAGGTAACTCAACTTGACTACTCCCTATCAATTGGCGCAGATTTACTTTGGTTCTCTACGGTTATCTCCCCGATTAACGCTACAACAGTAACTTGGGTGGCACGGGATATTAGCGATCGCAAACAAGCCGAGGCAGAACTCCAGAAGCTATCGGAGCGCCTCACTTTGTCCCTCCGGTCTGGGGCGATCGGTTGTTGGGAATGGGATATTGTTCAGAACACGATCATTTGGGATGAGCGCATGTATGAATTGTACGGGGTGACAAAAGCTAATAATGACTCTTTAGTCTACGATATTTGGGCAAATGGGCTGCATCCTGAGGATCGGCTCTCTACAGAGACTTTACTGCATCAAGCTACGTTAGGGCAGGCAGAATATGATGCTGAGTTTCGGGTTGTGCATCCCGATGGCAGTATTCACTTTATCAAAGCCTATGGTGTATTGGTTCGAGATGGCCAAGGTATTGTCCAGAGTGTGATTGGAATTAATTTTGATATTACCGATCGCAAACAAGCTGAAGAAACCATCCGTAGACAAGCAGAAAGAGAAATTCTCCTGAGAGAAATCACCCAAAAAATTCGTCAATATCTAGATATCCAAATCATCTTTGATATAGCTTGCCAGGAAATTCGCCAAGTTATTAAAGCTGATCGAGTAGGTATTTTTAAGTTCTATCCTGACTCTAATTTTGATGAGGGCGAGTTTGTTGCCGAGTCGGTTGTCGAAGGATATTCTTCAGTGATGCAGATTCGGATACACGATCATTGCTTTGGGGAGAATCATGCCGCCCTTTATACTCAAGGACATTTCTTTGCGGTGGATGATATTTATGACAATAATATGGAACCATGTCATATTGATATCCTGGCTCAATTTCAGGTACGAGCCAATGTGGTTATGCCCTTAATTTGTGGTCATGAGTTGTGGGGGTTGCTTTGTGTTCATCAATGTGGAGGAATGCGCCAATGGGAGCAGGGTGAAATTAATTTTATCCAACAGTTATCCAATCAGTTAGCGATCGCTATTCAACAAGCAAATCTCTACAAACAGATTCAATCTGAACTTCAGGTGCGGCAACAAGCTGAAATTAATATTGCCTTTCAGCTACGTCAACAAAAAAACCTAGGAGCTATTGTTCAAAAAACCCGTGAGTCCTTAGATATGAATGAGATTCTAGCCACGGTAACTCAGCAAGTTAAGGAAGCATTATCTAGCGATCGAGTCATCATATTCCGGCTTTTTGCTGATGGCAGAAGTGAAATTGTTGAAGAAGTCGTATCTAGGGATTTTCCTGCTTTGAAAAATCGTCAATGGGATAACGAAGTGTGGTCTCAAGAAATTATTGATTACTACTTGCAGGGGCAGCCCCGGATTGTATCTGATGTAATGAATGATATCTGGACAGATTGTCTGGTGGAATACTCTTATGAAGGTCAGATCCTTTCCAAAATTGTGGCTCCCATCCTCCAAGATATTCAATATAGTGAAAACCATCGCTGGACTACTCCTTCAACCCCCCATAAGCTATGGGGGGTTTTAGTTGTCCATGCCTGTCAAGAAAAACGGGTTTGGAAAGACTCTGAAGCCCAATTTTTGCAACAAATCGCTAACCAATTAGCGATCGCTATTCAGCAAGCTAATCTATTTGAACAACTCCAACAGCAACTCCTAGAACGTCAACAAGCAGAGACAAGACTGATGGAGTCTAACCAAAGACTAGCAGTTTCCAACGAAGAACTAGCCCGTGCTACCCGCCTCAAGGATGAATTCCTTGCCAACATGAGCCATGAACTCCGCACGCCCCTGAATGCTATTTTGGGCATGACGGAAGGGCTACAGGAAGAAGTATTTGGTAGTGTCAACGAGCAACAAATAAAAGCTCTAAAAACCGTTGAACGCAGCGGTTCTCACCTGCTGGAGTTGATCAATGATATTCTTGATGTTGCCAAAATTGAATCAGGGCAAATTGAACTAGAATACACGTCCATTGAAGTTGCCCATCTCTGCCAATCAAGTATGGCGTTTATCAAACAACAGGCATTGAAAAAAAGGATTCAGCTTGATATTAGATTACAAAATAATCTACCCAATTTATTAGTAGATGAACGGCGCATTCGTCAGGTATTGATTAATTTACTTAATAATGCGGTGAAATTCACTCCCGAAGGCGGTCGTATTACCTTGGAAGTTAAGCAACTTCTCCCTCTTGCAACTCCGGTGGTCACTGAGGCTTCTCGAAGTGCAGATGCTTCTCTCCAAAACTATCTGAGAATTGCTGTAATTGATACTGGTATTGGTATTTCAGCGGAAAATATCCAGAAATTATTCCAGCCCTTTATCCAGATAGATAGTGCCTTGAATCGTCAATATGCTGGGACAGGTTTGGGGCTGGCATTAGTTAAGCGGATTGTCGAACTCCACGGCGGCAGGGTGGAGTTAACCAGCGAATTAGAGGTGGGCAGTTGTTTCTCGATCGAACTACCCTCTATCCCCATACCTCTCTCTACCATCATAACCTATAATGATGAGTTAACTACTTCTACAGATACAAATGCTCCTCCTGTCAAACAACCACACCTGATCTTGCTGGCGGAGGATAACGAAGCCAACATTAGTACCTTCTCTAGCTATCTGGGAGCTAAAGGCTATCGGATTGTCGTAGCCAAGAATGGTCAGGAAGCGATCGACCTTGCCAAGGCTCAGCAACCTGAGTTGATTTTGATGGATATTCAAATGCCGGGTATGGATGGACTAGAAGCTATGAGACAAATTCGTCTAGACCCTACCTTAGCTGATGTGCCAATTATTGCCTTAACAGCTCTAGCCATGACCGGCGATCGGGAACGCTGTCTAGCAGCAGGAGCAAATGATTATTTAACAAAGCCAGTAAAGCTAAAGCAACTAACTTCCACTATTGAGAATTGCTTGCTATCTAAAAACGATAACTAATTAACGATAACTAATTAACGATAACTAATAACAATCAAGTTGATACTACATTTCCAGTTTAATTAATAATATGCAAAAACCCCAAATTCCCCTTAATGAATCTCAACGACTAGCTGCCCTTTATCGCTACAATATTCTTGACACCTTGCCAGAAAAAGAATTTGATGCTCTAACCCACCTTGCTGCGGAGATTTCTGGCTCAGTGATTGCCCTTATCTCCCTTGTTGATCAAGAGCGGCAGTGGTTTAAGGCTAAGGTGGGAATTGATGCGACGGAAACCTCTAGAGAAATTTCTTTCTGTGGGCATGTTGTGGCAGATGGCAAAACCTTAATTGTGTCTGATGCAACCCAAGATGATCGTTTTGCCGATAATCCCCTAGTTATAGGAGAGCCAGCAATTAGATTTTATTTAGGAACTCCCCTGATTACTGCTGATAAATATATTTTAGGAACTTTATGTGTTATCGATCTCCAACCTAGAACCCTAACATCTGAGCAAATTAAGCAACTAGAATCCCTAAGTCTTCTGGTAGTTAGTCAACTGGAATTAAGACTATCAGAGGCAAAGCTTACTAAGGTCAACCAGCAACTTGCCCTATCTAATGAGGGATTAGTCCGTGCAACCCGCCTCAAGGACGAATTTCTTGCCAATATGAGCCACGAGCTCCGCACTCCTCTGAATGCTATTTTGGGTATGACTGAAGGGCTAAAGGACGAAGTCTTTGGGGTGATTACCCAACAACAACTTAACGCTCTACAAACCATTGAAAGTAGTGGTTCTCACCTTCTAGGCCTGATCAACGATGTTCTTGATTTGGCAAAAATTGAATCTGGACAGATCGAATTAGACTATTCTCCTGTGTCGATAAATCAACTCTGCCAATCTAGTCTTGCCTTTATCAAGCAGCAAGCAATGCAAAAACACATTCAGTTAGAGGTCAATATCCGAGCTAATCTCTCCGAAATCATCTTAGATGAACGGCGTATTCGACAAGTATTGATTAATCTCCTTAGCAATGCTATTAAATTCACACCAAAGGATGGAAATATTACCCTAGAAGTAACCCAAGATTTTGACACTCTTCCTAACTATCCTCAGCAAGGTGTTATTAAAATTGTCATAACTGATACGGGGATTGGTATCTCCCCGGAGAATATCTCGAAACTATTTCGCCCTTTTGTCCAGATAGATAGTGCCTTAAACCGTCAATATACTGGGACAGGCTTGGGGCTGGCATTAGTTAAACGGATTGTGGAACTCCACGGCGGCAGGGTGGGGTTAACCAGTGAATTAGAAGTGGGCAGTTGTTTTTCGATCGAACTACCACATCTCTCTAATGCTCCTTCCTCTTTGGAAATGACAAATAATGATCAATCTATTGTGAATTTAGCCCTAGAATTTCCTGTTTTCGCAAAAGCTCCTTTGATCTTATTAGCAGAAGATAATGAAGCTAATATTAGTACCTTATCTAGCTATCTGGAAGCTAAAGGCTATCGAGTTATCGTAGCCACGAATGGCGAGGAAGCGATCGACCTTGCCAAGGCTCAGCAACCTGAGTTAATTTTGATGGATATTCAAATGCCGGGTATGGATGGATTAGAAGCTATGAGACAAATTCGTCTAGACCCTACATTGGTTAATATTCCCATCATTGCCCTAACAGCCTTGGCTATGGAGGGCGATCGGGAACGCTGTCTAGAATCTGGGGCAAATGATTATTTAACTAAGCCTGTGAAGCTTAAGCAACTAGTAAATACTATTGAGCAGCTTTTACTGACAAAACAAAGATAAAATAGAGGATAAAAAATGCACACACCTTCGGTTTTAGTAGTTGATGACGAACCTAATAATTTTGATGTAATTGAAACCCATTTAAGTGATCAAGATTATTTGCTGCACTATGCTGTTAGCGGTCAAGATGCGATCGATTCCCTCGATCTTTTTCAACCTGACGTAATCTTACTAGATGTCATGATGCCCGGTATCGATGGAATTGAAACCTGTCGCCGGATTAAAGCCATGTCTCAATGGCAACCCGTGCCAATTATTATGGTGACCGCCC
This sequence comes from Phormidium lacuna HE10JO, assembly GCA_943370025.1. Lineage (GTDB taxonomy): Bacteria > Cyanobacteriota > Cyanobacteriia > Cyanobacteriales > JAAUUE01 > JAAUUE01. The sequence goes on along the minus strand of CALRPI020000074.1, from coordinate 3,174 downwards.
TCACCTCCAAAGAAGACCTTGCCCGTTGTCTAACGGCAGGGGCAGATGATTTTATTAGTAAGCCGGTTAATAGCTTAGAACTTCGAGCCAGAGTTAAATCCATGCTACGGATTAAACAACAGTACGATCGAATAAATACCCTATATAGCCTCCAAGAAAACACCATTGACGTATTACAAAATAATTTAGATGAATTATGCGGCAACTTAGCCTATACCTTACCCCATGAACTTAATACTCCTTTGAATGGAATTTTTGGCGTAGTTGGCTTATTGGTAGAAGACTATGAGGATATGACTAGTGAGGAAGTTCATGAGTTATTAACCATAGCTCAAAAATCCTTACGAAGGCTAGAAAAGCTAACTAAAAGATTTTTCCAGTATGCCCAGCTAGAAATGTTTAGTAATAATCCAAAAACCGCTGAAACAAGAAATACATTGCCTCCCAGAATTCCGACTCAAACACTAATTAAAAACACCGCTAAGGCTAAAGTTGAAAGTGTTAATCGCTTAGGTGACTTGGTTTGGGATATTGGAGATATAGAGGTTTGTATGAGTGAAAAAGATTTGGTATTTATTGTAGATGAATTATTGGAAAATGCCTTTAAGTTTTCTGAGGCTAAAACACCTGTACAAATAATTAGTCAATTAAAAGATAAGGAATTTCACTTGACGATCTCTGATCAGGGACGGGGGATGACAGAAGATCAAGTTGCCAAAATAGGAGCATTTATTCAATTTGAGCTTAGGGATTATCAGCAAGAAGGTATTGGTTTAGGCTTAAAAATAGTTAAGAAGATCATCAAAAATCATCGAGGCACATTCTCAATTTCTAGTATTTATAAACAAGGAACAACTGTATCTGTCACTCTACCTTATAAATAAAACGATAGTTTCTGTATGGATGGTGATGGCTTGCAATACAGAAAATCGCCTCTAGCAATGTCAAAATGTAACTTTTTCTAATTACAGAAAAGCTGTTATATGAAGTTTGGCAGGATGATATTAACTAGATGAAAATCTTAACTTCTAATGCACTGATGGAAACTTTAAGCTCTAATATAGTAATATTTTCTGTTCTAGTTGTTGATGATGAACCGGATAATTTTGATGTAATTGAGGCTCTTTTGAGTGACCGAGATTATCAATTACATTATGCTGCCAATGGTCAAGATGCAATCGCTTCCCTAGAAACCTGCCAGCCCGATGTGATTTTACTAGATGTGATGATGCCCGGTATTGATGGGATAGAAGTTTGTCGGCAAATTAAAGCCATGCCTCAGTGGGAAGCTGTACCAATTATTATGGTGACATCTCTGACAGCTAAAGCAGATATTGCTAGATGTTTGAATGCTGGGGCAGATGATTTTATTAGTAAACCTGTTAATCGCTTGGAGTTAGATGCTAGAGTGCGATCGATGTTACGGATCCATCAGCAATATCAGCAACTAGCAACTTTTAATAATCATTTAGAAGCAACAGTTAGACAACGAACTACTCAGTTGCAAACGATGATTCTCCAGGATGCCCTCACAACTCTACCTAGTAGAACTTTCTTACTGCAAAAATTGGCAAAGATACTACAAACAGGAAAATCATCCTTTACGGTGATCTATCTAGACTGTGATCAATTCAAACTAATTAATGGTTCCTTTGGCTATGCCGTTGGTAATCAACTACTCATAGCGATCGCCGAAAGACTACAACATCATTTACGTCCCGGTGATATGCTAGCCCGTATGGGGGAAGATGAATTTTGCTTTTTGTTACCCGAAACTGAAGAAGAGATTTCCCGGGGGAAAATCTTTGATCACATTCTTGCCTTCATTGAAGGTATTAACCAGAGCTTTAATAAACCATTTGTAGTTGCTGATTGTGAGATTTTCATGACTGCTTGTCTAGGCGTTGCCCTAGGCAGTAGTACTTATCAACAACCTGAAGAACCCCTGCAAGATGCTGATACAGCAATGTATAAGGCGAAGCTGCATGGTAAAGGCTGCTATCAAATCTTTGATCGTCAGATGTCTTTAGCAATGCTGAATCGTTTAACTCTAGAAAATGATCTACAACGAGCACTAGCCCATCAAGAGTTTGTTATCTATTACCAGCCGATCATGCATTTGCAAACCCAAAAAGTTGCAGGATTTGAGGCATTAGTACGTTGGCAGCATCCCGATCGAGGGATGGTTTCACCGGGAGAATTTATTCCCTGCATGGAAGAAACGGGACTGATTGTTCCTGTAGGAATGGTGGTATTGAAACAAGCCTGTCAGCAACTAAAAGCATGGCAGAAAGAAGGCTGGCAAGATTTAACCATGAGCGTAAATCTTTCTGTTCGACAATTTGCTTCCTCCACTCTTTTGGCAGATATTGATCAAGTATTAGCAGAAACTGCTATTAATCCGGCTTGTCTCAAACTAGAAATTACGGAAAGTGCAATTATGGATAATGCAGAAATAGCGATCGCCCTGACAGAACAGTTGCGATCGCGGCAAATTCAGATCAGTATTGATGATTTTGGTACGGGCTATTCTTCTCTGGGTTATCTGCACCGTTTCCCTGTAGATACCCTGAAGATCGATCGTTCTTTTGTCCATCAAATCCAAGCTGGAAGTCGTAACTATCAAGTTGTGAATACGATTGTTATTCTTAGTAATCAATTGGAATTAGCAGTTATTGCCGAAGGAATTGAAACTCAAGAGCAACATCAGTGGCTCCAGCAACTAGGCTGTGAATTTGGTCAAGGCTATTTATTTTCTAAACCCCTCCCAGCAGCAGAAATTGAAAGAATTTATTTCCTCAAATAATATAACCGTTGCCAAGCCTGTTATGTTGTGGGAACCTTTCCGACAACCAAAATCATTTCAACCCTCTTGGCGGTTGCTATAATTCTTTGGCAGCGCAAGTCCAAAGCTAAATATACAGCACTTTGCGTTCAAATGAGACACGCCACAAATATTGCAAGTCCTATCCATGTTGGATTTGAGAGTGGGTGGCTGTAGCCACCCACTCTCAATCTGCTGTAATTTGGTTAGTGTCATTATTTATTCGCCACTAATAAATAATAGGGGAAAGTAAGGAGGATAAAGCGATCCAAGCAACCTCCAATGAACATAGCAGCACGAGAACAACAAATACTACGAGTCAAAGCCACAAGTTTTCAACCAGAACTGGA
>CALRPI020000073.1:0-24887 GCA_943370025.1 Phormidium lacuna HE10JO | reverse complement strand
TGCAAAGACCCTTCTTTGCCTTGATATGCTGAAATGATTCTTTGTCTTAAATCTATTGAGAGTGGGGCTGGCATTATTGATCCATTAGTTTTTACTTATTTCTGTTTATACTAGCAGGCTACGGCTTATTCATTTGAAAATCGCTGTAAGAATTAACAACGAGGCTTACTGTGGATAGCGACAACCTACAAAATACGCTCTATAGCCTGATGCAATCTAACTCACACTCTAACCATGCCTACAACACGCTATTACACGATTACATCAAGTATCATGCTGTGCTCGTCATCGAGGGAGGTATTTTTGCGCTCCTGCTCATCGTGCTAAGCATGTATTTTTGGCGACGGTTTAAGAGAACACAAAAAGCTGAAACTCGCAATTGGACATTTGAGAAAAAAGCGTATTTTTGTTTTGGGCTGGTAGGCACTATCGTCGCCCTATTGATGCTTTTGATTGTGGCAGTAAATCTAGGCACCGTATTAAACCCTCAAGAGGTCTTTGCCCAAGTCATTCAGTATCTCGGTATACCGCAAGCGGGTACGCAAAAGGCAGCGCATTACCAAGCAATCAATACTTGGGTGCAGTCAGGCAGTGCCCACATGTCGCCTGTGTTGCAAAACGAGATGCGCGATCGCCTCTCGTGGCAGAGACCAAAGGCAATTGTCTGTAGCATCTTGCTTGTGGTATTTGCTATTTTCACCACACGCTTATGGCGAAAACTGATAAATTCAAGAGCAAGTGAGTCCAGGTGGAGGCTGAAAGAAAAAGTACTCATAATAATGGGAGTGATAACCGTTCCTGTTACCCTGTTGCTAATGATAATGGCTTTGGCAAACACGCAAGCGTCATTCGCACCTATAACTTTGACGTTACTATTTAGTTAGTCAGAGGAGGTCTCTCGCACCGCTGCCTAACAACCCGGCTGGAGCGGACTGAAGGGGGATCTCGGTGGAGATACAAAAGTTACTTGCAGCCGCTCAGCCGGAACGTTAGGCATCTTCATAAACTTTTATCGAATTCGCATTAATCAATATGAGATAGCAGGGACGCAAAACCTTGCGCCCCTACTACTTGACTCAAATAACTAATGGAATAATTAAGCAGATTCAGGTTTGGGCAGGGAAGATGGATGTACTAAAAGTTCAGCCGTGGAGCGTTTTTCTACCATCTCTTTGGTAATCAGGCAGCGAGTCACATCCTTGCGGGAAGGCAATTCGTACATCACATCCAGCATCAGTTCTTCCACAATCCCCCGCAATGCCCTAGCTCCGGTCTTGCGCCGATAAGCTTCTTGCGCGATCGCTCGAATTGCCTCCGTCTTGAAATCTAGTTGGATATTATCCATCCGTAGCAGTTTTTGGTATTGCTTGATCAGCGCATTTTTAGGTTCCGTGAGGATTGCCATCAAGGTGTCTTCATCCAATGGTTCCAATACTGCCACAATGGGAACCCGCCCAATAAATTCAGGAATCATGCCAAATTTCACTAAATCATCCGGCTCCAAGTGTTTCAAAATATCGGCGGTGCGCTTGTCCTTGCTAATGGTTTCCCCAGACTGGACAAAACCCATCGATTTTTTCCCAGTCCGCTGCTCCACAACTTTTTCCAGACCACCAAAAGCCCCACCACAAATAAACAGGATATTGCTGGTGTCGATCTGGATGCATTCTTGATAAGGGTGTTTTCTGCCGCCTTGGGGAGGTACGTTGGCGATCGTCCCTTCCAACATTTTGAGCAGAGCTTGCTGCACCCCTTCCCCAGAAACATCTCTAGTAATAGAAGTATTTTCGCTCTTGCGGGCAATTTTATCGATTTCATCGATGTAGATAATCCCTCGCTGTGCCTCCTCCACATCCAGATCCGCCACTTGCAATAAGCGCAGGAGAATATTTTCCACATCTTCCCCCACATAACCCGCCTCCGTCAGCGTTGTGGCATCAGCAACAGCAAAGGGTACATCTAGGACGCTGGCCAAGGTTTGCGCCAGTAGGGTCTTGCCACAGCCCGTTGGTCCCATCAGGAGAATATTTGACTTTTGCAGCTCTACGGTTTCTTCGGCACTATTGGCAGTCTTCGTACTCTTATTTTGCAAGAAGCTAAGACGCTTATAGTGGTTGTACACACCCACCGATAAGACTTTCTTTGCTTCATCTTGACCAATTACATGGTCATCAAGATATTTCTTTAACTCCCTCGGCTTAGGGATTTGCTGCATGACAATCCCTCCAGAGCGGGCGCGTCGTTTTTGGGGAGGTTCTGCCTTGGGCGCGGGGGTTTGTAAAGGGCTGCTGGAATCCAGTAGCTCCTCATCTAAAATTTCATTACACAAATCAACACACTCATCGCAAATATAAACCCCAGGGCCAGCAATTAGTTTGCGAACTTGCTCTTGAGATTTACCACAGAAGGAACATTTTAGATGGGAGTCGTACTTGGACATAGCTGCCTCTAGTTGTTAGTGATAGCGGAGGTGGCATCACGGGAAATTACTTGATCAATGAGTCCATAATCTTTGGCTTCAGCGGGGGACATAAAGAAATCACGCTCTGTATCGGCAATAATCTTTTCTAGGGGCTGCCCTGTGTGCTGAGCCAATAATTCATTCAGGATCCTCTTATGATAAAGGATTTCTCTCGCTTGAATCTCGATATCTACCGCTTGTCCCTGCGCTCCGCCTAGGGGTTGATGGATCATAATTCTGGCACTAGGGAGAGCCGATCGCTTACCGGGGGTTCCCCCAGACAACAGAAACGCTCCCATACTAGCAGCCAAACCATAGCAGATGGTAACAACATCTGGGCGGATCTGTTGCATTGTATCGTAGATTGCCATGCCTGCGGTCACCGAACCTCCCGGAGAGTTGATATAGATTTGAATATCCTTCTCTGGGTCTTCAGCATCCAAAAACAGCAACTGAGCCACAAGGGAATCAGCCACTGTATCATCTACAGGAGTTCCCAGAAATATAATCCGTTCCCGCAAGAGTCGGGAATAGATATCAAAAGCCCGCTCTCCCATGCCAGATTGTTCTACCACCATGGGTACAACCGAACCAGCTAGGGTATTAGTCCGAAGATGATTGTGGGAATTAATCAGATTATTGGCAAAACTTCCAGAGACCTGACTATTAGTACTAGTTCCCAGAGAAATTCCGCCGCTAGTAATGGAATTATGATCCCAATTACTAAGGCTGGTGAGATTTTGGTAGGGGGAGGTCGATCGAATCATAGTCATTATTTAGGGAATGGGGAATTGTAGTGGAAATTACCAAGCCAGTTGATCACAGGTTTGTCACAGATAAAGAGGTATTTCCCGGAAGATACAACCTCTTATATCCTACATTATGGCTTACTAACAACTATTCTTCCACTGCCGCCACTTGAGCCGCAATTTGTTTGTCATCAACACTAGCTGCTGCCATCACCTCGGCTAGATCCATCACATCTTCAGGCAGATCTTCTTCGATCGTATCTGGATCCAGAGTTCCTTCCGGGACTAGCTCTACTTCTGCCTGCTCAACTAACCACTTCAGAGCCTTATCTTTAGTTAGGTCTTCTTGGACAAATTGCTGGAGTCGCTGCAAATTAATCTTCTGCCCCTTCATCTGATTGACATAATCCTTAACCACTTCACTAATTTCTGCTTCCGTGGGGATCAGGGATTCAAGCTTGGCCACCTCTATTAATCCGAGAGTTTGTTGCAGATTAGTGATGGCATCGGGGCGAGATCTCTGGCGCATTTGTGCCAAGATCTCGTCATTCATAAAAGTTCTTGCGTCCATCCCCATCTGGGATAGCTGGGAAATGGCTCGATTGAGGAGCATATTAGTCTCATCAAGAATCATGGTTTCTGGTAAATCTACGGTAACAACCCCAGCAATTTCTTTCAAAATCGCTTGTTGTTTAGCCGTTTCCATATCCTTGAGTGCCTGTGCTTCATATCTTTCTTTCACCGTAGCCCGCAATTCTGCAATGGTTTCATGCTCACTGAAATCTTGGGCAAAATCATCATCCAATTCTGGCAGTTCTTTGGCTTTGATTTCCTTGAGAGTGATGGTAAAGTTTACCGTTTTTCCAGCTATATCTTCACGGGGATAATCTTCAGAGAAATTAACGGGAAATTCCTTTGTAGCTCCAGTTTCCATCCCCACCACCCCAGCAATAAATTCATCAATGAATTTGCCGTCTTCCATTTCCAGTTGAAAATCCTGAGCCTCACCACCTGCTAGGGGTTCGGTTTCTCCTTCTAGGTAGCCAATGTAGTCAATGATTACCACATCACCCATCTGGACGGCGCGGTCTTCCACCGGAACTAGGGGAGCTTGTTCCCGGCGCTTTTCTTCGAGAAACTCATCAACATCGCTATCTTCGACCTTTAATTCTTCAACTTTAATCTTCAGTCCCTTGTATTCAGCGATCGCCACTTCTGGTGGCACATCAAATTTAACCTTAAAAACTAGAGGCTGCCCCGGAGTAAAACCGGCTAACAGTTCATCCATGGTGGAGATTAACTCATACTCGCCAATGGGAACTAGCTTTTCTTGAAGCATGGCATCTCGGAGGCTATCTTGGAGGAGTTGCTCTAGGGTATTTGCCTTAATCTTAGATTCACCTAGGCGTTGCAGCAAGACTTTTTGGGGGATTTTGCCTTGACGAAACCCCGGAAGTTTCACGTTCTGGATGAGGCTTTTGACAACTTTTTCATGGACTTGTTGAGATTTTTCTCCTGGAACCTCTATCTCTAACTGAACCTGACTTTGGGGTAACTTTTCCTGGGTAACTTTCATTGACTGACTATCTGCTAACGTATTAATAATCTGAATATCTTTTGGGACTCAGCTATAGTAATCCTAAATAGGTTGAGAATAGCTCCCTCGGAGGGGGAGCCGTTCTCAACCCTCTAAAATTCTAAACTCAAATAGGACTGCTATATGCTAAGGTCTTAGACAAGATATAAGTGTATCAAACTTTTTGATGTATCTCCAAGTTTTTGATAAGTAATCCCTGACGGGGTATTTTCTACCATTTACTCCGGATTGGGCTAAGATATTTCTAAAGCAAGTATTAATGAGGATATTTACTAGTAAGGCGGCAAGGTTAAGGCTTTTCCTGAATTTTGACTAGCTAACTTCATGATGGAATAACCCAAAATCATTATTTTATTAATCGAGTATTCATCTAGACGAATTTATCAAGCAATCTGTTGATAGCCAATGATTAATTTAGAATATACTCAGCACAATATTGTTGGAAGAGAATTGACAAGGAATTATTTCAGACCACTATGTGTTATGAAGGCTTTACTGGATTAGAGTAACTTCTAAAAGTGAAAAACTTTAATAAGATTTCAGTTTAATTAACTTAGACAGCTCATTTTTCGATACACAGTTAGTAGGGGTAAATATTTTAGGCAGAAAATTTGCAAATATTCGGATATTACCTACTTACCTTAACCAAACTTACTTACTCAAGGAACATCAAGGAGGCGTGTTTTGTCTAATTCAGTACGGGTTGCCATTTTAGGGGCGACGGGGGCGGTAGGGACGGAGTTGTTATCTCTCCTAGCAGAGCGGCAATTTCCTTTAGCTAGTTTGAAGTTATTAGCCTCGCCTCGATCGCAGGGTCAGGTTGTCGAGTTTCAAGGGCAAAAGCTCACCATCGAACCAGTCCAAGAGGGTTGTTTTGATGATGTAGATATAGTCTTGGCTTCCGCCGGAGGCAGTATTTCCAAAACTTGGCTGCCCAAGGCGGTGGCGGCGGGGGCAGTGGCGATCGACAATTCCAGTGCCTTTCGCATGGATGACCAAGTTCCCTTAGTAATTCCTGAGATCAACCCAGAAGCTGCCCAAAACCATCGGGGGATTATTGCCAACCCCAACTGCTCAACGATCCTGATGAATATGGCGGTTTATCCCCTCCATCAAGTGCAGCCAATCCAAAGAATTGTCGTCGCCACCTACCAATCTGCCAGTGGGGCTGGGGCTAGGGCAATGGCGGAAGTGCAAACCCAAGCTCAAGCTATCCTCAATGGAGAGTCGGTGCAACCAGAAATATTTCCTTATCCTTTGGCTTTTAATCTATTTCCCCATAATTCACCCCTGAATGAGGCTGGTTATTGCGAAGAAGAGGTGAAGATGGTTAAGGAAACCCGGAAAATTTTTGGTGTGCCAGACCTGCGGATTACCGCCACCTGCATTCGAGTTCCGGTACTGCGGGCACACTCCGAGGCGGTGAATTTGGAATTTGCCCATCCCTTCCCTGTAGATAAGGCGCGGGAACTGATTTCCAAGGCAGCAGGAGTTAAACTGGTGGAAGATTGGAGTAGAAACTATTTTCCCATGCCCCTAGAAGCTAGCGGCAAGGATGAAATCTTGGTGGGTAGAATCCGCCAAGATATTTCCCATCCCTGTGGGTTAGAATTATGGTTAAGTGGTGATCAGATTCGGAAGGGTGCGGCGCTCAATGCCGTGCAGATTGCTGAGCTACTAGTCCAGAATGCTTGGCTCCAGACAAAACCTACTGCCCTAGCGGTTTAAAGTCTTGCAGGAGTGATTGTGCCACGCGGTGCAATCTCAGAAAGTTAGATACTCCGCAAATTTAGATATCTAACAGATCGCTCAGATCGCTGAAAATAGTTTTCAGAAATAACAGTAATAACATAGGCAAGAGGAATGTGGTAGAACTAGGTCGGATCATTACGGCAATGATTACGCCGTTTCACGAAGATGGCAATGTAAATTATCAGGTGGCAGAGGAGTTGGCTGCCTATTTAGTAGACCACGGTACGGAGGCGATCGTAGTCTGTGGCACGACTGGGGAGTCTCCCACCCTGACATGGGATGAGGAGTATGAATTGTTTCAAGTAGTCCAAAAGGCGATCGCGGGGAAAGGGAAGGTGATTGCTGGGACTGGTTCTAATTCCACCACCGAAGCGATCGCTGCCACCCAGAAAGCTGCCAAACTAGGTCTGGATGCCTCCCTACAGGTAGTTCCCTACTACAACAAACCCCCCCAAGCAGGGCTTTATCAACACTTTGCGGCGATCGCCAAAGCCTGCCCTGATTTTCCTCTTATTCTCTACAACATTCCCGGTAGAACTGGACAGAATTTGCTACCGGAAACCGTTGCCGAACTGGCTGAGATACCCAATATTGTGGCAATCAAAGAAGCTAGCGGCAGTCTTGATCAAGTCAGCCAAGTCCGGTGCTTAACTCCCCCAGAATTTCGCATCTACTCTGGCGATGATTCCCTAACTCTGCCCATGCTATCTGTAGGTAGCTATGGAGTTATTAGCGTAGCTAGTCACTTAGTCGGCAAGCAATTAGCAGAGATGATCCAAGGGTTTGTGGAGGGAAATCACCAACTGGCAGCGGCGATTCACTGTCAACTATTTCCTTTGTTTAAGGCTCTATTTACTACTACTAATCCCATTCCTTTGAAAGCAGCTTTAGGGATGCTGGGATGGCAGGTGGGAGAGTGTCGATCGCCCCTCAGCCCCTATCCCCAAGACCTAATCCCCGCCTTAGAGAAAGTACTCAAGGATCTCAGCTTGATTTAGATGCCCCTCACTCTACAGCAGCTTTGTCTATGCCCTTCCGAGATGAAGGTTTTAGCTATAAATCTAAACCAAAAACCAAGCATTTATAGTTTCCCTGTCTAGGCCGAACAAGGTATATGCAACCTTGCAAAACAAAAGTTTCCACGATCTGTATTTAGTCAATCTTGGTCAATATCGATGATTTGGCAAATCATCAAACTAGCCAGTTAACTAATCAACCAATCAACCAATCACCTAGTTAATTAAACAATTACTTGCACAATTAACTAACCGATCAATCAACCAAACAAATAACCAATCAATTAACAAACCAAAATATGCCTAGTAATCAAAATCCGATGATGCCAATTCTTAATAATGGTGTAAAGCTAAATGGTCAAAACAACAAACCAACTCCTCAAAATAACAAGTCAATTTCTGTAAGTAGCCCTAGCTCTAATGGACTGAGAATAATCCCCTTGGGTGGATTGCACGAGATTGGCAAAAATACCTGTGTTTTTGAATATCAAGATGAAATCGTTCTCTTAGATGCGGGAATTGCCTTTCCTAGCGACGGAATGCCCGGCATTAATGTGGTGTTGCCAGATATGACCTACCTGCGGGAGAATCGCCACAAAATTAAAGGGATGATTGTTACCCACGGTCATGAAGACCACATTGGCGGGATTCCTTACCACCTCAAACAATTTGATATTCCCAATATCTACGGTCCCCGGTTGGCGATGGCTTTGTTGGCGGGCAAGCTAGAAGAAGCAGGAGTGGCGAACCGGACTACCCTGCATAACGTAGCTCCTAGGGAAATGGTGCGAATGGGTTCCCACTTCTTGGTGGAATATATTCGCAATACCCACTCGATCGCCGATAGTTTCACCGTGGCCATTCATACCCCCATTGGCGTAATTATCCACACCGGAGATTTCAAAATTGACCATACTCCAGTTGATGGCGAATATTATGACCTGCAAAAACTGGCAGAGCATGGCGAGAAAGGCGTGCTGTGTCTGATTAGTGATTCCACCAATGCGGAATTACCTGGTCATACCCCTTCGGAAGCATCGGTGAAACCGAACCTCGATCGCTTCTTTGCTGAAGCTCCCGGACGGATCATGGTGACGACCTTTGCCTCTTCGGTGCATCGGGTGAATATTATCTTACAACTGGCTCAGAAGCATGGGCGGGTTGTGGGTGTCGTCGGTCGCTCCATGCTGAACGTGATTGCCCATGCCCGGACTTTGGGTTATATCAAATGTCCTGATAGTGTGTTTGCTCCCCTGCATTCCCTGCGGCAGTTGCCGGATGACAAGGTATTAATTCTCACCACGGGTTCTCAAGGTGAAACCATGTCGGCGATGACTCGGATCTCTCGTGGCGATCACCGAGAAATTAAGGTCAAGCAGGGAGATACGATTATTTTCTCAGCTAACCCCATTCCCGGTAATACCATCTCGGTAGTTAACTGTATCGATCGCCTGATGATGCTGGGGGCAAAGGTAATTTACGGGCGAGATAAGGGCATCCATGTCTCAGGTCATGGTTCTCAAGAAGACCACAAATTGATGCTGGCACTGACCAAGCCCAAATTCTTCATTCCTGTCCACGGTGAACACCGGATGTTGGTGAAACACGCCGAAATGGCTCACAACATGGGCATTCCCAAAGAAAATATGGTAATTCTAGATAACGGTGATGTGGTGGATCTGTCCCCAGACAGAATTATGGTCAGTGGTAAAGTTCCCTCTGGGATTGAACTGGTCGATCGCCACGGCATTGTCCACCACCACGTGATGAAGGAGCGGCAACAATTGGCCGAAGACGGAGTAATTACCGTTGCCGCTGCCGTAGATTGGGAAGGAAAGCTTCTTGCTAATCCAGAAATTCACCTCCGGGGTGTGGTTTCCAACGTGGAAAGAAACCTATTACAACAATTAGTGGTGAGAACCATTGACAGAACCCTGAGCGATCGGGCTCCAGAGTTTATCAAATCCTTCGATGGAGAAGGAGCCCTCGCAGACTGGGTAGGTCTGAAGGCTCAGATAGAAACCTCCCTGCAAAGAATGTTCCGCCGGGAATTGCAAAATAGTCCCCAACTGGTCTTCTTGCTCCAAAGCCCTGAAGAACCACCAACAAGCGAAGATACCACCGATGCCACAAGACGCAGAAAGCGCTCTACTGCTAAGGTAGCCTCCTAGAAGAAGGGATCACCAAAAAGCCGATAGCCAATTCCAGCTTCTGTGACACTGCTAGACTCAGCTAACTCCTGAGCTTTAGCAGTGGCATCGGCTTGGCTAGAAGAGAGAACTACGGTGCAGTCCCTTGGACTTTGACGATACCAATAGAACCAACCATTAGCTAAACGAAGATCACAAAATCTAGGCTGTTGGTCAAAACCAGCAAATTTAGGATTATTAGGAGCCTGATTTTGAGCCATGATTAATGGCGATCGCACTTCTGAGGCTAAGGTGGCAGTCAAGGAGGCAGGGGCAAAAAATAGGATCGCCCCTAGCCCTAGGTTGCTTCCTAAAAGGAAAGCAAGAAATTTTTGCATCATAGAAAAAACAAAGAAAATTGCTGTATTTAGAATCAGACGTTTTGGTGAGCAGAGAGTGCCCACCAAAAATTCTAATGTTGGTAAAATGACCTTAGAGGCTATTTATAGAACCCATTTGACATCTATGCTAGGACTCTTGCCACGTATGGCTTTTGCCCAAACAAGCAATGTCCACCTAGAATAGCCTCTCAGCAAGGGTTTCAGGAAAGACACCAAATAGGTTCTATAAACTCTAATTTTGCGCCCCCAGCGGGGGCGCAAAATTAGACCTTCTAGCTACTTTAAAAATGACCTCTTATGGGCTAGGAGTTGGACTAGGAGTTGGACTGGGAAGGCGCAGATCTGGGACTTGAAACTCTCTTCGGTCGGCTCCGGGGAGAATATTAATCGTGGGGATAATCGGTCGATCGCCCAAACCTTGAGAACCTCCTACAGGGATGGGGCTAGCTGGGGCAATGGGAATAATACCGGGGCTAACAGCAGGACTAGGAGTTGCTGCTGGGCTGGCATTATTGATAGACGTAGGGCTAGGTCTTGGGGTACGGATATCTGGTTGGGAAAATTCTGGGCGGGTTTTATGTAGATCGAGACCGGGGCGATCGAGACTAGATTTTGAGTCGGATGGGGTATTAAACTCCAAAGCAAGAGCGGGCAATACTACTCCACCAAGGGTCAGGCAGGTGGTAAAGGTGAAAAGTCTAATCTTAAACATGGGTATTCGGCTGTAGGGTTAGGGATCAGAGTCGCAAGAATATATCTAAGCGATCTATTTAGATCTACTAGATTGCAGAGAAAATCTTTACTAAAGGGTTATAACTCTATAGGTGGAGTATTGGGAGTGCCGTCTCGCAGAGCTAACAGTTGCCCTAAAATATTTACTACTCGGCGGGGATCATTCACCGTAAAAAGAATCCCGTCACAAACTCCTTCGGCTTGGGCAGCACAAATAATCGTCATCCCATTCAAGGTGCTGGAAGTCAGAAATCCTAATTTTCCGGTTTGCCGCTGGGTTTCTAGGTTTTGGCTGACATCTTGACAGCGAGATTGGGGAGTGTAGCCGAGGTTGGTGAATACAGGCGATCGCCAGATAATCCAAGTCTCCACATTCCCAGCCGCATTTTGATACAAAGTTAGGGGAGTGCCAGTGCTGTTATCACACCAAAATCCCCGTTCTCCGGGGGCGGGGCGAGCGGAAGCTGATTCAAAACTGGTGATAAGAGAACTTAAGACTAAAACTGCACCAGTGATTAATTTAGCAAAAGAGTTTTTTTTCATTAGGCCGCACCTTAAAGTAGGACAATCATAATTAAGCTTGATGGTATTAATCTTAAATATAGTCAAGACTAGAGAATAGTATACTCGTGTAAAGATTTTTCATTCCATTTTGGTAAGGCAGAGGTTTAATTAGATGTCATTTATCCGTGAGTTACACCAGCAGTTAGTCCGTAAAGAGCGATCGGCTGTCGAGATTGCCCAAGAAGCACTCGATCGCACCGTAGAGCTAGAACCCAAATTACATAGTTTCCTGCGGTTGACTCCAGACCACGCCCTAGCTCAGGCACGGCGGGTAGATGCCCAGATTGCCGCAGGGGAAGAAATTGGCTTGTTGGCGGGGATTCCGATCGCCATCAAGGATAATATGTGCACCAAGGGGATTGCCACCACCTGCGCTTCCAAAATCCTGGAAAACTTTGTCCCGCCCTACGAATCCACCGTTACCCAGAAACTGATGGATGCAGGGGCAGTGATGCTGGGCAAAACTAATATGGATGAGTTTGCCATGGGTAGCTCCACGGAAACTTCTGCCTACCAAATTACCGCTAATCCTTGGGATCTGAGTCGGGTTCCCGGCGGCTCCTCTGGGGGTTCCGCTGCCGCTGTTGCTGGAGGACAAGCGGTGGTTTCTTTAGGTTCGGATACTGGGGGTTCGATTCGCCTGCCGGCTTCTTTTTGTGGGGTGGTGGGCTTGAAGCCTACCTACGGCTTGGTGTCTCGGTTTGGGTTAGTCGCCTATGGTTCTTCTTTGGATCAAATTGGCCCTTTTGGCAGAACCGTCGAAGATGCCGCAATTATGTTAGGGGCGATCGCGGGCTATGATCCCCAAGATGCCACTAGCTTAGACGTAAAGATTCCAGACTATGCCAAACTCCTCAGACCTACTTTTCAATCCAGAGGCAGGTTGCGGATTGGGGTGATTAAGGAAACCTTTGGTGAAGGTCTGGATGAAGTCGTGGAAAAATCGGTGACTAAGGCGATCGCAGTCCTCCAAGACCTCGGTGCAGAAATTCAGGTCATCTCCTGCCCCCGCTTCCGCTACGGGCTACCTGCCTACTACATCATTGCTCCTTCTGAGGCTTCGGCAAACCTCGCCCGTTATGACGGCGTGAAGTATGGCTTCCGGGCTGAGGGGGCAGATAACCTAATGAATATGTACACGAAAACTAGGGCTGCGGGTTTTGGAGCAGAAGTTAAACGCCGGATCATGATCGGCACCTATACCCTCTCGGCGGGTTATTACGATGCCTACTATCTCAAGGCACAAAAGGTTAGGACTCTCCTCCGGCAAGATTTTGAGGCTGCCTTTGATAAGGTGGATGTGTTGGTCTGTCCCACGGCTCCCACCACGGCTTTCAAGACTGGAGAGAAAACTAAAGACCCCCTCACCATGTACCTCGCAGATCTGATGACAGTACCAGTTAACCTTGCTGGGTTACCGGGGATTAGTATTCCCTGCGGGTTTGATCAGGCGGGAATGCCGATCGGTCTGCAATTGATTAGTAATGTGTTGCGGGAGGATTTGATCTTACAAGTTGCCTACGCCTACGAGCAAGCCACCAATTGGCAAGTAAGTAAACCAACTTTGCAGTAGAAACGTGCCATCAGGAGAGAGCGATCGCTACGGGAGGAAATCCATGACCCCAGAAGTAACTACTATCCCCAGAAAAATGTCCTTGGAGGAGTATCTGACCTACGATGATGGAACAGATAGGAGCTATGAACTTGACGATGGCTATTTAATTCTGATACCCCCAGCTACCGGACAACATACGTTGATTATTAGTTTTCTAGTAACTTATTTTACTCAAGCTATTCAGCAGCAAAAAGTCGATTTATTTGCCTATGCCAGCGGTGTAGAATTTCTCACCAGTCCCCAGCAACCTATCGTTCGACGCAACTCTTCCCTGACT
Organism: Phormidium lacuna HE10JO; assembly: GCA_943370025.1. Taxonomy (GTDB): domain Bacteria; phylum Cyanobacteriota; class Cyanobacteriia; order Cyanobacteriales; family JAAUUE01; genus JAAUUE01. Next base: position 11,594 of record CALRPI020000073.1, on the reverse strand, counting down.
GGGAAATCAACGTGGAACAAATATTAAATCCATTGGGTTAAAGAATTTAGGATTTCCCCCACGGTGTGGGGGAATCCTTGATCAAAAAATGTTAAATCCTTTGATAGGAATTATTTAATTTTATGACTAATTTTGTTGGCTTACATATTCATAGTGACTATAGCTTGTTAGATGGAGCTTCTCAGTTGCCCCAATTGGTCGATCGAGTGGTGGAGCTGGGGATGCCAGCGGTTGCCCTGACGGATCACGGGGTGATGTATGGAGCGATCGAGCTAATTAAGGTTTGTCGCGCCAAGAATATCAAGCCAATTATTGGCAATGAAATGTATATTATCAACTGGGAATTAGGCAAACCTTATAAGGGGAAAAAATTCCACCAAGTTGTCCTAGCCAAAAATACCCAAGGTTATAAAAACCTCGTTAAAATCACCACCATTTCCCACCTCCAAGGATTCCAAGGCAAAGGCATTTTCGCCCGTCCTTGTATTAACAAAGAAGTTCTCCAGCAATACCATGAAGGATTGATCGTCACCAGTGCTTGTTTAGGGGGAGAAATTCCCCAAGCTATTCTCCAAGGCAAGCCCGATGTAGCTAGGGAAGTTGCCAAATGGTATCAGGATGTCTTTGGAGATGATTATTATTTGGAAATTCAGGATCATGGCAGCCAAGAAGACCGAATTGTAAATGTAGAAATCGTCAAGATTGCCCAAGAATTAGGCATCAAAATTATTGCTACTAATGATTCCCATTTCACTTCCTGTAATGATGTAGAAGCTCATGATGCTTTGCTGTGTATCCAAACTGGGAAGCTGATTACCGAAGATAAACGAATGCGTTATAGCGGCACAGAATACCTGAAATCCGCCGCAGAAATGGCATTACTATTTCGCGATCATCTGCCTGAGGAAATTATTACTCAAGCAATTAAAAATACTCTCGAAGTTGCCGAAAAAGTCCAGCCCTACGACATCATGGGACAACCCCGAATTCCCAAATATCCAGTGCCATCGGGCCACACCATGGATACATACCTAGAAGAAAAAACTTGGGAGGGATTATTAGATCGGCTGGGGTACCGCAGTCGATCGGAAATATCTCCGGTTTATAAGGAAAGGGTGGAGTTTGAACTCAATGTCATGCAGGGAGCGGGTTTCTCTAGCTATTTCTTGGTGGTGTGGGATTACATTAAATACGCCAGAGATCAGAAAATTCCCGTCGGTCCCGGACGGGGTTCGGCGGCAGGTTCCTTAGTTGCCTACGCCTTGGGAATTACCAATATTGACCCAGTGCATCATGGTTTGTTGTTTGAAAGATTTTTGAATCCGGAACGAAAATCGATGCCGGATATTGATACGGATTTTTGTATCGATCGCCGGGATGACATGATTAAATACGTGGCGGATAAATACGGTGAAGATAAGGTGGCACAGATTATCACCTTCAACCGCTTAACTTCTAAATCTGTTCTCAAAGATGTGGCGAGGGTATTAGATATTCCCTACAAAGAATCCGATGAAATGGCTAAAATGATCCCGGTAGTCCGAGGTAAGCCGACTAAATTAAAAGTGATGGTTTCCCCCGAAACCCCAGCTCCAGAATTTCGAGCTAGGTATCTCAATGATGAGCGGGTGCATCACTGGCTAGATATGGCGATGCGGATTGAAGGAACGAATAAAACCTACGGAGTTCATGCTGCCGGGGTGGTAATTTCTTCGGAATCTTTAGATGAAATTGTCCCTTTACAGAAAAATAATGATGGGACGGTGATCACTCAATATTTCATGGAGGATTTGGAATCCCTCGGCTTATTAAAAATGGACTTTCTGGGATTGAAAAACCTGACGATTATCCAAAAAACTATTAACTTAATTCATGATAATAAAGCCCTAGATTTAGATCCCGATCAATTCCCTAAGGATGAACGCAAAACCCAGCAAATTTTAGCAAAGGGAACTATTAAGAAAATTCCCAACGACATCAAAAAAACCTATCAAATCCTAGAAAAAGGGGACTTGGAAGGTATCTTTCAATTGGAATCTTCAGGAATGCGGCAGATTGTCCGAGACTTGAAACCTTCCTGTATTGAAGATATTTCCTCAATTTTGGCACTCTATCGTCCGGGTCCTTTGGATGCCGGGCTAATTCCCAAGTTTATTGATCGCAAACACGGCAGAGAAAAGATTCAATACGAGCATCCCCTCCTAGAACCGATCCTCAATGAAACCTACGCTGTGTTAGTTTACCAAGAGCAGATCATGAAAATGGCTCAGGACTTAGCTGGCTATACCCTAGGTCAGGCTGACCTCCTGAGAAGAGCGATGGGCAAGAAGAAGGCGGAGGAAATGCAGAAGCAACGGGAAACCTTCATTGATGGATCAACTAAAAATGGTGTCAATCAACGTATTGCCGAGCATTTGTTTGACCAGATGGTGATCTTTGCTGAGTATTGCTTCAACAAATCCCACTCCACTGCCTACGCCTACGTCACCTATCAAACTGCCTATCTAAAAGCAAATTACCCGACGGAATATATGTCGGCTTTGTTGAGTTCTAATAGCGAAGATCAGGATAAAGTCCAACGCTATATTGCCTCCTGTACAAACTTACAAATTGAAGTCCAACCACCAAATATTAATCATTCAGAATACGATTTCACCCCAGTGGGGGATGACATCATGTTTGGCTTAGGGGCAATCCGCAACTTGGGCGAGGGAGCAATTCTTTCCATCTTAGAAGCGCGTCGGGAAGGGGGAGAATTTACTTCCTTGGCGGATTTCTGCGATCGTATCAACATCCATAGCGTCAATAGTCGTAGTTTAGAAGCATTGGTTAAATCTGGAGCATTGGATAAACTCAATCCGAACCGCAAGCAAGCGATCGAACACCTGAAGCTCCTAGTGGCTTGGTCACAAAACCGCACTAAGGATAAGGAATCAGGGCAATCGAGTATTTTTGATCTAATGACGGCAGAAACCCCCGGCAGCAAAGGTTTAGAATCTGCACCTGCTGCCCCTAGGATTGCTGATTTTTCTAAAGAAGAAAAACTCCAAGCAGAAAAAGAACTATTGGGCTTTTATGTTTCCGATCATCCCCTGAAATCCTTAAAAAATGCCTACAAAGTTATGGTTCCCAATACCCTAGCGGAAATAGCGGAAATGAAATCTAGAACCGCTGTCACTATCTTGGTGATGTTAATTGATATCAAGCATATCACCACCAAAAAAGGTGACAGAATGGCAGTAGTCCAGATGGAAGATATTAGTGGAGCCAAGGCTGAGGGGGTAATTTTCCCTAAAGCCTTTGAGGTTCTCAGTGAAATTATCATTCCTGATGCCCAACTAATTATTTGGGCAAAAGTAGACGACAAGGAAGATCAAAAGCAATTAATTATTGAAGATGCGGCGGTGATTAATACGCGGGAAATGATTTTGTTAGAAATTCAGCCCCAACAACTTGATGAACGGACGCTAAAAAGAGTCCAAGATTTACTAACAGGGCAATCAAACAAAAAAAATGATGCTAAAATTCCCATTCTTGCCAAAGTTAGCACAGCCCCTTCCAGTCAATTAGTCCGTTTCCCTCGCCAATACTGGGTTGGAAACAGCCAAGCTACGGTCAAAGTTCTCCAAGATGCCGGATTTTCGGTGAGTGCAAGGAGATTTCTGGCTTAGCAGAAACAGGACTCTGGTTGACCTTGTTGGGAAATCCTAGGGGATTGCTATATTATGGAAACAAACTTACAGCAGTTTTTGTTCAAATAAGACACAATGCAACTGTATAAAATGCTTATCAAGATTAGGTTTGAGAGTGGGTGGCTGTAGTCACCCACTCTCAAACTGCTGTATATCAGGTTAAACTAGCTCTTTTTTTATCATGACAGACAAAACCACTGCATCAAATAACTCTAGCTTGTTTATTTTAATTATTCCCCTAGCATTGATCTCTATTATTTTGATTAAGACATGGAAAGTAATCATAAGCATTATCTTTCTTGGTGTTAGTTGGCGAATTTGGCAACAGTATGAATGGCAACAATTTAAGCAACAAGTTGATCCATATTTCAAGGATTTAATGCAAGAGAAAAGAGGTAATTTGACTGTTTCAGATTTGGCTGAAGTAGCTCAGATCCCGAATAATCTGGCTAGTAAATATCTCTTGAGTAAAGCCCGACAGTACGGGGCAGAACTGATGAGTTATGGTGACGATCGCGATACCTATTACTTTCTCACTGCTGGGGTACTTCAAGAAATTTTGGCTGATAGTGAACCAGAAATTCCCTCAGCTAAGTTTATCCCTCCCTCTCCCGAAGAATTAGCTGGACTGAGAGAAAACAAACTAGCAGAATCTGTCGTTGATCATGAAGTATCTGCAAACTTAGCGATCGAGACATCTGCAACGGAAAGATTAGAGATATCTCCCCAATCTACTACTAATTTAGGAAGCACGCTGGGAGAATCTACTAGTGAAAGGGGCTCGATCGACTATTTTCCCGATACTGCAACTTAGAATTAACCAAAACTTGATTACAACAGGAAAAAGCTAATTGCCGATAGCTATTTTTGTTGACCTAAGCCCACAAACCCATAGACTTGAAAAGTAATTAACGTGAGTCTCCAACAGAGGCAAACCTCCGGAAAGGGTAAAAGAGACAAAAATATTGAATATGCTAGGTTTTAGGCTTTACTCAAAAAGTTTTTTCTTAGGAGTTCGGGATAAGAAATGACTCCTATCATCCTTGCTTCCTGTGAATTTTAATTAATCCTAAATATCCTTAACAAAAGTTTTGTTATTATGAAAGGAATGATCTTTTACTAAATTTATCTTTACTATAGTGGTGCTCGATCCAGTGAAGTATAGCCACCTGTAGGGGCACAAGGCTTTATGCCCTCAATGTGTACCACTAGAATAGACTTCTTGCTAAATTACCTGAACTCCCTTCATCCCAACCCTTCTCCCCTTGTGGGAGAAGGGCTGAGAGTTTCCCCCCTCTCCAGCTCTGGAAGAGGTGTCGCCGGTCGGTGAGGGCTTATTGTTATTTATGCAAGAGTTCTAATGTAGTGACTGATCCCTTGCTCCGCTATAGTTTCATAACCCAATTTATCCTAACAGCCCTAGTGGTTACTATGGCATTAACATTATATATAGAGGATTCTGATTCGCAAGGTTTCAGAGATGAGTCGGCGATGCAGTACAGGGAGGCGAAGAATAGTGATCATCTTTGAGAATATAAATATAAAGGAACTCACGCTCCAGATTATTACCCAGAGCCAAGCAAAATTTACTGGTAGGTTAATCATCACCACCTCAAAGGGGATCAGCTATATCATTTACTTTGGTCTAGGCAGGGTAGTTTGGGCAACTGGGGGTAGTCATCCCTACCGTCGTTGGCAACGTTTACTATTGAGAAATGTAGATCCATCGCAAGCCCAACCCACTGTACGTGGACAAGATGAATTTGAATCTTGGGACTATCATTTACTCAGTATTTTAGTGAAACGGAATCAAATCCCCTTAGATCAAGGGAAATTTATTATTGCCCATATTCTTGAAGAAGTCTTATTTGATTTGCATCAGTGTTCGGTTCAGGCAGAGAACATTTTCTCTGGGCGCTGGGATCAGGGAGTTCGCCCTTCAAAACAACTAGTATTACCTCCCCAAATGGTTGTTCCTCCAGAAGTAGTGATTGATCATGTAGTCAAAACTTGGCAGGCTTGGCAATATGAAGGCATCGGTGGTGTCATTCCAGATCTCGCTCCGATCATCAAAAACCCCCAAGAATTAAAGCAACTTATTCCGTCCCAAGTATACCAAAACCTTAGTCGGATCATTGATGGTCAGCGGAGTTTACGGGATGTGGCTCTGATGATGAAACTAGAATTGATGAAATTAGTCAAAGTCTTGTTTCCCTATATTCAGCGAGGGCTGATTAGTCTAATGGTTGTCAGGGATGCACCACCGCCATCTACAGAGAATAATTCTAGTTCTCCACTTTCCCAGAAAACTAATCCGTTAAGCCCCACAAACTTAAAGCTAACAAATCCAAAGACCACAGATTTAGACTCCCCTGCCATACAATCCACAGTTTTAAAGTCTCCAAGTTCAAAATCATCAAGAAAATCCTCTAAAGTACCGCTGATTCTTTGCATAGACGATAGTAAACAGATCTGTGATGAGATGGAGAGGCACCTCACAAAAGCTGGTTATCGATTTCTGGGGTTGCAAGATTCGGTAATGGCTTTATCAACCTTATTAGAAGTAAAGCCCGATTTTATTTTTCTGGATTTGATTATGCCAGTAGCTAATGGTTATGAAATTTGTACCCAAATTCGGCGGATATCTACATTTCAGGATGTGCCAGTGGTAATCTTGACGGGGAATGATGGCTTAGTCGATCGCGTCCGTGCCAAAATAGTGGGAGCTACCGACTTCTTAAGCAAACCAGCCAAACCAGAAAAACTATTATCTACTATTCAACGCTATATCAAGGTACCACTGCCCGGAACCTAGTAAAATAACGATACTCAAGAAGTCATCAGGTAGATACTGCACCATAGTCCTCTAGATAGTTCATTAGCAGTGCGTAAGTCCTAAAATTGTTAATTATTAATTATTACTAATACTCATGAAGACTATTCTCCTTGTTGAAGACGGCGTTACTGAAAGCCAAGTTATTACTGCTTGTTTACAAAGTGCTGGGTTTGCGGTGATCAATACTGGTAGTGTGGAGCAAGCGCAGCCCAAGGTGCTTCAGCAACGTCCAGATTTGATCCTCTTAGATGTCATCTTACCCGGTCAGAGTGGCTTTGAATTTTGCCGGGATATCAAGAAGAACCCGGCAACTAAAGATATTCCCGTGGTAATTTGTTCAACAAAATCTACCCCAGTAGATATTACTTGGGGAACAATGTTAGGAGCGGATGCTTTTTTACAAAAACCTATAGATGAAACTGAGTTGATCAATACAGTCAAGAAATTTACCCGGTAGTTTACCTCGTTTATCCGCCAATTTGGGACATGGTACGACGATAGTTACCAGTAGTTCCAGAAACTCTGGCTTTATAGTTAATTTCTGGTTTGAGCATCAAAAGGTCGGCTACCTGCTGCCGGAGAGTACTGGGGCTAATACCTTGGCGAAGGGAGGTTTTGAGATCGATTTCTCCAGTTTCATTGAGTAGACAAGGGCGGAGCCAACCATCGGCGGAAAGGCGCATCCGATTGCAGCGATCGCAAAAACATTCTGACATTTGACTAATAAACCCTAAGGTTCCTAAGGCTCCGGGAATTTGAAATACATCGGCGGGACCTGCTCCCGCTATTGCGTCTCTGGTTAATTGTTCTGTTAAGCCCCAGCGATCGCTAATTTGTTGGCGAAGTTCTGCCGAAGGAATCCACGCTCTTTCCTGAAATAGTTCTCCATTGCCAATTGGCATGAATTCAATAAATCGGACATGCCATTGTTTGTCGATCGTCAGAGCCGCAAGATTCAAGATTTCGTGGTCATTAATGCCCGGAATTACTACCACGTTTAGCTTTAGGGGGTTAAACCCAACTTGATGGGCAGCCAGAATCCCCTGCCAGACCTGTTGCCACCTAGCTCTGCCTCGGTTGCCAATCACGCGATCGAAGGTTTCCGGCTCTAGGGAATCAAGGCTAATATTAATTCGCCGCAACCCGGCTGTGTATAAATCCTCCGCCATATCTGCCAGCAGAAATCCATTGGTGGTCATGGATATATCCTCCGTGCCGGGGAGGGAGGCGATCGCCCGGACTAGCTCCACAACTCCCGGTCGCAGCAAGGGTTCACCCCCAGTAAGGCGAAAGCGGTGAAACCCTAGAGGAATAAATACTTCTTGCAGGAGAGTTAATATTTCTGAGGCGGTGAGGAGTTGTTGCTGCAATAAATACTCTAATTCTGCTTCCTCTGGCATACAGTATTGACAGCGAAAATTACAGCGATCGATCAAGCTAATTCGGAGATAATCTACTGGATTCATAGGAATATTATTGCTTTATATTTACTTATCATTGCAGCTTGTCATACACATTAATAATACTTAATTCAATATCCCTATTCAAGTAATATTTGGCAACCTATATTACCAACATTAGCCTAGACCATAGGCTATAATACTAAAGACAAATACTAAAGACATTAGATATCTTGGGCAAATTATTGATAGGCAACTCCTCTAAACAATTCACGCCCTTCAAAAAGTATTTATGCTAAAGGTGTATTATTTACTGGAAACCCATCGAGATAGGGAATTACTGTAATCATACTTACCGATTATCGCCACGTATTATTTTTCCACTTGTGATTATTTATATCCTGAATCAAGGAGGTAAAGACTTTGCGGATTAAACCTATGTTGGTAAGACTTCAAAACACGATCGGCAGAAATGATCTCCTAGATCAAATGATTCTAATTCCAGAACCATTAATTGATGATCATGCATCTAGTCATAAAGAACAAAAATCAGTAAATTTAGTTGTGGGTTATAACGGGTCAGCCAATAGTCAAACTGCCCTAGACATGACTCTTTGGATTGCCCATCAAACTAGATTAGTCACAACGTTACCGGTAAATGTTCAAATAATCTATGTAGTTGAGAACCATCAATATTCTCCTGAACACTTTGCCCCTAGAGTTAACCACTCTCCAGTAAATCATCAAGGAACGATCGGCAGAGAAATCAGCCATCAAGAAACTGTGGCAGTGTTGGATTTTCCTGCTAATTCTAGCTATGGTGATTCACAAATATCTACCCAGATTAGTTCCTATCCCCAAGCAGAAAAAATTCTCTCTCAAGCCCAGTGTTTAGTAGCTGAATGGCAGGGCAATTCTCAAACCCATCTAAAATTTGGCAATGTGGCTACAGAATTAAAGCAGGTTTTAATCAATCAATCCGCTTCCCTTTTGTTCCTTGGTTGTAGTAGTAAGAATCATTGGATTGTCAAATCTTTAGGTGAATCTCCTTGTGCAGTGTTAGGGATTCCTAAAAACAAGACTAAATAATCAACAACTTGATAGACTTATATAATTAGTAGTACCAAAGAAATAAGGAGTTTCCTCGCGCTGTGGGGAAACTCCTTATTTCAATATCCTTACCTTTTGAGAACTATATAGCGATCCTAAATGGTTTCACCCGCCTTCGGCGGGTGAAACCATTTACTAGAAGCAAGTTGACAATGAATTTAGAATTTTAGAGGGTTGAGAACGGCTCCCCTTCGGGGAGCCGTTCTCAACCCATTTAGGATTGCTATATTTATGAATGAATTATGAATTAATCATGAGCTAAATATGAATCAAATATGAGTTAAACATGAGATTGTAATAGTCTAATACTTGTTGATTTAATGACATAATTAGATTTGATTTAGATCCTATAGAAAATAAGGCTCTATTGGCTATATATCTTCGTAGCAAATCTTCAGTCAGATAATTCGTTAGTGGTTGTTTTAGTTAGTTTAAATAAGAATGTTAGAAGCCTTTACTGCTGGTTTATTATTAATTACTGTTTCGGAATTAGGAGATAAAACTTTTTTTATTGCAGTGATCTTAGCCATGCGCTATTCTCGCTGGTTGGTATTTTTGGCAGTATTGACAGCTCTGGCACTAATGACAGTGATTTCTGTCTTATTTGGTCAGGTAGTATCTTTGCTGCCGGCGATGTATATCAAGTATGCAGAGATTGCTTTGTTTCTAGGGTTTGGGGGCAAATTAATTTATGACGGATTGCAGATGAAAGATCGGTCTCCAGATGCCGAAGTAGCGGAGGCAGCAGAGATAGTTGATAAATCTGTAGATCAACCTTTAACTTCTCAGGGAAAGTTTATATCTTTCTGGCATTCCCCCATGATTAGACTTTTTATCCAAGGTTTTAGTATGACGTTTTTAGCCGAGTGGGGCGATCGCACGCAGATTGCTACCATTACCCTTGCCGCCGCCAAAAATCCTTGGGGTGTCACCCTAGGAGCGATCTGTGGCCATGCCATCTGCACCGTAATTGCCGTATTGGGAGGACGTTTCATTGCCGGGAAAATCTCCGAGAAAACGATTACTCTTCTAGGAGGAGGGTTATTTCTGATTTTTGGAGGAGTGGCGATCGCTGACCTCCTTTGAAATGCTGGCAGTGGCGAAGTGGCTAGGATTTACCTCGTAGTACAGAGGAAATTTAGAACTCAAATTATTATTTACATAATTGCATAATTGCGCTAATATACAAATATGCAATCAGAAATCATTATTCAAGCACTTCTAGCTCTTGCTCAAGAAACAAGACTTGCTACCTACCGCCTACTTGTCCGGGCTGGAGCATCAGGTCTATCGGCGGGAGAGATTGCTGCCACTTTGGGTGTCAATCCTTCCACCATGTCACGCCATCTTGCCCAACTAGAGCAGGCTCAACTACTCCATTCTTGGCGAGTCCAACGGCAGGTATTCTATGCGATCGACTGGAATGGCACTAGCAAGTTCCTGAATTTCCTGACGGAAGATTGCTGTAAAGCTGATCCAGCAATCTGGAGTGATGAAATATCGGGAAATTGCTGTGAGCAAATAAATAGGGAGAAAATCCATGAACTTTGACCATAAACCAAGAATCTTATTTTTGTATGGCTCCCTCCGGGAAACAGCCTACAGCCGCCTGTTGGCGGAAGAAGCTGCGAGAATTATTACAGAATTTGGAGCGGAAGTCCGTTTCTTCCATCCCCACGATCTGCCCCTGCATGGCACGGTGCCAGAGGATCATCCCAAGGTGCAGGAATTGAGAAATTTGGTTGATTGGTCAGAAGGACAGGTGTGGTCTAGCCCAGAGATGCACGGGAATGTGAGTGGCTTGATGAAGCATCAAATCGACTGGATTCCCCTGACTATGGGTTCTGTCCGCCCTACCCAAGGAAAAACCTTAGCAGTGATGCAAGTTTGTGGCGGTTCTCAATCTTTTAATGCTGTGAATACATTGCGAGTTTTGGGGCGCTGGATGCGGATGTTTACTATTCCCAATCAGTCTTCGGTTCCTAAGGCTTATCAAGAGTTTAATGTCGATGGCACAATGAAGAATTCTGCCTACCGCGATCGCGTAGTAGATGTAATGGAGGAACTTTATAAATTCACGATCTTGCTACGAGATAAGGTAGATTATTTGACCGATCGCTATAGCGAACGAAAAGAAGAAACGACCAAGCAAGCACAGGAAATTGTGAATAAAGCAACTAGTTCTCCTTGCTGTCGGTAGTATAGAATTCGACAAAATCAAAGCACCTCAACCAATGGAGTTGCTTCAGGCTAGAAAAGAGGAAAAGAGAGACTTGGGTTAGATTCCCGACTTTTGAGAAAGCCAATATTTTGAGGCAAGAATTGAGTTCCACAAAAAAAGCACCTCCAATAATGAAGGTGCTTTTTCCTAGCTTTCAAACTAGAGATTATTCTCAAGAATTAACCGTTGATGGAAGGAGCTTCCACAGCAGCTAGGTCAAGAGGGAAGTTGTGAGCATTGCGCTCGTGCATTACTTCCATACCCAAGTTTGCTCTGTTGATCACGTCAGCCCAGGTGTTGATGACCCGACCTTGAGAATCAATTACAGATTGGTT
>CALRPI020000072.1:0-24974 GCA_943370025.1 Phormidium lacuna HE10JO | reverse complement strand
GTTTTTGCGGGCGCGGAGCGCCCGCAAAAACGTCCAAATGCGTAAGTCCTAACCAAATCAAAAAAGGGTTTCACCCTTTTTGATTTAAATCCTTATAACGATCGCCCTAGGTTATCCCCCGACATGCACTCCCGGTCGCCACTCAGGGTTGCGCTCTGCCCGCCGCAACACTTCCCGCGTTACCACTGCCGTATCTCCCTCGCCAAATAGGAGGAAGCGCAATAAGTATTGAATCGGGTTGCCTTCTGCCCAACCAAAGTAGGCGTGGGGTAATTTTCCGGTTTGATCCCGGATATGGAGGAGGACAGCAGCGATCGCATTTGGCACCGCCGCACTCTGGGCGCGGAGGATGCGATAACCATCAATTTCTATCCCCTGTACCAAAATTCTCTCGGTAAACTCTGAGGCATCCGCCACCTGAATTTCTAGGAATAATACCGGGTCAGTGGCGGGGATATGATTGTCATCTCGGACTTCTTGCTCTTTGTAGAAATATTCTCGATCGCCCCCGCCCCGGCTGCGATGGGCAATTAGTCGGATAGTATGCTCACTCTCGGCATTGATAAACCGCCGTGCCAGTTCGTCTACTTCCACCTGTTCTGCACGAATTTCCGTGGAACGCCAAACCCGGGAGATCAAAGAAGTAAAAATAATTGCCCTAATGAAGAAAGTGGCAATTTTCACCCCGTCTGGGCGCTCAATGATATTGACGATCGTCGTATATAAAAACACCAAAGTAATCAAGCCAAAGACAATGGTGGCTGGTTGCGACCTGCGATGATGGGCAGCGAGGGTGACAGCAAAAGCCGCAGAACTCATTAAGACCAAAACCCCCGTAGCATAGGCTCCTCCCTGAGCCTCTACGTTGGCTTGAAAGATAATCGTTACCGTTAAGGCAATCAGGGTATACACCAAGACTAAGGGACGGGTTGCCCTCGCCCAGTTGGGAGCCATGCCATAGCGGGGCAGGTAACGAGGGACAATATTCAACAAACCCGCCATTGCCGAAGCCCCAGCAAACCAAAGAATAGAGATGGTACTCAAGTCATAAATAGTCCCAAACACATTCCCCAAATACAAATGGGATAGGTACGCCAAAGCCCGACCATTGGCGGCTCCCCTCGCCTGAAATTCGGCAGCGGGGATCAACAGGGTGGTAATCAGACTGCTGGTGATCAGAAAGAAGCTCATAATTACCGCTGCCGTTGTCAGCAGTTTATGGGTATTGCGAATCCTGCCTCGGACGCTGCCGACCACTCCCGGATGATCTCCCTGGACTAAGGGCATGACCGCCACCCCAGTTTCAAAACCAGATAAACCCAGTGCCAGCTTGGGGAAGAGGAGAGCGGAAATTCCTAGTAATACCAACGGATTACTGTGATCGGCAAATAGCGTTGTCTGCCAATCGGCAATCACATGAGGATGGATGAAAATTTGGTATACCCCCACAGAAATGGTGACTAGGTTCAGGAATAAATAGGCAATGACAAGAAAGACTGCCAGCCCGATCGCTTCTTGGAACCCCTTCAAAAAAACCGCTCCCAACAGCAACACTAGTAACAGAGTAATGGGAATAGTTTGTTGCTTAAAAAATTCCGGTACCAGCGGGTTTTCAATAATATGGGCGGTGGCATCCGCCGCCGAAAGGGTAATGGTGATAATAAAATCTGTGGTCACAAACCCCAAAAGGCATAGGACAAACAGCTTCCCCTGCCACCAAGAAAGTAACCGCTCTAGCATAGCGATCGACCCCTCACCATGGGGACTAATGGCTGCCACCCGACGGTAGATGGGCAAAGCTCCAAAGAGAGTTAGCAAGACGAGGATCAAAGTAGCGATCGGCGACAAGGCTCCGGCGGCTAGAGCGGCAATCCCCGGCTGATAGCCTAGGGTAGAAAAGTAATCAACCCCCGTCAAGCACATCACCTGCCACCAAGGATGCTGCTGATGTTTAATACCTTTCCCAGCCCGGTCTTCTGCAATTAACCAGTGAGTAAATTCCTTGCGGTATTGTTCTAGAGAAATCCATCCGCCCATACATTTTTACTCCACCATTTCTGGGGAAACTGACTAATTTTCTAGCCGATTATCATACACCTAAAGTTAATCTACTACCTACTGGGCTTTTTTGTGCTTACTTTTCTTTCTCAGCCCGTTCTCGCAAAATCGTCTCTATAGTATATTTTAAGCCCAGCAAATCTTGCCCGATCATACTCCATATTCGATGCAAATTCACTTTTGAATAATCATGAATCAGTACATTTCTAAAGGAACTAAGTCTATAAACTAAGTTTAATTTAGTTGCAGCAATTCTGCAAAGACAAGGTAACGGGCAGGCAACGCGGTATAACGGCTTACTTTTCTTCGCGGGCTTGTTTAACACCGTACGAGAACTCGAAAATGAAGTCATTGGCGAAGTCCGGGTACTTGCTGACCATCGCCTGCTTGACCTCATCTGGATTGGTAAACTGCTTCATCACTACGTCCAAGTCTTTCAACCAAGCCAGTTGCTGTTCGGCAATTTCGCCGCTTGGGTTCAGCGTCTTGGAGTGACCCGCAATGATCGTCAGAGGCTTGACCTGCACTGCCTTTTCGACTAAAGCAATCCAAGATGGCAAATCATCATGATCACCGAAGAAAGCATGAGTTTGATTAAAAATGACATCACCGCCAATGAGAACCTCTGCGGAAGGAATCCAGACAATCGACGAATCTGGGTGATCTCCCTTGCCAACTAAAACTTCAACAATTTCATCATTGAGTGTCAAGCCCTCCGGTGGAACCACTTCAAAATAGTTCGGAGCAACTTCTGGTATATTGTACTCACCGCCCGGAATGCCTTCTCCTAGTGCCAACCTGCGCGTGGCTACTTGGTGAGCCATCTCTTTGTTCATGGTAGCTGAGGGACCATAGAACTTAGCATCTGGGAAGGCATCACGCACGATATTAGCGCCAGCAAAGTGATCCAGATGAGGGTGGGTGACATACACCCATTTGAGCTTTTTACCCTTTTCCAATACGTCAGCGACCAAGCGATGTGCTTCGGATTTAGATTGTTGGACATCCACAATACCAATATCTGTGTCACCCTCAATTATTGCTGAATGAGGAAACAAGGGACCAGTTTTAGCAGCCCAATCTGTTACTTTTAGTTTTGTCATAGCGATCTCACCGTTAAATACTTGAATACTTGAACTATACTTATTCCGGTATCCAGTGTAAATTAGGTACCTAAAAGTAACTACCATGGCTAGCAATCAAAATCTCGAACTCAAACCCAATGTCTACGCTGCGATCTGCCTATCCAGAGATATACTGGCAATTATTGGAGAAAAATGGGTTTCGTTGATTATTGGTGCGATGGAGGATAAAGTGATGCGTTTTGGTGAACTAAAAAGGGTTTGTGAAGGGATTTCCCAAAAAATGCTGACACAGACTTTGCGTAAGCTAGAGCGAGATGGTCTGGTGATACGAACCTTGTATACAGACACACTCCCAATCAAAACTGAATATCAGCTAACTGAACTTGGCAGAAGCCTGTTGCCTATTGTTCGATCTGCCAAATTATGGGCGGAAGAAAACCTGCATCAGATTGAAAAGAATCGAATTTTGTACAACAAGAGCAATCATCAATAGGACTTACGCATTTGGATGTATTCTACCTTACACATCAAATAGCATTTGGGTCATGTAGTTTTCTGCCCATTCCTCGCCGAAGGCTTTTTCTAGAACTCGGCGGGTTTTATCATTTTGTTGTTGTTTGTGGCAGTAGTATTGTTGACCCGGTAGGTAGGTATTAGCTGGTTCGGGTTGGCGTTGAACAGCTTGGGTACAGTGGATTGCCAGATATCGATCGACCCTGGTGAGAAATTCTGCTTCTTCCTCCGGATTGCTGGGACGGATAAACAAACAAAAAGGCGAGAAAATATCCCCCCACTCTGGAACTGCTCGGACTTGACTAAAATTATGGGCTGGTAAAGCCTCGAGTTCTTCGGTGTAGGCTAAGGGCAAGATTCTGTCTGCCGTCACCGGAGATAGATCAATAATCGCCGCACTAATTCCCCCCTTAGAGCTACCCACTAAATCGGCTCCAAAAATGGGCAACCCGTATTCTGCACGGGGAAACATCACGCAGTGGAGAATATCAAGATTATTCCCCACCTGAGCTAGTTCTAGATGGAGTTTGCGAAATTGAGGGGTTTGGTAGCAGATATTTTCAATAACTAGCCTTTCCCCTTCCAGTTTGCCTTCTACATAACCCAATCCTTCGGGAATTTTGTAGGGTGAGAGGTCTAGATATTTATGCCAAGCAGTTTCGATCGCTACTGCCATTTTCTGAATCAGGGGATGTTGGTGCGATCGCAGAGATGAATTGGCACTAGAGGAATGATCAGAAGTAGACATAGAACTCCAAAAAAATTTAATAGAAACGTGAGTTCGATAGCTTTATAAAAGCCTAATCGAATTCAAATTGCACAAGATGAGGACTGAGGGTCGTCGAAGTCCGGCTCTAGGGGGCTGGTTACTTCGGCTTCGCTCAGTATAAATTCGACGACCCTCAACCAGCCTTAGGAAACCCTACACAACGTGAGAACGAAACTATAAGATTTTAGGGATTTTCATCGAATTAACGTTAAATAGAAAAGTTTTCGATCGGCTAATGGAGAATATATTACCAGCCTGTAAACTTAAGTATAGGAATGGATAGAAATCTTAAATTTGTGACTTTTATGGCTAAGAGCTTGATGATTGCGGGGACAAATTTGGCAGTGGGGAAGAGTTTACTAGCTCGATCGCTCACTGCCTATGCTCAGATGCACTATCCCCAAAAAAGCATCAAAACTCTACAGCTTATAGAAACTGGAACTGCGACCCCAGAAACCAATGCCCCTCTTCATTTTCCTGCTCCCCTAGCTCCCCCCTTGGCAGCGATCGCCGCAGCGCAAAGTATAGATTTAGGCAAACTTTGGCAAGTTTATAGCCACCAACAAGAATCCGATCTATTGCTGGTGGAAGGTTGGGGCGGATTGGGGGATGGGATAACTTGGGAAATTACCGGGGCTGATTTGGCACAGGATTGGCGAATTCCCGTGGTGCTAGTAATTCCTGTCGATGGGGGGGCAATTAGTGCCGCCGTTGCCTATGCTGCTTTGGCGAAAACTAGACAACTAAAATTAGTAGGAATTATTTTTAATTGTTTGCAATCCTATCGTACTGCTAGATTAGAAGAACTCTGCCCGATCGATCTGATTCAATCCCTCACCCAAGTCCCGGTTCTGGGGATTTTGCCCCACCTTGCAAACCTAGAAGATGAGAGCAAACTAGCTCAGGTGATCAGCAACTTGGATTTAGAGATATTACTGCCGTATCTTTTCTGATAACTAAATTAAAAGAAGATGAGCCGCGCGTTGCGCGGCTCATCCTCTCAAATTTTCAAAAAAATTATTTATTAAAACTATGCTTTCCACCCTCCCCCAAAACTCTTCCTCAACCCTCGATTTCTCTCAAGTTCGTCTGCAAATACGTAAACTCCAGCCCCAACTAGTGACCTGGCGAAGACAAATCCACCAGAAGCCAGAACTGGGGTTTCAAGAAAAAATTACGGCAGAATTTATTAGCCAAAAGCTGCGATCGTGGGGGATTCCCCATCAAACTGGAATCGCCCAAACCGGAATTGTGGCGACGATCGAGGGAAAAAAGCCCAGCACTTTATCCCATCCTCCAGTTTTGGCGATCCGGGCAGATATGGATGCCCTGCCCGTGAGAGAAGAAAACGAAGTAGAGTATAAATCCCAGCATCCGGGGTTGATGCACGCCTGTGGTCATGACGGTCATGTGGCGATCGCCCTCGGCACAGCCCACCATCTGGCTCGGCACCCAGAAACCTTTGCTGGCACCGTGAAAATCATTTTCCAACCAGCAGAAGAAGGTCCCGGTGGGGCAAAGCCGATGATTGAGGCGGGGGTTTTAGAGAATCCTAATGTGGATGCCATTATTGGGCTACATTTGTGGAACAATCTGCCGATCGGGACTGTGGGTGTGCGTTCCGGGGCATTGATGGCGGCGGTGGAAAGATTTCATTGCGTGATCAATGGCAAAGGGGGTCACGGAGCTATGCCCCATCAAACCATTGATCCAATTCTCGTAGCAGCGCAGGTAATTACCACTCTGCAAACGATCGTGGCGCGGAATATTGACCCGATCGAGGCGGCGGTGGTAACGGTAGGTTCTCTCCATGCTGGGACGACAGATAATGTCATCCCCCGCCAAGCAGAAATGCAGGGAACTGTCCGCTATTTTCATCCCCAGTATGCTGGCTATTTCCGCCAGCGCCTTGAGCAAATTATCCAAGGTATTTGCCAAAGCCACGGAGCAAGTTATGAATTTGCCTACGAGGAATTTTATCCACCAGTGATTAACCATCCAGAAATTGCCGAGTTAGTCCGAGGAGCAGCGCTAGAGGTGATCGAAACTCCGGTGGGGATTGTCCCAGAGTGTCAAACTATGGGCGGTGAGGATATGTCTTTCTTTTTGCAAGCGGTTCCCGGTTGTTATTTTTTCCTAGGAGCGGCTAATGCGGAGAAAAAACTCAACTTCCCCCACCACCACCCCTGCTTTGATTTTGATGAAACGGTCTTGGCGGTGGGAGTAGAGATATTTACCCGTTGTGTAGAAAAGTTCTGTCATTAAGTAAAACCACATAAATCCTTGGTTCACTTCGACTCCGCTCAGTAAGCAACGATCAAGTTATTTCAGCAATAATTAAGTAGGGTGGGCAATGCCCACCTTCTACCAAGAGTGAATCAAACTCTAACTTTATGGATTTTCAAAATTTATCCCTAGAAGATATCGATCGCATTGTGGAAATGGCTTGGGAAGACCGGACTAGCTTTGATATTATTCACCAACAGTTTGGGATATCTGAGGCGGAGGTGATTAAAATTATGCGCGGCTCGATGAAGCGATCGTCCTTTTTGATGTGGCGAGAACGAGTCCGGGGCAGGAAAACCAAACACGCCATCACGTCTCCATCCCAAAGGTTTAAGTGCGATCGGCAAGATAAGCCAAAACAGTAAACAGTTATTCAGTTATATTGTGCCGAACTACTTCCAATTAGATGGCACAATAGATGGGGATTACTGGTAAAGTGACCAATGACCACCTCAAATCTTGAACCTAATGCTTACTGAAAATTACGCAAAATAAGGTTCTATAGCAGTCCTAAATCATTTTCTAACAGTTGCCAAGTCAACTTGCTTCTAGTAGATGGTTTCACCCGCCTTGGGCGGGTGAAACCATTTAGGATCGCTATATAGCAACCGCCAAGGGGGTTGAGATGATTTTGGTTATGCCCCCCACTTCGCAGGGTTCCCACAACATAACCTGCTTGGCGACGGCTATATCCATCATCAATAGGGGTAAGGTGGACAATAGTTAACCCACAGCAGTTTGAGAGTGGGTGGCTGTAGCTACCCACTCTCAAACCTAATCTTGATAAGCATTTTATACAGTTGCATTGTGTCTTATTTGAACAAAAACTGCTGTAAATTACAGAGTTTATGGATAATTCTTAACTTAATCTTGTGCTTGTGAGGGGGGAGAAATATTGTCGAAGGTGATTTTAGTAGCAGGTCCAGCGCGATCGGGGAAAAGTGAAGTCGCTGAGGGATTAGCGATCACTACAGGAAAAACAGTGATTTACGTTGCTACAGCGATCGTTGATCCCACGGATTTAGAGTGGCAATCTAGAATTAGACAACACCAACAACGTCGCCCCTCAAATTGGCAGACTCTCTCTGTCCCCACGGATCTAACATCAGTCCTCCAAACTGCGGATACCAAAAATTGTTTACTCATAGATTCCTTGGGTACTTGGGTGGCAAATCTATTAGAACTTGAGGAATCTAGGTGGCAAGAAACCTTAAATGATCTGAGCGAAAGTCTCATCGCTTCAGCCGCAGATGTCATCCTAGTAGCAGAGGAAGTTGGCTGGGGCGTGATTCCCGCCTATCCGTTGGGTAGAAAATTCCGCGATCGATTGGGAACTTTAGCTCGGCGGGTAGGAGCGATATCCAATCCTGTTTACCTAGTTAATAATGGCTATGTGATGAATTTGAGTCAGTTAGGCATAACTATTCCCCAGTTTTTGTCAACTTTCTAAACCATACCTCCAAAACCGTAGCAACCGCCAAAGGAGTTAGGCTAATCAGTGGAGCAGAACCCTTGCTATGCAAGAATTTCACCACAAAATCCTCTTGACAGTTGCTATAGCAACCCTAAATGGTTTCACCCGCCTCCGGCGGGTGAAACCATCTGCCAGAAGCAAGTTGACTTAGTAACTGTTCGCAAATGATTTAGGATCGCTATATATATTTTTATACATGAGAGTACTAGTTATGGCAGCCTCCCAACAGGTCAAAGAATATATTGCCTACTGGTTTCAGCTAGGTAAACGTGTAGCAATTCATAATGGGTTAGAATTTTTAGACCCCACTAGGGTATTGCAGGGCGATCACTACAGCCCTGAATTTGAGGCTTGTTGGCAGCGACTTTTAGCTTTGGATATGGGGGATTGCTATCTAGAGGGGACAACTCAGACGATCGCCCAACTCCTCAAACCAGACTGGGAACTAATTCAATGCGCCCGTTGCCAACTGCCGATCCCAACCAAAATTGCCGGAACTCTTCCTAGTACTTGTGTTTGTGATGACCTAACTAATTGGCCCAATCTAGACCTGCCTGCTCCCCACTTACCCCTAGGGAGCCGGAAGCACTTAGATAAGATTTGTAGCGATTTGATTAAGAAAGAAGAGGAATAATTACCAAGTTTCTTAAGCATTATTTAAGAATTCTCACGAAATCTGTTAATTATGGCAAATGCCCTTTATCTTAGAAGGTGGTTAACTTCATACCACTTGTAGGACATTTTACTTATGTACAGACTACCTAACTACGTCCGTTCTTTGTTACTGACTATGTTGATCAGTTTTACAGTTCCTGTAGCTATTCTGGGGATAAGTCTAGCTGGTTTGTCCATAAGCAGTCATTTCCCGGGAGTGGCAGCGATCGCTCAACTCACTTTTCAACAAATGATTATTTTTCTGAAAATCTTTGGCAGTGGTAGTGCGATCGATGGTTTATTGATTATCGGTATTACCTGTGGCATTGTCGGCGGATTATTCGATACCTACACCTACTACCAAAGCTATCGTTATCAGCATGTCCGCCATGGAAATTAATGGATAATTTTAGGTATTCTTAGCTATATTAGATTGTCCAAAAATAGGTTAGAGTATTGGGGATAATATCTAGCATTCTACAAAAACTGTAAATTATAGGGTAGCACTGCTGTTTTTGCAGTATGTTTCAGATTTTGGGAAAATTTTGCCTAGTCCAACCCCTACCTATGTCTAATCCTTTGATTATTCACCCCATAATTGCCCAAACTCCAGTTCCGCCTGCTAATAATACTGGACAGATTTGGATGTTTTCTTCCGCAGGCTTGTTAGTCTTATCAATTGGATTAGCCGTCTATGGCAAGTTCCAACTAGATGGTATGGCAAAAAAAATGAAGTTAGAGCAGTACAAAAAAACTGATCTAGAAAAGAAATTAAAATTAGCCCTGAATACCATCCATAAGATGGAACGAAATCCAGATCTAGTCCACTCACGGGAATTCAATCTGGACTATTTACGGCTGCGGATGGATGAAGAGGTATTTCATTTCGCGATCGTTAACCAAATTAAGATCAAAGTTAAGGATCTAATTAGTATTGCCCTCCGCCCCGGCTCTGCCCCAGTTGCCGTAGGCATTGCGGCGACTGGTCGACAGGTGGATGAAATATTTGATGTAGTTTATGATACCGAAAGTGAAGGCAAACGGGTGAAAAGGGTGCTGTTTCGGATTCAGATTAAACTCATGAAACTACCAACCCAATCCACTTCAGCAACGATTAGTCAGATTATTGACTGTATTGAAACTTTCCTCAGCCCCAGCGAGGAACACGAGACTTGGCAACCCACTATTCAAGGACGAATCGTAACTATTCGTTGGGATCAAAAAGCCAAGCCCACACCTTTATTAGTCTTGGAGCAGACTAGTGAAGGAGTCAATGTCACCCTAAAAGTTAAGAAATAAAGGATTTCCCCCCCGTCATGGGGGAAATCCTTACCTCAAAATCCTTACCCTAGGACTACCCGCATATAGTAGAAAATAACTGCACTCTAGGTAATTATTAGGTAATTCTTATGACTCTATTACAAGTCCCTACCATCTTAGATAGCTGGCAGCCCGCCTCTTGGGAAGATTTTATCAAAATTGCCGATGACCCAGATTCTGCCAAGCTAAAAGGGTATTATTACGAAGGCAACATGAGATTTGAACCCATGTCTACTGGCTCTGATCATTCTAAAGACCATACAATAATCATCTTAGGCGTGGGATTATTTGCTTCTTTGCAAGGTATTCCTATTAACGGACATGATGGTTGCTCCTATAGGAAACATCGGTTTAATGAATTTCAACCTGATATTTCTTATTACATTGGTGAGTCAGCCGATGTGATTCCTTGGGGGACTAGGGTGATCGATTTGGAGCAATATCCTTTGCCAAATTTGGTGATTGAAATATCGGATACTTCCCTGAAGGATGATTTGGGGGCAAAACGTCTCCAATACGAAGATTTGGGGATTGCTGAATATTGGATTGTGAATGTCCAAGCTAGGCAAATTCTTGCTTTTGCGATCGCCCCAGATAGCAGCATTCGCCGGGTGCGGGAATCCCAAGTTTTACCCGGATTAAAATTAGAAATTTTGGAGCAAGCCCTCCAGCGCAGTCTTCAGGAAAATCAATCAGCCACAACAGCTTGGTTAATGGCACAGTTTCAGCAAAATTAGATTTAGAGTATGGGTTAGAGTGGTAAAACTCTCGCAGAGCGAGAGTTTTACCACTCTAATGATCCTAATTGCCTTCCGTGAGGTAGCCGTCTTCCATGTTGATGATCCGATCGGCAATATCCAGAATCCGTTGGTCGTGGGTGACGATCAAAATCGTACAGCCTTGTTCCTTTGCCAGACGTTGCATAATTTCTACAACTTCCCGTCCAGATTTTTTATCGAGGGCGGCGGTGGGTTCATCGGCGAGGACTATTTTGGGATGGCTGACTAGGGCACGGGCGATCGCGACCCGTTGTTTTTGTCCTCCAGAAAGCTTGGCCGGGAAGTAATCCATCCGCTCTGCTAAACCAACCTGAGTGAGCATATCTGCCGATTTCCTGATTCCTTCTTGATTAGAAATATGTTCATGCAAATCTACAGACATTTGCACATTTTGCATAGCTGTAAGAGAACCAAGAAGATTGTGTGCTTGGAAAATATAGCCAATGTAGCGGCGAATCTTCACCATATCACCCTTGCTGGCTCCATGAATTTCTTGCCCCAGAATCTTAGCACTACCTTCTTGAATCGATCGCAAGCAACCCATCAAGGTGAGGAGAGTAGTCTTCCCAGAGCCAGAAGGTCCCGTCATCAGGACAATTTCCCCCGGCTGAATGGTCAAGTTGATATCAAAGAGAATTTGTTTGCGGAGACTACCCGTGCCAAAGTAGTGGCTGAGATTTCTGATTTGAATAACTGGCTGATCGGGGTTATTAAAATCGGGGTTAAAAGGTTGGGGCTTGAGGAGATTCAGCATAGGTACAGGGAGGTAAGGGGAGGTACAGGGAGGTAAGGGGAGGTAAGGGGAGGTAATGAGGATGTACAGGATGTACAGGATGTACAGGAATTAAAGATTTGTCAAGTTTAAGGTTGGAAGAATAGCAAAGTATTAAGTAGTTATTTACCTTTTTTACCTCCCCTCCTTTACCTTCTTTACCTCCCTGTACCTCCTTTACCTCCTCATTTCTAGAAAATATCCGCTGGGTCAGCCGCTTGCAACTTGCGGACGGAGATAGCTCCAGAAACAAAACACATGATCACCGTCAAAACCAAAACCGTGACTGCCCTAGAGACCGTCATAGCGATCGGTAAACTGGTGGCACTTTGGGTGAGATTGTAGAGAAAGAAAGCCACTACCCCACCGGGAATATAGCCCATAAATGCCAAGATAATTGCTTCTTGGAAAACCACCCCCAAAAGATACCAATCACTGTAGCCCATGGCTTTGAGGGTAGCATATTCCGGCAGGTGATCCGAAACATCGGTGTAGAGAATCTGATAGACAATCACAATTCCCACAATAAAACCCATCGCTGTGCCGAGGGTAAAGATAAAGCCGATCGAGGTGCCTTCTTCCCAATATTTGCGCTCGAATTCAATAAACTCATCCTTGGTGAGAATTTTCACATCCTTAGGAAAGTTTTGGCGCATTTGGGCGACGGTGGCGATCGGGTCTACGCCGGGATTGAGGCGAATTACTCCCACATCGATCAGATCCTTAGTCCGGGTAGGAAAAATCCGCACAAAGTTTAAATCACTGGTGACAAGGTTACCATCGGCACCGAAAGATGCCCCCAGACTAAATAGCCCACCGACCCTGACCCGGCGGCTTCTGACTTCCGTTTGCACGGTTTGCCCCTGGTTAAATAGATCCGCCACCGGACCAAACTCTGCCCGAGAGGCTTTATCAAATAAAACTACATCCGGGATTTTCGTTTTGCTCATCTCGCCTTCTAAACCCGGGGAACTCAGTAGAGTGCGATCGGGGTTAAAGGCAATGACCATAATCCCTCTAGTGGCTTGAGTTTCGGGATTTTTCCAGAGTCCAATATCCATATATAACGGCTCCACCGACTGGACTCCTTCCACACTCAATGCCTGATAGAGGCGGCGACTAGAGAACGATCGCATGGCAATCAAAGCTGTGGACTGGGTACTAATTAAAAATACATCTCCCTGAAGTTGCTTATGAAAGGTAGTTGCACTTTCAAATAGAGCATCCCGAAACCCAAGCTGCATAAACATCAAAATATCGGCAAAGGCAATCCCTGCTAGAGCAACCATTAAGCGGATTTTCTCATGGGTCAGTTGGCGCCAAGATAAGGGTAGTTTCATAGGTTGAGAGAAATAGATGATTAGGTGATCTATAAAGTGGCTAGAGGGTCTAATTTTCTATTGGGGGCGGAAAATTAAACTGATTAAATAGCCTCTTAGATGAATATCTTGACTATTACATTAGAGTTGGTCAGTCCAGAAACTTTCTTGCTATCAGCGGCATCAAGACGAATTTTTACTTCTACAACTCTGGCATCCACGGCGGCGGCGGGATCCGTTGAGAGGACATCTTTCCGACCAATTTTTAAGCCCAGTTGAGCCACACTCCCCTTCAGCTCCCCGCTAAAGGAATTACCCTCACTGATAATGTCAACACTCTGCCCCACCTTGACCTTGCCAATATCGCTTTCATAGACTTCGGCAATGACAATCATTTGGCTAGTTTGCCCCAGTTCCACAATCCCCTTGCCACTTTCTACGGTTTCTCCCGGACGGGTGTTGATCTTGAGAATCTGGCCAGCACTGGGGGCGCGAACAAAGGCGAGATCTAGTTCAGCCTTGGCTTGATCCCTGGTGGCGATTGCTCTATCTACATCAGCTTTGGATGATTCAATATCCGTAGGGTTGAATTGGTTGACGCGATCGAGGTTAGACTTAGCCTGTTTAATTTGCTCTAGCAGGGAATCCACATTTTTTTGCGCCGTAGCTTGAGCTTCATTTAAGCGTGCCTGAGCCGAGTCCCTAGTTAGGCGGCGACTATCCAACTCGGAAGCAGATATCGCTCCTGCCTGGGCTAACTGTTGAAAACGTTTAAAATCATCCTCTGCTGTGCGAACCTCTGCTGCTAACCTAGCCGCTGTTGCTTGGTTAGTATTTCTCTCCCCTAGCAATTGCACTTCTAGGCGACCAACTTCTGACTGTTGAGCGGGGATAGTTCCCGTTTGTCCGGCGGTGGTCTTATTTAAGTTTGCTTCAGCAACCCTGACCCCAGCTTCTGCCTGAGCAAGGGCTGCTTCTAGACGCTGCCTAGTGTCAAGAACGGCAATTACCTGTCCTTGGCGGACTTCATCACCTTCAGCCACCATCATTTGGGCAACTCTTGCACCTTGAACTGTACTAGGGGCAGCAAGGGAAATTACTTCCCCTTGGGGTTCTAGCCTGCCTAGGGCACTGACAGCACTTGGGGCAATGGGAGTACTGCCGGGGCCAGGAGTAGCTGCTGCTTGGGGTTTCCCTGCTTGGTTGACGCTGTAGATAGCTGTCCCCGCAGTAATGGCCATGCCGATCGCACCGAGAATGATCACCCAGCGTCGGTTAGGGCGAGATGAGGATGAGAAGAAGTCTGGTTTCTTGAACATGATTGAGGTAGAAGTTGGTTGAGAAAGGCAAAAACAAGTCTATAGCTGAACTCCTTGGAGAAGAACAGAAATCATTTCTTCCGCCATCATTGTGCCATCACCACATTCGCAGGTATCTTGAAATTGGTGGATACTCTCTATCAAAGACAAGAAGAAACCCGTCATGAGTTTGGGGGAAACTGGACGAATTTGCTGGTTTCCTTGAGCAAGTATAAAGATTTGCTGGATGGGGTCAAAAACACTTTGCGTGGCAATGTGGAGGAGGTGTTGTTGTGTTTCTTCGCTCAGGGATGGCATATCTGATTGCATCATGCCCAAGAATTTGATGGGGGGCTGGGAGAGAAACCACGCAGCGGCTACTTGTAACTGCGATCGCAATTCCTGCCCTGCTCCAGCTAAGGATTTTTGCAATCCCTGCTGATGATGCTCGAAGATCCGCTCTCTGACGGCGACAAATAATTGCTCCTTGCTAGAAAAGTGGTAATAAAGTGATGCCTGTCGCATTCCGGTCGCCGTGGCAATATCTCGCATGGATACTTGGTTGTAGCCCTGTTCCCGAAAAAGGGTTTCGGCTCGATCGAGGATCAATTCATATCCATCAGCTTGCTTGGCCGCCAAAGAAATTGTTGCATCAGCTCCCACTTTCTTACCTAACGTTCAGTAGTTTATTATCAAAAACAAATCTTAACAATATCTACATTTTCTGTCAAGCATTAATGATTGGCAATTTCGGGGAATGAAAAATAGATTGTGTCCAGCATTTTGCAAAATGGTGTTAAATCCGGTTTTTGGTAATTTGTTGAGCAAACCAAGCAGCTACGGTAATATTTGTTTCCTGTTGGAGTTTGGCTAGGGCTTGTTGCAAGAGGCTAGAGGGCAAGCCCTGAAGCACAGTAGATTCCATAACTTCTTGATATTTTTGATCTGCTTGTAACCGAAACATAAAAATGCGATCGCCCCAGACATCAATTACCCAATATTCTGGCACTTCCATCTCGGCATAGAGTCGTTTCTTCTCATCTAGATTCAGTAGCAAGGGTTGTATCTCCCACTTCTCCGACTAGATCAGTAACTCGCCATTGTTCCACATCAATCCGCCGGGGTTCACCTTCCTGCCATTGGGGAATATCTGAAGAATTTGGTTTGAGGAGAGTAGTAGTAGCCATAAGCTATTGTCAGTAATGACTTCTTAATAGGACTTACGCACTGTCAAGGAATTATTGAGAGTTGCGGAAGTCCTACTTACAGCACTTTTCATATCAATGAAATACACCTCTATTCTTGAAATGCTTGCTAGGTGATGGTTTTCGATGGGGCGGCAGTCGCCGCCCCATCGAAAAGTGCTGTAATTTGTCCCTAAGAGTTCATTGATAAAGTCAAGATTATTACCCGAACCGCCCCTCTAGACCCCCAATCTTGGGGGAAATCGGCAGCCAGCATTCCTTAGGTTTCTCCAACAAACTTATGTATCTACGCTGCTGGATATGTGCCACAATTGCTGATCATAACTTTGGCTGATGGTGCGCCACTTCTGGAGCCGACAGCTTCAATTTTTTGAACTACATCTAGCCCTTCAGTTACTTTTCCGAAAACTACGTGCTTGCCATCTAACCAAGAAGTATCAGCAGTGCAGATGAAAAACTGAGAGCCATTGGTATTGGGACCTGCATTTGCCATGGATAGAGTGCCTAATCCGGCATGTTTGAGTTTGAAGTTTTCATCAGCAAACTTCTCGCCATAGATAGACTTGCCGCCAGTGCCGTTGTGGTTGGTGAAATCTCCCCCTTGGCACATGAAACCGGGAATTACCCGATGGAAACCAGAATCTTTGTAGCCAAATCCTTTTTCTCCGGTGCAGAGTTGGAGGAAGTTTTGGGCAGTCTTCGGTACGACATCTTCAAATAATTCCATCACGATCGTCCCGGCTGGTGTCCCACCGATGGTGATATCAAAAAAAACTGTTGGGTTTGCCATTTTTTCCTCCTTTACAAATACAGGGGTGTGCCGCCCGTTGGGCGGCACACCCCCTCCAATTATTTTAAGGGCGTGCCACCCGTTGGGCGGCACGCTTCATCACCAATCTTAATCTAATTCCGAGTTACTTACACTGCCATTGACAGAACCTAGCTGCTGCCGGACATCATCGATCGTAGCGTTGAGTTGGGCAATTTTGTCTTCTAGGCTGCGGCGGGCAATTTCGATCCCCTCTTCGGCTTTCAGTTCTCTAGTTCTAGTGCGGAGGCTTTTGCCTTCGGCTTTTTTCCCTAGGCGAGTAGTGGCAGATTCCCCAGAGCGATCGCCCGCTACGATCGCCCCCAACAATCCACCAGCTACACCACCGACGATTACTCCCAGCAAGAAACCACCACCGAAACCATCACGTTGAGACATAGGATTAAAAATAATGAAGATTTAACCTAATTTTATCAGAACTCCTAGGGGAGAAATTCAATATTTTCGTAAAGCTCTGCTAGAGAAAAGTGAAGATTAATACTAGTAAGATCAATTTCAGGATTAGTTGTTACAAAATCTAGTTGATCAATAAAGATATGAATTAGCTCCCAGTTGTTATTTTGATTGCGGCGATAGATTTCTAGGCTGGGGCGATCACAGTCAATAATCAGATATTCCTGCAAGGTTTCTATGGCGCGATAATTCCGAAACTTTTGCCTGCGATCGCGTTTCTCGGTGCTAGGGGAAATCACCTCGGCGATGAGGCTGGGATATTGCAAGAACTCACGGGCATTGGAGTCGCGATCGTCACAGCTAACCACATAAATGACTTCTAATCCTCAATATAGATCATAACTCTTGGCAGCTTGGGGGCAGCAAGTTTGGGCGGCAGCAATCTTTACCAAATTCTCCGCAAGATGATTAAAGCTTAAAAGTCGGGAATCTAACCAAAATCTCGTTATCAAATCCACAGTCTCCACAAGATTCCCGACTTTTCCTCTGCACCAACTCTGCAAAAATCAAAGAGGGTTTGGCATTTGCGGATTAGATTACCGCAATCAACAAGATTCCTCGCGCAAATGAGAAACCCCTACAACACGGGATAAGCTCATTATTCGGCGATCGCATCCACCCAACTCCCATGCAAACCGTAGGGGACATGGTGCTTCAAGTGTAATCTTGCCACTGGTTCCCCAATATTTTGGGCATCCAGAATCACCAGATCAGAACCATGACGGCTGGCATCATAGATCAAACTCAAGACCCAACCGTGATCTTCTGCTGTTGCTTGGGGATGGGGGATAAATATAGGTTCCCCAACAAAACCTCTGGGGGCTGCATTCCAGAATTGTTTAGTCCCCGTCTCTAGATCAAGCTTGAGTATCTGTTGCAATGGGGAATTACCAGTGGGTTGGTGACCAGCGCCTAGGTATAGATAACGATAGGATTTGCCCATATTTTGGGGATTCAGCGCCGGAAATTCACAGCAGCGGTCTTCGATGAGTTGGCGATCGACCCTCTCCTCCGCCAAATCCAAACTAAACCGCCACAACTGCCCCGGATCCAAACTAGCAAAATCAATCTCCCGAAAATCACTATTCGGCTCCACATCTGGGAAAGAGGCATAGCAAATAGAATCAATATAAACCTTGCCCTCAGCTTCCCAAGCATTGGCATGGTGGAAGACAAAACCAGCTTGGGTGGAGAGCGATCGCACAGGCTGATCCCCCGATCGAGCAATTAATAAAATCTTCGTTGGTTTCGTACCATCAAAACCCACACATTCTCCCGCTCCCCGCATTCCTAGGGCAAAAGGTAGGGGATTGAAAGTAACAGGATTTTGGAAAAATATGTAGTAATTTTCGGTGACCACAAAATCATGGATAAAGGAAAATCCCGGCACACTATGGATTTGCTTTTGAACTAACTTGCCCTGTTCATCTAATTCATAGACGGTGATCTTGCTAGAAATTCCCGGACTAACGGCAAAGTTAACCAAACGTTTCCCCCGACTATCTTCCACAATCCGGGGATGGGCGGCAAAAGCTTCACCGGGTTGGAGAATCCCATCTAGGGTATCTAAGCCAATGGTTTCTAGAGTGTGGCGATCGAGGCGGTGGGGCAGGGCAGCTTCCCACAGAGCAAGGAGTTTGCCACCCCAGAAGATAATATTTGTATTGGCAATATTCTTGATTTGGAAATCAAAAATATTCGCCAACCAACCGCCCTGTTTTTGGGTGCCAAACACACCTCGATAAAGGATTTTTCCCGCTGCCTGCTCCGTCACATAACCCTCAGTCTGCACAAATCGGCTTTTAAGTTGAGCAGTTCCATTCTGGAAACTAATCGCCGTAATCATGCCATCGCCATCGAAGGGGTGATGAATGGGTTCTCCGCCAATATCCAAAAGTCCCGGCCCATTCCGAAATAGGGTTCCCTCTAGCTCTGGGGGAATTGTCCCGGCAATATCTGTGATTTGATAATCAAATTCTTGGGGTTGAGAAAGGTAGCCCTGTTGCCAATCACTGCGGCTATAGCTCAATTCTAGGGATGGGTTAGCTTGTTCTGGTGGAGATAGATTAGGCATATTAATACAAATTGATTATGATTTTCGACACAAAACTTTACATATATCATAAGGCAATTTAGATTTAATAGCTTACATATCTATATATCTACAGCAATTATCATTGTAAGTAGGTTGGGTAGAGCGAAGCGAAACCCAACTTGGCTTCTGCTCTCGTTGGGTTTCCTTGCGTCAACCCAACCTACAAGACTCAAAATCTGGAAAGGAAAACTTTATAGAAAACATGAATGAAAATAAAGAAACGGATACTAAAAGAATCATTACGAAAAGTGTTCATCGTGATGATTTAGTCAGTATGGTGAACCAGTTGGTTAGTGGCATTCCAATTTTTGGGAATTTTTTAAGCACCCCAATTGTAGGTGCTATATCTTATTATCAACGCAAAAACCTTGATGACTTTATAAATAAGACCACATCAAAATTTGAATCTATTGAACGTTCAAAAGTTGATCATGATTTTTTGGAAACAGAAGCATTTGGAAATATAACCTTACAAATAGTAGATGCAGCAAGCAGAACATCATCAGAGTTAAAACAGAATGCTTTGGCAAATATCTTTTTACATTCATGTACCTTGCCAACAAGTCAACATAAAGGCAAACAGGCTTTTATTCGTATAATTGACCAGATTTCTGATGAGGAAATGATTGTTCTTAAAGTTTTATATGAATCAAATCAAAAGCCAGAATCACTAGTCTCTTTGGAAGAAATATCCAGTATTCTGGGATGGGACTATATAGACATACAGGTAATTTCAGGTGGATTAACTCAGCTTGGTCTAGCTTATGATCCAACAATTGGAACTTGGACACACATGCAAGGATCTTTTAATGAATCAACAACACTTAGTTTGTCTGCCCTAGGCTCAAGGTGTATAGAGTATGCACTACAAAAATAAGAATTAAGCGTTATTTCAAACACTAATTGTTCTCATAGAAACAATGACTCAGCCACCCTTCCCCCAACCCCAACTTAACCGCTCCCCGATCACCTTCGATCAGTACGTAGAATTCACCCCCGGAAAACTAGAGCTTTGGGATGGCTTTTATGATTACGGCGGTCAAGACATGACGGGCTTTTACCTTGCCATCCTCACCAATATGGGACTATGCACAGCCGTCAGTCACGTCCCGATCGCCCAGTGGTTAGCCGCCATCCAAGAGGTGGCTTTGCAAAATCCTAAGCTTGATAATGCTTTGCGCGATCGCTTAGTTCAAGGAATAGCTGAGTTAAATGCGATCGCTGAGTGTTTGGAGAATTAGATCATGAGAACAGACTAATCCTAGCTAACTCCTACTCCACGTCTTTTGACAATATGCGATCGCCCGACTTATGATCCAAGTCTGAGTTGGTAATCCATAACAGGGTATTGATATTGTGCAGAAAGAAAAACCATGCTCGATTTGTTGCTGATCATGGCGTTGGGATTTTTAGGTAGTTTCGGGCATTGTGTAGGTATGTGCAGTCCGATCGCTGTGGCATTTTCCCTGAGTAACTCCCTACCAGGTTCAGTAGCCTTAGATCAACCAGATAAATTAGATAAACCTAACTGGGGGCAGCAACTCCGATTTCATCTTTTGCTGAATCTAGGAAGATTGACTAGTTATAGCCTTGTAGGAGCAGGAATTGGTGCTCTGGGATCGGTGCTAGTTGCCGGAGGACAGTTGGCAGGAATTGGCGGTGGTTTCCGTCGAGGTATGGCAATTTTTACAGGATTATTGCTAATCTGGTTAGCTTTGGGGCAAATCCAGCCCAATTTTCTGCCCCAATTACCACTACTGTCAGCAACTAAAAATATTCACACCCGCCTGAATTATTTTTTTGATCGCCTCTCCCGACAATCCCATTGGTGGACTCCCCTAGGCTTAGGCAGCATTTGGGGCTTGATTCCCTGTGGCTTTCTCTACGCTGCCCAGATCAAAGCCGCCGAAACCCTTAATCCTTGGTGGGGAGCGGCGACCATGGCAGCTTTTGGGGTGGGAACTATGCCCAGTATGGTGGCTGTGGGGGTGGCTTCTGCTCGGTTGAGCCAAGATCGGCGGAGTCAGTTATTTCGCCTCGGTAGTTGGTTAACCCTAGCGATCGGCATCTTACTAGTCCTGCGGAACGATGAGATGGTCGATTATACCGGTCACGGTTCTTTGTTGCTATTAATGGTGGCACTGATAGCTCGTCCCCTGAGTCGGTTTTGGGGACAGCCTTTGAAATATCGGAGATCCATCGGGGTAGGGGCATATATTCTTGCGATCGCCCACACCGCCCACATGGTTGACCATACATTTAGATGGAATTTAGATGCCTTTAGTTTTATGTTGCCAGTGCATCAGGGAGCGATCGCCTGTGGAGCAACAGCACTGGTTGCTATGACTCCCGCCGCCTTAACAAGTTTTGACAGCCTGCAAAATCGCTTAGGTAAGTATTGGCGACTGCTGCATCTATTAACAGTTCCCGCTTTAGTTTTGGCAGCAATCCATACAATCTTCATTGGCTCCCACTACTGGGGCAGCTTGCAAGTCACCTTCCAGAAGCAAATTCAGGTAGTAATTTTAGTATTCTTAGTAGGGATCGTCTTATTAGGGCGTTGCCTTAAGTTCAGGTAAGAGTGTGACAAAGTGTCTGTTGACCGCAAAGTTAAGTTAGTCCATTTTGAGTAGAGGATGAAGCCAAAATCTTGATTTTGTTCAAGCTTGGCAAAAAAACTCAGGAAATTCCTATGCTCTCTCAAAATATTAGTAAAAACTTTAGTAGATATTTAGGATTCGTCGCCCTCACCACCCTAGCTGCTATGCCAGTCCTTGCCCACACCGTCGAAGTTTCTGGAGATGTGGCTGCAACTTTCCACCTAGACCCCAGCCATAATCCCCGTGTGGGTCAACCAGCCCAAGCTTGGTTTGCCCTGACTCAG
The DNA here is from genome assembly GCA_943370025.1 of Phormidium lacuna HE10JO. Classification (GTDB taxonomy): domain Bacteria; phylum Cyanobacteriota; class Cyanobacteriia; order Cyanobacteriales; family JAAUUE01; genus JAAUUE01. The sequence goes on along the minus strand of CALRPI020000072.1, from coordinate 3,181 downwards.
CGGGGGGGCAGTTTGATTCCCCTATCCCAGTGTGAATGTTCCTTAGCTGTTTATCCCCGCCCCCGGAGTGCAGAACCAATCTTCCGACCAGCCTTGAGAGCAATTAATGCTGAACAATACCAGAATATTCCCGCAGCTAGTATGACCTTCCCGGCAGCGGGTGCTTACGATCTTGTCTTGAGTGGAACAGCCAAGAATGGGGCAACTTTTCGTCCGTTTACTTTGACTTATACCGTCAATGTTGGCTCCTGATTGCTAGCTAGATCAACGTACTTCTGGTTAGAACTTACGTACTGTCCACGAATTATCTAAGGTTTTGAAGGTTTTTGCGATCGCAGAGCGATCGCAAAAACCTTCAAATGCGTAAGTCCTGCTGGTCAAGGATTTCCCTCGCCGGAGGTGAGAGAAATCCTTGAGAATCAATAGTTGTTGAGGGAAATGGTATCGATCGCTGCCTTCTGGGGGTGGATGAAATAGTTAAATCTTACCTATCTTGTAGAATTGTGGAGTGATCCTAAAGGCAAAATCAAGGTAACTAACTCACCAACTTAAGCAGCAATCAGAAATTTATGACTGAATCCATGACCAGCGAAACTATGGGAAAAGTTTTGATCGAGGACGATCGCACTGGGATGAGTGTAGAGACCCTGAAGCGGGCTTTTACAGACCAGCTATTTTATCTCCAAGGTAAATACGAATCCCTCGCCACCAATGACGACTACTATATGGCTCTGGCGTATACCTCCCGCGATCGGCTCCTGCGCCGTTGGCTAAAAACCCTGAAGACCTATAACGAGAAAGATGTAAAAACCGTCTATTATCTATCGGCAGAATTTCTCATGGGCAGACATTTGGGGAATAGCTTAATTAATTTGGGGCTGCTCGATCGAGCAACCAAAGCCGTCCACGAATTTGGCTTAGATATCCATGATCTCCTAGAACAGGAGCCAGACCCCGGTTTAGGCAATGGGGGCTTAGGTAGACTAGCTGCCTGTTTCCTAGATTCCTTGGCAACCTTAGAGTTACCCGCCGTAGGCTATGGCATCCGCTATGAGTTCGGCATTTTTACCCAAGCGATTAGCGAAGGCTGGCAGGTGGAAATTCCTGATAAATGGCTGAGACTAGGCAACCCATGGGAAATTGTCCGCCCCGATCAGAAAGTTGAGGTGAAATTTGGCGGACACACAGAAATTTACAACGATGAGAAGGGTAATCCGAAGGTATTGTGGATTCCCAAGGAACGAGTCATGGGACTGCCCTACGACACACCTGTGCCGGGATATAACACCAATACGGTGAATACCCTGCGCCTCTGGAAGGCAGAATCTAGTGATGATTTTAATTTCCAAGCGTTTAACTCTGGGGATTATGACGGAGCGGTAGCTAGTAAGATGCGATCGGAAACCATCTCCAAAGTCCTCTATCCCAACGACAACACCCCCCAAGGACGGCAACTCCGCCTTGAGCAACAATTCTTCTTTGTTTCCTGCTCCCTGCAAGATATCATCCGCCATCATCTGAAAGCGAATCCTAGTCTAGATAACCTGCCCGATAAAGCCGCAATTCAGCTCAATGATACCCACCCCGCCGTCAGTATTGCCGAGTTGATGCGCTTGTTACTTGATGAACACAGTGTAGAGTGGGATCGGGCTTGGCGGATTACCCAAAAGACCTTTGCCTACACTAACCATACTCTGATGCCTGAGGCTCTAGAAAAATGGACTGTGAGCTTGTTTGGGGATGTTTTACCCAGACACCTAGAAATTATCTACGAAATTAACCAGCGCTTCCTCTCGGATGTAAAAACTTGGTATCCGGGAGATGATGGGTTATTAGAACGGCTATCTTTGATTGAAGAGAGTGGGGGAAAATCTGTCCGCATGGCACACCTTGCCTGTGTGGGCAGTCATGCCATCAATGGGGTAGCGGCTCTACATACAGAATTACTCAAACAGGATGTTTTGAAGGATTTCTATAAACTCTGGCCCGAGAAATTCTTCAATAAAACCAATGGTGTGACTCCTCGCCGTTGGATGTTGTTGAGCAATCCGAAGTTGTGTAGCTTGATCAATGAAAAACTTGGTTCCGATTATTGGTTGACTCATTTGGATGATCTGCGGAAATTAGAGGCATTCATCGATGAACCCGAATTTTGCGATCGCTGGCAGCATATTAAGCGATCGAACAAAGAACGCCTAGCTAGTTACATCATGCTTAATAATGGCATTGAAGTTTCTACGGATTCTATCTTTGATGTCCAGGTGAAGCGGATCCATGAATACAAGCGGCAGCACTTGGCAATTCTCCACGTCATCACCCTCTACAACCGGATGAAAGCCGATCCCAATGCCTACGTCCAACCAAGAACCGTGATCTTTGGCGGCAAGGCAGCCCCCGGTTACTACATGGCAAAATTGATTATCAAACTGATCAATTCTGTGGCGGAAGTGGTTAACCGAGACCCTGATGTGCGGGGACGTTTGAAGGTGGTATTTATTAACAACTTTAGTGCCTCCCTAGGGAAATTAATCTATCCCGCCGCCGATCTCTCTGAGCAGGTTTCCACTGCTGGGAAAGAGGCTTCCGGGACTGGGAATATGAAGTTCTCCATGAACGGAGCTTTGACCATTGGCACTCTGGATGGGGCAAATATCGAAATTCGCGAAGAAGTCGGAGCCGAAAACTTTTTCCTCTTTGGCTTGACTGCCGATGAAGTCTACGCCATCAAAGCTCAGGGCTATAATCCTTGGGATTATTACCATGCGAATCCAGACCTGAAGGCGGTGATCGATCGAATTGCCTCTGGCTACTTCTCTGGTGGCGATGCCGAGCTATTTAAGCCCTTGATCGATTCCCTGATGTACCACGATGACTACCTGTTGTTTGCCGACTATCAAGACTACATTGATTGTCAGGATCGGGTTAGCAAAGCTTACCAAGATCAAGCGAAATGGACACGGATGTCGATTCTCAACTCGGCTCGGATGGGTAAATTTTCCTCCGATCGCACCATTGATGAGTATGCCAAGGAAATTTGGCATGTAGAACCAGTGGCGATCGAGCTAGAGAACTACCTTTCTACCGCTAGTGGCGTGCAGGATTAACTTTATAACCTGAAGTGATCCTTAGATGATCCCCCCAGCCCCCCTCAAAAAGCCCAGTTTTGCGTGCGCGAAGCGCA